>QZKJ01000118.1 GCA_003605035.1 Desulfurivibrio sp.
AAACACGGGAAGGAAAAGGCTTTTAAAAGGGCCTGCGAGATCCGCAAGCAGAAAGAAGCTGAAAGACTTTCCATGTAATTTCAGATATGCTGCAGGATGTCAAGTGGGTGCTCAAGAAGATCTTGAGCACCGCTTGCCTGCAGTTCTGAAGCGGTACGGAAACCCCAAAGAGCCCCAAGGGCTAAGATGCCTGCATTTTTGGCTGTCTCCATGTCGGTACTGGTGTCTCCCAGGTAGAGAAACTGATCCGCGGAGAGAACCAGTGACTTGACGATATGCAGCGCACTTGTCGGGTCGGGTTTTTTGGGGGTATTTTTTTTTGCCCCGGCCACATTGGCAAAGACGTACGAGGGGAAAAAAGAGGCAACGGTAAGCTGAGTCAGCGCGTCCGGCTTGTTGGAGAGGATGTTCAGGCTGATGCCCCGTTTTGTCAGAGCCTGCAGCATGTCATTTATCCCTGCATAAGGGCACGTTTTGTCCCGCCAGTGCTCCCCGTACTCCTGTTGCATCTCTTCCACGCAGATTTTCACCGTCACCGTGTTCCGCTGCGCCTCGGGCAGCACACGGCTGGCCAGTTTTTCGATGCCATCGCCAACGAAATATTTGTAGGCGGCTGTCGGGTGGGTGGGGAAACCCAGCCGCATGAGTACCCGGTTCATTGAGTCCGCCAGGTCATCAAGGGTATTGAGCAGGGTGCCGTCCAGATCAAAAATAATCGCTTTAACTGTCATCAGACCTTGATCAGGTATTTTTCATTCGAGAAAGTTCTTCCGGTAGCTGGCTGAACGGCAGGGGATCTTTTTACTCTGCCGCCGGTGGAGGCGAGCAGGATAAGGCGGTTTCGATGATGCGCCGCCCAACACCGAGCCTGGCGCGCAATTCGGATGGTTTACATGGTTTAATGAGATAATCATCAGCCCCGCCTTCCAGGGCAAGAATCTTTTCCTCATTTGATTTCCGGGCGCTGAACATGATGATGTAGACATAGGGTATCTGCGGCCGTATTCTCAGTTGCTGACAGATCTGCAGGCCGCTCAGTCCGGGAAGATTCCAGTCCAGTATGGCCAGCCGCACGCCTTGATCTTTCTCAAGAATACCTAAGGCAATGTCGCCGGTTTCCGCCTCCACCGGGGTATAGCCCCATTTGGTCAGGAAATTGGTAAGTCCTTTCCGGACAACCGCATTGTCTTCGGCAACGAGTACTTTTTTCGATATGACATCAGCCATGCAAACGGTTCCTGTTTCGGTTTACTGAATCTCTATTTCTCTGTCTGGCAGCTTTTTGCAAACGGATTTGTTTTCAGATTGGCAAAACTGATTTAAGAAAGCGCCTGAAACAGCCGTTTCGGATACAGGAAAATGAGGCTTGATTCATTTTGCTCTTGACTCAGAGCGGTTATCGAACTATCTTTTGCCACCATTTAGGTTAAGTAAGTTCCCATCAGAAAAGGGAAATGAATTTCCGCAAGCGGTAACTTGCTTAACATGCCCTGCCCGTCAGGGTTTAGCAATCAGTCTACCCCAGCATTGGCAAGTTGTATAGGAGAAATTCAAAATTGTTTCTAAGGAGGTTTGTACCATGTCTATTTGTGTAATTGGCCATACTAATCCAGACACTGATTCCGTTGCTGCAGCAATATCTTATGCGAATTTTTTGAAAGCCCAGGGACAGGACGCTATTGCCTGCATGCAGACCGATGCCGCCAGTTTAAACCCTGAAAGCAAAACACTCCTTGCCCGTTTCGGTCTGGCCGCCCCCGAGATGATGAAGGATGCAGAAGGCAAGCAAGTCGCGCTGGTTGACCACAGTGATATCATTCAGGCCCCGGCAAATATCATGAAAGCGGAGCTGGTTGCCGTTGTTGACCATCACAAGATCGGCGATGTCACCACCAACAACCCCATCTTTTTTTATGCACAGCCGGTTGGCTGCACCTGCACCGTTTTAAATGAGATGTACAAAACCGCGGGCATCGCCATCCCCAAAAATATTGCCGGCATCATGCTGGCCGCCATCCTGAGCGATACGGTAAACTTCAAGTCCCCCACCTGCACCCCGGCCGACAAGGCAGCCTGTGCTGAGCTTGCCAAGGTCGCCGAGGTCAGCGACATGAACGAACTGTTCATGGAGATGCTCAAAGCCAAATCCTCCGTTGATGGCATTCCGGCCAAGGATCTGCTCTTCCGCGATTACAAGGATTTCGACATGAAGGGCAGCAAAGTTGGTGTTGGCCAGCTCGAACTTGCCACCCTGGATCAGGTTGCCGCCATTCGTGGCGATCTGATGAAGGAAATGGAGAAGGTGAAAGCCGATGGACGTCATTCCGTACTGCTGATGCTCACCGACGTTGTCAAGGAAGGCACTGACCTGGTGGTCCTCTCCGATGATCCTTCACTCATTGAAAAGGCCTTCAATGCGAAACTGTCCAACAACGCAATGTGGATCCCTGGCATGATGAGCCGCAAAAAACAGACCATCCCGAACCTGCAGAAAGCTTTCGGCTGCTAAGCCTTTGAGCAAAAAAACAACTTGAACATTTAGTCACGTCAAGACGGCATAAAGAGCCGTAAAGGCGAGGCAAAATCGTATAAGTTGTTCCTGCACATAAAAAAAGCCGCGCGTCCTGCGAAGGATGCGCGGCTTTTTTTATGCCCCCTTATAAGCGTTCACGGTTCGGGTTGTTTCTTTATGCAATGCTGCCATCCACCAACCGTAAACTGTCAGCTGAGCCTGCGGTAAATGGCTGCCAGCAGCCGGGTAACATTTGCTGTTTCCTGTCAATGCACGAGTTTTTTATCCTGTTCGAAATTAAATGCCCCATCATGCTCAGAGCTATGGCACTGCAGACAGATGTAGGCATCCGGGGAATCGTGGAGCTTTGCTTCGTCCGGGTTTACCGAATGGGCCATCCCCGGGCCATGACAGGTTTCGCAGCCGACGTTGTGCAGGGAGTCGGGGAGCGAGAGAGCTGCGGAAGGGTTTTTATCAAGTATGGAAACGCCCGTGACGTGGCAGGGCAGACATTTGAGGTTGAACTGCTGTTCTTTTCGGACCAGGGTTTCATACGCATGGGCATGGCGGGTCTGTTGCCACCTCTCGCCAATTTCATGATGGCATTTCATGCAGGCCTCACTGCCCACATAGTCACTCAGGGTACCGTTACTGCTGCCGCTTCTGCCGAGGGCATTAATCTCGGCTCTGGTTTTATCAATGATTTTTTCCATATCCGGATCATCGTCAAGATTTGGCGCTATGGCCAGAAAGGTATTGTTAAAGGTGGAGCTTTGCTGCCTCTGCCCCATGTTTGGGCGCAGGTCGGTGATTTCCTTTTCAACGGCCTTCCTACGTTCGACAAGCTTGTGATAACCCTGCAGGGTCGCTGGCGTGTCCGCGAAGACAATTTCCGGGTTGCCCTGACTTTCCAGCTTCTTTATCTGCCAGGTCAGCCGCTCAAGTTCCTGTTTCTTGCTGAAGGTCGCATCTGTCGTTTCATCTGTCCACCTGCCGGTTTTGTGCCAGTTGATCCGCAACTGGCCGATATATTTCCCCTGTTTTTCCGCCTGACAGATCAGGGTGTTATTGGCCAGGACAGGATTCTGATTATGGGAGTACATCCCTGCCTGAATAATGATATGGATGTCGTGGAATTGCTGGCTGATCAGTTCGTTTTCCAGGGGGGATAGACTGGACAACAGGATGACAAGATCGGCCTGTTTGCGGATTTCCTTCATGGTTTCTGGCAGAAGATCCTGCCAGGAAAGGATGAGATAGTTTTCACGTTCCTGGGGTTCATTGGCCGCACCGCTGCCGGTAAGGCCGAGAATGGCGATGCGCAGCCCAGCTTTCTTTCTGATGATAAAGGGGGTGAAAAGCGGGGTGTTTTTTTTGTCAACCAGGTTGGCGCTCAGCCAGGTGAAATTTGCTTTTTTCTGTAACTGCTTTAAGAAATCCATGCCGCCGGCCAGATCAGTCCGGGAAACCCCGACTGCGTCGTAGCCAAGGAGGTTGTATGCGTCCACCATGCCCGCCGCATTGATTTTTGCCAGGTCCAGATGGCGGCCCGGGGAAAATTTGCTCTTGTCAAACAGAAAGGCGCCTGCGTCAAGAAACAGGGCATGGTCCTGTTTCTCTTCGAGTTGCCGGAATAGGGTTTTTCTTTTGGACAGCCCGCCCAGTTGTTTCGATTTTCAACCGCAGGGTTCGGTGGCGCCATGCACATCATTGCTGTAAAAAAGCGTGATTTCCCCCGTGGCAGGCGCGGCAATAAGGGTTGCCGGCAGCAACAGGAGGGAAATGATGGCGAGCAGGCGCAGGCAAATGGTCATGGCTTTCTCCTTCAGGTGTTGGTCTTCCGCTGTGACAGGATCTGTCTCCACTTGGTCAGTCGGTCTTTAATCACTGCCTCGTGCCCCCTGTTTGCCGGTTCGTAATAGCGTGCTCCGCGGAGTTCCTCCGGAAGATGATCCTGATCGACCAGAGCAGAGGGTGAGTCGTGGGCGTACTGGTAACCTTTGCCGTAACCAAGTTCCTTCATGAGCCTGGTCGGGGCATTGCGGATGTGTAGGGGCACAGGCAGACTGCCGGTCCGTTCGATATCCTGGACAACCTTGTTGTAGGCCGCATAGGTGGCATTGCTTTTCGGGGCGGTGGCAAGATAGAGCACTGCCTGGGCGATGGCCAGTTCTCCTTCCGGAGAGCCGAGCATATGGTAGGATTCCCTGGCATGCAAGGCGGCAGTGAGAGCCTGCGGGTCGGCGTTGCCGATGTCTTCCGAGGCAAAGCGGATCAGGCGCCGGGCAATGTAAAGGGGATCCTCCCCGGAGCGGAGCATGCGGACCAGCCAGTAGAGCGAGCCGTCGGGGTCGCTGTCGCGCAGGCTTTTATGCAGCGCGGAAATGAGGTTGTAGTGTTCCTCGCCGCCGGCATCATAGCGCAGGCTGTTGCGCTGGAAGGCGTCCTTCGTCATGGCCAGGGTGACGGTTCTGGTGCCGTCTTGATCCGGTACGGCCAGAGAGGCGGCGATTTCCATGCTGTTCAGCAGTCTGCGCGCATCACCGTCCGCCATGGCTACCAGATGCTCAATGGCCTCCTTTGCAAAATCCAGGTGCAGGCTGGCCAGCCCGTTTTTTTCGTCGCGCAGGGCCCGTTGCAGGATCTGCTCAAGATCCTGGGGCGTCAGTGGAGACAGGGTCAGCACCCGGCAGCGGGAGAGCAGGGGGGCCACGATCTGAAACGAGGGGTTTTCGGTGGTGGCCCCGATCAGGGTGAGCAGCCCGCTCTCCACATGGGGAAGAAAGGCGTCCTGCTGGCCCTTGTTGAAGCGGTGGATTTCGTCGACAAAGAGAATGGTGGCGATGCCGGCGAGTTGCTTCTGGCGCGCCTCATCGATAATCTGTCTGATTTCCTTGACCCCGGCCAGCACCGCGGAAAAAAAGATGAAATGGGATTCGGTTGATCTGGCGAGAATTCTGGCCAGGGTGGTTTTGCCGGTGCCGGGCGGTCCCCAGAGCAGCAGGGAGGGGAGGTGGTTTTCATCCAGCAGGCGCCAGAGAATTTTCCCCTCGCCGAGCAGATGGGCCTGTCCGACAAAGTCGCCTAACTGCTGGGGCCGCATCCGTTCGGCCAGGGGTTTTCTGTCGGTGGCCGTCCCTTTCATGGTGCCTGGGGAAAAAGGAGCATGAGCCGGTCCGCCATGCGCTCAGAGGAAAATACCAGGGATTCCAGATCAAGGTAATCCAGCACGTTTTTATCAAAAAGGATTTTTACCCTGGCGGCAAAACCGTCTTCCGGTTCCTCATCCCAGAACAGCAGCTGCTGGGGCAGGCGCGGCAGCACCGGGATGATGGCGGCGGCAGAGGCTGACGCTTCCGGCACCGGAGTGCCGCCCAGTCGGGCGCAGAGAGCCAGGATGGTTTGGTCTGCCTGGCCGGTAAAAAGCTGCGCCAGGCGGTTTTCACAGTAGGTGGCCAGGGTTTTTATCTTGGAGATCGAATTGGGCAGACTTTCCAGACCTGTCCAGATGCCGCAGGGAGGAGCGGCCCCGCCGGAATGGACATAATTATACAGGAGTATCTGATCCCGGGGATCTTCCGGTTCCTCGCCGTTGATCAGGATCTGTGATTTGCTGAGGAAAACGTTCTGTCCCAGATAGGAAAAGACGAAAACGTCCTGGGCGTCCGGGGCCAGCGACAGTCCGAGGGGAGCGGCGATGGCGCTGAAATCGAGATCGCGGATTTTGGCCTGCAGATGGCGGACCAGTTCCAGATCATGCTTTTCGCCCATTTTGTCAAGCGAGGCGCTCTCCTGCGGGGCCAGAGTCAGTCCGTCGAGATTGAGGTAAGGGCATTTCCGCGGATCTTCGCCGCTTCTGGCAACATTGGCCGCAAAGGCCAGGCAGGCCGGATAGCCGCATTGGCCGCAGTTGGATTTCGGCGTCCGTTTCAGCACATCAAGAGGGTTCATCATCTCAGAGCACCATCTTGATGGAAGAGTGCTGCCGCAGGGCGGAGAAAAAAAAGTTCCGCGCCTCTTCGGAATGAACAGTTACTTCCAGGTTGAAAGAGATGTATTTCCCCTTGCTGCTCGCATTGGAAAAGGTGAGGGTGTGCTCGGAGTCCGCCAGGATTTCCCTGACCGCAGCGATCAGCGCCTCTTTTTCGCTGCCGATGATTTTGTAAAGCCACACGCAGGGGTAGGCAACTGCAAGTTTTTGGTCGCTATGTTTCATGTAAAAGAATATGTTGCTAAAATGGTCAAGGGAAAATGAGACCGTTTGGGGAATTTAAACATATAATAGGTAAAAGACAACAGATGAAATGGGCAGCAGGCAGATGAAAATGACGTTGATGGTCTGAGTTGTGCGAAAAATCAGCAGGTTAGGCCTTGCAAAAACTTGTATGCTTTATTGACTGGGAAATTTGGCCTGGCAGCCATGGGACAGGATGCATAACCGGATATATTTCACTGCTGTTAAGGGTGCGCGCTGATGGGGGAAAAAGTACAGGTTACATTTGAGCCGGCTGGACGGACGGTTGACTGCGAAGCAGGGGAGATTCTCATCGAGGTTGCCCGCCGGGCCGGCATTCATATCAATGCCTCCTGCGGCGGCAGCGGGGTGTGTGGAAAATGCCGGATTCAGCTCGAGCGCGGCATGGTTGCCGGAGAAAGGAGCGAGAAGATCAGCGCCGGCGATTTTGCCAGGGGTTTGCGGCTGGCCTGTTCCTCCACGGTCACGGAAAACGTGACCGTACGTATTCCCCTGTCATCCTCCATGCAGAAAGGTGGCCTGTCCGATGGGGTGATCAGCCGCCATCGGGCCCTGGCCCATCATTTTGACATTGAGGAGCTGCGGCGGGAGGGTCTTTTTTCTCCGCCGGTGGAAAAGGTGGCCCTGGAACTTCCCCCGGCCTCCCTGACGGACAATATGGCGGATGCCGGCCGCATCGTGCAGGGCCTGAAAAATCAGTATGACGAGCATGGCCTGATCATCAGCCTGGCGGTGCTGCGCAAGATCAGAAAGGCCCTGCGGGAGAAGGATTTCAACGTCACCGTCACCCTGGCCCGCCCCGTCCATCCGAGCGGCAAGACCCATATGGTCAACATCCAGTCAGGCAACTGGGTCAACCGCAATTTCGGGCTGGCGGTTGATATCGGCACCACCACGATCTGGGGACAGCTCATCGATCTCCATACCGGCAGGATTCTCGCCAATGCCGGCGATTATAATGGCCAGCTCAGCTACGGGGAGGATGTGATCTCCCGCATCATCTATGCGGAAAAACCGAAGGGCGCCGAGCTGATGCAGGAGCTGGTGGCGTCCACCATCAATAAAATCGTGGACAGGCTGCTGGTTGAGGCGGCTATTGACCGGGATGAAATCGATTCCGTCACCATTGCGGCAAACACCACCATGACCCATCTTTTCCTGTCGCTGGAACCGCATAATATCAGGCGCGCCCCCTATGTGCCGGTCAGCACCTTCTTCCCGCCCATCCGGGCGACCGATCTGGGCCTGCAGCTGTCCAGCCATGCCATTGCCCTGCTCTATCCTGCCATCTCAAGCTATGTGGGCGGCGATATTGTGGCCGGCGTCATGGGTTCCGGCATGTACCGCACCGACAAGGTGACCCTGTATATCGATATCGGCACCAACGCCGAAATAGTCATCGGCAGCCGGGAGTGGCTGGTCTGCGCGGCCTGTTCAGCCGGGCCGGCCTTTGAAGGGGGGGGGATTACCTTCGGCATGCGGGCGGCCGACGGGGCGATTACCGATTTCAGCATTGATCCGCTCACCTTTGAGCCGATGAATATCACCATCGGCCGAAAGCCGCCGGTGGGCATCTGCGGTTCCGGGCTGCTGATCATTGTCGCCGCTCTTTTTGAAAAGGGCATTATCGACCAGCGGGGCAGGTTTGCCCGTGATCTCGCCACTGCCCGCCTCCGGCAGGGGAAAAGCGGCATGGAATTTGTGCTGGTCTGGCAGGAGGAGGCGGGCATTGACGCGGATATTGTCATCAATGAAGTTGACATCGGCAACTTTATCCGGGCCAAGGCGGCTATCTATGCCGGGGTGAAAACCCTGGTCGAGGAGGTCGGGCTGGCGGTCACCGACCTGGAACAGATCATTCTGGCCGGCGCCTTCGGCTCGTACATTGATCTTGACAGCGCCATGACCGTGGGCCTCTTGCCCGAGTTCGACCCGGACAGGATCCTTTATGTGGGCAACGGCGCCCTGATGGGGGCCCGCATGAGTGAGTTGAGCAACCATATCCGGCAGCACGTGGTTGAGGTGGTGCAGAAAATGACCAGCTTTGAGCTTTCCGAGGTGGCGAATTTCAAAGAGCAGTACGTGGCCTCCCTGTTCCTGCCCCACACCGATATCAGCCTCTTTCCCAGGGTCGGTGCGCGGGTCGGTAACGGCGCCTCCAGGAGCTGAGCCCATGGCGGATCACAGACCCGTAGCGGAAACCGCCTCTTTGTTGCCGACCTGCGCCGCAGAGATGCGGGCCCGCGGCTGGAATGGGGTGGATGTCATCCTGGTCACCGGCGACGCCTATGTGGACCACCCTGCCTTTGGGGTGGCCCTGATCGGCAGGCTGCTTGAGGCAAACGGCTTGCGGGTGGCGGTTTTGTCCCAGCCCCGCCATGATTCCCCTGATGATTTCAAACAGTTCGGCCCGCCGCGTCTGTTCTGGGGGATAACCGCGGGTAATCTTGATTCCATTGTGGCCAATTATTCGGGCAACGCCAGGGTGCGCGATGTTGATCAGTACTCGCCTGACGGCTATCCCTATTTCGGCGAGTCCCGTTCGAAAAACGAGCGGCGCCGGCCGGACCGCGCCACCATCCGCTATGCCAATCTGGCCAGGAGCGCCTTTGGGGCCATCCCGATCATTCTCGGCGGGCTGGAGGCCTCGCTGCGCCGCTTTGTGCACTATGATTACCAGCAGGAGAAGTTGCGGGCCTCGGTGCTCACCGATGCCAAGGCTGATCTGCTGGTCTACGGCATGGGTGAAAGGGCGGTGGTGGAGGTGGCCAGCCGGCTGGCCGCCGGCCGTGATCTGGCGGGCATAGCCGGCACCTGCCAGCGATTGACCGAGGCCCAGCAGCAGGCTATGGCCGCTGAGGGCCAGGTTTTTCTGCCGTCGCTGGCGGAAATCGAACAGGACCGGGCGGCTTTTCTCAATGCTGAACTGCTGATCGATAAACATGCCCGCTCACTTGGCCACTCTCTGCTGCTGCAGAAACAACAGGCGATGTGGGTGGTGCAGCATCCTCCGGCCGCGCCGCTTACCACCGCGGAAATGGACAGCCTCTACGGCCTGCCCTTTAGCCGTAAGGCCCATCCGGCAGCAGGCGACGTGCCGGCCTTTCGCATGATCAGCCACTCGGTAACCATTGTCAGAGGATGTTGCGGCAACTGCTCGTTCTGCGCCATCTCCAGGCACCAGGGGCCGGTTGTGACCTGCAGAAGCGAAGATTCCATTGCCGCCGAGGTGGAGCGGATTACCGGCATGGCTGATTTCCGGGGCACGATAAGCGATCTCGGCGGCCCGACCGCCAACCTTTATGGGACCGGCTGCCGGAGCAGGGAGTGCAGCCGCCATGACTGTCTGCATCCGGCGGTGTGCCGTCATCTGCTTGTTGATGAAGGGGCTTTCCTCAGTCTGCTTGAGCGGGTAAGCGGCTTGGCAAAGGTGAAAAATGTCTTTGTCTCCTCCGGTCTGCGGATGGAGTTGCTTCTCAAAACCCCGCGGCTGCTTAAAAAACTGCTGCTCGACCACACCCCGGGCGCCATGAAGATCGCGCCGGAACATACGGTGGCCCGGGTGCTCCGCCTGATGCACAAGCATGGGCCGGATGTGCTGCCCGCCTTTCTGGCCCTGTGCCGGAAGATTGGCCGGGAAAACAGGAAGCAGTGTGTTTTTACCCCTTATTTTATCTCGGCCCATCCCGGCTGCACCCTGGCCGACATGCAGGCCCTGGCCGGGGATGTGCGCAACCTGGGGCTCTCGGTGCGGCAATTCCAGGATTTTACCCCCACCCCGGGGACCATCTCCACGGCCATGTATGTCAGCGGGCTTGACCGCGACAAACGCCAGCCCATCCCTGTGGCCCGGCATGCCGGGGAACGCATGCAGCAGCGGCATGTGCTGGAAGAAATGAAATGATTTCCCCATGGATCCTGCTCGCCTGTTTAGCGTGAATATTTCCTTTAATTGTCTTGACATAGCTTGATGGGCCATTGTATTTAACCACATGGCTCACTCGTGTTTCTCGCTGCTTCCCCAGTATGTTATGCAAACAGTTTACCGGCGCGGTACGACCACCGGGTTCTGTTTTTGCACGTAGCAGATATTTTGCGTTTACGACTCAGTTAACTGTAAAATTCAAATGATGAAGTTGGCGAAATGAAGAAAAAGATACTGGTAGCTGTCGATGGTTCTTATTGCTCACTTAATGAAATCCATTATTTGAGTAAATTGTTCGGTGAACATGAGGATATCTCCATCCATCTGATCACTATCGTCTCAGGTTCCCTGCCTCCCAGTTCCGAATGGCTTAACGAAGAGGACAAGATGAACATGCTCAGTCCGGAGGCAAGAAACAAAATCAATCTGGCCAAAAAGCATCTGCGGGAGGAAACGGCATTTCTCACCCACCATGGTCTGAAGGAAGAGCAGGTAACCTCTGCCATGCAGCTCTCCCGTACCGGCGTTGCCAATGACCTTATCCACGAGATGCACAAGGGGATCTATGACGCCCTGGTTATCGCCAGAAGAGGGCTCGGCAAGCTGCAGGAGCTTGTCCTGGGAAGCGTCACCACCACCATTCTGGAAAAATGTTTCAATGTGCCGATCTGGATTATTGACGGCGAAATTGATTCCCGTCGTTTCCTGGTCCCGGTCGACGGCTCATGGAGAACCCTGAAGGCGGTCGACCATTTGGGCTTCATGCTCGCCAATGTGCCGGACATCGAGATTGCCCTGTTTCATTCCCTTTCCTGGCTTACCCCGAAAAAAATACTGGGCCTGGACAAGTTCTGTGATATCTGGGGCAGGCAGTGGTGCGATGAGCATCTGAGCGGGCCTGATGCCATTTTCCGCGGCCCTGAACAGCTGCTGCGGGAAAACGGTTTTGACATGACCAGGGTCAGCAGGGTAGAGGTCAGCAGGGGGCCGGTGGCTGCCCTTGATATCATCCATGAACTTGGCGAGAAAAAATACGGAACAATCGTGATGGGCCGACGCGGGCCGGATGAGCCCAAGGGGATTTTCGGCGGGGTGTCCGGCCAGGTGTTGCGAACAGTGAACGGCATTGCCGTCTGGCTGGTGAACTGAGTCGCTGTCCGCGGATTTCTCCCTCATCATCTTACCGCTCCTGCTCCGCTGCTCCTGAGAAGCAGATGGGGCTGCGCCAATATCCACTCATCCCTCATACCCTTTGTTGACAAGCAATTGGGAGGCCGCTCAGCGGGATTCCCTGATGACTGCCAGTCTGGCACCCCGCTGATATCAACAACAATCCTGCGATCTTTTCAAGGTGTCGAGTTCAGTCAGAATAAAGCTGCCCGGATACGTTTTCTTTCCGAGATGGTGGTGCAATAACCAGACTTTGGGCAGGTATGGCCCCTTGTTATGGGCATATCACTCTCCGGCCCCGCAGCCTTAGCAGACCAATATGGCCGTGCAGTACCTATAATCCTGGAATAACTAAGAATTTTAATTCCGCATCCCTATCTTGCAATTGGATTAAATGTTGCATATAATAGAGATTATTCCTATGTTGGCCCTGCCGTGGAAAATTAACTGATGCAAGGATTATATTTTGAGTGAGGTGCAAGATGGATATGACTGATGAACAGAGGACGCAGAAACGGTTCAAGGCGCCGGTCGGGACGGTAATGTACACAGCTGACAGCATGAGACAGATTGTGGATATCGGCATCGGCGGTTTTTCGCTTAATCTCAAGCATCTTGACCGGGAAACATTTGCCCAGAAACAGAAAACGGTTGATATCCTGCTGGGAGGCACCCTTTTACGGGAGGTTCCTGTCACCGTTGCCTGGGAAGAGCAACCCTCCTCTGCGGGAAAGGATGCCGCCAGGATGGGCAATGTTGTCGGGGTGAAATTTGCAAATCTGACGGAACAGCAAAGAGCCCTGATCAATGATTTCATCTCGCGGCATGTCACGGGTAATGCCTGAGGCCATTTCAGCCCGTGGGTTTTGCTTGACGGTTTTTGCCAGGGTAAGGGCATGATCCCCTTTTAGCGGCGGAGGTGATTTCAGGCAGCTCTCCCCGGGAAGCCGCAAAACAAGGCAGTTCTTCTGAGCTACGTGCCGGATCGCTCTGTTTTTTCAGGTTCAGGCTGCCGGGACTGAACAGAGCGGTAAAGCAGCGCCACCTTATGTAATTCCAGCAGAGCGTTCTCTTTTTCCTGCAGAAAACAGAGAACGCCGTCCTCACCTTCGGTCAGTCCCAGCTCGCGCAGAGTTTCTCCGGAAAATCCGACAAACAGTGACTGTTTGAAAAAATTGCTTCTACTGACATTGTTGTAAAAAGGAGGCAGATCCTGGGGCAGTTCCAGCCAGAGCCGGTCTTTCAGCTGTTTTAACCGGTGCGGGCCGAGGTGGTCGGGCAGAAAACGATGGCCGCAGCGCAGCCAGTCGTAAATGAGAAGCTCCTGCAGTAATCCCCGCCGCGGATCATGCTGGATGAAATCAGCAAGAATCTGGCTCAGCAGCAGCTGGGTCTTTGCCCTGCTGAAAAAATCATGCTTCCGGCAAAACGCCAGCAGTTCCAGAAAAAACTGGAAACCGTCCCGCTTATTTCTCTGCAGAAAAGTAAAAAAGGCCCGGAAATACCGGTTGTTGTAGAAGGCCTCGACACATTCTCCGAACCAGAAAAGCTCAGCCAGTTCCTCATGGGGCAGCCAGCCGGTGGACAAAACCTCATAGGGAGGCCTGTGGCAATGCTGGATGGCGAATTGCTCCACCTGTCTGCTGAGAGGGGTGTTGGGCAGGACTTTCAGCAGGCCCATCTGGATATAATGGGGACCGATGGCAAAGATATCGTTGAAGGATTTGCCATACGAGGCAAAGGTTTCATGGGGCAGTCCCAGAATAAGATCCACATGCAGATGCACGGTATTGATGGCCACCAGGCGTTGCAGATTTTCCAGGGCCTGCCTGACGCTGCTTTTCCGCTTGATGGCGGCAAGGGTCTCCGCATGGGTGGATTGAATGCCGATTTCAAACTCAAAGAGTTGCGGCGGTATGGTTTGCAGAAAGGCAAACATCTCCTCGGAAAAGAGGTCCGGCGCAATTTCAAAATGAAAAGTGGTCCTGGTCGCTTCATCATGCAGAAACTGCCAGATCTCCAGGGCCCTTTTCTCTGAGGCGTTGAAGGTTCTGTCGACGAAACGCAGGCTTAGCGGTTTATGGGCCAGAATCTCCCGCAGTTCGCGGCGGACCTGCCGCATGTCCTTGTAACGGACGCCTGGTTCCAGTGAAGATATGCAGTAACTGCACGAATAAGGACATCCCCTGGCTGATTCGTAGTATATATGGCGCTTGGCGAGTTGATTCTTGAAGTCGTCCGGGGTATACGGGGCGGGAAATTCTCTCGATCTGCCGCCCTGGTAGCTTAGCTTAAGCGCACCATTTTTGAGATCCGCATAAAAGGAGCGATCCACCCCTTCGATTTCACCGCTGACCACCGTGCAGGCAGCCGGAAGTTCATTCCGCCTGAAAACAATCGCCTGGGGCCCGCCGAGAATAAGAGGGGAAAAAGGTTGCATTTTGGCAAGATCATTGACTATTCTTTTAATAATCTCAGCGTTCCAGATATAAACGGAGAAAAAGAATGCGTCTGCCTTGAAGCTGCTGATCTGCGTCAGGGTCGGATAATAGGGATCATTGATGGTAAATTGATTGATGTTTACCGCAACGTCATCTATATTCTTAAGTAGTTCTTGTCTCAGATAAAAAAGAGCCGGACAGGAGTGGGTAAATCTGCAGTTAAAGCCGATCAGGGCGAATTTCATAAGCAGGTTTATGCTGGTAACTTTTTGATTTGATGTATATTTCTGCTGCGCTGTCTGGCGTTCCGCTGGCCAAGAAATGCTTGACAGTTATTATTAAAACAATTTAAGACTGTCAAGCGGATTGCGTTTTTTTTGCAAACAGGAATTTCCATCGGTCGCGCTGTCCCGCGATTTAAGCCGTTGTTCAAAAAATAACTGTACCAGTGCAATGCTGTAAACGGCATAAGGGGGCCGTAACGAAATAGTCAGAAAAGCAATGATTATTTCTTAACGGCCCCTAAATATATTTTCGAAAAAAAATAATGATTTCTCTCATAACCAAGCTCGGAGATTCATTTCTCTATATGGTCCGGGATCTGGGTCGAATGGGGCTTTTCCTGCTTTCCGCCCTGCTGGGGGTATTTTCACGGCCCTTCCGTTTCCGCGAGACCGTGCGGCAGATTCGCATTATCGGGGCAAATTCATTTGCCGTGATATTCTTCATATCCATTTTTACCGGCATGGTACTTGGCCTGCAGGGCTACTATACCCTGCGGAAATTCGGATCGGAAGGCATGCTCGGTTCTGCGGTGGCCCTGAGTCTGATTCGCGAGTTGGGGCCGGTGCTCACCGCCCTGATGGTCACCGGCCGCGCCGGTTCCGCCATGTGCGCCGAGATCGGCATCATGCGCAATACCGAACAGATTGACGCCCTGGAATGCATGGCCGTCAATCCTTTCCGCTATCTGATCACCCCGAAATTTCTGGCGACCATCATCTCCCTGCCCATTCTCACCCAGTTTTTCAATGTCATCGGCATAGCCGGGGGCTATCTGGCCGGAGTCGTCCTGCTGGGGGTAAACCCGGGAGCCTTTTACAGCGGCATCGAACAGAGCGTGGTCAACGAGGATATCAATCTCGGCATCGTCAAATCCTTTGTTTTTGCCCTGCTGGTGGTCTGGATCTGCACCGGGCGGGGGTATTTTGTCCATATTCTCCGCAACGCCGGCTTCGGCGCCGAAGGGGTCAGCCGGGCCACCACCCAGGCCGTGGTGCTTTCCTCCATTGCGGTGCTCATCTGGGATTATCTGATTACGGCGATCATGCTATGAGTCCTGCGATAATCGAATTTCATAACGTGGTCAAATCATTCGGTAAACAGCGGGTGCTGGATGATGTGTCCGTTTCTTTTGAGTTCGGCAGGACCACGGTGATTGGCGGCGGCAGCGGCCAGGGGAAAAGTGTCACCCTGAAGCTGATCCTTGGCCTGCTCGCACCTGATTCCGGCCGGATTCTGGTGAACGGCCGGGACATCACCCGCATGAAACTGCGGGAATTAAACAAGGTCCGGGAAAAATTCGGGGTATTGTTCCAGGGCGCCGCGCTGCTTGACTCCATGACGGTTTTTGAAAATGTCGCCTTGCCTCTGCGGGAAAGGACAAAATTCAAAAGTCAGGAAATCGCCCAACGGGTCAGGCAGATGCTTGCCCAGTTCAACCTTGACGGACACGAAGATAAATTTCCCGCCCAGCTCAGCGGCGGGATGAAAAAAAGGGTGGGCCTGGCCAGGGCCTTGATGCTGCAGCCGGATATCATGCTTTTTGATGAGCCGACCACCGGTCTCGATCCGCAGATAACCATGGATATCTACCGGCTTTTTTTCAAAAGTCAGCAGCAGTTCGGCTATACGTCGATCATCGTCAGCCATGATATTCCCAAGGTGTTTAATCTGGCTGATCAGGTTGTTCTGTTGAATAAAGGCAAGATGGTGGTCTTTTCCAGTCCGGAAGATATTCCCTTAAGCAGCGAACCGCAGATTGTTTCCTTTGCCACCGAGACCATGGGGCATATCTATTCAAGCAGAAAGATGGAACATAACCTATGAAAAAAGCCAACATAGAATTTGTCGTGGGAGTATTTCTGATCGTCGGTTTTCTCGCCTTTGCCTATATTTCCCTGCAGTTCGGCGAATTTTCAATTTTTTCCAGAGGGCAGAATTATACCCTGCTCGCTGATTTTGATAACGTGTCGGGCTTGAAAAAAGGGGCGGTGGTCACCATTGCCGGGGTGAATGTGGGAACCGTGTCCGGTATCAGGCTGACCAAAGAACAGCGGGCTGAGGTCTCACTCTATCTTGCCAATGAGGTTGAGATCACGGAGGATGCCATTGCCTCCATCAAGACCCAGGGCATCATCGGCGACAAGTATATCCGTATCAGCCAGGGGGGTTCCGAGACCTATCTCAAGGAGGGGGAGATGATCACGGATACGGAATCCGCCGTTGACCTTGAAGAGTTGATCAGTAAATATATATTTGGTAAGGTATAACACTCAGGGGCCGTTAAGAAATAACCATTACTTTGCCGGATATTTCGTTACGGCCCCTTATGCAGCATTTTTTCTGTTGCAGTTATTTTTGCACAACGGCTTTTTCCTGTTTTTTATGAATCGATCGCGGTTGCCCGGCATGAAACTTCTCAGTGGGAAACGATGAAAGGGATGGAAAAAATAACGAAACCGCAGAGTGTCCCCCTGTTGCTGGCCTGCTTGCTGACAATTTTTGTTCTGCTCAATGATCCCGTCCGCTGCCATGCCGTTAATGAGCCGATTGAGCAGCTGCAGGATTCGGTGAACCGGATAGTCGAGATTTTACGCAGAGACATTCCGGGCGAGCAATGGGTAATCAAGAAAGAAGAGATCGTCAGCATCGTCAAAAGCAGGTTTGCTGCCGATGAGCTGGCGCAGCGGGTGCTGGCCCTTAACTGGAGAGCGAGGACCGACCAGGAGAAAGAACAGTTTATTTCCCTTTTTTCCCAGGTGCTGGAAACCACCTATATAAACAGGCTTAAATCCTATTCCGATGAACAGGTAAGCTTCAAAAAACAGATCGTTAATGGCGACAAGGCAATCGTCTACAGTGAGATACTGAAAAATAATCAGGAAATTCCGATTGTTTACCGGGTAAAAGAAGATACGGGGCAGTGGCTGATCTATGATATCATTATCGAGGGTGTCAGCCTCGTGCAGAACTACCGGCAACAGTTTGAGGGGATTATCAATAAAGAAGGCTATGACGGGCTTGTCAGGCGCATGGAAGAAAAAATTGAGGAAAACAAACAAAAGGATCGAGAGGAAAAAGAGCAGTAGGATTCAACAACGGGGAATTATGGTGATAAAAGATATGGTGCATGCAAGATTAATCGCTGTTCTCGTGTTTCTGCTGGTGCTGGTTTCCGGATGGGGCAACCCCGGCTGGCTGGGGGGACACCTGCAGTCGCCGGCATGGGCTGCAGAGGAGGAGATGGCTGACGACGCCTTCCTGGACGAGCTGGACGGCCTGGATGAGCAGGAGAGCGGCATAGAGGTCAGTGACCCGCTGGAGCCGGTCAATCGTTTCTTTTTCCACTTCAATGACAAACTTTATTTCTGGGCATTAAAGCCGGCAGCCCGGGCCTATGGCGCGGTTCTGCCCCAGGATTTCCGCATCTGCATCCGCAATGCCTTCCATAATCTGCTTTTCCCGGTCCGTTTTGTCAATAATGTCCTGCAGGGAAAGTTTAAAAACGCCGGCATTGAGGCATCCCGTTTTGTCATTAACACCACCGCCGGAGTGGCGGGTTTCGGCGATCCTGCCAAGGATGTATTTGATCTTGAGATAAAGGAAGAGGATCTGGGCCAGACTTTCGGCTACTGGGGGATCGGCAACGGCATTTATTTCTGCTGGCCGGTGCTGGGGCCGTCCACCATGCGTGATACCGTCGGTTTATTCGGCGACTCCTATCTGAGTCCTCTCGGCTGGGTCATGCAGAGTGATCTGGATGACGGCCTGGCCCTGTCAGGCGGCCAGCAGGTGAATAATACCTCGCTGGTCATCGGGGATTACGAGGCGTTTCTGCAGTCGTCATTCGATCCTTATATTTCTCTGCGCGACGCCTATATCCAGTATCGCCAGAGCAAGATCAAAGACTCAAACCAGAATAATAAAATTTATTGAAATCTTCCCCGCTGGTCATGGGGCTGCTGTCCGGGCATGCCGGCCGATGCCCCCTGGTTCGCCTGATTTAATGATTGCCTGCTCTGTTATGCATAAATTATCTGCCTGCCGGCATACTGCGGCCATAGTGTTGTGTTGTCTGTTTGCCCTGCTGATCGAGGTCGAGGAGGCCGTCTGTCTGAACAGCCCGGCGGAGTATATGCAGAGCGCGGTTGAAGAAATGATGGCCATTCTGCAGGATGATCAGCTGAAACTGCCGGAAAACAGCCAGTACCGGCGAAAACTGATTCTCACCGTCATCCGCCATCATTTTGATTTCAAGGAGATGTCGAAATTGACCCTGGGGCCGCATTGGAAGCGGATAACCGCGACGGACCAGGAGCAGTTTGTCGAGCTTTTTTCCCAGTTGATTGAAACTGCCTATGTCAATAAAATTGAAGCCTATTCAGATGAACGGATCATTTTTCT
Source organism: Desulfurivibrio sp. (assembly GCA_003605035.1). Lineage (GTDB taxonomy): Bacteria > Desulfobacterota > Desulfobulbia > Desulfobulbales > SURF-16 > SURF-16. The sequence goes on from QZKJ01000118.1 coordinate 18,990, forward strand.
AAAAGAATCGGTAAGACAGAACAAATCATTGGTTCCCACTCTGATCAAACACAACCAGCTTGACATCCCGATCAGTTACAAGCTTTATATGGCCCGGGACAGATGGCGGATTTACGATGTGGTTATCGAAGGGGTCAGCCTGGTGCAGAATTACCGCAGCCAGTTCAACAGCATTATCATGAAAGAACACTATGCCGGGCTGGTGAAGCGGCTTGATGAAAAACTGAAAAATCCGGCTGAGGGACACTAGGCGCCAGCATGCAAGGTACGCAGGGAAAAGCACCGGAATCGCAGACAGCGCAGCGCCAGTTGCAGCAGGCCTTTCCTGACTTCACTGAAAAGGAGATAGCCCAGCTCATCAGCTATCTTGAACCCCGTCATTTTTCCCGGGGCGAGACAGTATGGCAGCAGGGCGATCCCATGGAGTATATGGGGCTGCTGGTTGCCGGCGTGCTGGTGGTCAAGCGTGAAGGCAGATTCCCGGGTAAAAATATCATTCTGGCGATTCTGGAAAAGGGCTCCCTCTTCGGGGAGATGGCCGTGGCGGCATCACATAAGCATTCGGTCACCATTGCCGCCATGGAAGCAACCCAGGCCTATGTGCTTAACTCCGAGAAGGCCCGGCAGCTCTTTGAGCAGCAACCAGCCTTAGCCATCAAACTTCTCAAGAAAATCGTCGTGGTCTGCGGCCTGCGCCTGCAGCATACGGGATCCAGGCTGGCGGAACTTCTTTAGCCGGATTACGTTTCATTTTTCTTCGCTGCCTTTCTATTTCCATTCTCTGCAATGAAAGCTCTTGACAAGAAATTAATTTTATCTATAATTTCTTGTTCCTTTGCCTGCTATATATCCCTTTTGGAGCATGTCTGGTGAAGATTGATTTTTATGAGATTCCGGCAGAGGGTTTGGCCCTTACCGTTGAGGATGCGCACTGGTTTCCGCCTGATCTTGAACGGCTGGGAAGAGCGGAGGCCTCCCTCAGACTGAAGAGACGCGGGCAGCGTGTGGTGGTTACCGGAATACTGTCCGCGACCGTTGTCCTGGCCTGCGACCGTTGTCTGGGCACCTTTCAGCTGCCGCTTGATTCCGAGTTCAGCATAGAGCTGGAGCTCCCGGCGGAAGGCGTAAGCGAAGTGGAGGAAAAAGACCATTTCTGTCACGATAACGAGATGGATGTGGATATCCTGGACAGCAGTGAAATCAATATTACCGATCTCCTGCAGCAGCAGCTCTATCTGGCCATGCCCATGAAAAAACTCTGCTCCGAAGAGTGCCGTGGGATGTGCAGCAGATGCGGGGCAAATCTGAATCATGAAAAATGTCGATGTCAGCCCGATAATTCTTCACCCTTCAGTGTGTTAGCCAGATTGAAGGGGTGATGTTTGGCAGTTAAATTTACCAGTTGATTTTTTTTATCACATAAACTCGTTGTCTGGAGGAAAGATAATGGCCTTACCAAAAAGAAGACACTCCCGTTCCCGTACCAGAATCCGTCGCTCCCATGACGGATTGACCGCACCCGGTATTTCCACATGCTCTGAATGTGGTGAGCCGAAACTGCCGCATCGGCTCTGTTCCGGCTGCGGTTCCTACAAGGGTCGTAAAGTAATCGATCTTGGCGAAGAAGAGATTGACTAGACTCCTCTGGCTGAAGGTGCGGCAGCCATAGCCTGCCGTCAGGCCTCAAGATGAATGACCTGGAAAATGGATTGCAGAGCCTGCTTCAGTTAAACAAGAAACGTGCTCGTTTGGCCAGAGGAGAAGTTGCGTGCGGATAGCTCTTGATGCCATGGGAAGTGACCGTGGTCCTGCAGAAATGGTTGCCGGTGCTGCGATGGCTGTCCGTGAGGCTGATGTGCAGATTACCATAGTCGGCAGCGAGGAGCAGATTAAACCCGCTCTGCAGAAAGAGGGCATCTCGCATCTGGTTGGCTTTGTGCCGACCTCCCAGGTCGTTACCATGCACGATTCACCCATCGAAGCCGTTCGCAAAAAGAAAGACTCTTCTGTTGTCGTCGCCTTTGAGCTGCTCAAAAAAGGTGAAGTGGATGCAGTGGTCAGCCCCGGCAATTCCGGGGCGGTCATGGCCGCTGCCGTCAAATTTCTCGGCAGGTTGAAGGATGTCTCACGTCCCGGCATTGCCAGTGTTTTCCCGACGCTGAAAGGGCCGGTTGTGGTCATGGACGTCGGCGCCAATGTTGATTGCCGCCCCAAGCATCTGCTGCAGTTCGGGGTGATGGCCTCCGCTTTTTCCCGTGTCATGTACGGCATTGAAAGACCCCGGGTCGGCCTGCTCAGTATCGGCGAGGAGGGCGGCAAGGGCAATGCGCTGGTGAAAAGCGCCCATGCCCTTTTCCAGAACAGCGGGCTCAATTTCATCGGCAATGTCGAGGGGCGCGATACCTTTGTCGGCGATGTGGACGTGATTATCTGTGACGGCTTTGTCGGCAATGTCTGCCTGAAGCTCAGCGAAGGGCTGGCTGAAGCGATTTTATCCATGCTGCGGGAAGAAATCGGCAAAACCTTCAAGGCGAGGCTGGGATATCTGCTCGCCCGGCAGGCCTTCGGCAATTTCAAGAAACGGGTCGACTATGCCGAATATGGCGGGGCTCCCCTGCTCGGCTTCAACGGTACGGGGGTTATCTGCCATGGCCGCTCCAATATGGTGGCCATCAAGAATGCCCTGCTGGTGGCAGACGGGCTGGCCAGACATAATGTCAATGGCCACATTCTCGAATTGCTGGAAAAGACAGGACCGGCGTTAGCGCAATTCGACGAAAATCAGGTTCCGGCGGGAGCAGCGTAAATGAAAAGAATGATTGTCCTGGGCACTGGTTCATTCCTGCCTGAGCGAGTGCTCTCCAATGCGGACCTGGAGAAAATGGTGGATACCACGGACGAGTGGATCACCACCAGGACGGGCATAAAAAACAGACGTATTGCCGGCAAGGGAGAAGAGACGTCCAAGCTCGCCTCCAAAGCCGCGGCCAGGGCCCTGGACATGGCCGGGCTGGCGCCCGGCGACCTCGACATGATTATTGTCGGTACCATCACCCCCGACATGGGCATGCCCTCGTGCGCCTGCCTGGTGCAGAAGGAACTCGGGGCCGCCAAGGCCTTTGCGCTTGATATCAATGCCGCCTGTTCGGGTTTTGTCTACTGTCTCGATGTTGCTGATAAATATATCAAAGCTGAGCCGGACATGAAAATTCTGGTGGTCGGCGCCGAGACCCTGTCGGCCCGGGTCAACTGGGAGGACCGCAACACCTGTGTTCTCTTTGGTGATGGAGCCGGGGCCTGCGTGGTGACCGGGAAGACAGGCAAACGCGGCCTGCTGGCCAGCAAGCTCTTTTCAGACGGCAGCCTCTACAAGCTGCTTTATATGGACAGCGCGCCAAGCATGAACAAGGAACTGGCCTGCCAGGACAATGACGGTTCCTATATCAAGATGGCCGGCCGGGATGTTTTCAAGTATGCGGTGCGCTCCATGGACATGGCTATCACGAATGTACTCGAGCAGGTGCAGGTGCCGGTTGAGGACATCAGCCTGATTATTCCCCATCAGGCCAATATCCGCATCCTGAAAAGCCTGGGAGAAAGGCTGGGCATAGCCGGTGAAAAAGTCTACATAAATCTGGACAAATATGGTAATACATCGGCGGCTAGTATCCCCATCGCCCTGGATGAGGCAAATCGGCTGGGGCATATCAAGTCCGGCGACCTTGTCCTGCTCTGCGCCTTTGGTGGAGGTTTCACCTGGGGCGCCGCTCTGTTTCGCTGGTAAATGTATCTGATTCTAACTTTGCTGAGGAGCAAGCTGTGGATTATTTTTTGACTGAAGAACAGCAGATGATTGTCGATCTCTCCAGGCAGATTGCCGACGAGCTAATCATTCCCCAACGCGCAGCCCTGGATGAATCCGAGGATTTTCCGACTGAAATCCTCGACGCTGTTGCCAAGGCGGATCTTTTTGGTATTTATATCCCCGAACAATACGGCGGCATCGGCGCAGGCACCTTTGAGATCGTCCTGGCCCTGGAACAGTTCGGTCGCGGCTGCGTCGGTGTGGCAACCGCCTTTGCCGCCAGCGCCCTCGGCGCCTTTCCCATTATGATTGCCGGCAGCGAAGAAATGAAACAGAAATATCTGCCGGATATCGCCACGGGCTCGAAAAAGGCCGCTTTTGCCCTCACCGAGGCCAATGCCGGCAGTGATGCCTCAGGCATCCAGACCACCGCTGTGCTCGATGGTGATGAGTGGGTGCTGAACGGCACCAAACAGTGGATAACCAACGCCGGTGAAGCCAGGATTTACACGGTGATCGCCATCACCGACCGTTCAAAAGGCCCGCGGGGCGCCTCCATGTTTGTCGTTGAGGACACTGATCCGGGTTTCTCCTACGGGGTCAAGGAAAAGAAACTGGGCATCCGGGCCTCATCAACCCGGGAGCTCATCTTCAAGGACTGCCGCATTCCCAAAGACCGGCTCATCGGCCGGGAAGGCACCGGTTTTATTACCGTCATGAAAACCCTGGATAAGTCCCGGCCGGGCATCGCCATCCTTGGCGTCGGCCTTGGCCAGGCGGCCCTGGATGAGGCCGTCACCTATGCCAAGCAGCGGGTGCAGTTCGGTAAGCCGATCATCTCTTTTCAGGCCGTGCAGCACATGCTGGCCGACATGGCCATCCAGCTGGAGGCGGCCCGCTCGCTGGTGTATGCGGCGGCCAAGCACATTGACGCCCACCCCAGAGACATGTCCAAAGCCTCTTCCATGTGCAAGGTGTTTGCCACTGATATGGCCATGAAGGTCACGGTTGATGCGGTGCAGGTTCTCGGCGGTTATGGCTACATGCGGGATTACCCGGTGGAAAAGATGATGCGGGACGCCAAAATTCTGCAGATTTATGAAGGAACCAACCAGATCCAGCGCAACGTGGTTGGTCAGGAACTGAACAAGGAGTACACCAAAGCCTGATGAAGATTATCGTCTGTGTCAAGCAGGTCCCGGACGCCAAGGATGTCCGTCTGGACCCCAAGACCAATACTCTGTCCAGGGAAGGGGTGCAATCCATCATCAACCCCTATGACCGCCATGCCCTTGAAGAGGCGGTGCGCCTCAAGGAAAAGCATGGCGGCACGGTGATTGTGCTCACCATGGGGCCGCCCCAGGCCGCGGAGATTCTGCGGGAATCCGTTTCCTGCGGGGCCGACGAGGCAGTGCTTGTTTCAGACCGGGCCTTTGCCGGGGCCGATACCCTGGCGACCACCTATACCCTGTCCCAGGCCATCAGGAAAATCGGCGGGGCGGATCTTATTCTGTGCGGCAAGCAGGCCATCGATGGCGACACCGCCCAGGTCGGGCCCGGGCTGGCCGTGCGCATGGACATTCCCTATGTTACCTGCGTCCGCAGGATCGCCCAGGTCAATGATAAGAGTTTTGTGGTCGAACGGTTGATGGATGACGGCTATGATGAGGTGGAAGTCGGGCTGCCGGCGCTGTTCACCGTGGTCAAGGAGATCAATGAACCGCGGCTGCCTTCCCTGAAAGGAAAGATGAAGGCCAAAAAGCTCGCCATCACCACTCTGACCGCCGCGGAAATCGATGCCGATGTCGCCCAGCTGGGCCTGAAGGGCTCGCCCACCTGGGTGGTCAGGGTTTTTGCCCCCCAGTTGAAGGGTGAGCGCAGCATGATTGCGGGCACGGTACAGGAACAGGTAGATCAGTTGGCTGAAAAACTGCTGGAATGGTGTTAGCTTTATGTTGCTGATAGATATTGATGCCTGTATCGGCTGCGGACTCTGCGAGGCCAATTGCGCCTTTGATGCAATTCACGTGGTTGACGGGATTGCCGAGGTAAACGAAAACTGCACCCTGTGCGGCGGTTGCGTGGATGTCTGTGAAGCCGGCGCCCTGAAGATCGAGGGCAGGGAGCGCGAAGAAAAAGATGGACTGGCCGCCTGGTCCGGCATCTGGGTGTACGCCGAGTGCCGCCACGGCAGAGTCGCGCCGGTGACCTTTGAGTTGCTCGGCGCCGGTCGCAGACTGGCCGACCTGAAGAAGGTGCCACTGTCCGCCGTGCTGCTCACCGACCAGGCGGGCGATATCCCGGCCTTGCTTATTTCCTATGGCGCGGACCAGGTCTATGTGGTCGAGGATCAGGCCCTGGCCGATTTTACCGATGAGGCTTACGGCAACGCCCTGGAGGACCTGGCCCGCCAGTACCGGCCGGAGGTGATTCTGGCCGGCGCCACGGCCATCGGTCGCTCCTTTATTCCCAGGGTGGCGACCTCGCTGAAAACAGGTCTCACCGCCGACTGCACCCAGCTCGATATCCAGCCGGAAGACGGCGCCCTGCTGCAGACCAGACCCGCCTTTGGCGGCAACATCATGGCCACCATCGCCTGCCCCAACACCCGTCCGCAGATGGCCACCGTGCGGCCGCTGGTGATGAAGGCCCTGGCCGCTGATCCTGCCCGCACCGGCGCGGTGATCAACTGCCGTATCGCCCCGGAGCGGCTTCAGTCCCGGGTGAAGGTGCGCAACTTTGTCGCCCTGGAAGGAGACCAGGTCAATCTTAACGAGGCGGATATTGTGGTCTCAGGGGGACGCGGTCTGGAAGGGGAAAAGGGCTTTGCCCTGATTGCGGAGCTGGCGCACCTGCTCGACGGGGCGGTGGCTGCCTCCAGGGCCGCGGTTGACAGCGGCTGGATCCCCTATCCCCATCAGGTGGGGCAGACCGGTAAAACCGTCAGCCCCAAGGTCTATATTGCCTGTGGCATTTCCGGGGCCATCCAGCATCTGGTGGGCATGCAGTCAGCCGATACCATTATCGCCATCAACCGTGACCCGCATGCTCCCATTTTTGACGTGGCAACCTACGGGGTGGTCGGCGATGTTTTTGAAATTCTGCCGAAACTGATTGAAAAAATCAAACAGGCCCGTACATCATCAATCTGACAACCAGGATACCAACGACATGAGCTTGGACGGAAAAATAGCGGTCGTCACCGGAGGAAGCCGCGGCATAGGCAAGGCTGTCTGCCTTCGTCTTGCCGGCCTGGGCGCCACTGTGGTAGTCAATTATGTCAGCCGGCCCGATGCGGCGGAAGCAACGGTGGCGGCCATCAAGGATGCTGGCGGTCAGGCAGCGGCGTATCAGTTCAACGTGGCTGATGCCCTTCAGGTGCAGGCCGCCTTTAAAAAGATACTGGCCGATTTCGGCCGGGTTGATATACTGGTCAACAATGCGGGGATAACCCGCGACGGCCTCATTGCCATGATGAAGGAACAGGCCTGGGATGAGGTGCTTGACACCAACCTCAAAGGCGCCTTCAATTGCATCAAGGCGGCCAGCCGCCCGATGATGAAGCAGCGCTGGGGACGGATTGTCTCGATCACCTCGGTGATCGGTTTTGCCGGCAATGCCGGGCAGGCCAACTATGCGGCGGCCAAGGCGGGGATGGTGGGGCTGACCCGTTCGGTGGCCAAGGAACTGGCATCCCGCGGGGTGACGGTCAATGGTGTGGCGCCCGGTTATATTGATACCGATATGACCAGGGAGCTTGCAGAAGAGGTAACGGAAAAAATCAAAGCGGAAATCCCCATGAATTCTCTCGGGACTGTTGAAGATGTGGCTGCTGCCGTGGCGTATCTGGCTTCAGAGGAGGCCCGTTATGTCACCGGCCAGTTTATCCATGTTAATGGCGGCATGTTCATGGGCTGAAAAACAAAAAAGAGTGTATGCAGACCGCTGCTGTCCTGTCGGGCAGTATGATGGGTTATAAGGAAAAAGAAGGAGAAAAACATGTCTAAAGAAGAAAAACTTATTGATATCATTGTTGAGCAGCTCAGTGTAGACAAAGCAAAAGTTGTGCCAGCCGCCTCTTTCGTTGATGATCTCGGGGCAGATTCTCTGGACCTGGTCGAGTTGATCATGGCAATGGAAGAGGCTTTCGATACCGAGATCCCTGATGATGTGGCGGAAAAGATCACCACTGTTCAGCATGCGATCGATCACATTAACTCCTTGAAATAAATGCCTGTATCGCGTTTGCGGCTCTCCGTAAACGCTGATATGCGCTGCTGTTTCAGGTATTGTAATATCTCAAGCTTTCGAGGTTGCGAATGGCGAGAAGAGTAGTCGTTACCGGTGTCGGGCTTGTTACCCCCTTAGGTACCGGAAATGAAAAGACATGGGATGGCATCTGTGCCGGCAGGAGCGGGGTCGCCTTGATAACCCGTTTTGATACGGCAGACCATGGAGTAAAAATTGCCGCCGAGGTCAAGGATTTTGTGGCCGAGGATTATATCGAGGCCAAAACCGCTAAACACCTGGATCTCTTTGTGCAGTATGCTGTGGCTGCGGCAGAGTTGGCCTTTACTGATTCAGGCCTGACGGTTACGGAGGAAAATGCCGCCCGGGTCGGGGTCATTACCGGCTGCGGCCTCGGGGGGCTGTCCACCATTGAGAAGTATCATCAGGTCTGCATGGAGCGGGGGCCGAAACGCATCACCCCTTTTTTTATTCCCATGGTCATACCCAACATGGGCGCCGGCCAGATCTCCATCGTCAAAAAGCTCAAGGGACCGAATCTGTCAGTAACCACCGCCTGCGCGGCCGGCACCCATGCGGTGGGCGAGGCCTTCCGGTTGGTGAGTTCAGGGGTCTGCGACGCGGCCGTAACCGGTGGCAGCGAATCGGTCATCTGCCCCCTGGCGGTTGGCGGCTTCAATGCCATGAAGGCCCTGTCCAGAAATAATGATTTTCCGGAGAAAGCCTCCCGCCCCTTTGACCGGGACCGCGACGGTTTCATCATCGCCGAGGGCGCCGGCATTCTCATCCTGGAGGAGCTTGAACACGCCAGGGCCAGGGGCGCCCGCATCTATGCGGAAATGGCTGGTTACGGACTTTCCGGCGACGGCTTCCACATGGCTGCCCCGCCTGAAGACGGCGACGGCGCCATCCGCTGCATGAAGATGGCGCTGGCCGATGCCGGCATGAATGTTGACGAGATTGACTATATCAATGCCCACGGCACCTCCACCCCTTTAAACGATGTGGTGGAGACCCGGGCCATCAAGAGCGTCTATGGCGACCACGCCAGAAAGCTCGCCATCAGTTCCACCAAATCCATGACCGGCCACATGCTGGGCGGGGCAGGGGGAATTGAATCCGTTTTTACGGCCCTGGCCATTCATCATCAGCTTGCTCCTCCCACGGCAAATCTGGAACATCCGGATGAGGAATGCGATCTTGATTATATACCGGGCAGTGCGCGGGAGATGAAAATCCGGGCGGCCATGTCCAATTCCTTCGGATTCGGCGGCACCAACGCCGTCATCATCATGAAACGTTTTGAGGGATAGCGGTGAAGATAGCCATCGGATGTGATCACGGCGGTATTGCTTTGAAAGAGGTCATTCTGCCTCTGCTGGCGGAACTCGGACACCAGGTGAATGACCAGGGGACCGACTCAACCCTGTCGGTTGATTATCCCCAATACGCCAAAGCCGTCTGTGATCTGGTGGCGGACAACCGCTGCGACCGCGGCATTCTGATCTGCGGCACCGGTATCGGCATGTCCATGGCGGCCAACCGCCATAAAAAGATCCGGGCCGCCCTGTGCACGGAGATGTTTGCGGCCCGCATGAGCCGGGAGCACAATAACGCCAATGTGCTCTGTCTCGGGGCCAGGGTAACGGGGCCGGGGCTGGCCGAGGAAATTGTCCGCACCTGGCTCAGCACCGACTTTGCCGGAGACCGCCATCTGCGCCGTATTGAAATGTTTTCATCCTGAACCTGTTTAGGTCGCAGAAGTGACGCTGTATCGGTAAAATAAATCAATTTAAAGAGTATTTATGTCAGCATTAAAACAGACAGACCCGGCGGTTTATCGCGCCATCCGCTATGAACTGGAGCGCCAGACCAACCAGCTGGAGCTGATCGCCTCGGAAAATATCGTCAGCATGGCGGTGCTTGAGGCCCAGGGTTCCATCTTCACCAACAAATACGCGGAAGGCTATCCGAGCAAGCGATACTATGGCGGCTGCGAGTATGCCGACGAGATTGAGTCGCTGGCCATCGACAGGGCCAAGGAGATCTTCGGGGCGGAGTATGCCAATGTGCAGCCCCATTCCGGCAGCCAGGCCAATATGGCAGTCTATTTTGCCAGCTTGAAGCCGGGCGACAAGGTGCTGGGCATGGACCTGGCCCACGGCGGCCATCTGACCCACGGCAGCGGGGTCAATTTCTCCGGACAACTGTATGATTTCGTCTCCTACGGGGTCAGGCAGGATACCGGCCAGATCGATATGGAAGCGGTGGAGCGCATTGCCCTGGCGGAAAGACCGAAGATGATCGTGGCCGGGGCCAGCGCCTATCCCAGGTTGATTGACTTTGCGGCCTTCCGCCATATTGCCGATAAGATCGACGCCCTGTTCATGGTGGATATGGCCCATATCGCCGGTCTGGTCGCCGCCGGGGTGCACCCTTCACCGGTGCCCCATGCCCATTTTGTCACCACCACCACCCACAAGACCATGCGCGGCCCGCGGGGCGGCATGATCCTGGCCAAGGGTGAGTTTGACAAGAGGCTGAACAGTAAAATATTCCCGGGCATCCAGGGCGGACCACTGGTGCACGTGATTGCGGCCAAGGCGGTGAGCTTCAAGGAGGCCATGACCGAGGAGTTCAGGATCTATCAGGAGCAGGTGGTGAAAAATGCCAGGGCTCTGGCGGAAAACCTGCAGCAATTCAGCTTCCGGCTGGTGTCGGGCGGCACGGATAACCATCTGATGCTGGTCGACCTGACCAACAAGGATATCACCGGCAAACTTGCCGAGGAGGTGCTGGAGGACGCCGGGCTGACGGTCAATAAGAATGCCATCCCCTTTGATACCCAGAGCCGTTTCGTCACCAGCGGCATCCGCATCGGCACCCCGTCGGTGACCACCCGGGGCCTGCAGGAGCCGGAAATGGCCAAAATCGCCGAGTGGATCAACCGAGCTATCAGCAACCGCGACAACAAGGAGACGCTCGCCGCCATCCGGCTTGAGGTTCGGATGCTCTGCGATCAGTTCCCCCTCTATCCGGACTTAGTGCGCGACGATGACTGATCCCGCCCAGCGCCCATCCTGGTCCGAATATTTTCTTTCCATTACGGAACTGGTTGCCCAGCGGTCAACCTGCACCAGGCGCAAGGTGGGCGCCATCCTGGTGCGGGACAAACGAATCATTGCCACCGGCTACAACGGCGCCCCCACCAAGGTCCGCCATTGCCTGGAAGTCGGCTGTCTGCGGGCCCAGCAGAATATCCCTTCCGGTGAACGCCATGAACTGTGCCGGGGGCTGCATGCCGAGCAGAATGCCATTATCCAGGCGGCTCTGCACGGGGTCAGCGTGGAAAATTCCACGGTATACTGTACGAATATGCCCTGCTCAATCTGCAGCAAGATGCTGATCAACGCCCGGGTCAAGGCCATCTACTACAAGGACGGTTATGCCGACACCCTTGCCGCCTCCATGCTGGCCGAAGCCGGCATCCCCCTTATTCAGATGGGAAACCCGGCAGAAAACGGCTGAGGAGCGCCTTGGAAAAAAAGGAGTATCGTTCCCCCTGCACTGGCCACGGAGAGGCGTTTCTCTCTTTGTGGCCTTTGTTCCATTCAAGAATGATTGCTGGCTGAAAAATGAAATGCCCTTACTGTGGCCATCTTGAAAACAAGGTGGTTGACTCCCGCCTCAATAAAGACTACACCATCACCCGTCGCCGGCGTCTGTGCGATTCCTGCGGCCGCCGTTTCACCACCTATGAGCGGCTGGAGGTGACCATGCCCATGCTCATCAAGAAAGATGACCGCCGGGAAGCCTGGGACCGTTCCAAGGTGGTGGCCGGCCTGAAAAAGGCGTGTGAAAAGAGGCCGGTGAGCATGACCCAGATCGAGGAATTTGTCGATAACCTGGAAAGGGAACTGCAGGACATGGGGGAACGGGAGATTCCGGTGCGGATTGTCGGGGCGCGGGTGATGGACGCCCTGCGCAATATTGACGAGGTGGCCTATGTCCGTTTTGCCTCGGTTTACCGGCAGTTCAAGGATCTCAATGAGTTCATGGAGGAATTGAAGGGTTTGCTCGGCGCCCGGGAAGATGAAAAGAATGAAGGATCCTGACCTGGTCTTCATGAGCATGGCCCTGCGGGAGGCCCGCAAGGGCCTGGGCCGGACCTCCCCCAATCCCGCGGTTGGTTCGGTGGTGGTGCAGCAAGGCAGGGTGATCGGCAAAGGCTATCACCGCAAGGCAGGCACCCCCCATGCCGAGATCCACGCCCTGCGGGCGGCCGGGGAAAAAGCCCGGGGCGCGACCCTGTACGTCACCCTGGAACCATGCAACCACACCGGCCGCACCCCGCCCTGCACCCGGGCCATCCTGGCAGCCGGCATCAGAAGGGTGGTGGCCGGCATGCTTGACCCCAATCCGCTGGTGGCCGGTTCCGGCTGCGCCTTTCTGCAGGACAATGGCATTGAGGTGAGAACCGGGGTGCTGGCCGACGCCTGCCGGGAGCTGAATTATCCGTTCATCAAGCATATTACCACCGGCCTGCCCTGGGTGATCATGAAGGCAGGCTGTAGTCTGGACGGCCGGATTGCCGCGGCAGACGGGCAGAGCAGCTGGATTACCTGCGCCAAATCACGGGCCGAGGTGCACCGCCTCCGCGACCGGGTGGACGCCATTCTGATCGGCGCGGGTACGGCCCTGACCGACGACCCTTCCCTCACCACCAGATTACCGGGGAAAAGGGGTAAAGATCCCGTGCGGGTGTTGCTGGACAGCAGGCTCCGCCTGACCCCGGCCGCCCTGATGCTTACCCAGCAGTCCCCGGCGCCCACCTGGATTTTCTGCTCCCGCCAGGCCGGGCAGGCCAGGGCTGAGGCCCTGGAAAAGGCGGGGGCGAAAATCATCCGGGTGGACAGCGGCCGGGACGGTCTGGATCTGCGGCAGGTGCTGCGGTTTTTAGGCGATGCCCAGCTGAACAGCGTACTGGTGGAGGGCGGCAGCCAGGTGCATGGCTCCTTTCTGCGGGCCGGGCTGGTGGATCAGGTCTGCCTTTTTCTGGCCCCGCTTTTTCTGGGCGGCGACGCGGTGCCGGTGGTTGACGGTCTGCGGCTGGCCGGGGTGCAGGAGGGCAAGCGCTTTGTCACCCGCCGCATCAGACGTTTTGATGACGATGTGCTGATTGACGGACTGTTTACCACCATGCAGGAGACGGGCGGCAAACAGCTGAACGTGACCATTTAACGGGAAAAACCTTACGCAAGAACATGTTTACCGGAATTATTCAGGGGAAAGGCAAACTCATCGAAAAAAGGCCCGCCGGCGGCGGCATGGTTTTCGGGGTGGAGGCGGATTTTGCCCTCACCGAGCCACAGGAGGGTGAATCCATTGCCTGCAACGGCGTCTGTCTGACCGCCAAGAAGATCAGCGGCCGGCGTTTTGAGGTGGATGTGTCGCCGGAAAGCCTGTCCCGCACCAATCTCGGCAGCATCGCCGTCGGCATGCAGCTGAATCTCGAGCGGGCCCTGCGCTTAAGCGACCGGCTGGGCGGCCACCTGGTCAGCGGCCACGTGGATGCCACCACGCCGATAGTGGAAAGAAAGCCGGAGGGTGATTTCGTGCGGTTTCATTTTGCCGTACCGCAAGGACTGGGCCGCTATATTATTGAGAAGGGCTCCATCACCATCAATGGCATCAGCCTCACGGTGAACGCTTGTGATGACCGCACCTTTTCCGTGGCCATCATCCCCCATACCCTGCAGGTCACCACCCTGGGCCTGCTGAAACAGGGGGACCTGGTGAACATCGAGGTGGACCTGATCGGTAAATACGTGGAAAAGCTGCTGCAGGTTAAGGAGAATGGCGAAAAAAACCAGGGGTCGCGCATCAATCCGGCTTTTCTGGCGGAGCATGGTTTTTTGAAGTAATACGCTGAACGGTATAAGGGGCGGCCGTAACCAGATGAATGGTTATTCCGCAACGGCCCTTATGCCGTTTACAGCATTACGCTGTTACCGTTATTTTTGAACAAGGGCTTACAGTACCCCTAAATTTACACTTTTATTTATTCCTATTTCAGATCCGGCCCGGCCGGATCAGGTGAAGAACATGCCGGTAAGCAGTATAGAAGAGGTAATCGAAGACATCAGGGCAGGGAAGATGATCATCCTGGTTGATGATGAGGACAGGGAAAATGAAGGCGACCTGTGCATGGCCGCCCAGATGGCCACCCCGGAGGCCATCAACTTCATGGCCACCCATGGCAGGGGCTTGATCTGTCTGACCCTGACCCCGGAGCATCTTGAGCGGCTGAAACTGCCCATGATGGTGCAGAACAACCAGTCGCCGTATCAGACCGCCTTTACCGTGAGCATCGAGGCGCGGCAGGGCGTGACCACCGGCATCTCCGCCGCCGACCGGGCCAGGACCATCCAGGCGGCGGTGGCCCCTGATGTCAAACCCGAGGACCTGGTCAGCCCGGGCCATGTGTTCCCCCTGCGGGCGCGCCGGGGCGGGGTGCTGGTGCGCACCGGCCAGACCGAAGGTTCGGTTGATCTGGCCAGGCTGGCCGGCCTTTCCCCGTCCGGGGTCATCTGCGAGATCATGAAAAACGACGGCACCATGGCCAGGATGCCGGACCTGCAGATCTTTGCCAGAGAGCATGGCCTGAAGATCGCCACCATCGCCGATCTGGTCGCCTACCGCATGAAGATGGACAAGCTGGTCCACCGGGCCGCGGAGACCAAACTGCCCACCCGCTATGGCGGAGAATTCAAGGCCGTGGTATACACCAATGATGTGGATGACTATGAGCACCTGGCCCTGATCAAGGGCGACATCAGCGCGGACAAGGGGGTGCTGGTGCGGGTTCATTCCGAATGCCTGACCGGTGATGTTTTCGGTTCCATGCGCTGCGACTGCGGCGGCCAGCTGCAGGCGGCCATGCGCATGGTCAACCGGGAGGGTTGCGGCGTCATCCTCTATATGCACCAGGAGGGCCGGGGAATCGGGCTGGCCAATAAGATCAAGGCCTATGCCCTGCAGGATAAGGGGATGGATACGGTGGAGGCCAATCTGAAACTTGGCTTCAAGGCCGATCTGCGCGATTACGGCATCGGCGCCCAGATCCTGCGGGATATCGGGGTCAGGAAGATGAAACTGATGACCAACAATCCCAAAAAGATCGTCGGACTCGAGGGATACGGGCTGGAGGTGGTGGACCGGGTGAAGATCGAGACCAATCCGGTGCCGGAAAACCTGGGCTATCTGCGTTGTAAAAAGGATAAAATGGGCCATCTTCTTGAGCTGAACGGTTCGGAAGAGGTAGACTGAAAAAAAATTGGAGTTCGGTAATGGCAAAATATTTTGAAGGAAATTTCCAGGCTGAAGGGAAAAAAATCGGCATCGTGCTGGCCCGTTTCAACTCATTTATCGCGGAACGTCTGCTGGAGGGTGCCCTGGACACCCTGCTCCGATTCGGCGCCACTGACGATGACATCGAGGTGGCCAGGGTGCCGGGCGCTTTTGAAATACCCCTGGTGGCCCAGAAAATGGCCCGATCCGGACGCTATGACGCGGTGATCTGTCTAGGCGCCGTCATCCGCGGGGCGACCCCGCATTTTGATTTCGTGGCAAACGAGGCGGCCAAAGGGATTGCCCAGGCCAGCATGGAGAGCGGGGTGCCGATCATCTTTGGCGTACTCACCACCGACACCATCGAACAGGCCATTGAGCGGGCCGGGTCCAAGGCCGGCAATAAAGGTTCCGAGTGCGCCGCCGCTGCCATCGAGATGGTTAACCTGTTAAAAAGCCTCCTATGAGCATCCGTCGCAAATCACGGGAACTCGCCCTGCAATGTCTCTATCAGCTTGATCAGTGCGGCGGCCAGCAGACTGATATTGCCCGTATGGGCGAACATTTTGATGTGAACAAGAAGGCGGTTCCCTATGCCCAGGAGCTGATCAGCGGCATTCAGCTGCAGTGGGATGCCATCAACAGCATGATCGAGCTGCACGCCAAGAACTGGCGGCTCAGCCGGATGGCGGTGATTGACCGCAATATCCTCCGCATTGCCAGCTTTGAGCTGGCCCATATGCCTGATGTCCCTTCGTCCGTGATTCTCAACGAGGCCATTGAGATTGCCAAGCGTTTCAGCACCGATGATGCCGCCCCCTTCATCAACGGCATACTCGACTCCATCTGCCGCAGTGTCAGGAAGGAATAGGCTGGAAAAATTTCACGCGGAAGCGGAGAACCTTCTGCCGGCCATGTTATGGTAAAAGCCACAAGCAATCAAACCTACCAGCCCACTCTTGGGCAAGAGGTGGCAGCTGTTCTCGCCATCGTTGCCGGTCTTTTTCTGCTGCTCTCCTTTGTCAGTTTCTCTGCCCCTGCCGGGCCGGCCATGGCCGGCGCCTCCGCCAACTGGTGCGGCAGCGTGGGCAATTTTCTGGCCACCCTGTTCATGAGTTTTCTGGGACTCAGCTCCTTCTGGCTGCCGGTTCTCCTGTTTTTTTTCGGGGTGTCGATCTTTTTCGGCAGGTTCGCCCTCCAGCGGCTGCCCATTATCTGCGGCGGCTGTACCGGCCTGCTGATGGGCAGCAGCGCCCTGCTGGCCTCGCTTGCCTGGCAGCGCCTGCCGCTCTTTGGCCGCGCTTATCCCATTGCCGGCCGGCTGGGGGAGATCCTCTTCGGGGTGACCAGCACCTATTTCGGCTGGGCGGGCGCCTTGCTCTTTTACGCCACCGTCCTGCTGCTGTCGCTGATGGCCACGGTGCGTTTTTCCCCCTTTTTTGTGGGGAGAAGCGTGGTGCAGACCTGCGGCACCATCAACCAGAAACTCAAGCAGCGCAAACAGCTGAAATCGCTGCCGGACAAGGGGGTAGTTAACGGCAATGGCAACAGCGGCGAGCGGCTGCGGCCTGATGAGCCGGATGAGCCGCAGCTCGCCCTCCCGCAGCTGCATGAACCGGTTGCCCTGAAAAATGTCGTGGCCAGGGAGGAGTTTCAGCCCCTGCCCGTGCAGCCGGGCAATTTCCAACTGCCCAGCCTCTCCCTGCTCAATAACCCCCCTGAGGATGCGGTGGTTATCGAAAGGGAGCATTATCTGGCGGTCAGCCGCACCCTGGAAAGCAAACTGGCCGATTTCGGGGTCAAGGGCAATGTGACGGGCATCTCCCCCGGGCCGGTGATCACCACCTATGAATTCGCCCCGGCCCCGGGGGTCAAGATCAACCGCATCGTTTCCCTGGCCGATGATCTCGCCCTTGGCCTGCAGGCGGAAAGCGTGCGCATCATCGGCTCCATTCCCGGCAAGGCGGCAGTGGGCATCGAGATCCCCAATCCCCGCCGCAAAACCGTCACCATCCGTGAAATTCTCGCCACCGATAAATTCATCAAGGCCGAATCCAAGCTGACCATCGGCCTCGGCATGGATGTGGTCGGCCGGCCGGTCTGCGCCGATCTGACCAGAATGCCCCATCTGCTCATCGCCGGCGCCACCGGGGCGGGCAAAAGCGTGGCCATCAACGCCATCATCTGCAGCATTCTCTTCAAGGCCACCCCGGACGAGGTGCGCCTGCTCATGGTTGACCCCAAACGCATCGAGCTCTCCAGCTATGAGGCGATTCCCCATCTGCTGCATCCGGTGGTGGTCGATCCGAAGATGGCCAGCCGCGCCCTGCAGTGGGCCGTCCGGGAGATGGAGCGGCGCTACATCCTCATGGAGGCCATGCGGGTCAAGGGCTTTGCCAGTTATAATGAGATCGCCGAGGAGAAGCTCCCCTATATCGTCATCATCATCGATGAGCTGGCCGATCTGATGATGGTCTCCTCCAATGAGGTGGAAACCGCCGTGGCCCGCCTGGCCCAGATGGCCAGGGCGGCCGGCATGCATCTTATCCTGGCCACCCAGCGGCCCTCGGTGGATGTCCTGACCGGGCTGATCAAGGCCAATTTCCCCACCAGGATGTCGTTCAAGGTCTCCTCCAAGATCGATTCCCGCACCATTCTTGACACCAGCGGGGCGGAACATCTGCTCGGCGCGGGCGACATGCTCTTTCTGCCGCCGGGCACGGCCCGGCTGCAGCGCATCCACGGGGCCTATATCTCGGAGCAGGAATCCGAGCGGCTGGTCACCTTTCTCAAGCAGCAGGGCAGCGCCCGCTATGATGAGTCCGTCATCCAGAGCGTGGAAAAGGAGGAGGAAGCGCTGGACGACGATGCCGAAGGGGATCTGGACGAGAAATACGATGAGGCGGTGGCCATTGTCTGCGAAACCGGCCAGGCCTCCATCTCCATGATCCAGCGCCGGCTGCGGGTGGGCTACAACCGGGCGGCCCGCATGATCGAAACCATGGAAAAGGAAGGGGTCATCGGCCCGGCGGACGGGGCCAAACCGAGGGAAGTGCTGGCCCGCAGGAATTATTGATGAAACGGTAGGAGGTTGTTTAGACTATTAGACTGTAGTCTGTTAGGTAAAAAAAACAGCCTCATCTGGTAATTTTTCATTACTAACAGGCTAAATACCTACAGACTATACACCTAAGGTTGTTTAGACTGCAGTCTGTTAGGTAAAAAAACCAGACTCTATGCACCTTCCCTTGCCTTTTATTATGCCGCAAGCCCCCATCGACATCACCACGGACGGCCATGTCCATACCCGGCTCTGCCACCACGCCAGGGGCGAGATGGAGGAGTACGTGCAGGCCGCGGTTGCCGCGGGGCTTAAAAAAATCATTTTTCTTGAGCACTATGAAACCGGTATCGACTACTTTGAATCCACCTGGCTGACCGAGGCGGATTTCGTTTATTATCATGGGGAAGGCAGACGGCTGGCGGAAAAATACCAGGGGCTCATTGCGGTGGGCGCAGGCGTTGAGGTGGGCGCCAATCCGGAGCATCTGCAGGACGCCGTGGCTTTTCTGGGCAAATTCAAGTGGGAGCGCATCGGCCTCTCCTACCATTACCTGAAAACGGATCTCGGCCATGTCAACATGGTGAGCCGCCGGCCGGCCAGCATCGCCCTGATGGAGAGGTTCGGTGTGGCAAATGTCGCGGCCGCCTATTTTGCCGGGCTCAAAAAGGCCCTGGCCGTGATCCCGGCTGATGTGGTCTGCCATCTCGATGCCGTGATGCGCCATTGCCCGTCCTTTGTCTTTGCCGAGGATGATTTTGCCAGAACGGTGGAAATCCTCTCGCTCATGCGGGAAAAAGATGTGGCCCTGGAGGTGAACACCTCAGGCTATCCCCTGCGGGGTGAACCGTTTCCCTCGCTGCGGCTGCTCAAGGTGGCCCAGGGCATGGGAGTGCGGCTGGTGGCCGGCTCGGACGCCCATAGGCCTGAGCATGTGGGGCGGTATTTTGACCGGCTGGCTGAGCTGCTTGGGTTAAGGTTGCCAAATAAGGAGTAACGAGTATGGAAAGGGATGACAAAAAGCGTTTTCTATCTTATGAACTTGGTCTTCTTACGCTGAAAGCCGCTTTGTCTACCCGAGATAAAGAGTACCCCGTCTATAACAAAGCCACGAAAGACTTTCAAAGAAAAGAACCAAAACGAGTTTTTCGAGAGTGTTTGTGTACTATAGAGACCAAGTATTCTGAGGGCGCGGTTCCCGAAAACAAACATACTGCGTTTATCGCTGAGGTTGCCTCAAATCTCTCAAAAAAGCTATCTTGTTATTTATATAACAGTAAGTTCAGGATTGGTGTAGCCCAAAAACTCGTTAATCTTCACTTGAAGTATCTCTGGACTGCCGGGTTCTGCCCAGAGC
Organism: Desulfurivibrio sp.; assembly: GCA_003605035.1. Classification (GTDB taxonomy): domain Bacteria; phylum Desulfobacterota; class Desulfobulbia; order Desulfobulbales; family SURF-16; genus SURF-16. Next base: position 38,811 of record QZKJ01000118.1, read on the forward strand.
CGCCGCACTGCCCAATAGATGGCATTATTCGAGATCGTGCTGGTCTCAATTATAATTGGACAAGTAGTGACTCTATTGAGGAATACACACAAGCCATTAAAGCCTTGAGAAGGATTGCCAGCACAAAAGGCCTAACATTGGCCCAATGGGAGCTTGAATCATTTCGAAGAAGAGAAGATGAAGAGATCTAATATGCCAATGACACGCACACCCCATCTCGCCTGGTTGTTCTGGTGCCAATGTTGAGTATTGAAGGAGTGAGCGTTGCTCTACCCCACCTCAATCACCAGTGGAATAATGTGCAGCTCGCTGGAAACGGACTTGGTGCTCTTCAGTGCCCACTTGTTGCAGGTGAGTTGCCCGGCGAGCAGCTTGCTGATTTCCCCCACCAGGCCCTTGATATTGATCACCGGATGGCGGGAAAAGACCTCGGGCAGGCCGTAGGTCAGGTTGCAGGCCAGGCATTTGCCCGGGCGCTGGATGAGATGCAGCTGGAAATGCAGCTGTCTGTTCTGTGAGTCGTAGCCGCTGAATTTGAGAGCGATATCATAGGCCCCTTCGGCGGCATCACCGAACAGGGCATCAAAAAAATCATTGGCCCGGCTGACTGGGAAGAGATTCTGGAGCGCATCATCGGTGAAGATATCGTGCAGATCAGCCATTTTCAGAAAACCTCCTCGCTTGGTCATTACAGGGCGGCAATACGTAGTAATTGAATATCATTTGTAATTTGGCATACTACTTTTTTTGCGGGTTCAGGTCAAACCAAAAAAATATATAGTGCATAACTATGGAACAGACAAGTCTTTTCCCCTCAGGCAAGGCCTCCAGCCACCGCTTTTCGTCACGCATCGGCGCAGATGATTTGAATCCCGCCCAGTTTGAAGCCGTCAGAACCATCAACGGGCCGGTGCTGGTCATTGCCGGGGCCGGCAGCGGCAAGACCCGCACCCTGGTCTACCGGCTGGTCCATCTGGTGGAGCAGGGCATCGACCCGGACAATATCCTGCTGCTCACCTTTACCCGCAAGGCAGCCCAGGAGATGCTGAGCCGAGCCTCGACCCTGCTGGATGACACCTGCCGGCGGGTCATGGGCGGCACCTTCCATGCGGTGGCCAGCCTGCTGCTGCGCCGTTATGGTCATCATGTGGGCTATGCCCCTAATTTCACCATTATTGACCGGGCGGACGCCGAGGGGATCATCAACCTGCTCAAATCATCCCTTGATCTCTCCGGGGCCGGCAAGCGCTTTCCCTCCAAACGGGTGATCGTCAACATCATCAGCGGCTCGGTCAACAAATCCCATTCCCTGGAGGAACTGGTCAACAGCCAGTACTTTCATCTGGCGGAATTCATGGATGACCTGCTCCGCATCCGCAAACATTACCAGCAGTTCAAACGCGATCATGTTCTGATGGATTATGACGATCTGCTGGTCAATTTCCGCGACGTGCTGGCTGAGCAGGAACAGGTCCGCCACGAGATCTCCGCCCGTTTCCGTTACCTGATGGTGGACGAGTATCAGGATACCAACCGGATTCAGGCGCAGATCGTGCGGCTCATCGCCTCAAGTCATGACAATGTCATGGTGGTGGGTGACGACAGTCAGTCCATTTACAGTTTTCGCGGCGCTGATTTCCGCAACATCATGGATTTCCCGAAAATTTTCACCGGCGCCAGAATTATCCGGCTGGAGGAGAATTACCGGAGCAGCCAGAAGATTCTTGAAGCAACCAACGCCATCATCGAGCAGGCCCAGGAGAAATACACCAAAAAGCTGTTCAGCAACATCACCACCGGGGAAAAACCGTTGCTCTTTGCCGCCCGGGACGAAGGAGAGCAGGCCAGATACGTGGCCGGCAAGATTGCCGAACTCCATCAGCAGGGCACGCCCTATCACGAGATGGCGGTGCTGTTCCGCGCCGGGTTCCATTCCTTCAAGCTTGAACTTGAGCTGGCCAGCAGCCAGATCGCCTTTGAAAAGAGGGGCGGGTTGAAGCTGACGGAAACGGCCCATGTCAAGGATGTCATTTCCTATCTGCGGCTCATTGTCAACCTGCGGGACAATCTGTCCTGGCACCGGGTGCTGCTGCATCTGCCCAAGGTCGGCCCGAAAACAGCCCAGAAGATCGTGGCAGAGGTGCGCGAGGCCGGGGACCCGCTGGCGGCCCTGCGCGGCTATCCGACCGCCCCGGCCTGGAAGAACGAATTCAATGAGCTGGTGCGCATGTTTCATGAACTGGGAGCCATGCATACCCCCCTTGCCCAGTTTGAACGGATCATGGAGTATTATCAACCGGTGTTCGAGCGCCTGTACCATGATGATTACCCCAGCCGGGCCCGGGATCTGGAACAGTTCAAGGTGATCATCGGCGATTACCGGACCCTGCAGGATTTTCTGGACGACGCCTCCCTTGATCCGCCGGAGCTTACGGCAGACCCTTTTGCCGCGGCGGACAGCCGGACCCTGGTCCTTTCCACCATCCACTCGGCCAAAGGGCTGGAGTGGGACACGGTTTTCATCATCGATCTGGCGGAGGGCAAGTTCCCCTCGGCCCATGCCATGCCCTTCCCGGATCAGTATGAAGAGGAGAGGCGCCTGCTCTATGTGGCGGCAACCAGGGCCAAAACCCGTCTTTTCCTCAGCTACCCGCGGGAAACTGTCGCCCCTGACCGCACGCGGCACTACTGCACCATTTCTCCCTTTTTGGCGCAACTGCCGGCGGGACTGATCAATCATGTCAAGCCAAAGGGCGGGGGTAGCTCCAGCGGTTATGGCGCGGCTGCCACGCGCTTTTCCTATCAGGGAAAGCCGGAGCCGGACTTTTCCTCCCGGAAAACCGCTGAGGCCAGCCGGGCTGAAAATCCGGCAGCCACGGGGAAAATCACCAGTACCAGCATACTTTCTCCCGGCATGGAGGTACGCCACGGTTTCTTCGGCCACGGGCAGATCAGAAAGATCAGCGGGGATAAGATTGTGGACGTTTTTTTCCCCCGCCACGGTCTGAAAACCCTCAGACTTGACTATGCGCAGCTGGAACTTGCCTGAAATATTAAATAAAATTAATAAATGTCTAATAAACCCCTAACAATTCCCGGTTATCTTCCCTGAAAATTCAAGGAGGATTACCATGATCTGTAACTATTTATCGATTTATTCGAGCAGCGAGTTCCACTGGCAGGTTGCCTCATGTTCCGCCAGAAAGGAAAATTACATCCCGAGCATTGCCGACCTGGAAGGTCTCTGCCGTCAGGACCATTCTCGTTGTCCTTTTTTCGCCTCGACCAGCAAACAGGCTGCCGGCAACATGGAGGGGCTTGCTCCCGCTTTCTCTCCCTCCTGCTGAACTGGAAGGGGAAGGGCCTGAATTTCCGCACTAAGCTGGAGAAATGCGCGGAACGGCAGGAGCCGTAACGAAATTGAAAAAATGGCCATGTTATTTCGTAACGGCTCCTAAATGATGGTGACCTGTTGATGCTGTTGCAGGTTGTCTCCTGTTCTGCTATTTTTAGCGGCTTGATAAACCGGAAATTTTTCTTCCCCCTCTTTTTCGCAGGAAGCATCGTATGCACTATCAGCAGGCCTGGTCCTATCTGGACCAGTTGCAGTTCTTCAAGATCAAGCTCGGCCTTGACAGCATGGCCGCCTTTCTTGAAGCCGTCCATCATCCCCAGCGCGATCTGCGCTTTATCCACGTGGCCGGCACCAACGGCAAGGGCTCCGTCTCCGCCACCCTGCTGGCCCTGTTAAGCGGGGCCGGTTACCGGGTCGGGCTGTACACCTCTCCCCATCTCTCCTGCGTGCGGGAACGGTTCCGCATCAATGACCGTTTTATCAGCGAGGATGCCTTTGCCGAAACAGCGACCATCATCCGCGACAGCCTCAACGGGCGGCAGATCACCTATTTTGAATTCACCACCGCCCTGGCCCTGCTCTGGTTTGCCGGACAAAAGGTGGATATCGTCATCCTCGAGGTAGGACTCGGCGGCAGGCTGGACGCCACCAATGTCATTACCCCGCTGGTCAGCATCATTACCAATGTTTCCATGGACCATGAGGCCCATCTCGGCACCACCCTCGGGCAGATTGCGGCGGAAAAGGCCGGCATTGTCAAAAACGGTATTCCGGTGGTCTCGGGGGTGGCGGTGGATGACAGCCTGGAGGTGGTCAGCCGCACCTGTCTGGAGAGGCAGGCGCCGCTGTACTTGCTGGGCCGTGATTTCCAGACAGTCAGACATGCTGACGGCAGCTGGGATTATCTGGGGCCGGGCGGCAGGGTGCGAAATAACCTGCCCCTGCTGCTGAAAGGGGGCCATCAGTTTGATAATACGGCCGTTGCCCTGGCCGCCCTGGACCTGTTGCAGCCGCACGGCTTTACCGTGACAGAGGAACAGATCCGCGCGGGCCTGACCAGGGTGCGCTGGCCGGGGCGGCTGGAATATTTCTGCCTGGACCGCGCCGGCGGCAGGCCTGTCGACTGTCCTGCCGAGCCTCTGGCGGCGGGGAACAGCGGTCTGCGCCGTTATCTGCTTGACGGGGCCCATAACCCGGCCGGCATTTTATCGCTTACCCGCAGCCTTGAGGCGGATTTTGTCTACCGCAGGCTGATCTGTGTCTGGGCCAGCATGGCGGATAAGGATATTGCCAGAACCCTGAGTGCCATTGCCCCGTACTGCCAGCGCCTCATCTTTACCCGTCCGGAGGCGGAGCGCTCGGCCACCCCGGAACAACTGCGGGACATTCTTCCGGGCTCGCTGCAGGAACGCGCCAGTGCCAGCGCCAGTGTGGCAGAGGCCCTTGCCCTGGCGGCAGAAGAGGCCGGGCCGGCGGACCTGATCTGCGTGGCTGGCTCTCTCTATCTGGTCGGGGCGGCGCGGAAGATTCTGCTGGGCGACATGGTCGACGGGCACTGAGGGGCGGCAGATGGTGAGAGAAGATTACGTTTTTACCGGGGTGGATGAGCAGGTCATCAAAAAAGAAAAGGCCAGGGCCAGGGAGCTGCGCCGGACCTCCTGGTGGCAAAATAAAATCGCTGCCGGCATCTGCTACTATTGCGGCAGGAAGTTTCCGGCAAAAGAGCTGAGCATGGACCATCTGGTTCCCCTGGCCCGGGGAGGCACGAGCAGCAAGGGCAACATCGTGGCCGCCTGCAAGGAGTGCAATACCAGGAAAAAAACGCTGCTGCCGCTGGAGTGGGAGGAATACATGGCCAGTCTCGACCGGCCCGGGCGCTGAGGCACGGCAGGGCCGCTCTATCCTCTATCCGCGCAACAGCCGGCCCTGGCAGCTCGCTGCCCGGGCCGGCTGGTCAATCCTGCGTTTATCCTCCGAAGCAGATGCCGATTTCCCGGGCGGTCTGCACCTTGTCGCTGTCCAGCGGCACCTTTTTGCGACTTTTGATGGCATCGGCCAGGGGAACGGCGCTCATCTGGTCGCCTGCCAGGGCCACCATCTGATCAAAATTCTCTTTTTCGGCCAGACGAACCGCCGTGGCGCCGAAGCGCAGGGCCAGCAGCCGGTCAAAGGTGGTCGGCGAGCCGCCCCGCTGCAGATGGCCGAGGACCAGGGAGCGGGTGTCCTTGCCCGTCCGCTTGTTGATCTCCTTAGCCACCCATTCGCCGATGCCTCCCAGCACCTTCTCCGACCGGCCGATCTCGCCGACGCCCTTGTAAATGGTTTCCTGATCAATGGCCCTTGCCCCTTCCGCCACCACCACGATATCGTAATGCTTGTCCAGCAGCTCGTTGTCATTGATCTTTTCACAGACGATATCAAGATCAAAGGGGATTTCCGGAATGAGGATGACATCCGCCCCGCCGGAGATGCCGGAATTCAGGGCGATCCAGCCGGAATCACGGCCCATGACCTCAACCACCATCACCCGGTCGTGGGATTTGGCGGTGGAGTGGAGTTTGTCCAGGGCCTCGGTGGCGGTGGATACCGCGGTGTCAAAACCAAAGGTCAACTGGGTTGCCAGCAGATCGTTGTCAATGGTTTTCGGCACGCCGATGACCGGCATGCCTTTTTCCACGGCAAAGCGATGGGCGATCTCCAGGCTGCCGTCGCCGCCGACCGCAATGTGACAGGAAAAATTCATACGCAGGAAATTTCTCATGATCCGGTCGGAAACGTCGCGGATCTGGATCTCGCCGGCCAGGTTTTCAATAGGCATGGCAAAGGGGTTGCCCTTGTTGGTTGAACCAAGGATCGTTCCTCCGGTAGGGGTGATATCCGCCACATCCTCGGGCCGCAATCGCACCAGTTGGTCCTTGTCCAGCAAACCCAGATAGCCCTGGCGACTGCCGTAAACCTCCCACCCCCGGGAATTAGACGCCATGACCACTGCATAGATGACCGCATTCAGGCCTGGAGCATCGCCACCACCGGTTGATATAACAATTTTTTTCATCGCCTATCCCTGATTGAATATTAAGAAAAAAAAATTCCAGCAATTTATTTCTGATTATAGAGGGTTAGATTTCCCCATGCAAACAATTGTCACGGTTTTTTTGATTTCAGCGGCTGACCGTCATATTGACTTATACAATTTTATTACTTATTATCTCAATAAACATTACTAAATAGATTTTTTTGGGATTAAGCGAAATTTTGCGGCGACTTTTCAGTCCGATCGATTAATATGACTTAAAATTTAACCTGAAATTCTCGATTTTTTCATTTTTGATAATTATTTTCAATTTTTAGGAGGTTTCAACCATGTTGAATGTTACAGCGCTGGCGATAAAGAATCTCAAAGCGTATCTGGAGCAGAATAATATTGATTCTGCCATCCGGATTGCCCTGATGCAGGGCGGCTGAGCCGGGCCATCCCTTGGCTTGGCTCTGGATGAGCCGAAAAAGACGGACCAGGTATTTGACCAGGATAATCTGAAGTTTTTGGTTGAGACCAATCTACTGAACACCTGCGGCAGCATCAAGGTTGATTTTATTGATGCCGGCCCCCGTTCAGGATTTGCCATTTCTTCCAGCATGCCGCTGGGCGGCGGTTCCGCCTGCGGATCCTGCGGCAGCAGCTGCGGCACCTGAGTTCAGTTTCCTGCATGAGTAATACGGAGAGCCTCGCCTGTTGGCGGGGCTTTTTTTTTGCCCCTGCCGCTTCGTGAGAAGCGAAGGGAGAAGGGAGAAGGGAGAGCGGGGGCGCTCTTCGCGGACCCGGATTTGCCGGCAGCGTAAAATCTGCCTGAATCAGGTTGACTGAACTTATGAAAATTCACGAATACCAGGCCAAGGAGCTTTTCCGCCGCTACGCCATCCCGGTGCCGGAGGGCGGCGTGGCCGCCACGATCGATGAGGCCCTGGCGGTGGCCGATGGCCTGCCTGGCTATCCCCTGGTGGTCAAGGCGCAGATCCATGCCGGCGGCCGGGGCAGGGGCGGGGGAGTGCAGCTTGTTGCCCGCCGTGAGGAGCTGCGGCAGCGGGCCGGCGCAATCCTCGGCATGACCCTGATCACGCCCCAGACCGGCCCGGAGGGTCGCCTGGTGCGCAGGGTGCTGGTCGAGCAGGCGGCGGACAGCGGCCGGGAACTCTATCTCTCGCTGCTGGTGGACCGGGACAGCGCCTCAATTGTCATCATGGCAGGCGCCGCCGGCGGCATGGATATCGAAAAAACCGCCGCTATCGCGCCGGAGAAAATCAGCAGGGTGCAGGTAAACCCCCTGCAGGGCCTGCAGCCCCATCATATCCGCCAGGCGTTGTCCGGTCTTGGCCTCACGCCGGACGCCATGAAGCAGTGGCCGGCCCTGCTTGCCGCGCTCTATCGTCTTTTTGTGGAAAACGACTGTCTGCTTCTCGAAATTAATCCGCTGGTCATTACCGGCGCAGGTTCACCCCTGGCGGTGGACGCCAAGATGGAACTGGATGACAACGCCCTTTTTCGCCATGCTGATCTGCTGCAATACCGCGATATTCATGAAGATGACCCGCTGGAGGCCAGAGCCAGGGAGGATAACCTCAAGTATATCAGGCTCTCCGGCAATGTCGGCGTTATGGTGAACGGGGCGGGGCTGGCCATGGCAAGCATGGATATCATTAAAAAAGCCGGGGCCGCGCCTGCCAATTTCCTGGATGTGGGCGGCGGGGCAAGCGCTGAGATGGTGGAAAAGGGATTTGCGATCATTTCAGGCGATCCCCACGTCAAGGGGATTTTCATTAATATCTTCGGCGGCATTCTGCGCTGCGACGTCCTGGCCAGCGGTATCGTCGCAGCCGTGAAGAGGTGCGGGGTTGCCGTGCCCCTGCTGATCCGCATGGAGGGCACCAATGTGGAGCAGGGCCGGCAAATTCTCGCCGACGCCGGGCTGCAGCTGATAACCGCTGCGGATATGGCCGATGCCGCGGCAAAGGTGGCGGAGATGGTGGCATGAGCATCTTTGTCGATCACTCCACCCGCCTTGTCGTGCAGGGCATCACCGGCCGGGAAGGCAGGTTTCATAACAGGCAGTGCCGGGACTACGGCACCAGGATCGTGGCCGGCGTCACTCCGGGCAAGGGGGGAAGCGAGGTGGACGGCATTCCGGTCTTTAACACGGTGCGGTCAGCTCTCGCCCGCACGGAGGCCAATACCAGCCTGATTTTCGTGCCCCCGGCCTTTGCCGCGGACGCCATCTGCGAGGCGGCTGATGCCGGGGTGCCGCTCATCATCTGCATCACCGAGGGCATTCCGGTGCATGACATGCTCCGGGTGAAACAGTATCTGCGGCTGACCGGCGCCCGGCTGATCGGCCCCAACTCTCCGGGCATTATCAGTCCTGGCCTCTGCAAGGCAGGCATCATGCCCGCTGCGATCCACCTGGCCGGAGGCCCCATCGGCGTGGTCTCCCGCTCCGGCACCCTGACCTATGAGGTGGTGCACCAGCTGACCCGCCAGGGGATCGGCCAGACCACCTGCATCGGCATCGGCGGCGATCCGGTGACCGGCACCTCCTTTATTGACTGTCTGGCCGCCTTTGCACAGGATCCCGCCACCAGGGGCATGGTCATGGTCGGGGAGATCGGCGGCAAGGCCGAAGAGGAGGCCGCGCTATACGTCCGGCAGCACGTGACAAAACCGGTGGCGGGGTTTATCGCCGGACTCACCGCTCCGCCCGGCCGCAGGATGGGCCATGCCGGCGCCATCGTCAGCGGCGGCAGCGGCACGGCCCTGGGGAAGATCGCCGCCATGCGGGAGGGCGGCATCCAGGTCTGCGAGGATCTGGGCAGACTGGGTGAATTCTGCCGGGAAATCTTCAGCCATGTCCTGGCATGACAGCCATTTTCGCCTTCAGCTCGGCAAACCTGATCGGGCTGCCCGGCCATGACCGCCGGTGTTCACCGCTCGGCCCTGGACAGGTTTTGCAATTTATCTCCATCATTTGCAGCTTGCCAACCAGCCGGCAATATGCTAAAAAAGGCAATCAAAATCAGGCCCGGATGGCGGAACAGGTAGACGCAAGGGACTTAAAATCCCTCGATCCTTAGTGATTGTGCGAGTTCGATTCTCGCTCCGGGCACCAAGTAATATCAGGGAGTTACAGATTTAAGTCTGATAACTCCTTTTTTATTCGGGGAAAGAATAGGGAAAGTTATTACACGTTAAAGTGTACTAATTTTAAATTTTTGCCGTCATGCAACCGGCAGCGGCCATTTGCCATAGCCGGGCATTGGCAGGATGTTCCCCGGCGGGTTTGGCCACCAACTCCGGTAGTTGAATTATTCAGCAGAAGATAATCTTTGTTGATTATCGCATCCTAACTTTAAGCCCATGCCGCAGCTCATCATATTGCCTCATTTTTCGAGGGACTGACGAAGAGCGGCAGAGATGAGTGGGGTAAATGCCTGGTGTGGAAGACAGCCGACCAGCCTATGATAACTTCCTGATTTGTCGAGATGAAATTTCGCTTGCCCGGATTTTTTATGTAGGTGTCAATTTCCAGGATGTGGTATATTCTGCCCAAACAGCCTTTTCCCAATTCCCGGGAACCAAGCAGCGGTTACGGGAAAAAATAGTTCCAAAAACATTTAATTTTCTCAGGTTATCCCAACTCCCCGGAACGTTGAGCTAGCCGCAAAGGATGGTGCCCATGCAGCCGACCCATCTTGATTTTGCCATAGACCATCTCGGCCCCCGGGAGCGGATTTCCCCCATCAACAACATTGACTTTGTCGATGATCGGGAAAGGGTTCTCTATCATACCGACCCGGCCCTGGTGGAGGATTGTCGGCGTCGTAACGAGATCCCTCCCTCCTTCGAGGTGGCCGGTCCCCGGCGGCAGATCTTTTTTGATCCGGCTGACCTGCATTGCGGCATTGTCAGCTGCGGCGGACTGTGTCCCGGCATCAACGATGTCATCCGCGCCATGGTGCTGAGCCTGTTTTACCACTACGGGGTGACCAGCATCTGCGGTTTCCGTTACGGCTTCGAGGGGCTGAATCCCGCGTTCGGTCATTCCCCCCTGGAACTTTCGCCGGAGCTGGTCAATGACATCCACCAGAAAGGCGGCACCATTCTGGGCACCTCCAGGGGACCGCAGGATATCAGCGTCCTGGTGGACACCCTGGAGCGGCGGGGGATCGGCATACTGTTCACCATCGGCGGCGACGGCACCCTGCGCGGCAGCCGGGCCATTGCCGCTGAAATCAAGCGCCGTGGTCTGCAGATAGCCGTAGTCGGGGTGCCCAAGACTATCGATAATGATATCGCCTTTGTGGACCAGTCCTTTGGCTTTGCCACCGCGGTCACCGAAACCAGGACGGCGGTCTACGCGGCGCATATGGAAGCGGTGGGAGCCCGCAACGGCATCGGCCTGGTCAAATTGATGGGACGTCAATCCGGCTTCATTGCCGCCTATGCGACCCTGGCCAGCAGTGATGTCAACTTCTGCCTGGTGCCCGAGATCCGTTTCACCACCGCGGCGTTTCTGGAGGCCCTGCGGGAACGTCTCGTCAGCAAGCGGCACGCAGTGATCGTGGCGGCGGAGGGGGCAGGCCAGGATCTGATGGAGGCCACCGGCCAGCGCGACGCCTCCGGCAATATCCGGCTCGGCGACATCGGCACCTTCCTGCGCCAGGCCATCCAGGAGCATTTCAGCTCGATAGGCCTGGAATACACCCTGAAATACATTGATCCCAGCTACACCATCCGCAGTGTGCGGTCCAACGCCTATGACTCGGTGTTCTGTCTGCTGCTGGGGCATAATGCGGTGCACGCCGGCATGGCAGGTTACACCAACATGCTGGTGGGCTACTGGAAAAACCAGTTTACCCATGTGCCGATCTCGCTGGCCGTCTCCCGGCGTAAAAAGATCGAGCCCGGCGACCGGTTGTGGAACAATGTCCTGGCGGCCACGGGGCAGCCGGCCGCCATGTACTGAAACGTTGTAGCGTCCGAACGTTCCAGCGTTTCAGTGATCAAACGTTTGAACGTTGCAACGTTACACCGTTTGAACCTTTCATTCCCCTGCCGACTCCAGTTGCCGGATTAGTTCGTCACGGCTGCTTCCTCCTGCTTCCCGCCTTCCGGCCCGGAGCGCCATGGCCAGGGCTCCGGGGATGTGCAGAGCGCGGCCCTGGCCGGCCAGCTCCGGGTAACGCTGGCGGAAATCCGGCGTAATCCGCAGGGACCAGTTGTGGTCGCCTGTTGTGCCCGGAATATTGTAGGCCTCCTCGATGCCGAACAGATCGGTGAAAAAGAGCATGACGTTTGTTCCCGGCCCGACAAAGAGATCGGCGAATTTGGCCTGGGCGAGCGCTCCGGCTGCAGACGCAGTGCGTTCTATCCATTCTGCCCGTTCGCGCTCGGGGATGCGCAGCCGCTCCGCCAGATAGGCGGCCTGCCGGTCTGCGACGCCCGAAGCAACCCATTGTCCGGCCAGCTGCCAGATCGACGGGGTATCATGATTGCCCAGCATCAGCCAGTCTTCCGGCCGGGCGTTTTCGCTGCGGTAGACATCGCGGGGGTTGTCCAGGTCCGCCTTCTGGGTAACCCGGAAACGGCCGAGTCCGTGACGCGCCATCACCTGGCGGATCGGGCAGGGCTGGGTGCTGAGAATTTCGCAGGAGATCTCGCAGACGCCGCGGCAGTTGTCCCGGGCCGATTCCATCACCATCTCAAAGAGCGCGGCATAGCGGTCGATCTGTTCCGGCTCCAGCTGCCGGACCCAGTCGTCATCCCAGCGTCTGGCCGCGGGGTTGAGCTGCCCGGGCCGGGCAATGGCAAAGGGGGCCAGCTCCGGATGATCGGCCAGGTTCGGGGAGGCGAAGAGCCGGGCGCCCTGCTGCACGGCCAGGATGGGGTCCGGCTGACCGGCGCGGTAGACCCATGGGCAGATGAGACCATGGGGGTGATCGATGCGCAGCCCTTCGTATTCTTCAAACAGTTTGTCAATCCTGGCCCGGAAGAAACGAAGCGCCGGGCCGGGCCGGCCATCCGACTGGTGATACCGGCGCGGATCGAGCACCGCGTAGTTCCACGGCTGGCCGGCCGGGTTGGTGCGGCTCGGCGGGGCGCCCATCACGTAATCGCGCAGCAGAAAGGACCGGGCATACCACGCGTCGCGGCCGGATAGGCCGATCTGGCAGTCACCGAACAGGTTGAGGCCGCGCAGGCCGCAGCCCAGCCTGAACTCCCGGTGCAGCTCGGCCAGCAGGAACTGGATGAAACAGTATTCGTCGATCTCCGCCTGATGACATGTACGCAGCTCGGCCAGCCTCTGGCGGGCCGCCTCTTCCTGACCTCTGGCCGGCGCGAAGAGACTCTGGTCCAGTCCTGCCTGGCCGTCTTCTCCCCAGTGCCGCCAGTTGCGGCCGTGGTAGCGGCGGCGGAGGATTTCATAGCAGCCGTCCCGCTCCAGCCAGTCGGCATGGCGGCGCCGGAAGGCGGCAAAGGCCTCCTGCTGCTCCAAAGACCCTGCGCTGAAACGGTGGCGCGCCTCCTGTTCGATAACCGCGATGGCCCGGGCGGCAAAGAGTGACTGGACGCGGTTTGCCGGCAGGGGCCGCTGGGCGGCCAGCCCGGCCAGTTGATCAGCGGCCAGTAGATTCCAGGGCGGCTCGCACAGACGCAGGGTGGCCAGGGAGAGGGGATTTCTGGAAAACAGGCTGCCGTCGTAGGGGGAGGGATTGGCCGGGGTGGTGATGCCCTGGGGGCCGAGCTGGATGCCGTTAAAGCCCAGGATCCGGGCAAAGTCCAGAAAATCGGCCGCCCCCCTGGAATAGGGCGAGCCGCGGCCGATGTCCTCCTCCGGCCGGCTGGGAAAGGCGGCGTCATGCATGCCCAGCAGAAAGTTGTGGATGCCGAGCACCTGCAGCGCCTCCTTTACCGCCGGCCTCAGTTTTTCAAAATGTTCGATCATGAACCCAATAACCCAACCAACCCAACCAACCCAATCAACCCAATTAACCCAATCAACCCAATCAACCCAACCCCCCCTTCAGCCGAAACACCACCACAGCCAGGGGCGGCAGGGTGATATTGATCGACTGGTACTGGCCGTGCATGGCCACCGGGGTCGCCTCCACCCCGCCCAGGTTGCCCTGGCCGCTGCCGCCGTAGAGGGTGGCGTCGCTGTTTATCCGCTCCTCCCAGTAGCCCGGTTCCGGCACCCCCAGTCGGTAGTTGTGGCGGGGTACCGGGGTGAAGTTGGCGATGCAGACCAGGATGTCACGGCTGTCCCTGCCCCGGCGCAGGAAACTGACGATGCTCTGGTTATGGTCGGTGCAGTCGATCCAGGCAAAGCCGGCCTGGTCGAAATCAAGCTCGTGCAGGGCAGGCTCACCGCGCAGAAAGGTGTTGAGGTCCCGCACCCAGCGCTGCATCCCCTGGTGCAAGGGATACTGCAGGTGGGACCAGGCGATGCCGGCATCATGGTTCCATTCCGGCCACTGGGCGATTTCATTGCCCATGAACAGCAGCTTCTTGCCCGGGTGGGTGTACATGTAGCCGTACAGCAGCCGCAGGTTGGCGAACTTGCGCCACTCGTCCCCCGGCATCCTGGCGATCATCGAGCCCTTGCCGTGGACCACCTCGTCGTGGGAAATGGGCAGCACGAAATTCTCCTGAAAGGCGTAGAGCAGGCTGAAGGTGAGGTTATGGTGGTGATGGGGGCGGTGAATCGGGTCCTTGCCCATGTAAAGCAGGGTGTCGTGCATCCAGCCCATGTTCCACTTGAAGCCGAAGCCGAGCCCCCCCACATAGGTCGGCCGGGAGACCATGGGCCAGGCGGTGGACTCCTCGGCCATGGTTATGATGTCCGGATGTTCCGCGTAGACCAGCTCGTTGAAGCGCTTGATGAAGGTGATGGCCTCCAGGTTTTCGCGGCCGCCGTAACGGTTGGGAATCCATTCCCCCTCCTTGCGGGAATAGTCGAGGTAGAGCATGGAGGCCACCGCATCCACCCGCAGGCCGTCGATATGGTAGACCTCCAGCCAGAACAGGGCGTTGCTCAGCAGGAAGTTGGCCACCTCGCGCCGGCCGAAGTTGAAGATGAAGGTGCCCCAGTCCTGGTGCTCGCCCTGGCGGGGGTCGGCATGCTCGTAGAGATGGGTGCCGTCAAAGTAGCCGAGGCCGTGGGCGTCACGGGGGAAATGGGCCGGCACCCAGTCGAGAATGACGCCGATGCCGTGCCGGTGCAGGGTGTCGATCAGGTACATGAAGTCCTGGGGGGTGCCGAACCGGCTGGTGGGGGCGAAATAGCCGATGGTCTGGTAGCCCCAGGAGCCGTCAAAGGGATGTTCGTTGATCGGCAGCAGCTCCACATGGGTGAAGCCCAGGTGACTGACGTATTCGGCCAGTCTGCCGGCCATGTCCCGGTAAGTGAGAAAGCCTCCTTCTTCGTCGCGCATCCAGGAGCCGAGATGCACCTCGTAGATGGCGATCGGCGCGTCGATCCGGTGGCGCTCGGCCCGGGAGGCCAGCCATTCACTGTCCTGCCACTGGTAGCCGGCGAGATCCCAGACGATGGAGGCGGTAGCCGGCCGTATTTCAAAAAAGAAGGAATAGGGATCGGCCTTCTGCATCCGGTAACCCTGGTACTGGGAGGTAATATCGAACTTGTACAGGGCGCCTTGACCGATGCCGGGCACAAAGCCCTGCCAGTGGCCGGTGTCGCCGGTGTTTTGCAGCACATTGGCAGTCGGGTCCCATTTGTTGAAATCACCGACCACCGCTACCCGGGAGGCGTTGGGGGCCCAGACCGCGAAATGGGTGCCCTGGCCAACGGGATGGGCGCCGAGTTTCTCCCAGGCCCGGTAATGGGTGCCCTCGGCCAGCAGGTGCAGGTCGTAGTCGCTCAGAAAATCCTTGCTTGCATTCATTTGGTCCGCCTGTTTGTTTTCTGTCGGGTGATGATGGCATGGAGGCCGGCCAGGGGGATGTGGACCCAGTCCGGCCGGTTGTTCAGTTCATAGTACAGTTCGTAGAAAACCTTTTCCAGCAGAAAGATATCGAGAACCGTATCGATACCGGCCACGGGCAGGAAGGGGGCGCCGGCGGCGGTGTCGAGATAGGCCCGCAGAAAAACCGCGCTCATCCAGCCGTGCCACAGCTCTCCCCAGGGCAGCAGCTGGGCCTGGTCAGTGGTGGCAGTTCCGGCAGCGAGACGCGCGGCATGGGTCGCGTAATGGAAGGAGCGGATCATGCCGGCCAGGTCCTTCAGCGGCGAGCCTTTGCGCCGCCGTTCACCCAAGGGCCGGAGCGGCTCTCCCTCAAAGTCGAGGAGGATGACATCGTTTTTTTCGGTCAGCAGGACCTGGCCGAGATGGTAATCGCCGTGCAGCCGGATGAGGGTGCCGAGCTGTTCGTCGAAATCGGCGAAACTCTCCACCCTGCCGAGCAGGGACGGGGCTTCGACCAGCACCAGGTCGGCGTCCCGCCGCACCGCGGGATCGAGATCCATGATTTTTGCGCCAAGCAGGGCAAGGGCCTCGACGGCTTCATGGGAGATGGCCTCGACCAGCTGCTGGGTGAAGGAGCGGCTCGCCTTTTCCGGCTTGAAATCCCGGTTGCTGGTGGCTTCCGCCAGGGCCAGATGGAATTCCGCGGTGCGGCGTCCCAGGGTGCGCACCATCTCTGCAAAGTCACCGGCCAGGGTGGTAAAGGAGGGGGGCGGCCCAAGGCCGGCTTCCTCCGGCGACGACAGACCGGCCGGCGGCGTCGCCACAGCCGCGGCGACCAGTCCGGGTTCCGCGGTGACCCGGCGGTAGTACTCGCCCAGGGCTGCCTGGGTAATGTTCCAGCCGTCGCCCCGGTTGGGGGTGAACTGCTGCAGCATGCCGAGGGTACAGGTTCGGCCGGCCGCATCCGTATAGACCATGGTGCCCACCACCGGGGCGATGCCCGGAAATTTCCCCTGCTCGGTGAGAAAGAGACTGACCTCCACATCCGGGTTAAGTCCCGTTTCGAGCTTTCGGTACAGCTTAAAGACAAAGGCATCGGCAATGATGATCGAGGTATTGCTCTGTTCCGCTCCCAGTTTACGCACCGTCAGGCAGGGGGTGTCGTGGCCGGCCAGTTCCTCGAAGGCGCTGGTGGGGGTCATGCTGATCTGGCCCCCTTCGGCAGTGCGGTAGCGGCGGCCGTCGCCCATGGCGGCAAAGAGCACGTCGCAGGAGGCGCGATCCATCAGCGCATCATAGAGCACCCCTTCGCCCCGCCAGTTCTTCACCGTGGCGACGAGGCTGTCCGGGATCTCCTGGGCCAGGCTCTGGGCCGGGGCGCCCTGCACGATTTTCAGCGGCAAGGCGTAAATTTCCTCTTCCCCGCTTTCATAGCCTGTATGAAGCATGGCGATATAAAAGGAGGCGCCGATCTTGCACCAGTCCGTCACCCGGCAGGAGACGAGATTTCTGGCCTTGCCCCGGAACCAGCGCTGCCTGGCCAGATACGGCGGCAGGATATCATTGCCCAGGGTGTACAGATATTCGGCGGAGAGCAGGGTATCCCACATCTCGGCCAGCACCAGCTCGGGCAGGGCGGGCAGGGTTCCGGCAACGGCTGCGCCGGCGCTAATCGGTTCGGCCGGCGATTCGAGCCGGAACCAGTAGAAGCTGTGCGGTCCCAGGGTGAGGAAATAGGGCAGCTCGCCGATGGGCGGAAATTCGGTCCTGCCGATCATTTCCACCGGGATGCGGCCGGCGTATCCTCTCAGGTCCAGTTCAGCGGGTTGCACGAAGCGGGAGAGATTGGCGACAACCAGGATGATTTCCCCCTGATAACTGCGGATATAGGCCAGAATCTTGCGGTTGACCGGTTTGATAAATTCCATCGAGCCCCGTCCGAAGGCCTTGTGCTGGCGGCGCAGGGCGATTATCCGCCGCATGAACTGCAGCATGGAGGAGGGATCACGCTCCTGGGCCTCCACGTTGACCGCCTGATAGCCGTAGACCGGATCCATGATCACCGGCAGGTAGAGACGGGCCACATCAGCGGTGGAAAAACCGGCGTTGCGGTCCATGTTCCACTGCATGGGGGTACGGACCCCGTCCCGGTCGCCGAGAAAGATGTTGTCTCCCATGCCCAGTTCGTCACCGTAGTAGATGACCGGGGTGCCGGGCATGGAAAAGAGCAGCGAGTGCAGCAGTTCCATGCGGCGCCGGCTGTTGTTGATCAGGGGGGCCAGGCGCCGGCGGATGCCGACGTTGAGTTTCATTCTGGCATCCATGGCATATTCCCGGTACATGTAATCCCGCTCCGCATCGGTGACCATCTCCAGGGTCAACTCGTCGTGGTTGCGCAAAAAGAGGGCCCACTGGCAGTTCTCCGGGATGGCCGGAGTCCTCTCCATGATGTCGGTGATCGGATGCCGGTCTTCCCGGCGCAGGGCCATGAACATCCTGGGCATCAGGGGGAAATGAAAGGCCATGTGGCATTCGTCGCCGTCACCGAAATAGGGGCGGACATCCTCGGGCCACTGGTTGGCCTCGGCCAGAAACATGCGGCCGCTGTATTGGCGATCCAGATCTCTGCGGAACTGTTTGAGCACTGCATGGGTTTCCGGCAGGTTTTCGTTGCTGGTGCCTTCGCGCACGCAGAGATAGGGCACCGCATCGAGACGCAGGCCGTCCACCCCCAGGTCGAGCCAGAAGCGCATCACCTTGAGCACCGCCTCGACCACCTTCGGGTTGTTGTGGTTCAGGTCTGGCTGGTGGGAAAAGAAGCGGTGCCAGTAGTAGGCCTTGGCCTCGGTATCCCAGGACCAGTTGGATGATTCGCTATCGGTAAAGATGATTCTGGTTTCCGGGAATTTCTTGTCCGTGTCGCTCCACACATAATATTTGCGGTGAGCGGAGTTGGCCTTGGCCCTTCTGGCCGCCTGAAACCAGGGGTGCTGGTCCGAGGTGTGGTTGATGACCAGTTCGGTGATGACCCGGATTTTGCGGCGGTGCGCCTCCCGAATAAAGGTGCGGAAATCCCGCAGGGAGCCGTAGCGCGGATGAATGTCCCGGTAGTTGGCGATGTCGTAACCGTCATCCTTGAAAGGCGATGGATAGAAGGGCAGCAGCCAGACCGCCGAGACGCCGAGCTGCTGGATGTAGTCGAGTTTTTCGATCAGGCCGCGAAAATCCCCGGTGCCGTCGCCGTTGCTGTCTTTGTATGCCTTGACATGCAGCTCATAGATGATTGCGTCCTTGTACCAGAGGGGATTGTTTTTTTCCGGCATCGGCTCTCCTTAAGCGTTACAGCGTTTCAACGTTTCAACGCTCGAACGCTCGAACGCTTAAACGTTTGAACGCTTGATCGCTTGAACGTCTTTCCTACATAAAGTAATCGAAATCGTGCTCGGTGCGCAAGCGCCGCCGTACCCGGAAGATCTGGGCCGGGGAGGAGGCGGGATCGAGCCGGACGTAATTGCGGCTGCCCTGCCACAGGTAGCGGCTGTCGCCGATCAGCTCGTGGACCTGGTAGATCTCGTTGTCAGCGATGGCCAGTTCCTCCAGGGGCACCTCCAGCCAGCCTTCCTGCACATGGTGGGGGTCGAGGTTGACCGCCGCCAGGATGATGTTGCTCAGGTCCTCGGTGTGCTTGCCGTAGAAAAGCAACTGCTCATTATCCACCGGGTAGAAGGCCAGTCCGCGGTTGGCGGCCAGGGCGGCATTTTCCCGGCGGATGCGGTTGATTCTGGCGATAAAGGCGCGCAGGTTGCCGGGACTGCTCCAGTCCCGCGGTTTGATCTCGAATTTTTCCGAATTGAGATATTCCTCGCTGCCCGGCAGGGCCTCGTTTTCCAGCAGTTCAAAGCCGCTGTAAATGCCGTAGCTGGCCGACAGGGTGGCGGCCAGCACCAGGCGGGTCATGAAGGCCGGCCGGCCGCCGAACTGCAGATATTCGGGCAGGATGTCCGGGGTGTTGGCAAAGAAGTTGGGCCGGAAATATTCGTAGACCTCGGTGTTGACCAGTTCCTGCAGATACTCGGTCAGCTGCCATTTGGTGTTTCGCCAGGTGAAATAGGTATAGGACTGACTGAAGCCGGCCTTGGCCAGGGCATACATGACCCGGGGCCGGGTAAAGGCCTCGGAGAGAAAGACGGTGTCCGGATAATCGCGGCGCACCTCGCTGATCAGCCATCCCCAGAAGCGCAGGGGCTTGGTGTGGGGATTATCCACCCGGAAGATCCGCACCCCGCGGTCGATCCAGAAGAGGACCACGCTTTTCAGTTCCAGCCACAGGGACTGCCACTCCTGGCAGTCGAAGTTGAGCGGGTAGATATCCTCGTATCGTTTCGGTGGATTTTCGGCGAATTTGATGGTGCCGTCCGGCCGGTGCCGGAACCATTCCGGATGTTCGCGCACGTAAGGATGATCCGGCGAACACTGGAAGGCGAGATCCAGGGCCAGGGTCAGTCCCTGTCTGCCGGCGGATTCGAGCAGGGCGTCAAAGTCCGCCAGGGTACCGAGGTCAGGATGCACATCCTTGTGGCCCCCCGCCTCGGAGCCGATGGCCCAGGGGCTGCCGGGGTCCCCCGCTTCCACCGACAGCCGATTGTTGCGGCCTTTGCGGTTGGTGCGGCCGATGGGATGGATGGGGGGAAGGTAGAGGACGTCGAAGCCGAGACGGGCGATCTCCGGCAGCATCTTTTCCAGGTCGGTAAAGGTGCCGCTCCGCTCCGGCGAGGAGGTAACGGAACGTGGGAATATTTCATACCAGGCACTGCAGGCGGCAATAACCGGTTCCACGGTCACGACGAGGTGCGGCTCGAAAACACTCTCCCGGCTGCGATCAGGATAGCGGCTCATCATGGCGCCGGCATCGGCGGCGGTGGCAAGGGTTACCCGCTCGGCGGCTGATCCGGCGCCCCGCAGTCTGGCAGCCAGGGCTGAAAGCCACTGACGGTCCGGCTCGGCCGCCCGCCCGAGGGCGGCCTCGATCATGGCCGCGCCTTCCAGTACTTCGCTCTCCACTGTTTGGCCGGCGGAGAATTTCTTCCGCAGATCCTTCTGCCAGGTGGAAAAATGATCGATCCAGGCCTTGACCGTGTACTCAAAGGTGCCGAGGCTGTCCACCGGGAATGCCGCACTCCACCGGTCACCTGCAAGCCGGGCCATGGCGGTTTCCTGCCAGTTCCGCTCAGCCTGCCGGTGGCAGAGGACCGCTTGCACCTCATCGTGGCCATCGGCAAAAACAAAGGCTGAAACCTGGACTTTTTCGCCAATGATGCGCTTGATCGGGAAACGGCCGCAATCCACCTGCGGAGAGATGTTTTCTATCCACACTCTGGCCGCTTTCTCCCTTGGCAGGGGAGGGGGGAGGTTCTGTTCTGCCGGCATTGTTTTTGCTCCGTGAAGATATTTGGGAGGGTTGATTTTGGCTCACCATTAACCGCAATATTTATGCCATCCATTGATGACGAGGCAGATCAGGAGGCTGGCAATGGGGTGCGTTAGCTGATAAGGGTATCGCAAGCGGCGCAACGAACAAGAAAAGGCCGCGGACAGGATGACCTGCCGGGCAGCGGCAGGGACATTCCCGTGAAGTTGCGTTAGAGGGGAAAAGTCGAGGGCCGGAATCGTTTAATCAGGAGTGGCGATGATTTTGCATAACAAAGCATGAGTTTGCAGAAAGCTGTCTGAAGAATGAGTCGCAGCCGGGCAGTACTGCCGGGCGTCGGCTGCGGCAGATAAATCCGGCAAGGAGGAAAAATCATGCTGCTGACCAGCAAGAAGGCCGTTATCCTGGTGGAGACGCTCTACAATGATCGTGAATTCTGGTATCCGTACTATCGTCTCAGGGAAGAGGGGGCGGAGGTTTGTGTGGTCGGCCCTGAGGCCGGCAGGGAGTACCGGGGCAAAGATGGCATCATGGCCAGGGCGGACAAGGGCATGAACGAGGTCCAGGCCCGGGACTATGATGCCATCATCATCCCGGGCGGCTATGCGCCTGATCATATGCGCCGGCACCCGGCCATGGTGAGCCTGGTGAAGGATTTTCACGCCGCGGGCAAAATCGTGGCAGCCATCTGCCATGCCGGCTGGATGCTCGCTTCGGCCGATATCCTCAAGGGGAGAACGGTCACCGCCTTTTTTGCCATCAAGGATGATCTGGTCCATGCCGGCGCCAATTTCGTTGAC
Source organism: Desulfurivibrio sp. (assembly GCA_003605035.1). Classification (GTDB taxonomy): domain Bacteria; phylum Desulfobacterota; class Desulfobulbia; order Desulfobulbales; family SURF-16; genus SURF-16. Next base: position 60,370 of record QZKJ01000118.1, read on the forward strand.
CAGGAGGTGGTCAGCGACGCTAATCTGGTCACCAGCCGCAAACCCGAAGACCTGCCGGCTTTCATGCGGGTGATCATCGACAAGATGGCGGGGCGCTAGCCTGAATGCCGTTGTGTGCTGGTGTCTGAACAAACACAAATGCAGTTAGTTGCAACGAAATGCTCAGAGGTCGGGTTAACGCTTGTGCTTGCCAGATGATCAGCATGGTCGAGCCCTGGCAAGGGAATACCCGCGGCTTCGCACTTGTCCCGCGGAAACTCACCCGGTGGATTTTGCCGGGGACTTCAAAACGACGAGGGAGCGGGAAGCTGTTTCATGCTTTCCCCGTACCGGCCTGCCGCTCTGTTTGGGGTCCCAGGTTTCCCCGGTATGCAGAACAAGTTCCCACCGGTTGCCGGGAACATCACGGGGCAGGACAAAGGAGACCGCCTCATCCTGGGCATTGAGGATGATCAGCAGGGTGTCATCGAGGATTTTATTCCCTTCTTCATCCATCTCTTCGATGGCGTCGCCGGCAAGCCGGAAGCCGAAACAGCACAAATCGGGATTCCGCCACTCCTCTTCGCTCATCTCTCTGCCGTTCGGCATGAACCAGGTCAGGTCCTTAACCTCGGAGCCGCTGATCTTTCTTCCCATGAAGAACCTGCGGCGCCGCAGCACGGGGTGCTTCCGGACAAGGGAAACGACCTGTCTGGTAAATTCCAGCAGGGCACGATCCTCTTCAGCAAGATCCCAGTCGATCCAGGAAATTTCGTTGTCCTGGCAGTAGCTGTTGTTGTTGCCCTGCTGGGTGTTGCCCATCTCGTCACCGGCCAGCAGCATGGGAACTCCCTGGGACAGGAACAGGGTGGCGATAAAGTTTCTTTTTCGCTGCTGCCGCAGGAGCCTGATTGCAGGGTTGTCGGCGGGCCCCTCCGCTCCGGTGTTCCAGCTCAGATTGTCATCCATGCCGTCACGGTTTACCTCGCCATTGGCCTCATTGTGCTTTTCGTTGAAGGAGACGAGATCGTGCAGGGTAAAACCATCGTGGCAGGTGACAAAATTGATGCTGGCATAAGGCCGGCGACCGTCAAGCTGATACAGATCGGAGGAGCCGGTCAGACGATAGGCCAGATCGCTCAGCTGGCCCTGGTCGCCACGCCAGTAGCGCCGGACCGTATCGCGGTATTTACCGTTCCACTCGGCCCAGAGAATGGGGAAGTTGCCCACCTGATAGCCGCCTTCTCCCAGATCCCAGGGTTCGGCGATGAGTTTGACCTGGGAGAGGACCGGATCCTGATGAATGATATCGAAAAAGGCGCCCAGCCGGTCCACGTCGTGCATCTCCCGGGCCAGGGCGGCGGCGAGATCAAAGCGGAAGCCGTCCACGTGCATTTCCAGCACCCAGTAGCGCAGACTGTCCATGATCATCTGCAGAACGCGGGGATGCATCATGTTCAGGGTGTTGCCGGTGCCGGTATAGTCCATGTAGTAACGGGGATTTTCCGGGTCAAGACGGTAGTAGGCGGAGTTGTCGATGCCCCGGAAGGAGAGGGTGGGGCCGAGCTGATTACCCTCGGCGGTGTGATTGTATACCACGTCGAGGATCACCTCCAGCCCTTCCCGGTGGAATTGTTTTACCATCTCTTTGAACTGGGGTACCTGTTCGCCCCGGCCGGTCTTGCTGCAATATCGGGCATCAGGAGCGAAATAGCCGATGGAATTGTAGCCCCAGTAGTTGGTCAGCCCCCTGTCCAGCAGATGTCCTTCCACCACGAAATGGTGCACCGGCATCAGTTCCACCGCCGTAACGCCGAGGGCTTTGAGATGCGCGATAACAGCCGGATGGGTCAAGCCGGCGTAAGTGCCTCGTATTTCCGGTTCCAGCGCTGGGTGCAGGGCAGTCAAACCCTTGACATGCAGTTCGTAGATAAAGGTTTTATACCAGGGAATCTTGGGAGGACGGTCCCCCTCCCAATCAAAGGCGGGATCAATGACCACGGATCTGGGCGTGAAGGGGGCACTGTCACCGGGATTTCTGGAAAGGTCGCCTTCCGCGTCCCCGATGGTGTATCCGAACACGCAGTCATCCCACTTGATCGTGCCCGTGATCGCCTTGGCATAGGGGTCCAGCAGCAGTTTTGCCGGGTTGAAGCGCAGCCCCGATTCCGGTTCATAGGGACCGTACACCCGGTAGCCGTAGAGCTGGCCCGGCTTGATCCCCGGCAGGTAGGCATGCCAGACCTGATCGGTATATTCCGGCATCCGGATGCGCGCACTTTCCTGATACTGCCCGCTGTCATCAAACAGGCAGAGTTCCACCTTCTCGGCGCCGCCCGAAAAGAGGGCGAAGTTGCATCCCCTGCCGTCCCAGGTCGCTCCCAGGGGATAGGGATTGCCCGGTAAAACTTTCAGCTGATGCATCCGGGGCCGGGGTCAACAGGTATGTTCATGGTCATGGGGAGCCTTTTGTCAGCAGGGCGTGCCCTGCCGGATGCGGATGCAGGTGCGAGCGGATGATAACCTCTCCCGAGCTGCCGCATTTCATACAGTTCCGGGCGCTGGTTTCCGCTATTCCCAGGCATTCCGGGCATTTGTCCGCCATTGCCGACCTCTTTTCTTTTTTGGTTTTGTTGAACAGCGCCGCAGGTTTGGTCCGGGTGATCCGGGCTGAGCAAGCTCCAGGGCCGATCTTTTCCTTTGCCGAGCCCGCGGAAGATTGGGTCATCTGCTTCATTACCGATATTCTAACAATATTCATGCCAGCCGGAAGAGAGACGGGTTTGCCGGCACGGATTCCTGATGGCGGTCCCCGGCCGCGACTTTAATCGTGCCCAGGCCGCGCTCTGGGGCGAGGCCGGCTGCCAGGCAGTTTCTCCCTGATTGTCCTCTCTGGCGGGACTCAGTCCTGTGAGCATGGACGATGTCAGCCGTCCCGCTGCTGCCGGATGTACTCCAGGGCGCTGATGGCAATGGCTCCCGGCGAGGCGGTTCGGCAGGGCAATTGCGGCCGGGATGGAGTAACCCGTTCACGTTTTTGTTTGCAACGGGACACCCGGAGTGGTCAGCGGACGCTCTGCCCGCGGTGGTACAGTGGCCTGGCGAAGTCATCAGGAATTGAGGAGCAGCTTCAGTTCCGGCCACGGCCTGGTGTTGAGCACATCGTCAGCCGCCAGCCAGCCGCGCCGGGCCTGCCAGACCCCGAAATCCATGTGCGCGAGGGCTTTGACGCTGTGGGCATCGGTGGAAACCGCCACCTTGACCCCCATTTCCCTGGCCAGCTTGAGATAGGTGGCGTTGAGGTCGAGCCGGTCAGGATTGGCGTTGCATTCCAGAAAACGCTTTCTCTGCGCCGCGGCGGCGATGAGTTCTTCCATGTCGACTTCATAGGGCGGCCGCTGGTTGATGAGCCGGCCGCCGGGATGGCCGAGGATGCGGAAATAGCGCTTGTCCATGGCCCGGATAATCCGTTCGGTCTGTTTCCGGCGGGACAGGTTGAAATGCGAATGCACCGAGCAGACGGTGAAGTCAAGTTCCCGCAGGATATCATCGTCCAGGTCCAGGCTGCCGTCCTCCAGGATGTCCACCTCCACCCCCTTGAGCAGCAGGATGCCGTCGAGCCGCTCGTTCAGCCGGTCAATGTCCCGGATATGGGCGCGCAGCCCATCGGCATCAAGCCCGTTGGCCGGCGTCACCAGCCTGGCGTGTTCGGTGATGGCCAGATACTCATAGCCGCGTTGCCCGGCCGCCCTTGCCATGGCTTCCAGCCCTGCCTGGCCGTCGCTGCGCGTGGTATGGGCATGGAGATCACCGCGAATGTCCCGCAGGGTCAGCAGCCGGGGCAGTTCACCCCTGGCGGCGGCCTCGATTTCTCCCCGGTTCTCCCGCAGTTCCGGCGGGATAAAGGGGAGACCCACCTGCTGGTATACCTCCTCCTCGGTGCGGCCGGCGATCCTCTGCCCGTCCTTGAACACGCCGTACTCGTTGATCTTCAGTTTTTTCTTTACCGCCATCCGGCGCACCGCGATATTATGGGCCCGGGAGCCGGTGAAGTAGTGCAGCGCCGCGCCGTAGCTCTCCTGGCCCACGGCGCGCAGATCCACCTGCACCCCGGACCTGAGCAGCACGGTGCAGCGGGTTGCCCCCTGGGAGACGACTTTTTCCACCTCCTCATAATCGACCAGACGTTGCATCACCCGGGCATTTTCGGCATGGGTCACCAGGATGTCAAGATCGCCGATGGTTTCCTTGCGGCGGCGGTAGCTGCCGGCGATTTCCACCTGCAGCACCCCTGCGGTCTGCCGGAGATAGGCGAGCAGCGGGGCGGCGATTTCCATGGCCGTAGCCAGTTTGAGGCGCTGTTCGCTGGCCGCCAGCCGTTCGAGTTCCTCACCGATGTTCAATTCGGTCTTGGCGCCAAAACCTTCCAGCTGCCGTACCTTTTCCTGCTTGACCGCCTCCCGGAGCCCCGCCAGGGAGGTGATGCCGAGTTCCCGGTAGAGGGCTCTGACCTTGCGGGGACCAAGGCCGGAGATGCGCAGCAGGTCGACGAGGCCGCCGGGCACCTCCTCCTCCAGTCTGCGCAGAAAAGACAGGGAATCGCTGTCGACCATTTCCAGGATTTTAGCGGCCAGTTCCTTGCCGATGCCCGGCAGCCGGGTGAGATCCTCGCCCGCGTGAACCATTTCGGCCAGGCTGGCGGACAGCTCCGCCACCGTGCGCGCCGCCTCGCGATAGGCCCTGATGCGGAAGGGGTTGTCCCCCTTGATGTCGAGCAGGTCGGCAATGCGGTTGAAAATTTCGGCGATATCGGAATTATGGACAGGCATCGGTTTCACGCTGCTCCTTGAATGCTGACTTTGGTGCTCGAAGGCATAGCCGGCAACTGCGGTTTCTTGGGTCCGACAGACCTGGCGGAATCGTCCCTCGGGCCTGCTTGTCAGGCTTGCTGAAGTGATCGACAGCAAATTACGTTCCATCTTTCTTCCGCTTGCCGATAATGACTGTTCATTCACCGGCAAATGGAACATATATTGCAATTTCAGGTTCTCACGGCGGGCAGCTGCCAAGGCCTGTCCGGCCGGCTGCTCACGGATATCAGCAAGTAACATGAAGAGGGAATACGACGTGGTCATTGCCGGCACGGGGCCGCGGCGAGGCCATGCGGGAAAAGGAGGGTGGGCTGATGGCAAAACCATTTTATATTGATGAACAAGAGTGCATCGGCGACGGCAGCTGCGCGGATATCTGCCCCGCTTGTTTCAGCTTCGCCCCCGGCATGGATACGCCCAGGGTGATCAGTTTTGACTGTGAGAAGGAATTGGTTGAGGCAGCCATGGAAAATTGCCCGACCAACTGTATCCATTACGAGGATGAGCGAGGTTAACGGCCGCGGCCCGGCTGCCGATTTTCTCCCCAGCCGCGCTCTGCGGTAAAGCCCCGCGGAACGCTGCCATCCCGCAGGCCTTTGCTGACGGCAACTGAGTCAAAATGACCCATGGACAGAAAGTTGTTGGGTCATTTTGATACACTTTGGCCGCTTCCCTGTGTAATAACGCCCGCCGGGGTTCTTAACCCGCTGTTTTTTCTTTCCCGCCCGGTCTTATTTTCCGACTGCTGGGTCATTTTGACCCAATCCTTGTTCCTTCAGCTTCGGTAACCACTTGATTTATAAGATTTTGTTGAGCTGGCATGAAACCTGCTCAAAAAAACTACCAGGGTAAATAAGGTAATAATAATTATCAATAAACTGAACTTTCTCTTAAATATTCAGTCTTCATAGTGAATATTTAAAAATCAGCATGGTAATCAAAAATGGAAACAACCAAATTCGCTATACCTGAAATCATTTTCGGCAGAGGAAGTATCAGCTATGCGGGGCAATGTGCCCTGCGGCATGGCGCGAAAAAGGTTTTTTTAGTCAGTGATCCGGGCATTGAGGAGGTTGGCTGGGTGCAGCGCCTCATGGATATTCTCAAAGGCGAGGGCATAGACTGGATCTATTACCCCAGGGTAACCTCCAATCCCCGCGATTACCAGGTGGAGGAGGGGGCGGAATTCTATCTGAAAAACCGGGCTGATGTCATCATGGCCATTGGCGGCGGCAGCGCCATGGATACCGCCAAGGGTATTGCCATCATTGCCAGCAACGGCGGCCGGATCCGTGATTATGAAGGGGCGAACCGGGTGCAGCGGCCTCTGCCGCCCATGGTGTTCATCACCACCACCGCGGGAAGCGGCTCTGACATCTCCCAGTTCTGCATCATCACCGATGTGAAGCGCGCGGTGAAAATGTCCATTATCACCCGCACCCTGGTCCCTAATATATCCATCGTCGACCCCTTGATTTTACGCACAAAAACAGAAAAACAGATCATCCAGTCCGCGGTAGACGCCCTGGCCCATGCCATCGAGGCGTATCTTTCCCGCATCGCCTCGCCCTTTACAATGCCGCAGTCCCTGAAAGCCATTGATCTGATTCTCCGCCATCTGCAGTCAGCCGTGGAAACCCGCTCGCTGGATTCCCTGGAGCAATTGAGCATCGCCTCCATAGCCGCCTCAATGGCCTTCAGCAATGCCGGACTCGGAGCCGAACACGCCCTGGCCCACTCCCTGGGCGGCCAGTTCGACATGAGCCACGGCGTTGTGCATCCCATCCTGCTGGCGGCGGTGATGCGTTTTAACATGCCGTCCTGCCCTGACAGGATGGCTGATATCGGCCGGGTCATCCTTGATAAACAGCTGGCTTCCGGCCACGAAACAGCCCTGGCGGGAATTGCCAGGCTGGAGGAGTTTTTTGCCTCTTTCAACGTTTCCCTCAGGCTGAGCGATGAGGTCGGCGAGGTTGACAAGCAGTTTCTCGAGCCGATCTGCAAAATGGCGGTCAAGGATGCCTGCAATCTGACCAATCCCAGGCAGGCCACCTGGCAGGATTTTCTGTCAATCTGCGAGGAGGTTTGGTGATGTCCGCCCCGACCACGCTTGATGATCTTATCGGCATTGAACACTGCAAACTCGGCTTTTATCAGGAACTCCAGCGCAAGGTGGAGGAGCTGAAGCACTCCAACCGTGAGCTTGAAAAGAAACGCCAGGAATTCAAGGGACTGCTGGACGCCATCACCGATCTGATGGTGGTGCTCTCCGAAGACCTCAGGATTCAATCCGTCAACCACGTGTTTAAGGAATGGTATCCTGATGCCGACCCGAAAGGGGAATTCTGCTATAAATTTTTCCGTGACAGGAGCACCCCCTGTGAGAACTGCCCGGTGATCAAGGCTCTGGATCGTGATGAGATATGCAAGGATTCCTGCATCCATAAGGTGAAAGATAAATTCCGCCATTTTGAGTTGATTGCCTCACCGCTGAAGACGAGTCCCACCGGCGAGCGCAACGTGCTGCTTTTTAAACGGGATGTCACGGTGGAAAAGGAATTCCAGGCCCAGTTTTATCAGGCAGAGAAAATGGCCACCGTCGGGGCCCTGGCCGCCGGCGTGGCCCATGAAATAAACAACCCGCTTACCGCCATCAGCGGCTTTGCCGAAGGGCTGCGGCGCCGGCTCGGCCGTATTCACGACCAGGTGGATGAAGACCTGTACGGCGATTTTCAGGAATATACCGATACCATTATCAAGGAATGCCTGCGCTGCCGGGATATCGTCCGCACGCTGCTCACCTTCAGCCGGCCCATCGCCTCCAGTCTGTGCCCGGTGAATCTCAATGACTGCATCAACGACACCCTGTTCATCCTGAAGCATCACTTCAAGGAGCAGCATAATGTCATCGTCAAGATCGAGTTGCATGACGAGCTGCCGCTGATCATGGGGGACGAATCGCAGCTCAAGCAGGTCATCATCAACCTGCTGACCAATGCCCTGGATGCCAGCGGGGAAGGCGGCACCATCCTGATCAAAACCTATCCGGCGGAATCCGGCGGGGTAGCCATGCTTGTTGAGGATTCCGGCTGCGGCATCCCGCTGGAACTGCAGGATAAGCTGTTTGAGCCCTTTTTTACCACCAAGCCGGTGGGTAAAGGAATCGGCATCGGCCTGTCCACCTGCTACACCATCGTGAAAAATCACAATGGCAGGATCAGTATGACCAGCGAGGTGGGCAAGGGCACGACATTCTGTATACATCTACCCGGAATTTCAGCATAATGGTAAACGAAAAATACCCTGTTCTGGTTATTGACGACGAAGAGCCGATCAGAAGACTGCTGCAGAAGGAACTGGCCAACTCCGGGCGGGAGATCTTTACTGCCGCCACGGCGGCGGAAGCAATGGCCCTGGTGCGGAGCCGCTGGTTCGATGTCATTATCATGGACCTGCGGCTGCCCGACACCACCAATCTTGATCTGCTGATCAAGGTGCGGGACTCCATTCCCCATACCGAGGTAATCATGATCACCGGCCACGGGGACATTGACAGTGCCGTGGAGGCCATGAAACTCGGGGCCTGCGACTTTATTCCCAAGCCGTTCAATCTCGACCGGCTTGATCTGGTGGTGGAAAAGGCCCACCAGCGGGTGCGCCTGTCCCGGGAAAACATGATTCTGCGCCATAAGGCCGGTTATGACCAGGGGACGGTGAAATTTATCGGCAACTCCATGGCCATCCGCAATATCCAGTTTCTGGTGGATAAGGTGGCGCCGGCCAATATTCCGGTGCTCATCACCGGGGAGTCGGGCGTAGGCAAGGACGTGGTGGCCCATGCCATCCATGATCGTTCCGGCCGGGCGGGCAATGAGCTGATCATCAAAAACTGCGCCTCTCTGCAGAAGGATCTTGCCCGCAGCGAGCTTTTCGGCCATGTGAAGGGTTCGTTTACCGGCGCCGACGAATCCAGGGAAGGGCTCATGTCCTACGCCCACGAGAGCACCCTGTTCCTTGACGAGATCGGCGAACTGCCCCTGGAGGTGCAGGCCTCCCTGTTGCGCATGCTGGAGACCCAGACCTACCGCCGGGTCGGTGAAAAGGATGAACGGCGGGTGGATATCCGCTTCCTGTTCGCCACCAACCGCGACCTGGCCGATGAGGTCAAAAAAGGCCGCTTCAACGAGGCGTTCTATCATCGCATCAATGTCTTTAACATTGATATTCCTCCTTTGCGTGAACGTAAGGAGGATCTCCCCCTGCTGGTTGATTATTTTCTCACCTCGCTCAGCCCTGATTCCACCACCTACCGGATGGTGCAGAACGCCATGGACTGCGTGCTCCGCTATGACTGGCCGGGCAACATCCGGGAGTTGCGCAACGTTATCGAGCGCAGCATTATTCTTGCTGAAAACGGCATCATCACCGAACGTTGTCTGCCCCGCGAACTGGTGGTGAGCGCGGAAACTTCCGAGGCGAGCATCACCCTTGAGTCGGTGGAAAAAAAGCACATCCTCAAGATGCTGAATTTCTATAACGGCAACCGGCGCAAGGCCGCTGAGGCCCTTGGCATCAGCCGCAAAACCCTGTATCGCAAGATGAGCCAGTTCAACGTCGAGTGACAGTGGTCCCCACCGGGATCCCTGCACCTGCGGCGTAGCGTTTCCCTTAGGCGGGACAGCCCCCGTCCTGTCCGTAACGGCCTTACCGCCACTTTCCTCCCACCGAACCAATGTATTATTATGACCCATCTGAATATTTCCGGTGGGTCGTTTTACCCCTGCAGCCGGCCGGGCCGGTGCATCCCGCTCTGCTGCGGGTCAGTCGGCAGGTTGCAGACAGATAGGAATCATTGTCAGCTTTGCTGGGTCAAAATGTCCCAGAGCTTTTCTTAATAAATTAATGCAATATGCTGATATTACGTAATTTATTTACATGGCACCAATATTGCCATTGCAGGGGTGGACACCAGTACCAAAAACTCACAGTTTAACCAATGGGAGTCCACCGATGGGATTTGAATTTATTGCTGACGAAATTTTTGAGATGGCGGAACAGGTCGAGAAAAATGGCGCGAAATTTTACCGAATGGCTGCCGAGAAGGTGAACGGCGATGAGAGAAAGATTCTGCTCGAACTGGCCGGCATGGAAGATTGCCACGGGATGAAATTCGCCGATTTCAGAAAGGCCCTGGCGCTTTGTGACAAAAACTCAACTACTTTTGATCCGGATGGGGAGACCGCCCTGCATCTCAAGACCCTTTCCGAGAGCAGAGGTTTTTTTGAAAAAGATCTCGATATCTCAGACAAGGAAGCAATTTTGAAATCCGCCATTACGGTAGGGAAAGAATCCATTATCTTTTATCTCGGACTGAAAGACCTGGTGGACTGCAAAGCCGGCAAAGAGAAAATTGATGCCATCATCAATGAGGAGATGCGACATCTCAAGCTGCTGAACGGCAGGCTCCACTCCTCTCTGCGCTAGCCCTGACGTGTCGCACACACCGCAACCGCGCTGAAACACTAACACTATTCAAAATTCCCGCGGTACAGCATTGCGCCACTCCTCTTCCCGCGGACTCTGGACGCACGTGAAACGACTCATCGCTTAAAATTGCTCCTGTCGGCCAGGCGGCGCCGCCGCGTTTCCGTGCCACAAGGGCGCTGCCGCCCCTGGTGGCCACCATGAATTCCCCTCCATTCCCGCAGAGTTGTCCGGGAGCGTTTTCATTTCTTGTGCGGTAAGGTGTCAGGATGTCCCTTTGCCGCACAAGAAGTGTTTCCTTTTGACACATTTCCTTTAATGGCTATCCTGCATTTGTTTTGCAGGTCCGCTGGCGCCCTGTTTGCGAGCCCCCAGAAGCAAGATCATCTCCGGATGAGTCATGTTGTCCCCCCTTGTTTATTGGTCCGGGCGTGAAAACGGTTGAACTGCCGCCATATTACCGTGTGGCACATGAGTTGCTTAAAAGAGAGCAAAGCAGTTCCCGGATGCAGGCTGAGGCCGGAAAGCATCTCCGATCAATCCGAGGATACAGCGCCTGTCATTGCGCTTTCCTTATGAACGCTTCAGGTGTACTGGAGTCACAGGTCGAAGCTCATCTCAGCCACAGGACAGGCTTAGAGAAGACATTGCTTAACGGTTACGGGTGTGATAAAAAATTAAGTTAGGCAGCCCGGAGAATGGTCATCACAGAGGGAGGCAGCCGCAACTTCCCGCGTGTCGATGCCGATCCCGGGCCAGCCGTTTTTTTATTTCACGCCGTTTCCGTGTTTGTGCCGCTTTAAGCCACCTGAAGTATCCGCAGAGAGCAATTTTGATGAAATCGGCAGATATGGTTTCATCAGCTTTGGTTGCGTGGAGAATGTGAGTGGAAACCACCTGCATCTTTCACCTGTTCGCCACCTTGAGATAACCGTTTTTTCATTACTAACACACTTAATCTGGAGAATGAAATGATCAGAAAAAAACTATACGTCAATGGTATAGAAAAAAATCTTATCGTGGATGCTGATGAAAGTCTGGCGGAAGTTCTGCGCAAAAGGCTGAGACTCACCGGCACCAAGATCGGCTGCGGCAAGGCCCAGTGTGGCGCCTGCAATGTCATCATGGACGGCAAGCTGACCAGGTCCTGCGTGACCAAGATGTCACGGGTGGCTGATGGCGCCGCCGTTACCACCATTGAGGGTATCGGCACCCCGGACGACCTTCATGCCCTGCAGATGGCCTGGATGGTGCATGGCGGCGCCCAGTGCGGCTTCTGTACCCCCGGTTTCATCGTTTCCGCCAAGGCCCTGCTTGATGCCAATGCCGACCCTTCCCGTGAAGAGGTGCGTGACTGGTTTCAGAAAAACCGCAATGCCTGCCGCTGCACGGGATACAAGCAGCTGGTTGATGCGGTGCAGGATGCCGCCAGGGTGCTGAAAGGCGAAATCAGCCTGAAAGACCTGGCCTACAAGATTCCGGCGGACGGCAAGGTGTTCGGCACCCATCAGCCCCGGCCGAGCGCTGCCGCCAAGGTTACCGGCACTTGGGATTTCGGAGCGGACCGCGGCCTGCAGCTTCCCGATGAGACCCTGCAGCTGGCCCTGGTGCAGGCTGAGGTTTCCCACGCCAATATCCTCTCCGTGGATACCAGCGAGGCGGAAAAAATGCCCGGCGTCTTCAAGGTGGTCACCGCCAGGGACATCAAGGGCAAGAACCGCATCACCGGGCTGATCACCTTCCCCACCAACAAGGGTGACGGCTGGGACCGCCCCATCCTCTGCGATGAAAAGGTCTTCCAGTTCGGCGATGCAATTGCCATCGTCTGCGCCGATACCGAAAAGCACGCCAAAGAGGCGGCTAAGATGGTCAAGGTGCAGTTGGAAGAGCTGCCGGCCTACATGAGCGCGCCGGCGGCCATGGAAGAGGATGCCCTGGAAATCCATCCCGGCACTCCGAACGTCTATTTTATCCAGAAGATCGCCAAGGGTGAGGAGACCGCCCCTATTTTCGACAAGGCGGAGGTCGTCATCGAGGGCAACTATTATGTCGGCCGCCAACCCCATATGCCCATTGAACCTGATGTCGGTTTTGCCTATTACAACGACGACAACAAGCTGGTCATCCATTCCAAATCCATCGGCGTCCATCTCCATCTCTATATGATCGCCCCGGGGCTCGGCGTGGCGCCGGAAGACCTGATCCTGGTGCAGAACAACACCGGCGGCACCTTCGGCTACAAGTTCAGCCCCACCATGGAGGCCCTGGTCGGCGCCGCGGCCATTGCCACCGGCCGTCCCGTATTTCTCTGCTACGATTATTTCCAGCAGCAGACCTATACCGGCAAACGCTCGCCTTTCTTCATGAATGTCAAGATGGCCACGGACAAGAACGGCATGATCAAGGCCATGGAAACCGACTGGACCGTTGACCACGGACCCTATTCGGAATTCGGCGACCTGCTCACCCTGCGCGGCGCCCAGTTCATCGGCGCGGGCTATGACATCAGAAATATCCGCGGCGAAGGCCGCACGGTGTGTACCAACCATGCCTGGGGTTCCGCCTTCCGCGGCTACGGCTCGCCCCAGTCCGAGTTCGCCTCCGAGGTTTTGATGGACGAACTGGCGGAAAAACTCGGCATGGATCCCCTGGAACTGCGCTACAAGAACTGTTACCGCAAGGGCGCCACCAGCCCCACCGGCCAGGACCCCGAGGTCTATTCCCTGCCGGAGATGCTCGATATCCTGCGTCCCAAATATGAGGCGGCCAAAAAGAAGGTTGCCGCCACCTCCACCGATGCGGTAAAACGCGGGGTAGGCATCGCTCTGGGCGTTTACGGTTGCGGTCTGGACGGCCCGGATACGGCGGAAGTGGATGTTGAACTGAACGCCGACGGCACGGTAACTGTCTACAACTGCTGGGAAGACCATGGCCAGGGAGCTGACATGGGAAGCCTGGGCACCGCCCATGAGGCCTTAAAACCCCTGGGAATTTCCGGCGATCGCATTAAACTGGTGATGAACGACACGAGCATCTGCCCCAACTCCGGGCCTGCCGGCGGCAGCCGCAGCCAGGTGGTGGTCGGTCAGGCCATCCGGGTCGCCTGCGAGGAGCTGATCAAGGCCATGAAAAAGGCTGACGGTTCCTTCCGTACCTGCGAGGAAATGAAGGCGGAAAACATCCCCACCAGGGTGAACGGCAAATGGTCGGCCCCGGCCGGGGCCTGCGATGAAAACGGCCAGGGCAATCCCTTCTGCTGCTACATGTACGGTATGTTCATGGCCGAGGTAGCCGTGGAAGTGGCCACCGGCAAGACCACGGTTGAAAAAATGACCTGCGTGGCCGATGTCGGCAAGATCAACAACAAACTGGTGGTGGACGGTCAGCTTTACGGCGGTATGGCCCAGGCCATCGGTCTTGCCCTGACCGAGGATTTCGAGGACATCAAAAAGCACTCAACCCTGGTTGGCGCGGGATTTCCTTATATCAAACAGATCCCTGACGACATGGAGCTGTTCTATGTGGAAACCCCGCGTCCCGACGGTCCCTTCGGCGCCTCGGGTGTCGGCGAATTACCGCTGACCTGCCCCCATGCCGCCGTGATCAACGGTATTTATCATGCCTGTGGCGCCCGAGTCAGAAACCTGCCGGCCCTGCCGGAAAAGGTGCTGGCCGCCATGAAGAAGTAAGCGGTACCGGCCCCTCCGGGCCAGAAAAAAAGTGGAGAGGGCAGCCACCCGGCTGTCCCCTCGCTTCATAACCTTTCAACCAGAAGGTTCCCACCCACCATGGAGCAACAGCAACTCCGCAAGCTCGAAGCGACCTGCATACAGGAGGAATCACCCCAGTGCTCGGCCGCCTGCCCGATCCATATTGATGTCCGGGCCTTCATGGCCTGTCTGGCCGGGAAGGACTGGCGGGGCGCCAGGCGCGTGCTTGACCGGACCATGCCTTTTGCCGACATTGTCGGCCGCATCTGCGACGAACCCTGCCGCCAGGCCTGCAAGCGGTCCGAGATCGGCGATCCCCTGGCGGTTCACCGCCTGGAAAGATTCTGCGTGACCACTCAGCCCATGGTGCTCAGGTCACCCCGGCTGCCTGCCAAGGGAGGCAGCGTGGCGGTGATCGGTTCCGGCCTGGCCGCCATGACCGCAGCCCTTGACCTGGCCCGCAAGGGCCGCACCGCGGTGATGCTGACCAGTGATGAGCAGATCGGTGGCTCCCTGCGGCAGTATGCGGAGGAGATGCTGCCGGCCCAGGTGCTGGCCGTCGGCGTGGAGACCCTCTACTCCTATGGCGTCATCCTGCACTTCGGCTGCTCGCTCAACCAGGAATTTCTTGCAACGGTCAGACAGGATCATGATGCCGTTTTTCTGGACAGGGACTGCCGGGGCCTTGCCACCCTGGCCGTTGATTGCACCCAGCCGGACCCCGTGACTCTTGCCATCGGCCTGGATGGCTGTTTTGCCGGCGGCGGCAGCACGGCAAACGGTTTTTCCGTCATGAAACAGGTGGAGGACGGCCGCCGGGCCGCTCTATCCATCGAACGCTATCTGCAGAAGGTATCACTTACCGCCCAGCGGGAACGGGAGGGCGTCTGCCCGACCCGGCTGTTTACCCAAATCGCCGGCATCCCGCCCCTCAGCGAGGTGCTGCCAGCCGACCCGGCCGCAGGCTATACCGCCCGGGAGGCCGTAGCGGAAGCGGCTCGCTGCATCCAGTGCGAGTGCATGGAATGCGTCAAGCAGTGCGCCTTCCTGCAGGAATTCAACGATTACCCCAAACGGCTGGTACGCAAAATATATAACAACGAGGCCATTGTCCAGGGCACCCGCACCGCCAACAAAATGATCAACTCCTGCATGCTCTGCGGCCAGTGCACGGTGATCTGCCCCCACGACTTCCCTCTGAACACGGTCTGCCGCACCACCAGGGCCAACATGGTGGCAAGCGCCACCATGCCGCCCTCGGCCCATGAGTTTGCCCTGCAGGACATGGAGTTCAGCCTCGGTACGTTCGCCGCCCTGGCCCGCCACCAGCCTGGCCGGGACAGCAGCCGCCTCCTCTTCTTTCCCGGCTGCCAGCTGGCCGGCTCCGCGCCACAGACGGTGGAACAGACCTACCTGCATCTGACCCGTCATCTGGACGGCGGGGTAGGGCTGATGCTTGGCTGCTGCGGCATTCCCGCCCACTGGTCCGGCCGGCAGGAGCTTTTCCACCGGACCATGCAGACCCTGGTGGCCGAAGTCGGCAGACTGGGCGATCCCCTCATTGTCACTGCCTGTTCCAGTTGCTATACCGTGTTCAAGGAATTTGCCCCGCAGCTTACGGTGCAGTCCCTCTGGCAGCTGCTGGACAAGATGGAACTCCCTGCTAATGCAGCGGCCCCGCCGCAGCCCATGGCCATTCATGACCCCTGCACGGTCAGGCATGAGCCGCAGATACGCGCAAGCGTGCGTAATATCATAAAAAAAATCGGCATCAGCACCGAGGAACATCCCTATGCCGGCGAACTGACCGACTGCTGCGGCTACGGCGGACTGATGCAGTTCGCCAATGTGCCGCTAGGCGAAAAGGCCGCCCGCGCCAAGGCCCGGCGCAGCGAGTGCGACGGGCTGGCCTACTGCGCCATGTGCCGGGACAATATGGCCGCCACCGGCCGGCGTGTCGCCCATCTGCTTGACTATCTCTTCCCCGCGGCAAGCCGGCAGGACCCCCTGCTGCGGCCCAACCCCGGTTTTTCAGGACGCCATGAAAACCGGGCCAGACTCAAGCAGCATCTGCTTACCACCCTTTGGCAGGAGGAACCGCCGATGAACCCCGCTCACAAAGAAATCAAGCTGGTTATCGCCCCGCAGCTCATGGAGCTGCTGGACAAAAGACATATTCTGGAGGACGACATCCGGAAGGTCATTGGGCAGGCCGAGCAGAGCGGCAGACGGCTGGTTGATCCGGAAAACGGTCACTTTCTGGCCAGTTACCGGCCGGTGCGGGTGACCTACTGGGTGGAGTATCAGCCGGGCCGGCAGGGATTTATCGTCCACAACGCCTACAGTCATCGCATGATCCTGCCGGGAGAAGCCAAATGAGCACATTTTCCTTCATAAGCGAGACAGCCTGGCGCTGCGCCAGTTGCAATAAGGAACTGCATCCCCGCAAGGTGAATGTGGAATATATGGGCTCGGTGTTCAATGTTGAGCTGATGGTCTGTCCTGTCTGCGGCTTTGTGTTGATTCCCGAGAATCTGGCCCTCGGCAAGATGCTCGAGGTCGAGCAGCTGCTGGAAGACAAATGAGCCAAACCCCATGACCAGCGCAACCTTGACACATACCCCTCTTCTCTGTGAACAGCAGGAACTGCGGCAGCTCACCGGCGACACACTGCGGCCCGGGGGGCTGGCGCTGACCAGCAGGGCCATGCAGTACTGCGCTCTGCCTGCCCGCAGCACCATTCTCGATGTGGGCTGCGGGTATGGCCGGACCATGGCCCTGCTTGCTGCGCAGTTTGCCCTGGCCCCGACCGGGCTGGATCCCTCGCCAGCCATGCTGCGGCAGGCGGCCTGCAGCTGTCCCGGCCTGCCGCTGCTGCAGGCCACGGCCGCCGCCATCCCCGTCCGCAACGGTTTTTTTGCTGCCCTGATCTCGGAATGCGTGCTGTCGCTGGCCGGCAATATGCCGGCCTGCCTGCGGGAAATGGGGCGGGTGCTGGCGCCGGGCGGCAAACTGGTGCTGACCGACATCTACGCCCGCAAACCAGACTCATTGCCTGCCGCCCGGCAGGGTGCGATCCGCAGCTGCTTTCACGGCGCGGTCTGCCTGGAAACCCTGGAGACATCCCTGCGGGACGCCGGCTTTACCATCCGGCTCTTTGAGGACCACACCGCCATGCTGCGGCAGCTGGCCGGGCAGATCATCTTCACTTATGGCAGCCTGGCCGCCTTCTGGCAGCTGTTCATGGGCGCGGAGCAGGCCGCCTGCACCTGCAGTTCCCTGGCCACGGCCAAGCCCGGTTATTACCTGCTCATCGCCGAAAAGGAGTAAGCGCCATGGATGACACCGCACTCCGCATCATGCAGCTCAGCTCCCAGGGGCTCTGCTGCAGCCAGATTCTGATGAAGCTGGCCCTTGAAGACATGGGTGAGGAAAACCTTGCCCTGGTGCGCGCCATGTCCGGCCTCTGCCAGGGGCTGGGAGCAGGGGAGATGTGCGGGGCGGCCAGCGGCGCGGCCTGCGTCATCGCCCTCTATGCGGCCAAGGGGGACGGCAGTGAAGAGGAATCGCCGGATTATCAGCTGATGCTGGCCGATTTCACGGCATGGTTCACCGGCACAGCCCCGGGCAGGTGGGGAGGAATCAGATGCGATGAGATCATCCCCGCCGGGGCGGCCATGGAAATGCGCAAGTGCGGCGATATCATTGTCGAAAGTCGCAATAAGGTTCTGGAAATCCTTGCCGCCTACGGTGTTGACCCGAGTGTCTCCAGAGAGCTGCGCCATGGCTGATGGTACCCGTACAGATATCCTGGCCCGGACGGAGAGCGTCTGTCCGACCTGCCTGAGGCGTCTGCCGGCAATGCGGGAAAAGCAGGGCGAGGATGTCTATCTGGTGAAAAAATGCCCGGAGCACGGAGAATTCAGGACCATCATCTGGCGGGGGCCGCTGCCTTTTTCCTCCTGGCAGCGACCGAAAAAGGCCTCCCCGCCCAGGCAGACCTTCACCGATACGGAAAAGGGCTGCCCCTTTGACTGCGGGCTCTGCCCGGACCACGGCCAGCATACCTGTACGGCCCTGATCGAGGTCACTTCCCGCTGCAATCTGCGCTGCCAGGTTTGTTTTGCCGCTGCCGGCGATCACGGGGCTGCTGATCCGCCGCTTGAGCGGATCGCTTTCTACTATGACCGGCTGCTGGCGGCCAGCGGCCCCTGCAATATCCAATTGTCCGGCGGCGAGCCCACGGTACGTGAAGACCTGGCCGAGATCATCCGCTTAGGCCGGGACAAAGGCTTTTCCTTTCTGCAGCTCAACACCAACGGCATCCGTCTGGCCGAGGAGGAAGGCTATGCCAGGAGTCTGAAGGCGGCCGGCCTGTCATCCGTCTTTCTGCAGTTTGACGGCATCAGCGACGAAGTGCACCAGGCCCTGCGGGGACGGGCCCTGGCGGCAGTCAAGGAAAGGGCACTGGTCAACTGCGGCTTTGCCGGCCTCGGCGTGGTGCTGGTGCCTACCATCATGCCAGGGGTCAACTCCGGGGAAATCGGCAGCATCATCAACTATGCGGCCCGCTTTTCCCCCACGGTGCGGGGCGTGCATTTTCAACCGGTGAGCTATTTCGGCCGCTACCCGCATCAGCCCCATAACAGCGCCCGCATCACCCTGCCGGAGATATTGCTGTTGCTGGAAGAACAGACGAGGGGCAAGGTGGCGGCCAGTCTCTTCGCCCCGCCGGCCTGTGAACACGCCCTCTGCTCCTTTCATGCCAATTTTCTGGTGCAGGACAATTACCGGCTGCAGGGGATCACCTCCTGGCAGCAGACCTGCTGTGCAGCCGCGGAAGCCAACGTTGAGATCCCCTCAGCCGTGGAGGGCCGGGAGAAAAACATCTCTTTTACCGCCAGGCAATGGGCCGCCCCCAAGGCCTGCGTTTGCCCGCCCACCATGGTGCAGGAAAATGAGGATGAGCTGGATTACTTTCTCAGAAGGGCCAAGACCCATACCTTTTCCATCTCGGGCATGGCCTTTCAGGATGCCTGGAATCTGGACCTGGAACGGCTGCAGGGGTGCTGCATCCATGTGGTTTCGCCGGAGGGGAAGGTGATCCCCTTCTGCGCCTATAACCTGACATCAAGCGAGGGCCGGGCCCTGCACCGGACTTGGGACGTCTGATGAAAAGGACAACGGTTGAAGAGATCCTGCTCAGCAGCATGAAGGCCGCAGCAGGGCAGCTGCCTGACCGGGCCGCCATCGAAAGGTACCAGTTCGGCAGACTGCGGCAGACCATCGCGCATGCCGCGGCAAAGAGCCCCTTTTACCGGGACAGACTGGCGGGAGTCAGGCCGGCGGAGATCACGGACCACGGCTCCCTGTCCCGTTTGCCCTTTACCAGCGAAGATGATCTGCGCCGCCGGGGCCAGCAGATGCTCTGCGTCAGCCAGGATGAGGTGGCCCGCATCATCACCATGCAGAGTTCCGGCACCACCGGCCCGCCCAAGCGGCTGTTTTTCAGCGAGGAGGACCTGGAGCGCACCCTTGATTTTTTCCATCACGGCATGCGCGCCCTGGTCAGGCCGGGGCAGAAGGTGCTGATCCTGCTACCCGGCGCCACCCCGGACTCCACCGGCGATCTGCTGGCCCGCGGCCTGGCGAGGATGGAGGTGGCCAGCCGCATCTACGGGCTGGTGGCTGATCCGCTGCAGGCGGCCGCGGAGGTGTTTGCCGAAGGTTTTGACGCCCTGGTCGGCTTTCCGGTGCAGGTGCTGGCCCTGTCCCGCACCCCGGCCGGGCAGTCCGTGCCGGCCGGACGGATCAAATCCGTGCTGCTCTGCTCGGATTACATCCCGCGGACCGTGTGCGACGAAGTATCCGCCGCCTGGCGCTGCCGGGTCTTCAGCCATTACGGCACCGTGGAAAGCGGGCTGGGTGGCGGAGTGGAGTGCGAAGCCCTGTGCGGCTGTCATCTGCGGGAAGCGGACCTGCTCTTTGAAGTGGTCTGCCCGCGGACCGGCGTCGCCCTGCCCCCGGGTCAGTGGGGTGAACTCGTCTTTTCCACCCTGAGCCGCCGGGCCATGCCTCTGATCCGCTACCGGACCGGCGATCGGGGCCGTCTGCTTGCCGGGCCCTGCAGGTGCGGCAGCCCGCTTGCCAGGCTGGACAAGGTGCGCGGCAGGATCAGCCAGGTGCGGCAACTGGCCAACGGTCAGACCCTCTCCCTGGCCCTGCTGGATGAACTGCTGCTCGCCATTCCCGGGGTGCTGGATTTTCAGGCAGTGCTCGACCGGGACAAGGATGGCGAGCGACTCACGGTCCGTCTGACCACTCTTCCGGCAAAGCGGGACCAGTCGTTGCAGCAGGCTGCCCTGCAGCTCAAGGAGCTTGCCCGACTGCGGGATTTGCAGATTGGTATGGCGGCAAACCCTGGCGGCCTCATCAACCGAGGTAAACGCATAATCGAAGACAACAGAGGAAAAATCAGCCATGAAACAGCTTATCAGGCAGCTTTGTGACATATTGGCCGGCGGTGAAGACCTGGTGCTGGCCACCGTTTCGAGCAAGAACGGCTCCGCTCCCCGCATGGCCGGCGCCCGCATGATCGTCCGGCAGGACGGCCGTATTGCCGGCACCATCGGCGGCGGCAAGGTCGAGGCCGTGGCCATTGCCGAGTCGGTGCAGGCCTTTGCCCATAAAAACTCCGGCCGGTGCTTTTTTGATCTGACCAACGCCGATGCCGCCGGCACGGACATGATCTGCGGCGGCACCATGGAAATATTCCTGGATTACATTGCCGCGGGGCCGGCCAATCTGCAGGTGTTCTCGACCCTGCTGACCGCCCTTGACAGCGGCCGCCGGGTCTCCTTTGTCAGCAAACTGAATGACCGGGACGGTGGCGGTGCCCGCTTTGTCATTGCCGATGGCGGCAAGACAAACTATAGCCAGGCCCCGGAGGCGCTGCTGTCCGCCGTCAAAAAACTCCGCCTCTCCTCCTCGGCCCCTTCGGTGGTCACCCATGACAACGAGGAGTATCTGGTTTCCTACTTTGCCATCCCCGGCGACCTCTTTCTGCTGGGCGCCGGTCATGTGGCGGCCTGTACCGCCGAGGCCGCGGCCAGGGTTGGCTTTAAGGTCATCGTCATGGATGACCGGTCCGAATTCGCCAACCGGCAGCGCTTCCCCATGGCGGACGAGGTGGTGGTGCTTGACTCCTTTGCCGATTGTTTTCAGGGGTATGACATCAGCCACGACAGCTACCTGGTCATCGTCACCAGGGGACACATGCATGACCGGGACGTGCTGGAGCAGGCGCTCTCCACCAACGCCGGCTATGTGGGCATGATCGGCAGCCGCAAAAAGCGTGATGCCATTTACACCAATCTGCTGGCCAAGGGCACGGCGCCTGAGCAGCTGGGCCGGGTTCATTGTCCCATCGGCCTGGCCATCGAGGCGGACACCCCGGAGGAGATCGCCGTCAGCATCGTCGGTGAACTGATCCAGCAGCGCGCCAGGGGGCAGAACCGTGGAAAGTGAGCTTGCCGCCATCATCCCCGCCGCCGGGCTCTCCTCCAGGATGGGAGAGCTGAAGGCCCTGCTCCCCCTGGGCCAGACCACTGTGCTGGGCCATCTTATCGATCTCTTCCACCGCTGCGGCATCCGGGATGTTATCGTCGTCACCGGCCACCGGGCCGGGGAAGTCGGCCAGGCTGCCCTGGCGGCCGGCGCCCGGGTGGTGCACAATGGCGACTATGAACAGGGCATGTTTTCCTCGATCAAAAGCGGCATCCGGGCCCTGGCGTCGGAAACCAGGGGCTTTTTTCTGCTGCCGGTGGATATCCCGCTGATCCGTCCGGGCACCATCAGGCTGCTGGCCGAGGCCTTCACCTCCTTCCCGCTGGCCATCGTCTACCCTGTTTTCCAGGGCAGGCGCGGTCATCCGCCGCTGATCACCACCTCGCTGGCCAAACACATTCTGAATCATGACGGGCCAAACGGCCTGCGCGCCCTGCTTGAACAGGTGGACCGGCAGAGCCTCACCTCGGTGCGGGACATAGCGGTGCCGGATGCCAACATCCTCTTTGATATGGACACCATGGCCGACTACCAGACAGGGGTCGCCCTCTATGGCAAAAGGGATGTGCCGACCCTGGAGGAGTGCAGCATTCTCCTGCAGGACCTGTACAGGATGCCGCCCAATGGGCTGGACCATGCCAAGCGGGTGGCGGAGCTGGCGGAAGCGATCTGTGCGCGGATTGCCGCAATAAGGGGGACAGGCCCGGACCGGGAGGTCTGCCGGGTGGCTGGTCTGCTGCACGACATCGCCAAGGGCCACGCCCATCATGAAGAAGAAGGGGGGCGCTGGCTGCGGCAGCTGGGTTTTGACCGGGCCGCGGATATCGTCGCCGCCCATAAGGACGCCCTGCTGCCGCCGGACGGCCGGGTGACGGAAAAGGAAATTGTCTACATTGCCGATAAAATGGTGAGCGGCAACCGGCTGGTCAGCGTGGAAAAACGGTTCCTGGAAAAAATCGCCCTGTACGGGGACGATCCGGAGGCCTGCGCGGCCATCAACGCCAGACTCAGCCAGGCCATGAGCGTCATGGCGGCCATCGAGGCGGAGACCGGCACCAGTCTGGCCACCATTGTCACCGACATGCAGCAGGAAATGCATTGACACGGAGCGGTACCATCTACCTGTTGCGGCATGGGCGGATCAACCAGTCCGTGCCGCGCCGTTTCGTGGGGCAGCTGGATCTCCCCCTGGATGAGGAGGGGCTGCGCCAGGCCCGGGCCATGCACCACTTTCTGCGAGATATTGACTTTGCCGGGATTTTCACCTCTCCGCTGCAGAGGTCCCGGCAGACCGCGCAGATCCTGGCCGGCAGCCGGGAAATTGTGCCTACGCCACTGGCTGAACTGGCTGAGATCAATCTGGGTGCCTGGGAAGGCTTGACCGTTGACGAGGTACGCCGCCGTTTTCCCGGCCAATACGAAAAACGGGGCGAGGATCTGGCCCATTACCGTCCTGAGGGCGGGGAAAGCTTTCATGATCTTGCCCGCCGCATTCTCCCGGTTTTTGTCAGGCTGGCGGAAGAAAACCGCTGGCCGTTGCTGGTGGTTGCCCATGCCGGGGTAAACCGGGTGCTGCTTGCCAGCCTGCAGCAGCTTCCTTTCAAGGATCTGCTGCAGATTCCCCAGGATTACTGCTGCCTGAATATCATCAGGGTGAGGGATGGCATCTGGCATGTTGATGCCATCAACCAGAGGATATGAACCAATTGTCCCGGCCTGTGATGCGCACGGGGGCAAGGAGTCAGCAGGCAGATGGCCGCATGGCGGAAAGTGGCCTCAGCAGCATTCCTCCAGTATGTAATGCTGGCCGTCAACGGTAACGAAATGAACCATGTCGAGCTTTGGCAGACCGGCGATTTTCCAGGCCTTCATCGGGTCGATAAACGCCTCATTCACGCAGTTGCGCGGCTCATGGATGTTTTTGCAGACATAGTTTAATATCGGAAATGCTTGATTTTTCTTATAATATTTCCGCATAAACTCGATTATTTCAAACTGCTCGTCATTTAAGGCGGCAATCCCCTCGCGTCTGGCAAGCTCAACCGCGCAACTTTTATCCCAGTCATCCTGGTTGACCAGGAAGCCCTCATCGTCAAGCTGTATCTTTTTTCCTGCACATTGTATTTCAATCATGCTAGTTCTCCTGAACCGTTTGTCCGAAGTGGATTGGTCAACCGGCTGAAGAAAAAGGCCGGTTGACCATGTCATCATCCCTTGCAGCAGTGCCGCAGAGTTATCAAGTCAAGGTGATGCTGCGGGCATCTTCCCAGAGCCCGTGAATATTGCACAGCGAGGCGGCGACCAGCACGCCCGGTTTGGTTATTTTGAGGGTGGCGGTCACCGCATGATGGGTATGCACGCTGCCCTCATTGGCCCCGGCTGCTGATTCACCATGGGCGCTGAACTCGAAATTGCCGACCTGGGCAATGAATTTTTCCCCTTCCGGCTTAAAGAAGAGCTGGATCCAGCGGATATGATGCTCGGTGGTGTTGGGATGAGCTACCTCCTTGCCAATCGAGACGGTCACCTGGAAATTTTCGCCCGCTTTTACCGCGGCCGGGCAGTCGATGACCGGCACGTGTTTTTCGCTTTTCCAGTCTGCGGATTGGTAAAACTCTCCTATTTTTGTCATGAGTTCCTCCTGCTAAGTGTATTGAGCTTTAACGTTAGTGATTGAAAACAGAAGAGCAAAATGGCGGCAGGGTATGCCGCCATTTTGCTGGATACATGGTGAACCGGTCTGTCCCGGGGTGCCGTTTCGTCAGCAAAAAATGAGGCTAATACTGATCCCCGAGGATGTTCTTTTTGAGCTGGGCTATTTCAAGTCCCAGGGAAACGCATTGCCTGTTCTCCATGCAGGCATCGGCATCCTCCAGTTCCAGAAAGTGCTTGAGTTCGTGCTTGTCTTTTTTGAGATCTACCACCCAGACTTTTTTCTGCTTGTCATAATCGACGGTTACGTCGATGCCACACTGGCCGATATCAGGGTAAATCTCCATAATTTTCCGGCAGATTTCATCTTTGTCATGCATGAAGATACCTCCTTTGCATTTGTGAGCTCAGGCCGCCAAAAACTTCGTTTCAGCCGCTCTGCAGCATAATGAACGAATTGGATACTTTTGAGCCTTTTGCAAAATGAACATCTACTCCGATCGGCTAAAAATAACCTGTGCGGCGTCTTCATGGTGAAATCGTTCTCAACGTAGCACTGCTACGTTTCCGGGCGATTTCACCACT
>QZKJ01000080.1 GCA_003605035.1 Desulfurivibrio sp.
CCAAGATGAGCATCAGACAGAAACGGTTTAGAGCCGCCTGCGATAATGGCTTCCTCGCGAAGGTGCTGTTTGGCTGAGAATTTCATGCGCTCACCCTGTTGGCAACCCACATCCTTTCAACTTTTAGATATCCTTCCTTGCACAATTCATCGGGTAAGGTTTTTACAATTTCTCTTGCAATATATTCAGTAGTAGAAAATGGATTTGCGTCAAAGTCATTTTGTGGCTTGCTAAAATAACTGGCAAGATAGGATGCCCTTGCAATACTATTTGTCTCTAGATCACCTTGTTTTACAATTTTATTCCGTGCAGACACACACCATGACAAAATATGGTCATTTTTTAAAAATTCTTGCCAACCGCTATACCAAGTGTCGAAATTGTTTATCTCCCTTTTCTGTTTTTGTAGAACAAAGGTAACGTTTCGTAATGCCTGTATGCATGAGTTAAGATAAATTCTGAATTGTTCAGGGTCGTTGTATGATTCGGCAGCATGGTGCCAGTGTTGATATGCCTCTCTAAGCCTTGCGTCCGCGTTCAGCAACTTATGTTTGATTTTCTTGAGCAATTGCTTTGACATTTGTCATTTGACTCAGTGATTTTGTGTAAGCCAACAAGTGATTCTGCAGATCTGTATATCATCATAAATTGCACGATATACAGAAAGCTGTCATTAAATTCGCAGGCAAAAATGAGCGCTGCCAAATTGATGAAATCCCTTGGTTTTTCCGCATTCCTCCCTAGGGGGCGGGAATGAATGATGCTGCCAACTCCTTCTTCTCTTTTTCCGCCGTCAGGGTCTCCCCGTTTCCTTGATGGCGGCGGCAATCTCCTCGCTCAGCCGGCTGATGTTGCGCTGCTGGGCGTTCACCCAGGCGCCGAAGCCGGCATCAGCCGGGGTTTCGCTCAGGTCGCTGCGCCGGATGACCGGCGCCATCTTGCCTTGGGGATCAACCAGGGACCAGCGCACGGACAGCCTGGCCTCCTTACCCGGTTCGCCGCCCATGGCCAGCACATCGAGCAGCACCCGGAAGTTCGGCTGCAGATGCTGGTCCCAGGGGAAGACGGCCACCTGTTCGGTGCCGAGCCGGGCGGCCAGCTGTTCGGCCACGGCCCTGGCCAATTCCCGGTCCACATCCCCGACCCAGCGGTGCGAGCTGCTGAGCTGGTAGCGGCCATCCGTCCCGCCGGTGGCAATCTGCGACTTTTTGAGCACATCGGGGATGACCACCGGGCCGACACTGAGCACCAGTTCCCGCTGCTGGGCGGCGACAAGCGGCGCGGCATTGGTGGCGAGCAGGCTGTAGTAGGTCACCTGGTGAGAAGCGGCGCTGCAGGCGGCAGCGGCTATTGCCGCCAGGCCGAGCAGGGCCGGCAGGCGCAGGGATTGGAAAAATTTATTCACGGGTTTCTTTCTCCTTCTCCTTGCCGAAGACGATCGACTGCGGCTGCTGTTCCAGGGTGGAGGTCAGTTCCCGTAATGAGCGCAGCGTCAGCGACAGTTCCTCAAGGGTTTTCTGGGCGTTATAGTTTAACGGCGAATCCTGGCCCACGGATTTCTGCAGTTCCACCAGGGTTTTCTGCAGCTCGACGCCCACGGTGCCCTGCAGGGTCTCCAGGGTCTGCTGCAGCTCGACCAGGGTCGCCTGCATCTCAGGGGCGGTCTCGCTGGAGAGCGTGCCGGCAAAGCCGCCGATCTTCTGCAGGGTGGTGCGGGCCTCCTGCAGCACAAGCCGGAGATCGGCGCTGAGCTCGTCGAACGGCACCTTTTCCAGGCGGCTGGTGATTTTGGTCAGGCTCTCCTGCAGCTGCTCAAGCGAGCCCGGCATGGTCGGCACCAGGGGATAGCCGTCGCGATGGGCAAGCTTCTCCTTCGCTGCCGCCGGATGGAACTCCAGATTCACCATGAGCTGGCCGGTCAGCAGGCTGCCGGTTTTGAGCTGGGCGCGCAGGCCCCGCTCCTCCACCAGCCACTTGAGCAGCGCCTCGGCTTTCTCGTCAGAGGAAAGCTTGGGGTCGGTGCCGTTGCTGACGCGGATGCGTTCCGGTTCGATGGCAATGATCACGGGAACATAAAAATCCTTCATGGCCGCATCGTATTCCAGGTCGAGGCTGACCACCTTGCCGACCTGGATACCGTGGAGCTCCACCGGCGCGCCGACGCTCAGGCCGCGCACCGACTGGTCGAACAGCAGCATCCAGGAGCGGCGCACCGTGTAGATCTTCTCCTGAATACTGGCCCGGTCGGGATAGAGGCGGAAAACCGCGTTGTCTGCCGCCTCCTTGCCCGGCTGGGTGCCGTGCGGCACGTCAAAGGCGATGCCGCCGCTGAAGATGGAGACCATCGACTGGGTATTGACCTTGAGTCCCTGGGCGTTCAGGGAGACATCGATGCCGCTGGCGTTCCAGAAGCGGGTGTTTTCCGTCACCCAGGCATGATAGGGCGCTTCGACGAACAGCTGGATGTCGACCTCCCTGCCGTCCGCCCCGAAGCCGTAGCCGACCACCTGGCCCACCTGGATCTGCCGGTAGTAGATCGGGGCGCCGATGTCGAGAGAGCCGAGATTGTCGGTGCTGAGCCGGAAGTGACGTCCCGGCTGGCCAAGGGTCACCACCGGCGGCACTTCCAGTCCGGTGAAGGTTCTGGTCAGTTTTCCCGTTTTGTCCGGATCTATGGCGATGTAGGCGCCGGAGAGCACGGTGCCGAGGCCGGAGACCGAGCCGCCCCTGATCCTGGCGCGGACCACCCAGAACCTGCTCTTGTCGGTCAGATATTTTTCACTGCCCTTGACCAGTTTGGCGATGACCACCACCCGCGAGATATCCTCGTTCAGGGTGATCCGTTCGATCTCGCCCACCTCCACGTCCCGGTACTTGATCTTGGTTTTGCCCGCCTCCAGCCCCTCGGCGCTGACAAAGGTGATGGTGATGGTCGGCCCCTTTTCGCTGATCGCTTTATAGGCCAGCCAGCCGCCGATCAACAGGGCCACGATCGGCACGACCCAGACGATGGAAAAGGTCCGCTTGCCCCTGGTTTCGGCGGTTGCCGCGTGCCGGGCAGCCTGATTCAGGTCGGTCATATATCCTCCTCGATGACATCCCAGATGAGACGGGGATCGAAACTCTCCGCGGCAAACATGGTGATGACCACCACCGCGGCAAAATAAACGGCGGCCGGACCGGCCTCGATGGTGGCCACTGCCCCGAGTTTCACCAGCGCCACCAGGATGGTTACCACGTAGATGTCCACCATGGACCAGCGGCCGACCATCTCGGTAAGCCGGTACAGCGCGGTGCGGTCCCTTGGCCGCCAGGCCGAGCGGAAGTGCACGCTCAGCAGCATGAAAACGAGAAGCACCAGTTTGGCAAAGGGCACAAAGACGCTGGCGATGAAAATGACCGCCGCAATCTCCCAGGAACCGCTCTTCATGAAATAGATGACGCCGCTCAGGATGGTGTCGGCCTGCCTGGTGCCGAGGGCCGAGGTGATGGTGATCGGCAGGACATTGGCCGGAATATACAGGATTATGGCGGCACAGACCAGGGCCCAGGTGCGGTGCAGGCTGTTCGGCTTGCGCTGGTGCAGGGCGGCGCCGCAGCGCGGGCAGCGGCAGTGATCATGGGCGGGCGGCGCTTCCACCAGCAGATAGCAGTCGTGGCAGCTGAGCAGGCCGAGTTTGCGGGCGGTGGCAGGTCGTTTGTTCATCGGCGCAGGTCCAGACGGTCCCACAGCAGTGGCGGGTCAAGGCTCGAAAAGGCGGCGGCCATGACGAAGATCAGCACGCCGAAGGAAAAAACCGAGATGCCGGGAATGATGGTCGCCATCTTGCCCAGCTTCACCAGGGCGACCAGGATGCCGAGCATGAACACCTCCATCATGCCCCAGGGGGCGACCTCCTGCACAAGGCGGAAAACGCGGACTGCATGGGGGGCGGGCCCGGCGGCCCACTTTAGCGGCGCCAGAATATAGAGCAGACCGGTAATCTGCGCCAGCGGCACCAGCACGCAGGTGAGCAGGACTAAAGACGAAAGCCCGTAAAGTTCCTGTTCCCAAAGTTCGCGAACGCCGGTCAACAGGGTGGTTTCCTGGATAAAACCGCCGCTTTTCATGGCCAGGAAGGGGAAGCTGTTGGAGACGATGAAGAAAATCAGGGCCGCCAGGGCCAGGGCCAGGGAGCGGTCAATGCTGTTCGTCCGGTGCTTCCGCAGAACAGCGCCGCAACGGGCGCAGACCAGGGTGGCCCCTGTGCCTGCCGGCAGGCGGTTGAGCAGATCGCAGTCATGGCAGGCCACGACATTTGGCCTGCCCGTCCCGAGTGGCGCGGCAGCAGGTTTCTTCTCCGGCAGGGGGCGGCTGTCAGCAGCAGTCGCGCAGAGTATTTGCAGAATACGGGAAAAAGCCATAGTTTCTTGCTGACGGGTCATAAGGGTTGCAGGGTTAGACTGAGTCCGGTCCGGACAAAAACCCCAGGGCCGCCTTGATGTGACTTACCTAAAAAAAGCCCGCCAGACAATATTTTCTTTTATCTGCCTGCTTTTCTTTTGTCGCGGCAAACCGGCGGGGCAGGGGGGGTGCCGTTGCCGACTTCCTGGGCTGCGCCGTTTTTTTCATGGCCGGGAAACTCCCCGCCGCCGCTCAGCACGGCAAGCTCCGCCGCACCAACCCCTTCCTGGTTTTCGGGGTCCTTACTCGGCTGTCTGAGCCGCAGTCTGCTGAGTTTGCCCATGGGGAATTCCGTGTTTGCGGCCGGCGGTCTCGATGAGCGCAGCGCTTATGATCTGCTGGTTGCCGCTCAAGGCCTCGAGAAAGCCGTTATAGAGCAGGCGGTTGATCTCCCGGGGGACGCCGCCGCTCAGCCGGTGCACCGCGTCATAGGCCTCGTCGGCCAGCAACCCGGGCGGCCCGCCGCATTTGAGCAGCCTGAATTTGATGAACTGCTCGGTCTCGGCCCGGGAGAGCGGGGCAAGGTTCACCGCAAAGGTGATGCGGCCCCGCAGCGAGGCGTAGGATGGGCTGCTCAGGCGGCGGGCCAGGCTGTTTTCGGCGATGAGCAGCACGGTCACCAGTTTTTCCTGCTCGGTTTCGAGATTTGACAGGGTGCGCAGGATGTGCAGGGCGTCCGCCTTGAGGAAATGGGCCTCATCGATGATGATCACCAGCCGCTGGCCGGCGGCGTGCCGATGCACTGCCGCCTCCTGCAGCAGGTGCAGCCGTTCATGGGTGAGGCGGCCGGCATCCGGCCGGTCCGTCTCGGCCAGGATCCCGGCCAGCAGCATGCCTTTGCCCATGCCGGGGTAGACCGGCACGAAAACCGGCACGAAGCGGGCCGGGTCCAGGCCGCGGATGACCAGCTGGGAAAGCAGGGTCTTGCCGGTGCCGGAGCGGCCGGTGAGCAGGATGAGGGCATGGCAGTCGTCGATGCCGATGCGGATCTTCACCAGGGCCTCCTCATGCTGGCGGGTGCGGTAAAAAAGCTCGGTATCCAGGGTGTCCTTGAAGGGGTTCTGTCTGAGGCCGAAGTTCCGGGTCCAGCCGGGGTAATTCATGCGCTTTTCCTCCGGGGCTGCGGCAGCTGCGCCTGCCCGTTTCTGATGAGCTTGAGGTAGCGGCCGAAGGCGGAGCTTGCGGCGGTCTGCCCGGGCTGATTTTTCAGGAGATTGGCGGCAATGGCCCGGGTGTTCCTGCTGACCCGGCTGTCGGGCCGGTAAATGGTGTACGGCGTGCGCCGGGCCGTGGCCTGGGATACCGTGGCGTCTTTCAGGATATAGCCGGCGTCAATGATTTCACGGCCCAGGAATTCCCGGGCGCAGGAGGCAAAGCGCAGGCTGACGTCCGCCGCCTGTTTCAGGGTCTGCACCATGTTGACCACCAGATGAATGGTCAAGTCCGGCAGTTTTTCCTGATGCAGGGCCTTGAGCAGGCCGTAGGCGTCGGTCAGTGAGGTGATGTCCGGGGTGATGACAAAGAGGATCTCGTCGGCTGCCTGCAGAAAGTCCCGCACGCTGCGGCCCATGCCGGCCCCGGTGTCCACCAGGATGATCTCCGCCGCCTTTTCCAGCTGCACCAGGGATTGGGTGATGCGATACCGGTCCTGCCGCCTGCTGTCCGCCATGGCCAGGATGCCGCTGCCGCCGGCAATGATGCCGATGCCCTCCGGTCCCGCCTCGACCAGCTCGGCCAGCTCGACCTGGCCGGCGAGCAGGTCGGTCAGGCTGTGCCGCGGCGAGGCGCCGGCCAGGAGATGGACATTGGCCAGGCCCATGTCCGCGTCCAGCACCACGCTCATTTTACCCAGGCGCTGGAACTCGATGGCCAGGTTCAGGGCCAGGTTGGTCTTGCCCACCCCGCCCTTGCCCGAGGTAATGGCGAGGACCCGGGCAAAGCGCTCGCGGCTATTGTGCTCGCCGCGCGCCGCCCCCTGTCGCCTGGCATGGATGGCGGCAAAGAAGGCAATGCTGGCCGGTTCAAAAAACAGGGCGCCGCCCAGCAGGATTTTTTCCGGCAGCTCGGCGGGATATTCGGATTCGTAATAACGGATCAGGCTTTCTTCCAGCCCGGTCAGGCGGACAACGTCTTCTATGGTGAGCAGCTGGTCAGGCATCAGAGGAGATTTTACACTGCTGGTCCTTGACCGCCCGTTCAATGGTATCAAGCACCTTGTCCAGCATGAACGGCTTTTTCAGGCAGGCAAAGGCGCCTTTTTTCACGGTTTCCTTGATCTCGGTCAGGGAGGCCAGGCCGGTGATGATAATGACCTGCACTTCCGGGTATTCCTTTTTGATGAATTCCAGCACCTCCAGGCCATCTTTGCGCGGCATGCGGATGTCGAGCAGCACCACGTGATATTTGCCGTGGCGCAGTTTTTCCAGCCCTTCCACGCCGTCAAAGGCCCCGTCAACGGCAAAGCCCGCGGACCGCAGGGTTTCCTGCAGGATTTCATTTAAGATACGTTCGTCGTCCACCACCAGGATGCGGCATTTTTCCGGCGCTTCCCTGGCCGTATCCTGTTTTTTCTTGGTTTTCAGGATGTTTTTCATCTGGCGCAGCCGGCCGCTCTTGTCCTGGGGCAGGCGCATGATGAAGGTGGCGCCTTCGCCTTCCCGGCTTTCCGCCCGCAGGGTGCCCTGGTTGTGCTCGACAATGGCATGGCAGACGGCCAGCCCCAGGCCCGTGCCTTCCCCTTCCAGTTTGGTGGTGAAAAAGGGATCAAAGACCTTGTGCAGGTCCTTTTTGGCGATGCCGGTGCCGGTATCGGCAACGGTGACCTCGAGGAAATCATCGCCGGTGACCCCGGTGATGGTCAGGGTGCCGCCATTGGGCATGGCCTGGCAGGCGTTCATGAACAGGTTGAGAAAAACCTGCTCGATCTGCTGGGGGTCCACCATAACCTGGGGCAGGCTTTTGGGCAGCCGGTTATCCACCTGGATATTGACCAGCGGTTCCCGGCTTTTGGTAAGACTAAGCGCCTTGGCCACGATTTCCGCCACCTCCGCCGGGCAGAATTTTGGTTCCGTTGGTTTGGCAAAGCCCATCAGGTCCTGAATGACATTGGAGATCCGGGTTTCCTGCTCCGCGATGATCTGCAGTCTTTCCACCAGGGTGCCGTTGTCGGGCAGCTGGTTGATCAGCCGTTTCATGATCTGCAGATTGAGCGAGATGATGGTGAGGGGATTATTGATCTCATGGGCCGCGCCGGCGGCCAGCCTGCCCACGGTGGCCAGCCGGTGGGAAGAGAAGAGCTGCCGCTGGTTTTCCTCCATCTTGCGGGATGTTTCGGTCAGTTTGCGCGCCTGCCGGGTGATGTCCTGGTGCAGGAGCAGGCGTTCAATGGCCGTGCCGGCGGCCGAGGCCATGGCCTCGAAATTTTTCCGCAGGGCGGTAAAGCCGTTGCGGATAAAATCCGGGCCGCTGCTGAAATCGACCACCAGCTGGCCCAGCAGCTGTTCCTTGCGCCAGCGGGAATGATGGTCAGCCATGAAAAAGGTGGCCAGAAACTTGGAGCCGGCCATCATGGTGAACATGCGCGACTCCTCGATCCGGCCGTGCAGCAGGTCATGGGTCACCTGTTCCAGCCGGTTGGCCGCCTCCACCTCGATATCGTTGGTGGCGTAATGCCGCCGGTTATCCATATCGGCCAGCCGGGTGGGCAGCTCCAGATCGTGGCAGACCTGGTGGTCGAGCAGGGAGCCGACAAAACGATGGGCCGCCGGGTCGCGGATCAGGCAGAGGCAGCGTTTTACGTCAAAGGCCCGGCAGACCGCATCAGCCACCACCTCGGCGGCCTCCCGCAGGGTAAGGTTGGAATGAAGCTTTCGGTGCATGTCGCAGGTGGCGCCCAGCACCTGATTGGTGGCCTGCAGCAGCTGATTGTTTTCATCGAGCTCCAAGCTCATCCTGCCGAGAGTGACATTGGCCGAGCGCACCAGTTTCTGATACTCGTCCTCATCCCAGAAGCCGAGAATCTTGCATACCTCGCCTACCCGCAGGTGGACATCGGCCATGATGGCGTCAATATCCCCGGCGCTGAGGTGGTGCAGCCGGGCCAGGTTTTCCAGGGCAAAATGGAAGTGGTCGTGGCAGACCGGCGTTTCCGTGAGAAAGTAGCTTGAGCCCACGTTATGGGTGACGCACAGCACATCGGCGAAACGGATGAGCTGGGGCAGCTGGTCCAGGTCCGGGCGGATGGCTTCGATCACCGGCTGGTGGTGCAGCCACATCGCCCTGGTCAGGCTCTCGGGAAAACCGTAGCGTTCGCCGATGATCTTTCCCACATCGATATGGCTGAAGCCGGCAATGGTCTGCTCCAGATCGAGCGGCAGCAGCTCAGTTCTGCCGCTGTGCGGCGCATAATCCTCCAGCTCCAGGCAGATCTGGTTGAATTTGTCGGGAAACTGCCGGAAAAAGACCAGTTTGCCCAGGTCATGGGTCAGCCCGCCCACATAGGCCTGGTCCGGGGCCGGGAAATCGAGACGCCGGGCCAGGGCCTCGGCGGTGGCGGCAACCCCGATGGCGTGCAGCCAGAAGTTGACCAGCTTGGCCGGGTGCGGGGTGAGCTTGGCCGAAAAGGTGTCAAAGATGGAGACCGAGAGAATGATGCTGCGCACCGCATTGAGCCCTGCCGCGGATATGGCCTGGGGAATGGTGGCAATCTCCCTGCGGGCGCCCACGTGGGCAGAGTTGGCGTAGCGGAGAATTTTGCCGGTGAGCACCTGGTCGTTTTTCAGCAGGTCGGCGATGGAGTCGAAGGTGGAATTTTCACCCTCCATGAGGCGGATGGCCTCGATTGCCACCGAGGGGAGGGTGGGGAGACTGTCCAGGGAAAAAGTGCGCTCAAGCAGGTTTTCAGGCATGGCTGTCTGGCTGGAAAATGGTGTATGTAAGAGCGGCGCAGTGCATCCCGCCTGCCCTGAAGAACAACATGAACCGCCGGGTAAGCCCATCGAGGCGGCGCGAGGCGGGGCTGCTCAGGCCACAGGGATCCCTGTCAGGATGAGCAGGCCTGCCCGGCGCGTTGCTGATGGGCCTAAGTTGTTTCACCACCGGTGGAACTACCGCCCGAAACCTCAACTGGAGGTGCTGCAGGAGGCGTCCGATTTGGAGCAGGCGGCGGCCGAGGCGGAGGACAGGATATACTGGCGGGCCACCTTGACCCGAATATTGTCGGCGATTTCCAGGGTCACCACCGTATCGGTGAGGCCGGTGATCTTGCCGTGCAGGCCGCCGCCGGTGATGACCTCGTCTCCTTTTTTCAGGTTGGTCAGAAATTCCTGCTGGGCCTTGGCCTTTTTCTGCTGCGGCCGGATGAGCAGGAAATAAAAGACCACAAAGATCAGGATCATCGGCAGAAAGCCGGTCAACGGGTTTGCTGCGGGGGCTGCCGCGTCCGCAGCATAGGCGAGAGATGTCATAATGTTACTCCTTGGTGGGTTAAAAAGGGGGAATTTGCTGTTCCCTCATAGCATAAAACTCTTTTCTGAAAATTTCAAAGCGATCCTCCCTGATTGCCTGGCGCATCTGCGCCATAAGATTGACAAAATAATGCAGGTTGTGGATCGTGTTGAGCTGCGAGGCCATGATCTCCCTGGCCATGTACAGATGGCGCAGATAGGCCCGTGAGTAATTACGGCAGGTGTAACAGCCGCAGTTTTCATCCGCCGGCCTGGGATCATTATAATAGCACGCGTTTTTTATAACAAGCCTGCCCTGAGATGTAAAGAGCATTCCGTTTCGGGCATTGCGGGTGGGCATGACGCAGTCGAACATGTCGATGCCGCGGAACACGCACTCAACCAGGTCCTCGGGGGTACCGACCCCCATCACGTATTTGGGGAAGTCCGCCGGCAGCAGGGCCGCGGTGCGGGCGGTCATGTCGTACATGACCGCGGTGGGCTCACCCACGCTGAGCCCGCCCAGGGCGTAGCCGTCAAAGCCGATGGCGGTCATGTCCGCCACCGAGCGGGCCCGCAGCTCCGGGTACATGCCGCCCTGGACGATGCCGAACAGCAGCTGTCCCGTCTCGCGCTGGGCGGCTCTGCATCTGGCGGCCCAGCGGGCGGTGAGGGCGGTGGCCGTCTCGGCCTCCTGCCGGGTGGCGGGGAAGGGGATGCAGGTGTCCAGGCACATCATGATGTCCGAGCCCAGGGCCTCCTGCACCGCCACCGCGTCCTCCGGGCTCAGAAAGTGGCTGGAGCCGTCCAGGTGGGATTTGAAGGTGGCCCCCTCTTCGGTGATGCGGGCCAGCTCTCTGAGGCTGTAGATCTGGAAGCCGCCGCTGTCGGTGAGGATAGGGCCGTGCCAGTTCATGAATGAATGCAGGCCGCCGAACTGACGGATCAGTTCATGGCCCGGCCGCAGAAAGAGATGATAGGTGTTGGCCAGAATGATCCGGGCGCCGAGCTCCAGCAGATTTTCCGGGGTCACACCCTTGACCGTGGCCTGGGTGCCCACGGGC
Source organism: Desulfurivibrio sp. (assembly GCA_003605035.1). Lineage (GTDB taxonomy): Bacteria > Desulfobacterota > Desulfobulbia > Desulfobulbales > SURF-16 > SURF-16. The sequence continues at coordinate 10,953 of QZKJ01000080.1, forward strand.
ATGAAGACCGGGGTCTGGATGGCGCCGTGCAGGGTGCGGACCTCGCCGGCCCGGGCCGCGCACTGTGATGACCGGGCGTGCAGGGTAAATGGTGAGTTCATTCTTCCAGCCGCCACAGCCCGAGGAGTTCCCTGATGCCCTTTTCCGCCAGATCGGCCAGCCTGTCGAATTCGCCGCGGGAAAACGGCTTGCCCTCCGCCGTGCCCTGGGCCTCGATCCAGCGGCCGTCGCCGGTCATGATGAAATTGGCGTCCGCCTCGGCCCGGGAATCCTCCTGATAATCCAGGTCAAGCAGCGGCTCGCCGTCGACAATGCCGGCGCTGACCGCAGCCAGGGGCAGTATGGCCGGCATTTCCTCTAATTGTCCGCTTTCCTGCAGTTTGATCACCGCATCCCGCACCGCCAGCGCCGCGCCGGTGATGGCCGCGGTGCGGGTGCCGCCGTCGGCGTTGAGCACATCGCAATCCACCCGGATGGTCCGCTCGCCGAGCTGACTCAGATCCAGCATCATGCGCAGGGAGCGGCCGATGAGCCGCTGGATTTCAAAGGTGCGGCCCGATCGGCCCTTAACCGCCTCCCTGGCCATTCTGGTGTTGGTGGCGCAGGGCAGCATGCCGTATTCCGCCGTGATCCAGCCCTTGCCGCTGTCTTTTAAAAAGGGGGGAACGCTCTCCTCCACCGTCACCGCGCAGAGAACGTGGGTGTTGCCCATTTTCATGAGAAGGGAGGCATCGGCCTGGGGCTGGAAGTTTCTTTCAATGGCAAAATTCCGCAGTTCGTCGGCTGCGCGTTGATTTGTTCGCATAATAGTGTAATGTCAGCCATCAAAGGTGATGAGGCCTGGTCTGTATGCTCCCGTCTCTTGTGAGGCAGCGGAAACTGACATTTTCCTGGAGCATCATTGTTTTCCTATTCAATCCTTTATGATAATGTGATACCCTTTGCCAGAAATATCCATCAAAACTGAATAATGAGCCTCTTGCAAAATGAACATCTACTCCGATCGGCTAAAAATATCCTGGGCGGCCATCCTGGTGAAATCGTCCTCAGCGGAGCACTGCTACGCTTCCGGGCGATTTCACCACTCATCCTTGCCCGGAATATTTTTCTCTCGATCTCGCTACGACGTTCATTTTGCAAAAGGCTCTAGTATAAACTATTTTTGAGACGAATACGATGCAATCATTAAAATACTGGCAGAGGTTTGCCAGCAACGGCCTGCCGGTTTACGTCAACGGGCGGAAGCCGGACTGGTTTGTGGCCGGGAAAAAGGCCGATGTTCTCCTGCGCCGGGCCATGGCCGGGGAGGATGCCTCCACCTGCCATGCACCCGGCGGCCCCGCGGCTGGTGACGAGGGACTCGACCGAGCCCGGCTCCTGGCCCATCTCGCCGGCTCCAGGGCGGAAAGCTACCCCGGCCGGCAGCATTTCCTGACGCTTACCTCGCTGAAGGAATGCTGGTTTCATCTGACCAATCAGTGCAATCTCGCCTGCCGCCACTGTCTTTTTGCCGCCTCGCCGGCCCGGTCCAGCGCGCTGGGCCGCGGGCAGCTTGAGCAGGCCATTGCTGAAGCCAGGTCCTTAGGCTGCACGCTTTTTTATTTTACCGGCGGCGAACCATTTGTCTACCCACAATTTTCGGAAATCATTGAAAATCTGCTGACGGACCCGCAGGTGCATGTGGTGATACTGACCAACGGCCTGCTGCTCGCGGAAAATATCGCTTTCCTGCAAAGCGCCCCGGCCGAGCGCCTGCACCTGCAGATCAGCCTGGACGGCATGGAAAAGAGCCATGAGGCCCTGCGGGGCACGGGGACCTTTACCAGGCTGCTGGCCAATCTCGCCGCGCTCAGGCAGACCAGGCTGGCCGCCACCCTCTCGGTTGCCGTCAATCGTGAGAATCTGCATGATCTGCCGGCCATGCTCGCCTTTGCCGCGGAAAACGGCATCAGCAATATGCACCTGCTCTGGCATTTTGTGCGGGGCAAGGGCAGCGACGCCCAGTTCGTGCCGCCGGAGGAGATCTGGCACCACCTGGAAAGTTGCCTGGTAAGCGCCGCAGAGCTGGGGGTCACCATTGATAATGTGGAGACCATCCGGGGCCAGGTCTTTTCCACCCCGGGCACCCGGCATGATCTCAGTAACAGCGGCTGGGAGTCGCTGACCGTGGGGCCTGACGGCCGGATCTATCCCTCGCCGGCCCTGGTGGGCATCGAGGCGCTTGGCTGCGGTTCTCTTGATCAGGGCCTGGCCCGGGTCTGGCGGGACAGCCCGGTGCTGCGGGAGCTGCGCGCCGCAAGCCTCGCCGGCAGCGCCTATGAGGAGAACCCCCTGCGCTTTCTGGTGGGCGGCGGCGATATCGATCACAGTTTTATTGCCGCAGGCACCTTCACCGGCCACGATCCCTACGTGCCTCTCTACAACCGTATCGCCCTCTGGCTCATTGCCCGCCAGGCCGCCAGCTACCCCCAGGCGGACGGTGCCACCTTTCTGCTGAAAATGGGCGATGTCCGGTATGATTGCGCCGACGCAGGCCAGGGGGTGGCGCTGACCCACTGCAACTGCGTGGTTTCCCTGTCCGGCGAGGACGGCGGCCATGGCACGGTGCGGGAGTTTTATGCCCGGGCCGCCACCCTGGCCAATGAGGATATTGTCAACCCCTTTGCCCCGCAGCAGGCCGAGGCCCTGTTCATCCCCAGTGTTTCCCGGCAGCGCTCCTACGGCTGCGGCAGTCCGGTGCAGGATGCCGGGCTGCAGCCCGGGGAAATTGTGGTTGATCTGGGCAGCGGCAGCGGGGTGGAATGTTTCCAGGCAGCCAGGATGGTCGGTGCGTCGGGCCAGGTTTTCGGCATTGATATGACCGACGAGATGCTGGCCCTGGCCCGCTCTTCCCAGGCCCAGGTGGCCCGGGAGCTCGGCTATGACAACATGGAGTTCAAAAAGGGACTGCTGGAGGCCATCCCCCTGGCGGATGGCGCGGCCGACGTGGTGATTTCCAACTGCGTGATCAACCTGAGCCCTGACAAAAGGCGCACCCTGCATGAGGCCTTCCGCATCCTGAAACCGGGCGGCCGGCTGGTGGTGTCTGATATCGTCACCGATGAGCCGATCCCGGTTCAGATCAAAAATAATGCGAAACTGCGGGGGGAATGTCTGGGCGGCGCCATGCAGCAGGTGGATCTGATGGCCATGCTGCGGGCCGCGGGCTTTACCGCAATAAAGCTGATCAAGCGGTTCCCCTATCGGCAGCTGGACGCCACCTCATTTTATTCCCTGACTTTTGCCGCCAGTAAACCCGCGGCCCGGGAGATGCTTGAGGTCATCTACCGGGGGCCTTTTGCCGCGGTGTACACGGAAGGCGGGGAACTGCTCCTCAAAGGCCAGAAAACCAGGGTTTTTGCCAGCGATCTTGCCTCCCTGGATGAATCCGTCTTTGTGGTGGATGAACAGGGAGCGGTGACCAATATTGCCCAGAGCGGCGGCTGCTGCGGCATTGCGCCGGAGACCGCCGCCTCGGCTGCCCCATCGTGCTGCCCCGACGCAGATGATGAGATCCGCCAGCATGCCGACTGCCTGGTGTGCGGCAGCGAATTGCGCTATTTCACCACGGACCGGGAAAGGACCTGTTATTACTGCGGTGAGAAGAAGGCGGCCAACGCCTCCTGCCTGGCCGGTCATTTTGTCTGCGATGCCTGCCACCAGCACAAGGGCGTGGCGGTGATCAGAAAGATCTGCACCGAATCGGCCATTGAAGACATGGTGACGCTGATGAAGAAGATCCGTTCCCAGCCGGCCATCTCCATGCATGGCCCTGAGCATCACGCCCTGGTGCCGGGCATAATTCTCTCCACTTACCGGGCCCGAGGCGGCAAGGTGGGCAAAAAAGACATCCTGGCGGCTATTGACCGCGGCAGTAAGGTGCCGGGCGGGGCATGCGGATTCTGGGGCAGCTGCGGCGCGGCGGTGGGGGCGGGCATCGCCTTTTCGGTTATTCTGGCGGCCACGCCGCTGACCCCGAAAAAGCGGCAGCTGGCCCAGCAGGTCACGGCCAGGATTCTGGAAAGAATCGCCTCCTTCCAGGCCGGCCGCTGCTGCCAGCGGGAGACGATGATCGCCCTGCAGGCGGCGGCGGAGCTGTCCGGGGAAATTCTGCCGGTTGAACTCCTTGCCGAGGACAGCCTGGCCTGCAGCCAGTACCCCATGAACCGCGAGTGCATCCGCCAGGCCTGCATGCTCTGGCCGATGCGGGATAAAGAGGCGGCCACCGTGCAGTCCCTGGCCCTGGTTATCTGACCATGCCTGAGCTGCCGGAAGTGGAGGTCATCCGCCAGGGGCTCATTCCCCATGTGGTTGGCCGGCAGATCGTTGCCGTCGCCTGCTCGAGCAAGAAGCTGCGGCTGGCCATTCCGCAAAAGGATCTCGGACGCTGGCTGAAGGGCGGCAGGATCACGGCCATACAGAGACGGGGTAAATATCTGATTTTTCTGCTGGAAAGCGGCGCCGCCATGATCGTCCATCTCGGCATGACGGGCAGGCTGGGGATCTTTCCGGCTACGGCCCCGCCGGCCCTGCATGATCATGTGGTGTTTTCCCTGCCGGAGGGCATGCAGCTGCGCTATAACGATATCCGGCGTTTCGGCTTGATCCGGGTGCTGAGCCCGGACCAGTACCGGGAGCATGACCCCTTCCGGGATATGGGTTGTGAACCGTTGGAGCAGGAGTTCACCGGCGTCTACCTGAAAAAAATGGCGGCTGGCCGCCTGCAGCCGGTGAAAAATTTCCTCATGGACAACCAGGTGGTGGCCGGCATCGGCAACATCTACGCCAATGAGATCCTGTTTCATGCCGGCATCCTGCCAGCCACCCCCATCGGCTCCCTGACCCTGGCCAGGTGGGAAAAGGTGGCGGAAAAAACCAGGGAGGTGCTGTTGCGTGCCATTGCCTGCGGCGGCAGTTCCATCAGTGATTTTGTCAACAGCTCCGGCCAGAAAGGCTACTTCCAGCTGGAGCTGATGGTTTACGGCCGGGCAGGGGAGGCGTGCAGGCAGTGCGCGGCCACCATCGGCAGACAGGTGATCGGCGGCCGAAGCACCTTTTTCTGCCCCAACTGCCAGAAGTAAAGGATTTCAGCCTGTCTCCAGGGCGGAGGCGACTAGCTCCGCCGCCTGCTCCAGGGCCGCCGGGCTGAGATGGCGGGTGATGGACAACCGCAGGCGCGCCGTGCCCTCCGGCACCGTGGGCGGGCGCACGGCGGTGGCGAAAATCCCCTGATCGCGCAGGGACTGGGCGATCCGCAGGGCCCGGCTGCTCGGCCCGATCATGACGGGCACGATCTGGGATGGGCCGAGCTTGGTCAGTCCTTTTTCGGCCAGGGCCTGCTTGAAGAAATCCACCCTGCTAAAGAGGTCCTGCCGCAGTTGCGGCTGCTCTCTGATGATGCTTACCGCGGCCAGCGAGGCGCCGATCACCGCCGGCGGCAGGCCGGTTGAGTAGATAAAGGTTCTGGCCCGGTTGATGAGAAACTCGATCATCTCTTTTGAGCCGGCGACATAGGCCCCGTAGCTGCCCAGGGCCTTGCCGAAGGTGCCCATGGCCAGGTCCACCCGCTCCGCCACCCTCTCTTCTTCGCTGATTCCCCCGCCGTTTGCGCCGAAAACCCCGGTGGCATGGGCCTCATCCACCATGAGCAGACAGCCGAATTTCTCCTTGAGCTGCACCAGCTCCCGCAGAGGGCAGCGGTCGCCGTCCATGGAGTAGAGGGATTCCACCACGATCAGGGCCGTGCCGGTCCCCCGTTTTTTTTGCAGGAGTTCTTCCAGGTGGTTTAGGTCGTTGTGCAGAAAGCGGAGCAGTTTTGCCCGGGAAAGGGTGCAACCGTCATGGATGCTGGCATGATTTAAGCGGTCGCTGAAGATGACATCGTTTCTGCCGGCCAGGGCCGGAATCACGCCGGCGTTGGCCAGATAACCCGAGCCGAAGAGCAGGGCCGCCTGCTGGCCTTTGAGCTGCGCCACCGCCTCCTCCAACTGGTGATAAATGGCCAGGTCGCCGCTCATGAGCCGCGCCGCGCCTGCCCCGCAGCCGGCCTGGGCCAGAAAATGGCTGCTTTGCGCCATCAGGTCCGGGTGGCGGGAAAGGGCGAGATAGTCATTGGAGGAAAAGTCAAGATAACGACGGCTGGCAGGGCCGGGCGCCAGCAGCTGCCCGTCTGGCCGTCTTTCTACCTGCGTCAGCTGGCGGAGCAGATTTTTGTTTTTTTGCCCGGTCAGCCAGTTCTTGATGTCCATGGTTATCGCCAGATTTCGCGGATGGCCTGCACGAACTGCCGGTCCGCTGCCGCGCTTCTGCCCCGCTGGGTCAGGTAGCCGCCGATCATCATGCCGTCCGCCCCGGCCAGAAAGGCTGAGCTGAGAAAATCGTGCAGGGCCGATTCCCGTCCTGCCGCCAGCCGCAGGGCGGCATCAGGCAAGATGAGCCGCAAGAGCGCGATGGTCCGCAGAATTTCCGGGGTTGCCAGCGGTTTGCTGTCGGCCAGCGGGGTGCCGGGCAGGGGAATAAGGATGTTGATTGGCACGGACTTTATTTCCAGCTCAGCCAGGGTCAGGGCCATGGAAATGCGGTCCGTTTCGCTCTCGCCCAGCCCGATAATGCCGCCGGCGCAGACTTCCAGGCCCGCCTCTTTGGCCGCCTCAATGGTGGCAAGCCGCTCTCCGAAGCTGTGGGTGGTGACGATTTGCGGGAAAAATTCCCGCGAGGTTTCGAGATTATGGTGATAACGGCTCAGTCCCGCCTGTTTCAGGGTCTGCAGATCCGGCAGGGTGGCGATGCCCAGGGAGGCGCAGACGCCGATATCGACCTGGTCTTTGATTGCCGCGATGATTTCGGCGACTTCAGGCAGCAGCCCGCCTGTTATGCCTCTGCCGCTGGTGACCAGGGAAAAATGGCTGGCGCCATCCTCCCGGGCCTGCCTGGCTGCGGCGATGATCTCTGCCGCGCTTTTCAGCGGATAGACCGGGGTGTCGGTCTTGAAATGGGCGGATTGGGTGCAGAAACGGCAGTCTTCGCTGCACTGTCCGGATTTGGCATTGATAATGGCGCAGAGGGAAAGGCGTTGGCCCCGCCGGGCAAGTTTGGTTTCCAGGGCCCGGGCCATCAGCTCCCGGCAGGGCAGGGCGCGCCAGGACTCGATTTGGGCCGGGGAAGGTTTCATTTGCGCTTCCTCAGACCGAACACCCCTCCCTTGCTTTTTTCCCGCGGAAAGGCCGGGGTCCGTCCACTGCGCCGCGGGGCCTGCCTGGGGTGGCGCACTTTCTTTTCCGGCACGGGCAGCTCGACCACTTCAGCCGTCTCTCCGCCGGCCGCTTCCCGGTAAATCATATAAAATTGGGAGTTCTCGCGAAAATAACTTTTTTTTCTCAGCCAGGAGGGCCAGTTGCCGTCGCTTTCATGGGCCGCGAACAGGTTCAGACGGGCGAGCAGGTCGGCGATATACTCTTTGGTTGCCTTTTTGATATTGAGATGATCGAGGTTGGTATCCAGATCGATTTTAATCCGGCGCGACAATGCATGCAGTTTGCCGCTTTTCAGCTGCTCCTGCATTTCTGGAAAATTCCGCTGGGCCCAGGGGATGAGAAAGAGGCCCAGCAGGAATGGCTCGGATAAAGGCTTGCTGCTGCCTTGTATTCGCTCAATCACGGCAAAAATTCGGGCAAGCAGCTCCTGGCGCTCAGAGTCTTTGCCATCGAATACCCCCTGATAAAAGGGAAACAGCACATGGAAAACGCCGCTGTCCAGTAAAAGCTGCAGCCACTGACGGTTGGCGCCGCCGCGCAGATCCTTCAGCAGTTCATCGCGGATGCGTGATACCGGGCAGAGTTGCAGCTTGTCCCGGTGGCTGATGATGGCCTGCCAGGTTTTTTCTTCAATGGTAAAGCCGATGCGCGCCGCATGGCGGATGGCCCGCATGATCCGCACCGGATCCCGGTTGATTCTCTTATCCGGGTCGCCGACCATGCGGATGATGCGGTTGTTGAGATCCGCCACCCCGCCGGTATAATCAATGATGGTTTCGTTTTCGATATCGTAAAACAGCGAGTTTATGGTCAGGTCCCGGCGAAAGGCGTCGTCCGCCTCGGTGCCGAAGGTATTGTTGGCGGCCAGCACATTGACTTCGCCATCGATGTCATATTCGCTGCGGCAGCGGAAGGTGGAGACTTCAATAATCTTGTTGTCAGGGAAAAAGATCTGCACCAGCCGGAAGCGTCGGCCGATTGTCCGGCTGTTGCGGAACAGTTTGCGGATCTGCCCCGGTCTGGCATCGGTGCTGATGTCAAAATCCTTGGGCGTCTTGCCCAGATAGAGATCACGGACACCCCCACCCACCAGATACGCGCTGTGCCGCTCTTTATGCAGCAGCGTAAGCACCTTCAAGGCGTCGCGGTCAATTTCCCTGCTGGAGACGGAATGGGCTGCTCGGGGAATGATAAGTGGTTCTGGCTCTGCGGCGGTAACGGGAATTGTCTGTGTGCTTTGTACCATGTCTCTGTAAACTATGGTTGAACTATGGGAAAACGAATTGGATCCACTGCTGCGTCCTGCGTATCAATGCGGAATTACGCGCGGAATCAGGCTGCGGGTTTTACATTTCTACCGGGATCTTGCCTGGCGGATTTTAGTAATTGTTCTGTAATTTTTTTGCGACTATGCCTTTCTTGCCATGGTTTGTCAAGAGAAGCGTTGTCTTTGTTCCCTTATTTATGTTACTTTCAGCCTATGCAAATCTGTAGCGTCAACTGCAAACCGGACAAATTTGATGGTGAGATATAAAGAAATTCATCCCGGGTCCATTGTTTTTGATTTCGACTGTGTGGTCGCCGATACCATGGAGGCTTTTAGCCGGCTGGCCATGGCTGATTATGGCATCCTGGTGCGGTCTGAGGATATCACCTCCTTTGCGGTTGAGCAATGTCTTGACGTTTCGCCGCGCATCGTCGAGGAGATTTTCAGTCGACTTCTGCTGGCACCGCTGGAAAATAATCTCAAACCCATGCCCCATGCCGTAACCGTATTGACCGACATTGCTGCCTGTGCGCCGCTGACCTTTATCACGGCCCGGCCTGACCGGGAACCTGTTGACCGCTGGCTGGCCCATATTTTCCCTGCCGATGTCTACGCCAAATCCCGCCTGGTTGCCATGGGTAACCATGATGGCAAAGCAGCCTATGTCAGAGAGCTGGGCCTGCAATATTTTGTCGATGACCGGCTGGAAACCTGCGTTGAGCTGGCTGAGGCCGGTATATCTCCCATCGTCTTTGCCCATCCCTGGAACCGGGGGCGCCACTCTTTCCCCTCCATAGACAGCTGGCTCGGCATCAAACAGTGGATACATTTATATGACTGCAGCACCTGACGACACCACCCGCCGAAATCCCGTGCCCACCGTTGATATCATCATTGAAATCGGCGGCGGCATAGTCCTGATCAAACGCCGAAACCCGCCGTATGGCTGGGCAATACCCGGCGGTTTTGTTGATTACGGAGAAACTCTGGAAACGGCTGCTGTACGCGAAGCAAAGGAGGAAACCGGCCTGGATGTCACCCTGGTCTGTCAGATGCACAGCTACTCGGACCCCGGTCGCGACCCCCGCCTGCATACCATTTCCACGGTTTTTATCGCCCGCGCCGCGGGTACGCCCCATGCCGCCGACGATGCGGTGGAGGTCGGCATTTTCACCAGGGACAAGCTGCCAGCGCTTGCTTTCGACCATGCACAAATTCTTGCTGATTATTTCAAGTTTTTACCCGACGCGGGCAATCTTCCGCTCTGTTTCTGATCCGCTTTCCTGCCTTGCCTTGTTTGGCTTTGTCGCATTTTGACCACCCTTTCACCCCGCTACCTGCCGGGGGGCTAAAATTTTCGCTAATTCTTTTATTTAAAGTTGTTTTTACTCCTTGTCTCTGGTATATATTTTTTTTTCTAAATTGGCTAAGGAGGATTAAGTTTAATGGGAAACAGTGTAACAGAAACCAAGCAACACGATGACTATCAGGCCATCGAAGAAGGGATGAGCTTTGCGGAGCTCTTCAATGACGAGCAATTAAATGTAGCAAATGTGGGGGATGTCGTACAGGGTACGATAATTGATGTGAGCGATAATTTCGCTGTAATCGACATCGGCGATAAGTCGGAAAGTGAAATACCTTTGAGTGAGTTTAAAAGCGAAGGCGCTGATGTTGAGGTCAAGGTTGGCGATGTTTTTGATGTGTATGTTGAAAAACGTGAAGCCGAAGGCGGATTGCGCTTGTCCCGTGAAAAGGCCATCGGCATCAAGGTCTGGGAAGATATTGCCAATATACAGGAGGCGGATGGCACCATACAGGGTCGCATCGAGAGCCGCGTGAAAGGCGGTCTTTCGGTTGATATCGGCGTACCGGCCTTTTTGCCCTATTCGCAGATTGATCTGCGTCCCGTCAAGGATCTTGATAACATGATAGGGCAGACCTATGATTTCAAGATTCTCAAGTTTAACCGTAAACGCAACAATGTTGTTATTTCACGCCGGGCAATTCTTGAAGCCGAACGGCAGAAGCTCCGTCAGGAAATGCGTTCCTCTCTTGAGGAAGGCGCTGTCGTTACCGGCTCTATTACCAATATAACCGATTATGGTGTGTTCATTGATCTTGGCGGTCTTGACGGGCTTTGTCATATTACCGACCTTTCCTGGGGACGTGTTTCCCATCCTTCCAAACTTTTCAAGGTTGGCCAGGAGATCGAGGTAAAGGTCCTCAAATACGACAAGGAAACCGATAAGGTCTCCCTCGGGGTCAAACAGCTCAAATCCGATCCCTGGTCGACGGTTGAACAGAAATACCCGATCGGCTCCCGGGCCATCGGTAAAGTTGTCAGCATCACTGATTACGGTGTTTTTGCCGAACTCGAGGAAGGGGTTGAAGGTCTGGTCCATGTCTCTGAGATGTCCTGGTCCAAGAAAACACGTCATCCTTCAAAAATCGTCTCTGTCGGCGACGAGATTGAAGTTTCCATTCTCAATATCGATGTTGACGCCAAGCGCATCTCCCTGGGCATGAAGCAATTGCAGCCCAATCCCTGGGATCTGGTGACCGAGAACTATCCGGTTGGTTCGATTATTGAAGGTAAAATCAAGAATATTACCGATTTTGGTATATTTATCGGCATCGAAGAGGGCATCGACGGCCTTATTCATGTGTCTGACCTGTCCTGGACGGAACGGATCAAGCATCCCTCTGAAAAGTTCTCCAAAGGACAGACCATCCAGGCCGTGGTGCTGAAAATCGACCGCGAGAATGAAAGATTCTCCCTTGGCATCAAACAGCTGACGCCTGATCCCTGGCAGCAGACCATTGAGAAATATCCTGTTGGCGCGGTGGTCACCGGTAAAATCACCAATGTTACCGATTTTGGCATCTTTGTCGAGGTAGAGGAAGGCATTGAAGGTCTTGTTCATGTTTCTGAGATCAGCAAGGAGAAAATCAATACGCCAGTCGGCATGTACAATGTAGGTGATACCCTGGAAACAAAGGTTATCAGTGTATCTGCCAAGGACAGGAAGATCGGTTTATCCATCAAGGCCATGAGTGATGACAGTGGCGAGATGAAACTTGAGGAGTACAAGAAACAACAGGCTTCTTCAGGTCCTTCAACTCTTGGTGACTTGTTGAAAGAAGAGTTTGGCAAATAGGAAGACGCTGACCCGCTTATATTAAGCTAAAGCATCTTGATATGTCGCAAGAAAGGTTATTCCGCCAAAGACATCCACTCCTCACGGGTTTTTTTATCCTTGGGGTGCTGCTCATGTTTTTCGGTTTCGGAATAACCTTTTTTGTTGTCAGCATGGGCCGTCAGGCGGGCACATCGCATTTTCTGGTGACAGATAATGAAACCGTCGGCATTATTCAATTAAAAGGCCTGATCTCCGACGCCGACAAGATTCTCGATCAGCTTCTGCAGTTCCGCCAGTTAAAATCGGTTAAGGCGGTGGTGGTGCGTATTGACAGTCCCGGTGGGGCTGTGGGCGCCTCTCAGGAAATATTCAGCGAAATAGCGCGTTTGAACAAGGTGAAGCCTGTTGTCGCGTCCATGGGTTCAGTTGCCGCTTCAGGTGGTTATTATGCCGCTCTGGGGGCGGGCAAGATAGTGGCGAGCCCAGGTACGTTGACCGGCAGCATGGGTGTTATCTTCAAATTCCCGAATCTCGAGAAAATTTTTCAGAAAATTGGCTATAAGGATGAGGTGATTAAAAGCGGGGAGTTAAAGGATATCGGTTCACCCAGCCGGCCATTAACAGCTGAAGAACGTGCGTTGCTGCAGGACCTGCTTGATGAAGTCCATGAGCAGTTTATCCGGGATATTGCCCAAAGCCGGAATTTGCCGGCAGAGGATGTCAGAAAAGTGGCAGACGGGCGGATATTTTCCGGGGAGACCGCCAAAAAACTCGGTTTGATTGATCAGCTCGGTAATTTTAATGATGCGGTATCTCTGGCAGCCAGCCTTGCCGGCATGGAATCCGATACCCCGACCCTTGTCTATCCTGAGGATGATGATCTCTCACTTTTCAAAATGTTGGCAGAGCAGAACGCATCCTCGCTTTTGCGGGGGTTGATCTCCCGAAATCCTATTCTTTCCTTTGAGTAAGTTGCCTTGTTTTTTTGTTGGCGGAGATAATGTGATCTGCGTTTTCTGTGCGCAATTCTTTTAATGATAAACAGTATTTAGAATCTCATAGTAGGATAATATAATGCTTAAGCGTGATTTGGTTAATGCAGTTTCCGATAAGATTGATGGCCATTTGAAAAAGGATATCAGCCAGGCAATAGATATAATTCTTGAGTCCATAACTGAGGCATTGGCCGAGGACCGGCGGGTGGAAATCAGGGGGTTTGGCAGCCTCTGTGTTCGCATGCGAAAGTCCCGTTCCACCAAGAATCCGCGAACTTCCAAAATGATGCATATCCCGGCAAGAAAAACGGTGCATTTCACCATGAGTAAATCGATTAAAGACCCCCTGGTGAAAAACGACACGGAAAATGATGAATAAGTATTTTCCCTGCCGTGCTAAAGAAAATCGGAGATGTCACCTTTACCCGCCCGAATGATCACAACCTCCTCGCCTATGAGCGATATGACGCTTGAAGGCGCCGGAGTGATTGGTTCACCATCAATAATAAGGTCAATCTGATTTCCCAGTCGTTCCTCAACTTCAAAAGCCTCAGAAAGATAGATATCCTCTTCGATTGTTGCGCTGGTTGTCAGTATCGGGTTGCCCAGGGTGTCGACAATCTGTTGGCATATTTTATTTTCCGGGACCCTGATGCCGACAGTCTTTTGTTTGCTCATCATGATCTTCGGGACAATTTTCATGGCTGGCAGGACAAAGGTGTACGGCCCGGGCAGACATTTTTTCATCAGTCGGTAGGCCGAATTGGAAAGGTAGCAATACAGGCTGACGTCCTTCAGATTGCTGCAGATAAAGCTGAAGGGTTTGCTTTTGTCCCGTCTTTTTATCTGATAGATTCTTTTTACGGCCTTCTGATTGAAAATATCACACCCGATGCCATACATTGTATCAGTAGGGTAGGCAATAATTGCCCCCTGACGCAGCGCAGCCACGACCTGGTCAATAAGTCGCTGCTGCGGATTATGCGGATTGATCTGTAATATTCTCATCTTTCAGCCTGCCGGATCATCCCTGCTTGCTTCAGCCTGCTTCATTCACCCAAAGCACGCCATCCCAGTTGGTTTTTTTGAAACATTAGTGCCGCTTATTTACTCATAATACTGCATTATAGCACATTTTTTTTTCAACTTGCCGTAATTCTTCAGTTTCCGCAGGCGTTACGGATAAAGAGTTCGTGCACCGACCAAGTGATTTCAGCCTGTCTGGAAATTTTCTGTGGTAGTTTGCGGCAGGATGAACGAGCCGTAGCAATGGCTATTGATTTTATCCAGCTCGGGAGGTTAGTTAGTTGCCTGAAAATGGCAGAAATGAAGAAATTGTACTGTCTTGTCATGCAAGAGTAACGAAATTTTAGTTCGCAAGGATATCTTTTACTATTTCCCGTACTTGCGGGTCAGGGTCATCAAGCAATCTGCGCAGTGGTTTTTTAGCCTCCTCTGTGCCGATTATGCCGAGAAGAGTTGCCGCATCTCCCCGCATATAAGGTGTTTTTTCTGCAAGAACGGGGAGCAGGGAGGCTATGGCCAGGGGAACATCGTCTTTACGGTTTTCGGCCAGCTGCTCAAAGAGGACCGCCATGCCCATCCTGACCATAAAACGTTCGTCTTTGATGAGTTCGCCTGTCAATTGATAATACTCTTTCTCCTGCTTGAACATGGCAACGATGTTTTCTATATGGCCCATTTCAATAAAATCGGCTATGGTCTTAATAAGATCTTGCTTACTGATTGCATCCATCACGCTTATTCCTTCAGATATGTTTTTCTTATTTAATTACTTACAGTTAATCAATTTCGCTGCCAAGTTCAATGGCTTTTCGGCAGTTTAAGCCGCGGGGGATGTTTTTTAGTCATTTTGCGCAAATTTACTTCATTTGCCTTTTTTAATTTTTACTTCGAGGTAACAGTATGTACTCAAGAATTTATGTTTTACGATTCCCTAAAGAGACGAGTGATAAACCGATTATCTGCAAACTTGTTCAGAAATACGGGGTCGAGTTTAATATACTGAAGGCGACTATTCTTCCTCAGCATGAAGGATTGATGGTTCTTGAACTTCTTGGCCATAAGCAGCATGTGCGCGATGCCCTGGATTATTTGAAAGGCTTTGGCGTCAGCATCGAATCATTGTCCACGATTATTCGCCGAGACGATGACAAATGCTTTCAATGCGGCGCCTGTACCGGAATTTGTCCGACCCAGGCCCTGTACATCAGCCGGCCTGATATGGCGGTGCTGTTTGATCCTGATAAGTGCACGGGGTGCGGATTATGCGTAACCGCCTGCCCGGTTCGCGCCATGGAGGTTTCGCTGCAGCAGACGGTCAATTCCTTCGCGCATTCAGAATAAAATCGATGCAATTCAACTCAGATCGTCTCAGCTATTATTTTACCACGCTCTGCGAAATTGACAGTCCGTCAAAAGAGGAGGCAAAGTTATCAACGTATCTGCAGGACCTGTTCCAGGATTTAGGCGCTGATCTGGTTTTTGAGGATGATTCCTCCCGGTTCACCGGTTCGGACTGCGGGAATTTCGTGGTGCGGTTCTCCGGTAGCCGTACTGATGCCGACCCTGTTTTTTTTAATTGTCATTTAGATGTCATCAAACCCTGTCTGGGCGTCAAGGTTCGCAGAATCAATGACGTTTTTTACAGTTCAGGGGATACGGTTCTCGGCGCTGACGATAAGGCCGGCATCGCCATTCTGATCGAGGTGTTGATCGCAATTATTCTGGAAAACAAGCCGTTTATCCCCGTTGAGTTTGTTTTTACCACCTGTGAAGAGATCGGCCTGCTTGGCGCCAAGGCCTTTGATCCGGCCTCGCTCGTGGCGAAATATGGCTATTCGCTCGATTCCGTTGGTGTTGACAATGTCATTATTGGCGCTCCGGCCTCCTATGGCTTTTCTGCTGAGATTCATGGACTTGCCTCCCATGCCGGCCTGCGGCCACGGCATGGCATAAGTGCCATCCAACTGGCCGCCCAGGCTGTTTCGCGTTTGCCTTTAGGCCGTCTCGATGACGAAACCACGGCCAATATCGGCCTTATCGCCGGGGGCACGGCGACGAATATTATTCCCGATTATGTGCGGCTTGATGGTGAGGTTCGCAGTCATGATCTGGCGAAGCTTCACACCACTCTGGATCTCTTCAAGAACACCTTTCAGGATGTGCTCTCCGGCTGGCAGGATCCTCACCATGTAATAACCGCTCGACCTTCCCTTGTTTTTTCCGCACCCGAACAATACCCCCTCATGAAGCTCACTGCTGACAGCCTGCCCGTGGTCCGTGCCCGGCAGGCCTCATCCCTGCTGTCCCGTTCCTTGCAATTTTTGCCGGCCGGCGGCGGCAGTGATGCTAATTTTTTCAATGCAGCGGGGCTGCCCACAGCTATTCTTGGCATAGGTATGGAAAATGTTCATTCCATATCCGAAAATATTAAACTTTCGGATATGCTCCGCACCGCAGAACTCGTTTATTCTCTCTTAACCTGTTGAAATTATGTTATAAATATCCGATGTTCCACGTGGAACATCGGATATTTCCAGACCCAAAAGTCCTGCTGCCAAGGCCAAAGGGAGTCGTGCGCGCAGGAGAAAAAAAGAGATTTTAAAAATAGTGACTTGTTTAAGATGGTTCGATTAAGTAAATATAGTTTTAAGCAATTTGTCGGCACATGAAGAGCGGAGATCATACCATGCTGGTAAAAGCGGTTTCATGCGCAACTCTTGATTGAAGGTTAATAGGGGATCATCTTAGATGGCAAAGGGAAAAATTATTACATTGGCGAACCAGAAGGGCGGGGTGGGAAAGACCACAACTACCGTGAATCTTGCAGCTGCACTGGCAAAGCTGGGGCACAAAATTCTTGTTGTTGACTCGGACCCGCAGGGTAATGCGTCAAGTGGCTTGGGGGTAAGCGTCAAAGGGATGGAGAAGCACCTGTATCATTGTTATCTGGATCAGGAGCAGGTGGCGAAGAGCATCAGGAAATCAAGCTGTCTTGAAAATCTGGACGTTTTGCCCACCCATATCGATTTGATTGGTGTTGAAGTTGAACTCATGTCCGCCATGAAAAGGGAGCGCTATCTTTCCCGTCTGCTTGAGCCCCTGGTGGAATCCTATGAGTATGTTTTTGTGGATTGTCCGCCATCGCTGGGTTTGTTGACATTAAATGCCCTGACTGCAGCGGATTCGGTGATCATCCCCTTGCAGTGTGAGTATTTTGCCCTGGAGGGGTTGAGTCAGCTGGTGCGAACTATTCGCCTGGTGAAAAGATCGTACAATAAAAATCTGAAAATCGAGGGGTTGCTGCTCACCATGTACGACCGGAGAAACAGGCTCACCTTCCAGGTTGCCAAAGAGGTGAAGCAGCACTTTCAGGATAAGGTTTATAAAACGGTTATTCCGCGTAATGTGCGCTTAAGTGAGTGTCCGAGTTATGGCAAACCGGTAATGGAGTATGACAGTCGTTCAGTGGGGGCGCTCAGCTATATGAATCTCGGCAGGGAGTTCATCAAAAAGCAGGTTGCCTGAGAGTGAATGGTATATTGACTGGAGATGGTATGAAAAACGGCGATCGACTGGGGAGAGGGTTGCAGTCCTTGTTGTCCGGAGAACTGGATATTGATGGGGATGAAGATGTAAAGCGGCCAAGAGGGGAATTTTTCAGGTGCAATATAGCGGATATCCGGCCAAATCCCTATCAGCCAAGAAAGGAAATGGATGAACACGCCTTAGCGCAGCTGGCGGAATCCATAAAGAAAAGAGGAGTTCTGCAGCCCCTGGTGGTTCGGGAGCTTGAGGGGGAAAATCAATACGAACTGATTGCCGGGGAAAGAAGACTGCGCGCGGCGCGGCTTGCCGGGCTGGCAGAGGTCCCGGTGCTGGTAAAGAAGGCGTCGCCGGAAGCCCGCCTTGAGATTGCCCTTATTGAAAATATTCAGCGGCAGAATTTGAATCCGGTTGAGGAGGCAGCAGCTTATAAACGACTGACCGACGAGTTTAAAATGACCCAGGACGAGGTCGCGAAAAAGGTCGGCAAGGAGCGTTCAACCGTCACCAATATCATGCGGCTGCTGCAATTGCCGGAATATATCAAGCTCGACGTGGCGAACGGGAAAATCAGCATGGGCCATGCCCGCGTCCTGCTCGGTGTAGCCGATGAAATGATGCTGCAGGAATTGCGTGACAGAATTATTGAGCAGGGCTTGTCGGTCAGAGAGATAGAGAAAATAGTCTCCTCCCAGAAAAACAAACAGGGGAAAAAAAGTAACATCGCCCCGCCAATGAAGAAAGCGATCCCTGATGCATACTGTAAAACCCTGGCCGAGGATGTGTCGCGAACCCTGGGAACAAAGAGCAAAATCATTCAGAACGGCAACCGGGGAAAGCTGGAAATCGAATATTATTCCCTGGAGGATCTGGAAAGAATCCATCGTCTCCTTACCAGTCTGCAGGTTGACAAACCATGACAATGCATGCGAAGGCGAAACACCAGCTGCAAGGTGAAATAAGAGAAATCTCCTGCCGGGATGAATATTGCCGGATGACCATAGCGGCGCCGGCAATCTGCCACGTTGCGGCGGCAGGGCAGTTTGTCATGGTAAAGCCCGCTGCAGATAAAAGCAATGATCCCTTGTTCCGGCGGCCTTTTTCTCTTCATCAGGTTGTCGATGGACTGCTGACTATTATCTTTAAAATTGTCGGCCGCGGGACCAGAAATCTTGCGAAAATGCAGGCTGGAGAGGTGCTTGATGTGGTCGGGCCCCTGGGCAAAGGCTTTCAGCTGTCCAGCGAGCCGAGGCATTACCTGGTTGGCGGCGGCATGGGCATAGCTCCCTTGCATTTGCTGGCGGAAAGCATCAACAGACAAAATCCGCAAAGTGAGATTATCGCCCTGCTTGGCGCCAGAACCGCCAGGGAACTGGACGCCTTTGCCGATCTCCAGGACTTGCGTTTTCTGCGGGTTGAACTGGCAACCGATGATGGCACGGCCGGGCATCATGGTCTGGTGATTGATCTGCTTGAACGGGCTGTTGCGGCGGGCGGGAGGGGAGCTGTCTACAGTTGTGGTCCCTGGCCAATGATGAAGGCGGTTGCCCTGTACTGCCGTGCTAAACAGCTGCCATGCCAGGTCTCCCTGGAAACCGTCATGGCCTGCGGTGTCGGCGCGTGTCTGGGCTGTGCGGTTTCTGGTGCTGATGTGGCTGGGGATGGCTACCTGCACGTCTGTAAGGACGGACCGGTATTTGAGGCGGGGAAGATATGGTTGTAAACAAACCTGATTTAACGGTGGCAATCGGGGATTGGCAATTAGCGAATCCCATTATGACAGCCTCGGGGACCTTTGGATATGGCGCTGAATTTGCCGATTTCGTCAACCTGAACAGGCTCGGCGCCATTGTGGTGAAGGGGGTATCTGTAAAACCCCGGATCGGCAACCCGCCGCCGCGGATTGTGGAGACCGCCTGCGGCATGTTGAATGCCATCGGCCTGGAAAACCCCGGCATTGACAAATTTCTTACGGAGAAAATGCCGCAATTACAGAACTTCACCTGCGGTGTGGTGGTAAACATCCTGGGCGATTCTCTGGAAGAGTACTGCACACTCGCTGAACGGTTAAAGGAAACGGCTATCGCTGCCATCGAGGTGAACATTTCCTGCCCGAATGTGAAAAAGGGCGGGGTCGCCTTTGGCACGGATGCAAGGATGGTTTATGAGGTGACCAGGTGCGTGCGGGAAAGAAGCAATAAGCCAATTATCATGAAGCTCTCGCCCAATGTAACGGATATTGCCGCGATGGCGGCCGCTGCCGAAGAGGGTGGGGCGAGCGCCGTTTCCCTGATCAATACCCTGCTGGGCATGGCGATTGATATCCGCACCCGAAGGCCGAAGCTGGCCAACAAGGTTGGCGGCCTGTCCGGGCCGGCCATCAAACCGATTGCTTTACGCATGGTCTGGCAGGTGGCACAGCGGGTCAAGGTGCCGGTAATCGGCATAGGCGGCATCAGCACGGTTGAGGATGTGGTTGAATTTCTGCTGGCCGGCGCCACGGCAATTCAGATTGGCACAGCCAATTTAATTAATCCAGGGGTGGCTGAAGAATTGGTTGACGGGCTGGAAAACTATCTGCTGGAAAATAAGATTGCTGCGGTGAAAGAGTTGATCAATGGTTTGCTTGCCTGAGGGGATGCCGTAGGGAATGAACGGCGTAAAAATCAAAATACTGGAAACAATCTTTGATAAATACCAGCAGTGGATCGCAGGCGAAAGATTTCACTGTCATCGCGGCTGTTCCCTGTGCTGCACGCAAAACGTCTTGATCACCGGGGTGGAAGGGCAATATATGTATAATCATATCTTGCTGGAAAAGAGGGAGCAATGGTTTGCGGAAAGATTGTTGCTGGAGAGGCCGTCAATAAACGTCCAGTTGACCACCAACGGTTTTGCCCGGCTGTGTCTGGAAAAAAACGAAGACTATCCGGAGGGTGAACCGGACCAGGCCACCGGCAGATGCCCTTTTTTAGAGGAAAACTGCTGTAGCGTTTATGCAGCCCGGCCATTTTCCTGCAGAGGTTTTGCCTCGTCAAGCGCTTGTCACCTTGACGGGTTCGCCCACTTAGATGAAAGATTATTAGTTATCAATACAGTAACGATGCAGTTAATCGAACATCTGGGGCAGCGGGGCTATTGGGGGAATATGCTGGATGTGCTTCTCGCGTTGGCTCCTCACCAGGCAAATAAAGCAGTCAACGAACATATCGGGGCTGAGACGGAAATAACCGGAGCAATAATGAGAACGCTTACCGCGGAACCCATTCCTGGATTTTTACTGCAACCGGAAGATGAAAATGAAGTAAACAGGTATCTGCAATCAGTTTTTTCGGCAAAGATCGGCGGGAAAACCATCGAGGAAATCTTCAACAACAAGTAAAAAATGAAAAGGGAAAAAATTGAGACCAGCATCGACTGGCGCGAGATTGAAACCGTTTTGCTTGATATGGACGGGACACTGCTCGATAAACATTTTGACGATCATTTCTGGGAGGAGCATGTTCCCGCGGTCTATGCCCAGCAGAACGGCATGAATTTCTGGGATGCCTATGATGAATTAATGGGGAAATACAGAAGCAAGGAGGGCACCCTCGAGTGGACTGACATCAATTACTGGTCACAGGAACTGGGGCTTAATATTGCCGAGATGAAAGGTAAAATGAACCATCTTATTCAGGTGCATCCCTACGTGCTGGATTTTTTACAATTCTGCAGAGACACTCGCAAAAAGGTTTATCTGGTAACTAACGCCCACAGTAAAACACTGGCCATCAAGATGGCCCACACGGATATCGAAACCTATTTTGACCGGATTGTCTGCTCTGAGGAACTTGGTGTTGCCAAGGAAAACCCGGTTTTCTGGGAAAAACTGGAAAAAATGCTGAATATTGACAAAGAGAAATGTCTGCTGGCTGATGATAATGAAGATGTGTTGGCAAGTGCAGCAAAATATGGCATCAAAAAATTAATTTTTGTCGCAAAATCAAGCAGTAAGAAGCCAGTTGTCTACTCTGGGAGATTTCCGTCCATTATTTTTTTCAAGGAATTGCTGCCCGCTGCGTAAAAATCCGTCCAGAAATTCAGCAAAGTGACTCGACCGCAAGGCCAGAGGAGCACTGCACACCATTGCCGGATTGCCGGATGGCATCTGCGCGCAGGCGCCTATCGTCCATGGGTTATGGACATGGAGGGCTGGCGAGCAGGTCAGCGGCCTCAGTCCCGCAGTGGGGCCAGTTCTATTTCTCCCCATACCCCGAGATGATCGTCCTTGACAATGACCACCCCCAGCAGTCCCGGCAGATTCCTGGCAACTGCCAGGGCATGATTCATATCCGCTTTTGTCTTTAATTCGTTCCCGAGGCGGGTGGCGGCCGCATCGGCCAAGGATGCAGATGGCGCCAGCACGGTGACTGAATCAGCCTGGCCAAAGCTGAGGGAGTGGCCGACAGTGCCGGAAGAGGTGCAGATTCCGAGAGGCATGAAGCTGCGGGGGATTTTAATGGCGATTTTGTTGCTGAGCGGCGAGGCGCCGGCAAAAATGGCGGCCCGGCTGTGCTGCTTGCGGGACATGAAGATATCCCCGCCATTTTCAATGATAATTTCCTCTACAGAGGTTTGCAGTAAAGCGCGGCCGACAAATTCGGCAATCGCGCCGGCAACGGCAGCCATAGGACCCACGCCGGCAATCGCGGAGGCCTGCAGCATCTCCTTGACAATGGGCGGAGCAAGGGGGTCCGGGGCCAGGGGAATAAGCGAGGTCAGAAATTGGGGATGCCTGCTGATATAGGTTTCCAGGTGGCTTCTGTACTGCATGACCAGATGGGCGGCCTGGTCAGTGACGTCCCGGTCGGCCAGGATGAGCAGATCGGTTTCGCGAACGCTAACCTGACAGCTGGTCATCTTCCCGGCAGCCATGCTGTGGCGATAATCACGCTGGCGGTAGGAAAGGGGATCAGGTTTTTTGCTGCCCTTTGCTTTTGCTTTCATGACGTTCCTTACCCTCTCGGGGCCGCAGGTTTTGCTGGTCAAGGCGGGTCGTAAATGGCATAGTGGAGGCAGCAGAATAACTGACAACCGCAAGAGCTGACAAGCAGGATTTTTACGGGATGGCGCAGGACGATTTGACCAGAGAGATGCTTATCGTATTTACCAGGTTTCCGCGGCCGGGGTTGACTAAAACCAGATTGATCCCTGCCCTGGGTGCGGCAGGGGCGGCTGCTCTGCAGAAAATGATGGCGGAGCACACCTTTTCCCTGTGCGGTGAGCTGGCCGGCAAAAGAGAGCTGGCCCTTTTTGTTTATTATGAGGGCGGCGACGAGCAGGACGTGCGGAGTTGGGTTCCGGCTGCGATGAGCTGCAGGCCGCAAGGTCCGGGCAGTCTGGGCGAGCGTCTGGCGCAATCCTTTGCCGACAGCTTTGCGAGCGGCGGCGAGCGGGTCATCATCATCGGTTCGGATTGCCCCTTTCTCACCACGGAAATTCTGGCAGAAGGGTTTATTCTGCTGCAAAATCATGATGTTGTCCTGGGACCGGCCCGTGACGGCGGCTATTATCTGATCGGCTTAGGCAAACCAGGGCAGCAGCTGTGGTCGGACATTGACTGGGGAACCGACAGGGTTTTCCGGCAGACCATGGCCATCGCCGGAAAAAGCGGGCTGACCCTGGCTCTGTTGCCGGAACTTGCCGATATTGACCGCCCCGAGGACCTGCAGCACCTGTTTGATGCCAGCAGCGGGGCGCATTTATTCACCAGCTCCCCATGAAAAAGTTTTGCTCCGCGCCCTGTCTCTCCATAATCATTCCGGTGCTTAATGAGGCCGCACACATCACCGCCACCCTTTGTGCAACCGCAAGTGATGAGTATGTTGAAAGAGTGGTGGTCGATGGCGGCAGCAGGGATGCTACCGTGGCGCTGGCCGTTCAGGCCGGGGCAAAGGTGCTTGTGTCCTCGCCCGGTCGCGCCAGGCAGTTGAATCGCGGGGCCGCAGAGGCGCAGGGAGAAGTGTTGCTCTTTGTGCACGGCGATACCCGCCTGCCCCCTGACTATGTCCGCCTGGTGCGGGAAACCATGGCGCGCGGCGATATTGTGGCAGGCGCATTCAGGCTTGCCATTGATGCTCCGCAGAAAAGATTCAAATGGGTGGCAGGAGCCGCGAACCTGCGTGCACAATTTCTGCAGCTCCCCTATGGCGACCAGGCCATTTTTCTGCGCGCAGCCCTGTTTCGCCAGCTGGGAGGCTTTCCGGAAATGCCGGTCATGGAAGATTTTGCCCTGGTGCAGTTATTAAGAAGGCAGGGCCGCATCCATATCCTGGACCAGCAGGTGGTTACCTCGGCCCGCCGCTGGCTGCGGCTGGGGGTAATGCGTACGACCATCATCAATCAGTTGCTGGTCGTGGGGTTTTTACTCGGTTTTCCCCTGGATTTTCTTGCCAAATTCTATGGTGTTGTCCATAAAGGTTGAGATGGCCGGCTGCTGGGGCAGCAGCTTGGCGCGCAGTTCCTTGTCTTTGACGATGGAAAGAATGATGGTGGAGCCGCTTTCCAGATAAGGGTAGAAAAAGGACTGGCGGAAGATCGGGCTGGCGCCGGAGATAAACAGGGCGAGACCCATGAAAAGCAGGCAGGAGACAAAGGTGGCCTTGGCCAGGCCCAGCAGACCGCCCAGTAATCTGTCAAACCAGCCGAGCAGCGAGATGGACATGATCTGTTTGAAAATGTTGCCGAGCAGAATGACGGCGCCAAAGGTAATAACAAAGAGGAAGATGTAGGCAATAAAAAAACCGGCCTGCTGGTTGGTGATAAAGGGCAGGACAAAATGGGCGGATTCCCCGTAAAAGCGGCCGGCCACCACAAAGCCGATGATCAGTGCGGCGATGGAGGCAAGCTGTCTTATGAAGCCGATCCAGATTCCTCTGGCCAGAAAAATAACAAGGGTGATGATAATGACAACATCTAAGATTGACATGGCGTAACGTCCCTGCTCCGATTAAGATATTTTTCCCCCATAAACCATAAAGTTTGCGGAAGCACAAAGAAAAAATATGCCATGCTAGAAAATCTGACCGGCGGGGACACGGAACTCTTTCGCCTGCCGCCGGTTTTCCCGTCGCCGGCACAAATTATCAGGGTTAACCTCGAAGTGTTGACGAGTGCTCTGGAGGCAGAGGCAGGTGATGCTCTTGCTCTGCGCTATCTTTGTCCGCAGGAGCGGGCACGATTGCATGCCTTTCGCCATGAAAAAAGGAAAGTT
Organism: Desulfurivibrio sp.; assembly: GCA_003605035.1. Lineage (GTDB taxonomy): Bacteria > Desulfobacterota > Desulfobulbia > Desulfobulbales > SURF-16 > SURF-16. Next base: position 35,474 of record QZKJ01000080.1, read on the forward strand.
GAATGGCTGGCCGGCCGCATCGCGGCCAAATGCGCGGGACTGCTGCTGCAGCACGAGCAGGAGGAAATCCGCCATGACAGGCACCACTGGCAGCAGCTGCAGGTCACAAACGACCAGGCCGGCAGGCCATATCTGCTCTGGTCGACGCCGGAAAAAAGCTCCCAGGTGCACATTTCCATCTCGCACAGCAGCGGCTATGCCATTGCCATGGCCGCCCGGGAAAATTGCGGTATTGATATCCAGCTGGTAACGCCTGCGGTGGAGCGGGTCGAGGCGCGTTTTGCCTGTGCCGCCGAAAAAAACATCCTCGGGGAAGTTGCCAGGCTGCACGGCAGCCAGGCTGCCCTGACGCTGCTCTGGTCGGCCAAAGAGGCGGTGAAAAAATCCTGCGGCAGGCCAAAACTGCCGGGTTTTCTGGATATCGGGCTGCAGTCCCTGCAGAAGTCGGGGGATGCGTATCTCTTCGCGGTGCAGATCAACGCTGCAGAGTGCGGCCACCAGGCAGACCAGCAGATCTGGGTAAGACTGCACGCCGGCTTTGCTTATGCGGTAACCATGCAAAATCAGGGGAGAACATGAAAAGGATCTCGGAACATATAGCCGCCATTCCCCTTTTCCAGGGGCTGACTGCGCAGCACTACGACGAGCTGGCCATGATCGTGGTGGATCAGGAGTTTCCGCGGGGCGGCCAGATCTTCGCCGAAGGAGATGCCGGCCATGGATTTTATGTCATTATTGACGGCAGGGTAAAAATTTTCAAACTCTCCTTTGACGGCAAAGAACAGATCCTGCACATCCTTGGCCCGGGAGAACCGTTTGCCGAGGTGGCGGTTTTTACCGGCTCCACCTATCCTGCCAATGCCATTGCCCTGGAAAAAAGCAGGCTGTTTTTTTTCCCGCGCAGGGCCTTTGCCGAACTGATCGCCAGGGAGCCTGCCCTGGCCATGAATATGCTGGCCACCCTCTCCCTGCGGCTGAAACAGTTTGCCCATATGATCGAGGCCTTGTCCCTCAAGGAGGTGCCGGGCCGGCTGGCTGCCTATATTCTGGTGGACAGCAGGCAGAACGGTAAAGAGCAGGCAGTCAGGCTGGCGGTTTCCAAAACCCAGCTTGCCAGTCTGCTGGGCACCATTCCGGAAACGCTGTCACGTATTCTGGCCAAAATGAACAGACAGGGGTTGATTGCCATTGATGGTTCGACCATCACCATTGTCGACCGGGAGGGGCTGGTTGCGCTGGCCGACGGGGAAACCCGTCTCTGACGCCGGTAAATCAGGTTACTGATCAAGCACAAACTCGTATTCGAGATTGCTCTTGGAGAAGTGCTGCAGGATATTTTTCAGGCCCTGGAGGTTTTCCACCTCAAAATTGATTTCCCAGGCCGTCACGTCCGGCCGTTTGGACAGGGCGATGACTTCATCGATTTTCATGGCAACCGGGGCGACGCTGAGCAGCATGAAGATGCGGTTTCTGGCCACATTCTTGAAAATCAGCAGGGTCTGCGGTTTTTCCACCCTGGTTTTTTTCAAATGCCAGCGGACCGCCACCACATCTTCCCGCTGCAGCTTCATGGCATTCAGTTTCGGGCATTCCTTGCGGTGAATGGACAGCCCCCGTTCACTGAGCAGGCCGAGCAGGCCTTTTTCAATCGGCAGGGGGTGGCAGCATTGGGAAAATTTGACACTGTCCTGGTCCAGGGTATCGAGCTCGATGCTGTTCAAGGCGCCGGTGGGCGGCTGCAGGGTTTGTCTGCCGGCATAAAGACCGTTTTTTATTTCATAGATAAGCTCTTTGAGCCGCAGCTGGCCCTGCCCCACATCCTGATAGAGTTCGTTCAGCGTGTGCTTTCCGAAATATTCCAGGATATCGACGGTTTCCTCGGATTCCAGGATGGCGAAGGGCACGCCGTAGCGTTTCAGTTCCTGCCTGATCAGGGACTGGCCGATGTCAATGGCCAGGGCTTCCCGTTTCAGGCGAAAGACCCGGGAAAGTTCTGACCTGGCCCGCGGGGTCTGGCAGAGACGGATGATGTTCGGGTCAAATTTTACCGCTTTCTCCTGGGTGATGATTTTGACACGGTCGCCGTCCTTCAGCACATGGCCAGGCGGCACAATCTTGGAGCCGACCTTGGCGGACAGGCAGTGCAATCCCACCTCGGTATGCACCTTGAAGGCAAAATCAAGCACAATGCTCTGGCTGGGCAGGCAGATGCGCTCGCCCTTCGGGGTGTAAGTGTAAATCTCTTTTTTGCCGCTGGCGGCGATCATCTCCCGGTAGGAGATGGCATCATCGGCGCCGAGAATACCGAACATCTCCCGGATGTCCTGCTCAAAACTGCTGGGCACGGTACCGGAGGAGAGCCATTCCCTGATAATGCCCCTTCTGGCATCGCTGACCATTTGCAGCGTTCTTATTTTAAACAGATAGTTCTGTCCCTTGATGTTGGCCCTGGCATGCAGGCTCTGGTAGCCGGTGGGTTTTGGATTGGCGATAAAGTCGCGGATGGTGCGCGGAATGGGCGGGAAATGCTGGTTGACGATGCCCAGGGCCCGGTAGCAGGTCTGCAGGTCATCAACCACGATGATGATTTCCAGGGGGTTTTCAATCTGCTTGACCAGGACATTCCTGGCAAAATCATAATAGGCCCACAGTCCCTTGGCCTTGAGCCGAATATCCGCTGAGATCCAGGCCTCTTCAAAGGCCTCCCGCAGGGTTTCCAGGATAGCCAGGGCCTCCTTGCGGTTTTCCTGCTGGGAAATCAGGGATTTGAGCCTCTGGCTCTGGCGGGGGAATTTGTGGGCCAGGGCCAGGTCATAGAGTTCGCGCTTGAGGCCGAAGAGGCCCATGACGCCGGCCATGGGGGCGTAAACACTTAGGGTTTCGTCCGCGATTTTCTGGCGTTTATGTTTGGGCATGGAGTCCATGGTGCGCAGGTTGTGCAGCCGATCGGCCAGCTTGATCAGCATGATCTCCACCCGGGAGGCGGCGCCTGAAAAAATTTTGCGGTGCACCAGCTTGTAAAAGGTCTGCCGGTCCCCGGCAAAATGGCTGATTTTCGTGCAGCCATCCACAATCTCCGCCACGTTTTTGCCGAAGATGGAGCTGATGACCTCGGCGCTCACTTCAGGCACATCCTCGATGGTATCGTGCAGCATGGCGGCTGCCAGGGTCAGCGGGTCCTTGACGCCAAGTTCGTCAACCAGGATCAGCGCCACCTGGCAGGGGTGGCTGACATAGGCCTCCCCGGATTTTCTCTTCTGGTTCTGGTGGGCGTCAACCGAAAAGGATAAGGCCTTCCAGAACAGCGAGGCTTTGCCTTCCTGACCGCCGATGGTTTTTTCCATGCGTTTGCAGTAGGCGGCAATGTCAAATTTGTTGGCGGACATAGGAAAAAAGTTTCAGGTTTGCCGGTTAAAATGGTAAGGTTTTCGGAAGTGTTGTGTAAACATTTCTTATTATTAAAATTATATTTCGAAAAATGAAAGCGGAAAAATGGATATTTTGGAGTGAACATGGCGCCCAGGAGAATAAGTAAAATAAAAGAAAGCAAAAGGCAGAGCCGGAGAATAGAAAAAGCCAGGCATTCCAGGCAGTTTCCCCGCAAGTATGAGTCAGGGAGGCGGACACCGCTCACCACCGCCGAGGGTGGGGCAGGGCGGCTGGTGGATGATATCATCGGCTTTCTCTATGAACATGGCGGTGAGGCGGAATTGAAAGAGCTGGCCGGCGCCCTGGTGATGACCCGGGGCCAGCGCAAAGAGATCGAGAGCATGCTGGATGATCTCTGCCACCATAACATCGTCCACAAGATTGCCAAAAAGCAGTTCAGGCTGCTTACCGAAAATTTCATCGCCGGCAAGCTGACGGTCAATCCCCGGGGCTTCGGCTTTGTCACCCCGGCCGCCGAGCATGCGCTGGTGCCGGCCGGCAAAGACCTGTTTATCCCGGCCCGGGAACTGGGCACGGCCCTGCACGGCGATCAGGTGCTGCTGCAGATAACCGGCAGCAGCCGGGGACGGTTTGAGGCCCGGGTGGTGAAGGTGCTGGAGCGGACCATCAAGCAGCTGGTGGGGATTTATACGGCCGGCCGGCCAGGGGGCCTGGTGACCCCTGATGATGAGCGTTTCCCCTTTACCATCGCCATCGGGGAAAAGCAGACAAACGGAGCTGCTGATGGCGATGCGGTGCTGGTCGAAATCGCCGAATTCGGTCTGGAAGGCGGCCAGGCCAGAGGGAGCATCACCAAGGTGCTCGGCAATCCGGATTCCTCGCCGGTGCAGATGCAGATGGTGATCGAAAAATTCGAGCTGCCCCATGTCTTCAGCGAGCAGAGCCTGGCCGCGGCGGCGGCCTTTACTGACAGGGTGGAGTTGACCCCGGATCGCACGGATCTGCGGGATATTCTGCATGTGACCATTGATGGCGAGACTGCCCGGGATTTTGATGACGCGGTGTCGGTGCAGAAGACGAAAAAAGGCTACCGGCTGTATGTGTCCATCGCCGATGTCAGCCATTATGTCCAACCGGGCACTGCCCTGGACCAGGATGCCTGGGCCCGGGGAACCAGCGTCTATTTCCCCACCGGGGTGGTGCCCATGCTGCCGGAGCGGCTGTCAAATGATCTCTGCAGCCTTAACCCCGAAGTTGACCGCTACGCCTTTACCGCGGTGCTGGATTTTGATCGCAGCGGCAACCGGCAGCAGATGCGTTTTGTCAAAAGCGTCATCAGAAGCCAATACCGGCTGACCTATACCCTGGTGCGGCAGATTCTGGTGGATCAGGACCGGGAAATCCGCCGAAACTACAAGCCCCTGCTGACCCCGCTCAAGTGGATGGCGGAACTCGGGGCGGAGCTCGAAAAAAAGCGCATCGCCCGGGGCAGCATGGGATTTGAGATTCCCGAACCCTACGTGGAGTTCGGCCCCGACGATACCATTGCCGCCATTAAACTGCGGGAGCGCAACCAGGCCCATAAAATTATCGAGGAGTTCATGCTGGCAGCCAATGAGGCGGTGGCGGAAACCTTTGCCGCCCGCCAGTTTGGCTCACTCTACCGGATTCATGAGAGCCCGGACCCGCTGAAGGTGGCGGAGTTTGCCGAGTTCATGCAGTCAATGGGCTATGAGGTGCCCCGCAACCGGGAAAATCTGTCGTCCAAATGGTTCAACAAAATGATCAACCTGACCCGCGGCACCGCCCGGGAGTATCTGATCAGCAATCTGATCCTGCGGGTCATGCAGCAGGCCCGCTACTCGCCGGAAAATGTCGGCCATTTCGGTCTGGCGGCCCTTTATTACACCCATTTCACCTCGCCGATCAGACGCTATCCGGACTTGATCGTGCATCGCTCCCTCAAGCGTCTGCTGTGGCCGGAGGACCAAAAAGGCCCGGCAGGCAAACTGCAGGAGGCCGGTGAATTTCTCTCCAAACGAGAGAGGGTGGCGGTGGATGCCGAAAGGGAGATGCTGGACCGGCTCAAGGTCCGTTTCATGGCAGATAAACTGGGCGAGACCTTTCGCGGCATTATCTCCGGCATCACCGCCTTCGGGCTCTTCGTGGAATTAACCGAGACCATGATCAGCGGGGGCGTATCCATGGCTGACCTGCCCCGGGGCGGCTATGAGTTTCAGGAAAAACGCCACTGCCTGATCAGCAGGCTGACCGGCAGAAGTTATCAGGTGGGGGATCTGATCTTCGTGCGGCTGATCAATGTGGATAAGCGGGCGAGAAGGATCAATTTCGTGCTGAGCGAGGATGAGCAGGAAAACGGCTCCGGTAAGCCGTTGCAATAAAATAATATCGCCGTCCGGTTATCAGAGACGGCATAAGGAGCCGTAACGAAATGCTCAAAATGAAGAGGATATTTCGTAACGGCTCCTAAGTAAACGGGGGGCAGGGTATTTTCATGCAGAGCGCTGCTGACGTCCGCACCGCCACCACTGAGATCAGCCGGCAGCTGATGGGCAATGTGGCCATTGTCCTGGTCGGCCCCAGGCATCCGGAAAACATCGGCGCCGCCGCCCGCATTGCCGCCAATATGGGCATCAGGCAGCTGCTGCTCGTCGGCGCTGCGCCCCCTGATCAGGAAAGGATGAGCAAGACCGCCACCCACCATAACCGCGGGCTTCTTGATGCGCTGCAGATCCATGCTGATCTCGGCCAGGCCCTGGTCCCCTTCAGCTGGGTGGTGGGCACCAGCGCCCGCCAGGGGCGGCAGCGGCGGCTCCTTACCAGCCCGCGGCGCCTGGTGGCCGATCTGCTGCCGAAACTTGCCGAAAACCGGGTAGCCCTGCTCTTTGGTCCGGAAGACCGCGGACTGACCAATGAGCAGCTCAAATTCTGTAATGCCGTGGCCTGTATTCCCACCGCGGATTTCGCCTCCATCAATCTGGCCCAGGCCGTGGCCATCCTCTCCTATGAGCTGTACACCGGGGTGCTGCAGTCTCACAGTGAGAACGGCAGCAGAACCTGTGCAAAACTGGCGCAGTCCGGCGAGCTGGAAGGCATGTATGAGCAGATTGCCCTGACCCTGCGGCAAATGAATTTTTTGAAAGAAATGGACTACGGCTACTGGCTGCATAATATCCGTAATTTTCTCGGCCGCATTGGTCTGCGTTCCCGGGAAGTAAAGTTTATCAGGGGATTTTGCCGGCAGGTGATCAGCCTGGCGGCAGAAAAAGATGGACAGCGCGGAAAACAGGGATAAGGAGCGCAGTGGCTTGCGCCGCCGCATCCTGGCGGCCAGGGAGAATCTTGCCCCGGACCTGCGGGCCGAGAAAAGCAGGTTGATTCGGGAAAACGTGCTGCAGATTGACCGGGTCAGACAGGCAGAACTGGTCATGCTCTATGTGAATTTCAGAAGCGAGGTGGAAACCTTTGCCCTGTTTGCCGCCTTGCACCGGCGGAATATCCTGACCTGCGCCCCCTTGACCCTGGCCAGCGACCATCGCCTGGCAAGCTTCCTGATTACTGACCCGGCCTCGCAGCTGCGGCCCGGCTATTGCCGGATTCCGGAGCCTGATCCCGACCGGACCGCCCCGGTTGCCCCGGCCGCCATCGAGGTTGTGCTGCTGCCCGGAGCAGTCTTTGATCTGCAGGGCGGCCGCCTGGGCTACGGCGGCGGCTATTATGACCGCTTTCTGGCCCAGGCAGCTCCCCAGGCCCTGCGTGTCGGGCTGGCTTATGCAATGCAAGTTGTTGACAGGGTGCCGGTTCTGGAGCATGATGTAAAACTGCATTATCTGGTAACGGAAAAGGGGATCAGAAAAATAGGATAAGCCATGAGAAAGACCGCTGTACTGCTGGATAATCTGTTTCTCGAGCATGATCCGGGCCACGGTCATGTTGAGTCGCCGGAGCGGCTGCGGGTGATCTATGAAGAGCTGACCAAACCGGCTATCCGGGAAAATCTGCTTTTCCCGCCTCTGAAACCGGCCGGTCATGAGGTGCTGCGGCTCATTCATACGGAGGCCCATATCGCCAGGGTGGCGGCTACCAGCGGCAAGCGCTTTGATCTGCTGGATGCCGATACCACCACCTCGCCCCGTTCGTATGAGGCCGCCTGTCTGGCTGCCGGGGCATTGGTGGAAGGGGCCAGGCTGCTGGCCGCCGGGGGAATTGATAACTGTTTCGCCCTGGTACGGCCGCCGGGGCACCATGCGGAGAGCACCCACGGCAAGGGTTTCTGCCTCTTTAACAATGTGGCCATTGCCGCCGCCTATGCCATCAGCGAGCTGCAGGTAAACAAGGTGCTGATCATCGACTGGGACCTGCATCACGGCAACGGCACCCAGCACAGCTTCTATGATACTGATCAGGTGCTCTATTTTTCCACCCACCAGTACCCTTTTTACCCAGGGACCGGCGCGGCCCTGGAGAATGGCGAGGGCGCGGGCCTGGGGTACACCATCAATGTGCCGCTGCCCGGCGGCCAGGGGGATGAGGCCTTTGCCCGGATTTTCAATTCCCTGCTGGTGCCGGTCGCCAGGCAGTATCAGCCGGAAATGATCATGGTTTCCGCGGGCTTTGATATTTATAAGGGTGATCCGCTGGGGTCCATGCAGGTCACGGCCGACGGCTTTGCCTATCTGACCCGTCTGCTGGTTGAACTGGCGGCTGAACTCTGCGGGGGACGGCTGCTGCTGACCCTGGAGGGCGGCTATAACGTGGCCGGCCAGCGTGACGGGGTGCTGGCCGTGCTTGACGAACTCACCGGCCGGAAATTTCTGTCTGACGAGACGTATGCCCGCCTGAGTCGCTCCGCTGTTGCGGTGCCGGGCCTTGACACTGCACAAAAAATTGCAAAAAACTATTGGAAACTGTAAAGTGGCCAGCTTAAGGGAATTTCCCTCGGCGCTGTTTTACTAAAAAATGCATAAAGGTTGCTCTGTGCCATCAATCCGTCCGCATAATTCTTCCCTGCCGCAAAGCAAGATTCTGCTTGCTGATGACGATTCGCTGGTTCGTGATGCGGTGGTGAAGATTCTCGAGCTGTTCGGTCATCAGGTTATCGCCGTTGATGACGGCCGGGCGGCCTTGAACCTGGTCAGCGATGATATTGATACCATCATCCTGGACATCAACATGCCCGGCATGAACGGCTTTGAAACCATCAAGGCCCTGAATGAGAAGAAATCCGATATCCCCGTCCTGTTTCTGACCGGGGCCGGGTCCATGGAATTTGCGGTCAAGGCCATCAATCTCGGCGCCTATGATTTTATCTCCAAACCGATCGAGGATCTTGATCTCTTTGATGTCAAGATCCGGCGGGCCATCGAGAAGAAGATGTTTCTCCGGCGGGAAAAGACCTACAAGGAGAATCTGGAAAAAGAGGTCAGGAAAAAAACCAGGGAGCTGGCGGAAAAGAATCTGCTTCTGGAAAAATACAGCCATCATCTCGAAGTCTCTACCGTTAATACCATCATCACCTTGAACACCGCCCTGGAGGAGAAGGACCAGTATACCGCCGGCCATACCAAGCGGGTGACCGAGTACTCCAAGATCATCGGCCTGGCCATGGGCCTGCCCCGGGAGGATCTCGATGTGCTGACCAGGGCCTGCCAGCTGCATGATATCGGCAAGCTGGTCATTGATGTGAGCTGCATCCAGAAACCGGGGCCCTTGAGCGACGAGGAATGGATCCTGGTGAAAAAGCATCCGGAAATCGGCGAAAATATCATCAAACCCCTGAACTTTCTCGAACGTGAGGGGGAGATTGTCCGCCACCATCATGAACGGCTGGATGGCCGAGGCTATCCTGACGGCCTGGTGGGCGATGAAATCAACCTGTTGACCAAAATCGTCACCGTGGCCGACAGTTTCGATGCCATGACCTCCAAGCGCAGCTACAAGATCAACATGAGCAAGCCCGAGGCGGTGGCCGAGCTGAGGGCCCACAGCAACACCCAGTTCGACCCCCTGGTGGTCGAAAGTTTTGCCGCCATTCTCAGCGGAAGCGGTGCGGGCGGCTGATCCGGCTGCTTAATCAATACCTCCTTATTTCAGTTGGCTATAATGAATATTTCCAAAGAAGAAGTTGCAAAGGTCGCCCAGCTGGCGCGCCTTGAGCTGTCAGAGCAGGAAGTGCTTGAAATTACCGGACAGCTGGACCGGATTCTCGGCTATGTTGCCAAGCTTAATGAAATTGACACCACGGATGTGGCGCCGACCACCCACGCCCAGGCCATCAATAATGCCTTCCGCGAGGATGCGCTGCAGCCTTCCCTGCCCCAGCAGGAAGCCCTGGCCAACGGACCCAGGCAGAATGGCGAGGCGTTTGTCGTACCCCGGGTCATTTAAGACGGGTGGCCGGCCTTTTCCTGCCATAAACTGCAAATCAGGCGGCGCTCATGTTGCCGTGCCGCCTGATTATATATTTTGATCGGCCTTTGCGGGCCGAGGTCGGATTGAGGAAGATATGGATTACCCTGCTTTAACAATGCATGCACTCAAGGATCTCCTGGCGGCCGGCGAGGTGACGCCGCTTACGGTGACAGAGGCGCTTTTTGCCCGGATTGACTCGCTTGAGGAGCGGATCGGCGCCTTTATCACCATCAATCGGGAACAGGCCCTGCGCCGGGCGGAGGAAACCGGGCGGCAGCTTGCCCGGGGCGAGGGCGGCCCGCTGTGCGGCATCCCCCTGGCCATCAAGGACGTGATCTGCACCAAGGGGCTGCGCACCACGGCCGGCTCAAAGATTCTGGAGCCTTTTATCCCCCCCTATAATGCCACGGTGATGGACAAACTGGAGGAGGCTGGGGCGATCATCATCGGCAAGCTCAGCATGGATGAGTTTGCCATGGGGTCAGCCAACGAGAACTGTGCCTATGGGGTGCCGAAAAATCCATGGAATCGCGAGTATATCTGCGGCGGCTCCAGCGGCGGCTCCGCCGCTGCCGTGGCGGCGGACGAGTCTTTTGCCTCCCTGGGTTCGGATACCGGCGGCTCCATCCGGCAGCCGGCCTCCCATTGCGGCATTGTCGGCCTGAAACCCACCTATGGCCGGGTATCCCGTTTCGGCCTGCTGGCCTATGCCTCCTCGCTTGACCAGATCGGCCCGCTGACCAAGGACGTCAGGGATTGCGCCCTACTGCTTAACGTGATCAGCGGCTATGATCCCAGGGATTCCACCTCGGTGCAGCAGGCGGTGCCGGATTACCAGGCCGCCCTGACCGATGGACTGCGGGGCATGACCCTGGGCATTCCCGGGGAGTATTTCGGCGAGGGGCTTGATCCAGAGGTGGAAGCGGCGGTGCAGGGCGCGGTGGCCAGACTGCAGGAGGCCGGCGCCACGGTGCGGCAGGTCTCCCTGCCCCATACCGCTTACGGGGTGGCCGCCTATTATATCATTGCCCCGGCCGAGGCCAGCTCCAATCTGGCCCGTTATGACGGGGTCAAGTACGGCATGCGGGACATGGATGCAGAAACCCTGCTCGACATGTATAAAAAGACCCGCTCCAAGGGCTTTGGCTCGGAGGTCAAACGGCGCATCATCATGGGCACCTATGCCCTGTCCTCCGGCTATTATGACGCCTATTACAAAAAGGCCTCTCAGGTGCGGACCCTGATCGTCCGCGATTACCAGCAGGCCTTTGCCGAGTGCGATGTGCTGGTTTCGCCGGTGACCCCGACCCCGGCCTGGAAGATCGGCGAAAAAAGCCATGATCCACTGAGCATGTACCTCTCCGATGTGCTGACCATTCCCGCCAACCTGGCCGGCATCCCCGGCCTGTCGGTGCCCTGCGGCATCAGCAGGGCAGGGCTGCCTATCGGTCTGCAGATCCAGGGGCCGCACTTTCAGGAGGAAAAGCTGCTGCGGGTCGGCTTCAACCTTGAGCAGCGGCTGGATATGGCGGGACGCAAACCAGATCTGTAAGAGGTGCAGAGGATGCCATGAAACTCTCGGTCAGTAAAAATATCGCCACCCTGGTGCCGTATCCGCCGGGCAAGCCGTTACAGGAGCTGGAAAGAGAATATGGCATCAGCGGCTCCATCAAGCTGGCCTCCAATGAGAATCCCCTGGGGCCATCGCCAAAGGCCCTGGCGGCCATCCGCGCAAGTCTGGCCGACCTGCATCGCTATCCTGACGGCAGCTGCTATTATCTGGCCCAGACCCTGGCCGCCAGGCTCGGGGTAAAACCGCAGCAGCTGGTGTTCGGCAACGGCTCCAACGAGGTGATTGAACTGCTGGTCGGCGCCTTTGTCGGCCCCGGCGATGAAGTCATCACCAGCCATCCCTCCTTTCTGGTCTATCAGACCATGGTGCAGGCCAGAAACGGCCTCAATGCCGTGGTTCCCCTGAAGAACATGGCCCATGATCTGGTGACCATCCTGACCACGGTCACGGCCAACACCAGGCTTATTTTTCTCGATAATCCCAATAATCCCACCGGTACCGCCTTCGGCGCCGGCGAATTCGAGGCCTTTCTCAGCGCCCTGCCGGAAACGGTGATCGTGGTGCTGGACGAAGCCTATGTGGATTTTGTCGATCCCGGTCTGCGGCTTGATGTCCGCCGCTATCTGGCTAACCATGTGCCGGTGGTTGGTCTGCGCACCTTTTCCAAGGCCTATGGTCTGGCCGGTCTGCGGGTGGGGTATGGCATCATGCACGAGGAGATTGCCGGCTATCTGCACCGGGTGCGCCAGCCGTTTAATGTCAACTCCCTGGCCCAGGTGGCGGCGATTGCCGCCCTTGAAGATCATGAACATTACCAGCAGACCCTGGCCGTGACCCGGGAAGGGATCAACTGGCTGTCCCGGGAGATTGACCGGCTCGGCTGCCGGACCTTTCCGACCCAGACCAATTTCTTCCTGGTGGATACGGGGTGCGATTGCCGGGCCGTGTATGAGAAAATGCTGCAGAAGGGAGTTATCATCCGTCCCATGCATGCCTATGGCTATCCGACCTATATCCGCATTACCGTGGGGACTGCCTCTGAAAATGAGCGGCTGGTCAGCAGCCTGGCGCAATGTTTAAAAGCCGTTGCGCCCTGAAGAAATAATTATTGTTTTTCTTACCATTTCGTTCCAGCGTTTCATGTTGGGGTTATTTTTGCTAAATGGCTTACAGGAGTTATGCCGTGGCGGAAAATGATATCATCACCATAGACGGTCCATCGGGCAGCGGCAAAAGCACCATCAGCCGTCTGGTGGCGGCCAGGCTCGGCTTTACCTATCTGGATACCGGGGCCATGTACCGGGCGGTGGGTTACAAGGCCGGCAGGCTCGGCATTGATCTCGCCGACGGGCCGGCCCTGGCGGCCATGCTGGAAAATATCGACCTGGTGCTTGCCCCGGGGGAGGGCGACACCCGGGTCATCCTTGACCGGGAGGATATCAGTCTGGCCATTCGCACCGCGGAGATGGGGCTGGTGGCCTCAAAGGTCTCCGCCCAGCCGGTGGTGCGGGCCAGGCTTACGGACATGCAGCGGCGCCTGGGCCGGGGGGGCAGGGTGGTGGTCGAGGGCCGCGATACCGGCACGGTGGTCTTCCCCGGGGCCAGGTATAAGTTTTTCCTGGACGCCAAACCGGAGGAACGGGCCCGCCGGCGCTGTCTGCAGTTGCGGGAAAAGGGCCAGCAGGCTGATGAGCAGGATATCCTTGCCCAGATCAGCAAACGTGACCGGGATGACAGCGACCGGGCGCTGGCGCCGCTCAAACCCGCGGCTGATGCCGTAATCGTCGACACCTCGCGGATGACTATTGACGATGTTGTCTCGTTTATGCTGGAAAAGGTTGAAAAACTCGGGCAAAACCGCCAGAATGATTCTCAGGGAGCTGGCAAGATTCATCCTTAACCATGCCGAGGGGTAATCCTATGAGCAAATCGCGAGTCCTGAAACGGCGCCATCTGATCTATTACCTGGAGGTATATGATCTGGAGTCCGGTAATCTCCTGGGCCATCTGGTTGATATCACCACCCGCGGCATCAAATTGATCAGCAAGGAAAAAATCCCGCTCAACCGGACCTATGTGCTGAAACTGAAACTGCCGCAAGGCTATTTTCAGGAAAGTGAAATCCATTTTGAAGGAAAGACCCTCTGGTCTTCCAATGACGTCAACCCGGATTTTTTTGATACCGGACTTGAGGTGACCAGTCTCTCCCTGGAAGAAAGAAAGATTCTCCGCCAGCTTATCGAGCAGTTAGGCTTTAATGATTGACAGGATGGGCTGGGTGCGCCTTGCCCTGCCGGCTGTGCCCGTTATCGTCGTTTACTGCCAGGTCATCTCTGCCGGCATTTCCCGTATCACCATTTTTCCTTTTAAAACCATATGTTGCCTGTGAATCATCACTGGTGAGGGAGCTTGCCAGAGGATGGCAGCAGGGCCGGAAAGTATTTTTTTAAATGCTGATGATTATTTTCGAAAAGTCCGCTATTATTTCAAATAGGAAATAACTATAGAAATCGGCTTCCTTAGAGGGAAAGGACCAAAGCATGGACATACATCAACTGCGGATTTTTGTCTCGGTATATCGCAACAGAAGCTTTTCCAAGGCCTCTGAACAGCTCTTCATCAGCCAGCCGACCATCAGTGAACATATCAAGAATCTGGAAAAATCACTGGCTTGTACACTTTTTGATCGCCTGGGGAGAAAGATTGAGCCGACCGTCGAGGCAGATCTGATTTTCCCCAAGGCCCTGCAGCTTATCGAAGACCTGGAAAGGATCAATGACCTGGTGCTCAAAAGCTCCCAGCGGGTCAAGGGCAAGCTCTATATCGGGGCGAGCACGATCCCGGGCAATTACATGCTTCCCCAGCTGGCGGCAAACTTTCGCAACCAGTATCCGGAGGTGTTCTTTGAAATTGTCATCGCCGACACCCGCAAGATTACCGACCTGCTGGTCAGCCATGAGTTTTTTCTGGGCATTGTCGGGGCCAGCATGGAGCCGAAAATATTGAACTATGAGCCTTTTCTCACTGATGAACTGATCTTTGCCGGTGCGCCGAAATATATGGAGAACCTGGGTACCACGCCTTTGCAGATCTACCAGGTGCCATTTCTGCTGCGCGAGGAAGGTTCGGGAACCAGAAAAATCATGGAGGATTTTCTGCAGAAAATGCAGATTAACCTGAAAAAGATGAATGTGGTGGGGGTGCTGGGTTCCACCGATGCCATCAAGCAGGCCATCAAGGCCGGACTGGGCACTTCCATTCTGTCCAGGCGGGCCATTGACGAGGAACTTGCCAGGGGCTCTTTACTGGAAATGAAACTGGGCGGCGAGATGAAGCGGCCCTTTTATCTTGCCACCCACAAAAAGCGAACCTTGCCGGCCCAATACAAGGCCTTTTACGATTTTCTGCTCAGCAGGGGTGCATGACCGCGGAGAGCGTGGAGGCCCTCCCGCGGCAGGTATTTAAACCATTTTGGGCAGCGACCAGTCATTATGTCCAAACTGGCTGTGATCAGGTTTGGGGGGTTTTGCTTCACCAAGGCGCTGATTAAGCCAGACCAGCACCTTGTCAAACTCGGCAACCAGTTCCGCCAATGCCTTGCCGCGGTGACTGACCTGATTTTTTTCCGCCATGCCTGCTTCGGCAAAGGTCTTGCCAAAACCAGGATAATAAAAGACCGGATCATAGCCGAAACCGCCAGTCCCGCGCGGTTCGTTGATGATCTCCCCTTGGCAGCGGCCTTCGTAGGTAAGTGCCGGTCCGGAGGGAACGGCAATCGAAATGACGCATTCAAACGCCGCCTTACGGTTGGGCTTCCCCTCCAGTTCCTTCAGCAGCTTGTCGATATTGTCCTGGTCCGTGGCATTTTCACCGGCGTAACGGGCCGAATAAACACCGGGCGCGCCGTCAAGCGCTTCGACCACCAGACCGGAATCATCGGCAATGGCCGGAAGGCCGAGCACCTTGGCGGTAAATGCGGCCTTTTTGTAGGCATTATCATCAAAAGTCAGGCCATCCTCCACCACTTCCGGGATGGGGCCGAAATCCTGCAGACTGCGGATCTCCACCGGGAAATCCCGGAGAATTTCCTGAAATTCCTTTAATTTCCCCTGGTTTCTCGTGGCGAGCACCATCATTATCTTGGGCTTGGCAGCCATAATTCTTCTCCTGCATGGTAGTGTTGCGATATCGCAAAAAATAAGCGCTCATTTTTAAACTGTTCCGGGCTTGATGTCAATAAGGCCATCCGGCTATTTCAGGGCCTCATGCACCTTGCCGACCATATCCGGGGAAGGGGTAAGGGTTTTTTCCCCCTCCCGCCAGTTGGCGGGGCAGGCCTGTTCAGGATGCCTGGCCACATAGATGCTGGCCTTGAGCTTGCGCAGGGTTTCCGCGGCATTGCGGCCCACGTTGTAATAATTTACTTCCGAGGCCACCACTACCCCTTCCGGGTTGATGATAAAGGTGCCGCGCAGGGCAAGTCCTGTGTCATAATCGTAAACGCCAAACATTTTTGAGACGGCGCCGGTCCGGTCGGCAGCCATGATATAGGTTGCATTTTCCAGGGATTTTTCCTCCCTTTTCCAGGCCAGATGGGTAAACTGGGTATCGGTGCTGACGGTAATCAGTTCAGCGCCGGCCTCCTTGAATTCTTCATACTTATCGGCAAAATCGGCAAGTTCGGTGGAGCAGACAAAGGTGAAATCCGCTGGATAAAAAACCAGCACCGTCCATTTGCCTTGTTTTTTCAACTGTTCGAGGGAAATCTGGCCAAAGGAAAAGTCGGTGGGAATGTACGTTTCCATGGTGAAGTTTTCCACCTGCTGGCCAACCTTTACCGGTTTAATGCATGGGTGCCCCATTTTTTATGTCCTCCCAGGGTGAGTCGCGAAAGTAAGTTTGATAGAGATAATATGAATTCCTAAAAATAAGTAAAGTGTTAAATTGCAATTTTCTCTTTCAGCTGATCACGCCGATCTTGACAGTTGTGATTCTCATTACTTAAATAGTCTGTATGAAAAGAGAAAAGACAAAGATCGTACTGACCGGCTACCGGGCCTGCGGCAAAACTTCGGTAGGCCGGCTGTTAGCCGGCCGGCTATCCTTTTCTTTCGTTGATACTGATCGGGAAATCGAAGAACAGCAGGGGATGAGCATCAGCCAGATGGTGGCGGAGCATGGCTGGAGTTATTTCCGCGCCGCGGAGCAGGATTTCCTCTCGTCGCTGCTGACCCGGGCAAACCTGGTGGTCGCCCCGGGCGGCGGGGCCATTCTGCACCGGGCGGTGTGGGTGCAATTGATGGAAACCTCCCTGATCATCTGGCTGCAGGCTGATGTGGAAACCATCAGCAGCCGACTGACCCGGGACAACCTGTCAGGCAGCCAACGTCCTTCACTTACCGGCCAAGATATGATAAAAGAGATAACGGCGGTGCTGGCGGAAAGGGAACCGCTCTACCGGCAGGGGTCCCATCATGCCCTCAGCGCGCACCGGCCGGTAGCGGAAATTGTCGAGGAGATTCTGGCGCTGTGGGCGGCATGCCGTACAAACTGACAAGATGATGAAAAGATGTGTAATTGATAAAATGAATTTCCGGAAGGTCCGGATGAGGAGAAATTATGGCAGGAAACACATTTGGCCAGGTATTCCGGGTTACCACCTGGGGCGAATCCCACGGAACCGCTATCGGAGCGACGATTGACGGCTGTCCGCCCGGCATTCCGCTGACAACGGAGCATATCCAGGCTGATCTGGACCGGCGGCGTCCCGGGACGGGCGGGGCGACCAGCCCGCGCAAGGAGCCGGACCGGGTTGAGATCCTGTCCGGGATCTTTGAGGGCTGCACCACCGGCACCCCGCTGACCCTGATTATTTATAACCAGGACGCCCACAGCAAATCCTATGACCACCTGAAGGATATCTTCCGGCCCGGGCATGGCGATTACTCCTATCTGATGAAATACGGCATCCGCGACCATCGTGGCGGCGGCCGGGCCTCGGCCAGGGAGACGGCGGCCAGGGTTGCCGCCGGCGCCGTGGCCAGGAGACTGCTGTCCTTCCACGATATCGAGGTGTTTGCCTACACTCTTTCCCTGGGCGGCATTGATGCGGTCAAGCTCGATTTCGATGCCCTGTGGCAGAATCGCCTCTTCTGTCCTGATAACGAGGCGGCCGCGCGCATGGAGGAAAGAATCGCGGAGGTGAAAAAGGAAGGGGATTCCCTGGGGGGGATTGTCGGCATCACCGCCAACGGCTGTCCGCCCGGTCTTGGCGAGCCGGTGTTCAACAAGCTTGATGCCGATCTGGCCGGGGCCCTGATGTCCATCGGCGCGGTGAAGGGGGTGGAGATCGGCTCCGGTTTTGCGGCGGCGCGGCTGACCGGTTCCCAGAACAACGACGCCCTGACGCCCGGGGGGTTCAGCTCCAACAATGCCGGCGGCATCCTGGCCGGCATCTCAAACGGAGAACCGATCATCGCCCGGGTGGCGGTGAAACCGATTCCATCCATCGCCAAGTCCCAGAACACGGTGAATCTCGATAACGAGCCGGTGGAAATCAAGATCGGCGGACGGCACGACATCTCCGCCATCCCCCGCATCATCCCGGTGTGCGAGGCCATGGTCTGCCTGACCCTGGCGGATCACCTGCTGCGGCTGCAGACCCTTGAATGGACCCCTGAATCACTGGAGATGGACGAGATATGAGCATGGAAAAGCAGAGGAAGATAGAAGATATCTGGATGATCACCCGGGAGTATGACGGTCTGGCCGGCGCCGGCGGAGTTAAGGACGTCTGCCGCCAGCTTGCCGAGGCCTTGGTCAAAAAAGCTGACGTCACCGTCATGCTGCCCATGTACGGCTTCATCGATGCCGAAACGCTTGGTTTTGCCCCGCGCTATGCATTTGAGGTGGACATCAACTATGTCGGGGTGGAGCGGCGGGAAGAGGTCCATATCTGGGAGCGCAAGCACAAGGCGGGCAAAAAGAGCCTGACCATCTATCTGGTTGATGCGGCCCGCTACCGCGAGAAAAAAGCGGTATACACCTATACGGCGGCGGAGGAAGCGGAAAATCCGGTGCATGTCAGCGGCAGCGGTCATTATGATTATTTCGCCATGAATGTCCTGCTGCAGAAAACGGCGCTCAATCTCATGCTCTACCGGGGCAAGCGGCCCGACATCATCCACTGTCAGGACGGGCACGCCGCCCTGCTGCCGGTCATGGCCAGGGAAATTGACGGCATTCGCCATTTCTTCAGAAAGACCGGCATGGTGGTCACCATTCATAACGCCGGGGTCGGTTATCATCAGGAGGTGGATGATCTGCCGTTTGCCAAGGCCGTTACCCGCCTGCCATCCATCATCATCGGCAAAAATCAGCTCGACGGCCGCTTTGATCCGTTTCTAGCCTCAGCTCCCTATGTGGTCATGAATACGGTCAGTGACAATTATGCCCGGGAATTGCGGGAAACCGAGGATGATGAACTGACGGGCTGGCTGGGCCATGCCTTGGCGAGCCGGGGGGTAATGCTGCAGGGGGTTACCAATGGCATCAATCCCGAGGACTTTAATCCTGAGGATGCGGAAAAGCAGGGCATTGCCGCGCCCTTTTCGCCGGCAAAAGGGGACCTGGCCGGCAAAAGGGAATGCCGCCGACAACTGGTGGAGATAATTGGCAGCCAGCAACTGACCTCTGTCCGGGTCAGCGGCTCCTTGACAGAAGCGCCTGAGCTGCCGCTTTTTACCCTGATCGGCCGGCTGACTGCCCAGAAGGGGGTGGACAAGCTGGCGGAGGCCCTGAAAACCCTGCTTGGCGAAGATGACGGCTTTCAGGTGCTGATCCTCGGCACCGGCACCAAAGAGATTGAAAGCGAGCTCATCGAGCTGACGGAGATCGGCGGGAACCAGGGCAGGATCTGCATCCTCTCCGGCTACGACCAGCAGCTGGCCAACAAGGTTTATGCTGCCGGGGATTTTTTTCTGATCCCCTCCAGGTACGAACCCTGCGGACTGACCGACTATATTGCCCAGCTCTTCGGCAATCTGCCCATTGTCCATCATGTCGGCGGACTGGTCAAGGTGGTGGACGGCAAAACCGGTTTTGCCTACCATGAGCACAGCACCGCCGCCCTCAGCGAGGCCATGCAGCGGGCCCTGCGGATGTTCCGTGAGCAGCCGGAGCAGATCAGGGCCATGCAGCGGGAAAGTATAAATGTTATCCATAATTCCTACACCTGGGATAAAATTGTGCTACGATATATGCAGCTTTATCAGGAGGCGCTGACACTGTGCCGAGAGCCGTGATTGACCGGGAAAGCCTGGACGGACAGCAGCACAACAGATGGTTTGCCGGCCGGCGCGATTTTTTCGTCACCAGCATGCTGAAGGGCTTTTACCGGACTGCCAGCGGGTTTCTGCAGATTTACCAGGACTATCTCAAAACCGGCAGCGTGCCCTATGATGAGATCGACAAACTGGTCGGCACCGAGAACAGAAAAGGCTGCCTGTGGCGTTTAAAAGATGACTGTCATCAGCTGTGGCGCCATGGTGATGCCGCCTTTGAGCTCAATGGTTCCCTGCTTGACTGGATTGTCGGTTCGCTTTTTCATGAGGCGATGAAGCTCAAGGAAAACATCTATCTCTTTGAGTTCTACGCGCCGCTGGCCCATGACAGGAAGGGAGTCTGGCGCCAGGAAATCCAGCATTTCTGCGGGGGGGAATGCCGGCGTTTCATGGAGAGGATTTCCCATGAGGTGGACCGGCAGATGGAGAACCTGGGATTCATGTTCGGCAGGGCAATTTATCTGCTGCGCACCATGCTGCCCACGCAGGCGCATAATCCCCTGCTGCTCAGGTATCTCATCGAACACCGCGACGTGGTCGGCGAGCTCTGGTCCGAGTCGCTGGATGACATCTTCAAAGACATGTTCCACGGCGTCCCTGAAAGCGGCTATTGCCTTGCCGCGCAAAGCTATTTTGATGGGAACTGGTATGAAAAATCACTGGACGCCTGTCAGGAGGCCCTGCGCCTCAATGCGCACTGTGACGAGGCCATGCAGCGGCGGGGCCAGCTGGAGGCGCTGCTGAGAAAGACGAAAGAAAATCATCAGGGTAATTTCCGATAAACGCAGTTACTGTAATAATTGAGGAGGCGGCATGACGGTAAGAATCGGCATTAACGGATTTGGCAGGATCGGCAGAAACGTGTTCAGGGCTCTGGGCAAGGATGAGGCATTCAAGGATATCGAGGTGATGGCCATCAATGATCTCACCAACCACGAGACCCTGGCCCATCTGCTCAAGTATGACTCGATCATGGGCGTTTACGACAAGGGTGTCCATGTCTCGAGCAGAGGTCTGACGGTTGACGGCAAGGAGGTGATCATTAGCACCCACAGGAATCCGGCCGATATCCCCTGGGGCGATATGGGGGTTGACTATGTGGTGGAATCAACCGGGCTTTTCACCAACAGCGAGAAGGCCGGCGCCCATATGGACGGCGGGGCCAGGAAGGTGGTCATCTCCGCCCCGGCCAAGGGGGATGTCAAAACCATTGTCATGGGCGTCAACGAGCATGAGTATGACCCCAGCCTGCACCATATTGTTTCCAATGCCTCCTGCACCACCAATTGTCTCGCCCCTTTTGCCAAGATTATCATGGACCGGTTCGGCATCAGCAAAGGGCTGATGACCACCGTGCATTCCTATACCAATGATCAGCGTATTCTCGATTTCCCCCACAATGATCTGCGCCGGGCCCGGGCTGCGGCCCTGTCGATGATCCCTACCAAAACCGGCGCCGCCGCCGCCGTCTCCCTGGTCATCCCGGAACTGAAAGGCAAATTCGACGGTCTGGCGGTGCGGGTGCCCACCCCCAATGTCTCGCTGGTGGATGCGGTGATGGAGGTGGAGAAGGAGACCACGATTTCCGAGGTCAATCAGGCCCTGAAGGAAGGCAGCAACCGTTTCCTGGGTTATTCCGAGGAACCGCTGGTTTCCATCGATTACCAGGGCAATCCCCATTCCTCGGTGGTTGACGCCCTCTCCACCAAGGTCATCGGCAATATGGTCAAGGTGCTCAGCTGGTACGATAATGAATGGGGCTATTCCAACCGGGTGCTTGATCTGATCCTGCTCATGGAAAGCCAGAAGGCTTTGTAGCTGGCTAAAGTTGCTCTTTTCTGGTAATTTCCGCGACTGACCCTGCGGGGCTGCTGCCAATGGTGCGCCATCGGCCCCGGATTACGCAACAGTGGGCCCTGCGCACCAGCCTGCCCTGCTGTGGATTTTTAATTCTCAATGCCGATTTTGCCTCTATGAGCCAGACCGAAAAAAGCTTTTATGAGACCTCCAGCGCCTTAAAGGCCAATCTCCTGGAAACAGCGGTCACCGATGTCTCCATCGATCCGGCCAAGCTGGCCTTTCTTGATCTGATCAAAGAGTTCAAGGGCATTCACAACAACCTGTATGACCTGCTGTACGAGATCCATCACCCCTATCGCAACTGGAATCTCATTATCCCCAAGCTGCGCACCTTTGTCCTGAAAAATGTCGCGCTTTTCTGCCGCAGCAGCAAGGGGCCCGAAGCGTTTGCCATGTTCTGCGAAATTTTCCTGCAGGCCGTCGAGGAAACGAAAAAAAACAGGACCCTGCTCAATCTCAGCATAGAGTCCATGCTGGCCTATGTGGAACGGCTCATCAGCTCGGCCAGGGCGGATCTGCCCCAGTATGAGGCCGTGCTGTCGCAGCTGTTTGACCGTCTCTACACGCTGGACAAGCAGATCATCATGCTGGTGGTGCAGGGCCATCATCCCATGAAGAAGATTCTCCTTTTTCTGGTGGACACCCGGGAAAAGGAGCAGATCGCCTTTAATCTGCAGCCTGCCGCCCGCCTGATGAAAAAGATCCTCCTGCTCAACTATGGCTACTGGCTGGAGGTGGAGGACCCGCTGCCCTGGTTTCTGGCCCAGTGCAGCGACATGTGCAACAACTGGGATGCCGGCAAGCTGTTCAACGCCATTTCCCATGATCAGATCAGGAAGCATCTGGAGCAGCTGCAGGAGATCGAGGTCAGCAACGAACAGCGCGATCTGCGGGCCATTCTGGAGCTGCCCTCCCATATGGATCTGGTGCGGCTGTACCGGGAGATCCCGGAAAGACTGGCTGTGCAGTATGAAAAGGGGGCCAGGGCGGAAGACGACCGCTTCGCGGAAAACCGGAAACTGATTTTTCTCTTCCGCATCATGCGCACCTCCGGCCTCTATCTCATCCACGAGGAGAGTCTGCGCGAGATAAACCGCAGCCTGATTGTGCTCATCCGCCAGCAGACCTTTGAGGAGATCGAGTCTTTTCTGCTCACCACCCTGCAGCTGCTCAAGGAAAACGTCCGCCGTTACCCCCATACCGCCCTGCAGTGCATCCAGGTGCTCGGCACCGAGGTGTTCAACCGGGAAAACAGCCGGCTGGTGGAAACCTTTCTGTGGGAAACGGTTCGCTTCGGCTTTCAGTATGCCAATGTCACCGGAGTGGACCAGGACTGGCAGCCGATCACCAATCCGGCCCATCTGGCCAACATCCGCGTCTGGCTGAACCTGATCATGCAGGAGCCGAAGTGGTGCTCCACCCTCTTTTCCGCCCTGATCATCAACCTCAAGCTCTCCGGCACCTGCGTCAAGGATACGGATCTGTTCCAGCGGGACATCAGCCGGCTGCTCAACCATCCGGTGGCCCCGGTGTACAACCTGGTCAAGCAGTTCACCAAGCTCATGCCGGTTTTCTTCAATGAGATCGGGGCGGAAGGCAACCTGCGGGATGTGTCCACCGAGCTTGACGAGATCCATAAGCGCAAGGATCTGCTCATTCACTTTCTGCGCAAGCAGAGTCATGTGGAAAGCTCCAATCTCATTGTCGACTTCATCAAGGCCATCCTGCGCTTCTGGCTGACCAAAGATAAACAGGTGCTCAGGGATTTTCTGCCGGATGAGGTGCTCAGCCAGGTGCAGACCAGCGGGCCCTTTGTCGATGAGCAGCATATCCTCACCAGCCGGCTGAAGGCGGTGGACCAGTATGAGAAGGAAAGCGACCTGCTCAAATGGGAGGAGGGCAAGATAGCCGCCTTCCTGGCCGCCCAGCAGGATATCAGCCCCCATGAGGTGCGGCGCTTCGAGCTGCTGGTGCAGATGTACCGGCTGCTCGATCTCAAGTACAACCTCGGTTTTCAGGAGTTGCGCCGTCAGCTGGAACAGGCGGCCGGCGGCGGGTTCCCGGAAATGGAGCAGCTGCTTGCCGACCTGGAGATCTGCGATACGGTCCAGTGTCTCACCGCCCTGCTGGATCATCTTGAGCAGCTGAAAGGAATCATTCTGAGCAGCGCGATTTTCGAGGCCAAGGAGGACATCTATTACAAACGGCATATTGCCGTGGATATCCCCTCGGTGTACGGCCGTTACAGCGAAAGAAAGTTTGACGCCCTGGGGCTCACCTTCAGGCTGGAAAATCTGGCCAATATCTATCTGGAGCGGCTGCCTTCCTCCCTCAATCTCTCCTTTATCACCCGGGCGACCTTTATCCGCATTATCAAATATCTGCGGCTGTACCTGCGGGCCCTGAAAATTGACGGCATCACCAGCCGCCGCCTGGAAACCTATGTGGCTCTGCTTTCCAATTCGCTGGGAATCAAGCGCTTTTCCTACACCCAGTACATTGATATCTTCCGCGGCCTGTCCGAAGGGGTGAAGGACGTTATCTATGCCTATTACACCAATATTCATCAGAACAACCTCTCCATCATCATTCCCCAGATCGGGGCGGGCAACCTGCTGGCCAAATACCGCAACCTGTGGGAAGAAGATGAAAGCGATACCAACGGCCGCTGCCTGAAGGAGTCGATCCACCGGCTGTCCGAGGCCTTCATGCGGGATCTCATTTCCAGCACCTTCGGGCTGCAGCATCTGGATAATTTCATCACCAGGATTTATCAGGTGCTGGAGCGGCAGCGGGAGCTGCTGGATGAAAAACAGCTGGATCTGCTGATGACCTACAACCCGGACAAGGCCATCCATGAGTTTGACCGCAAAAGCGCCCATGCCAAGAATCTCATTCTGCTCGGCAACAAGGGATTCAATCTCAGTCTGCTGGCCTCGGACAACAAGCCGGTGCCGCCGGGCTTTATCATCACTACGGAAATCTTCCGCTGCTGGTCGGTGGTCAACAGCTTTTACATGGCCCGCAATGAGTTCATGAAGCAGATCCGCCACGCCCTGAACAAGATCGAGGAAAAGACCGGCACCCGCTACGGCGACCCGGATAATCCCCTGCTGGTCTCCATCCGCAGCGGGGCCTCCATTTCCATGCCCGGCATGATGGCCACCATTCATAATGTCGGCTTAAACAATGAGATCGTCGAGGCGGTGGCCGAGGTGCCGGGCAAGGAGTATCTGGCCTGGGACAATTATCGCCGCTTTCTCCAGTCCTGGGGCATGACCATGGGGGTGGCCCGGGACATCTTCCAGGCCCTGATGAATGAGGCCAAGGCCAAGCACGGCGTCAGGGTGAAAAGTCAGTTCAGCCCGGCCCAGATGAAGGAGCTGGCGCTCAGCTATCAGAAGAAGATCCGCAACCTGGGCATCGGCATCCCGGATGACCCGTGGCTGCAGCTGATCGGGGCCATCGAAATGGTGCTGGCCTCCTGGGATGCGCCGAAAACCAAGGGCTACCGGGGCCTGATGGGCATTTCCCATGCATGGGGCACGGCTGCCATTGTGCAGGCCATGGTTTTCGGCAACCTCGGACCGGAAAGCGGCAGCGGCGTGGTCTTTACCGCCCATCCCTACCGCAAGGTGCGGCGGGTGGCCCTCTGGGGTGATTACGCCCCGGGCGACCAGGGCGAGGATATTGTCAGCGGCCTGGTCACCACCTTCCCCATTTCCGTCGAACAGGCGGAGATTGACGGTCGACCGGAGGATTTCACCCTGGAGCGGAGATCGCCCGAGGTGTATCAGGAGCTGCTCTCCATTGCCCGTAATCTGGTGTATGAAAAGGAGTGGAACCCCCAGGAAATCGAATTCACCTTTGAGGGTCCCCGGGCCTCGGATCTCTATATCCTGCAGACCAGGGACATGATCACCATCAAGAAGAAAGAGCGCTTTTACGTCTTCCGCAACGAGGAGGAACTTGGTGAGTATATCCTCGGCAAAGGCGTCGGGGTGAGCGGCAGCGCTCTTGCCGGACTCGCCGTTTTTAACGAAAAAAATATCCGTGAGCTGCGCGAGAAGCAGCCCGATATGCCACTTATCCTCATCCGCCAGGACACCGTGCCGGAGGATGTCAAGGAAATCGCCATGGCGGACGGCCTGCTGACCTCCCGCGGCGGCCAGACCTCCCATGCCTCGGTGGTGGCTCTGCGGCTGGAGAAGACCTGCGTCGTCGGCTGCCATGCCCTGCAGGTGTATGAGGCCGAGGAGCGCTGCGTTATCGGCGGCAGGGTCATCCGGCTGGGCGATCCGGTGGCGATAGACGGCCGCAAGGGGCTGTTTCTCCATGGCCTGCATGAGGTGAAGGTAGAGGTGCATATTCTGCCAATTTGATGAGTGGCTACAGGAGTAGTGATCAATGGCTAAGGTCAGGGTGGAGTTGGAAAAAGAGCGCGGGGTGGAAAAAGCCCGGAAGGGCAGGGCTCCCTCGGAAAGAAGTAATGAAATTCCCAAACTGCTGATCAGGGAGGGGCTGCTGACCGAAGAGCAGCTGCATTACGCCCGGCGGGTGCACGCCAAGCTGACCTCCCAGCGCAGCCTGCTCAGCATCCTGGAGGAACTGCAGTATGTGAGCAAGGACCAGGTGCAGGATGCCCTGCGGTCCGGCCCGGTTTCGGTGCCCCTCGGCTCCCTGCTGGTTGAGCTGGGCTATATCAGCGACGCGGATCTGAGCATGGTGCTCGACAGCCAGCAGGAGCACCCCAACGCCAAGTTCGGCCAGCTGGTGGTCGACCTCAATCTCATTGATGAAAACGATCTGCTGCGGGTGCTTTCCTACCAGCTCGGCTTTCCCTATATTGATCCTGCCGTGGCGGAGGTCGATCCCAAGGTGATCGAGCGGGGCAAGGTGGAGATCTATGCCGAGCACAGGTTTCTGCCGCTGCATTATCAGAAGGACGGCATCCTGGTCGCCTTTGCCGATCCGCTCAACAACGAGCAGGTGCTGGCCGCCAGGAAAATCTTCGGCGATGCCCTGGTGATCGGCATTGCCCGGGAAAAGGCCATTCTCGAGGCCCTGAACAGGTACGAGGCCAAGGGACGCAAGGCGGATAAAGGCGGCAAGCGGGCCGAGGCCAGCGACAGCGCGGTGGTCACGGCGGTCAACGATATGCTGCTTGCGGCCTGTAAGCAGAATGCCAGCGATGTGCATATCGAACCCCTGCGCGACAGGTTGCAGGTCCGTTTCCGCAGGGACGGTGTGCTGATCCCCTTCAAGGATTACCCGCTGGATATGGCGCCCGGCCTGGCCAGCCGCATCAAGATCATGGCCGGCGCGGATATCGCCGAACGCCGGCGGCACCAGGACGGCCGCATCTTTTTTGAGGAGGGCGGGGTGCAGATTGACCTGCGCGCCTCCATCTACGTGACCATCCACGGGGAAAAGATCGTCCTGCGCCTGCTCGGCAGACAGGGGGAACTGCGGGCCATCAACGAACTCGGCCTTGCGCCCCGCATCCTGCAGCGCTTCGAGGAGGAGGCCCTGGAGGCGCCCAGCGGCGTCATCATCATCACCGGCCCCACCGGCTCCGGCAAGACCAGCACCCTCTACAGCGCGGTCAATCATCTCAACAGCCCGAGCTGCAGCATCATCACCGCCGAAGATCCGGTGGAGTTTGTCATTGACGGCATTGCCCAGTGTTCCATCAACCCGAAAATCAATGTAACCTTTGAAGAAACCCTCAAACATATCGTGCGCCAGGACCCGGATGTCATTGTCATCGGCGAGATCCGCGACCGCTTTTCCGCGGAAATGGCCATCGAGGCGGCCCTGACCGGGCACAAGGTGCTGACCACCTTTCACACCGAGGACAGCACCGGCGCCCTGCTGCGGCTGCTCGACATGCAGATCGAGGCCTTTCTCATCGCCTCAACCATTGCCGGCATCCTGGCCCAGCGGCTGGTGCGACGCATCTGCAAGGATTGCCCGGAGGAGCATCCGCTGACCCCTGATGAACTGCGCCGGCTGGGCTATGGCCTGAAGGACGGCGGCGGGCTGACCTTCAAGAAGGGGCGCGGCTGCCGCAAATGCCGCTATACCGGTTACAGGGGCCGGCTGGCTGTCCATGAACTGCTTATCCCGGGAGAAATGGTCAAGGATGCGGTGATTGCCCGCAAAACCGCCCATGAAATCAGAAAAATCAATATCCAGACCACCGGTCTGGTAACCCTGCTGGAAGACGGCATCTGCAAGGCAAGCCAGGGGATCACCAGTTTCAATGAGGTCATCCGCCAGCTGCCCAGGCTGGACAGGCCGCGGCCTCTTGTCGAAGTGAAGCGCTTGCTGGGGGTGCACTGATGAAGAAGAGTCAGTCTCTTATCGAACAGATCAATGAATTTGTCCTGAAGGAAAATTTTCAGTTGCCGGTTTTTAACGATATTGCCATGCGCATCTTGAAAATGGCCCGCTATGAGGATTTTGACATTCGCGAGATGAGCAATCTGATCTATCAGGACCAGGTGCTGGTGGCGGAGGTGCTGAAGGCGGCCAATTCACCGTTTTTCGGGGGATTATCAGTCATCACCACGGTCAAGGACGCCATTATCCGTCTCGGCTCCCGCCAGGTCTGCGAGTTGGTGCTGATCGCCTCGGAGCGTATCCAGTACCGGGCCGCGGACAAGAAGCTGAACAAGCTGCTGGGCAAATTGTGGAAGCATTCGGTGGCCTGCGCCATCGGCTCTCAGTGGCTGGCCAGAAGGCTCAGCTATCATGAGAAGGACAATGAGGCCTTTATCGGCGGGCTGCTCCATGACATCGGCAAGCTCTTTTTGCTGCGGGTGATCGACACCATGCAGGAATCCCAGGAGGTGTCGTTTTCGATTTCCTATGAGCTCAGCTATGAGCTGATCAACTCCTTCCATGCGGAAGAGGGCTACAAGCTGCTCAGCCAGTGGAATCTGCCGCCGATCTACTGTGAAATCGCCCGGGACCATTATATCCCGGGATTTGATCATGATAATATTCCCCTGCTGCTGGTCAGGATCACCAATCAGGCCTGCGCGAAACTCGGCATCGGCATGAAACACGACCCCTCCATCGTGCTGATCAGCACTCCGGAGGCCGTGGCCCTGCGCGTCAAGGAGATCGTACTGGCCGAGCTTGAGGTGATGCTGGAGGACACCATGCAGATCGCCACCGGCTGAGTTCTGCCGGCTACGCAACCTGTAAAACTGCGAAAGAAAAAGAGACTCTATAAGAATCATTTCTACCAGGCGATCCAGAGTGGATGAGGTCCAATATTATGAAAGCTGAAGAATTTGATAAAAAATTTGAAGCAGGCGAGGATTTGAAAGACGATCTTGACTTTTCCAAAGCGCGCAGGGTCAACCAGGAAGCTAAACGAGTCAATATAGATTTTCCGGCCTGGGTAGTTGAAGGACTCGATAAGCAATCCAAGCGGCTGGGGATAACAAGACAGGCCCTCGTTAAAGTTTGGATCGCGGAAAAGCTCAAAGAGGCAGTTTAAGAATTTTTATGCGACAAGGATAGCGGACGAAATTTACTGCGGATGACACTTGGGGAGCTGAGAAAAACAAGTTTCCTTTGAGGTCAACATGCTCCCTAATTGTGTGGGTTGAATGTTCTCTTCAAACCTTCACACCAGCTGTGCCAGCGCCTGGTTGGCAATTGGCAGGGCCCGGCCTGACAGCCGCAGAAAGTCGTCATCGAGCACGACCAGACCCTGGGCCAGCAGTGTCTGCAGGGTCTGGCCATAGTAGACCACCGGGTTGAGCTGAAAGCGTTCCTCAAGCTCTGTGATGCTGACGCCTGCCAGCATCCTGAGTCCCATGATCACTGTCTCCCGGAAAAGGGCTGGCCTGGACAGACATTCCATCTCGCTGTATGGCTCCTGATCGTTGCTTATTCTCTGCACATAGACACGCGGGTCCGCTACATTGGTCACCCTGGTACCGGAAAGGGAACCCACCGCCCCGGCGCCCAGGGCCAGCCAGGAGCGATTCTGCCAGTAATTGATGTTGTGGCGGCAGAAAAATCCCGGCCTGGCGTAGTTGGAAATCTCATAGCGCTCATAACCCCGGTCGGCCAGCAGCCTGCTGGTTACGGCCTCCATATCGGCCACCTGATCCTCGGTGGGTAGCCGGACCTTGCCGCGGGCCACCAGGGCGGCCAGCGGCGTCTTTTCCTCCACCGTCAATTCATAAAGCGAGAAGTGCTCCGGCGCCAGACGCACGGCGGTCTCCAGGGTCTGTTGCCACTCCTGTTGCGTCTGCCCGGGCAGGCCGTACATCAGATCCAGGCTGATGTTGGCAAAGCCCGCCTCCCGGGCCATGGCATAGGCCAGGGCGGCATCCTCCGCGGTGTGGCTGCGGCCGAGACATTTAAGCTGAGCCGGGGAAAAGGACTGGACGCCGATACTGAGCCGGTTTACCCCCGCCTCACGCAGGGCCTGCAGCCTGGCCGGGGAGAGGGTGTTGGGGTTGCTTTCCACCGTGATTTCGGGAGTGCTGGTGAACGAGAAGGCGGTGAGGCAGTTGCGGATCACTTGGCTGAGCAGGGCAGGGTCACAGATGGTGGGGGTGCCGCCGCCGAGATAGAGCGAGAAGAAGCTGTGGCCGCGGCACCAGGGATGGTTGGCCAGGCGGCGGATATGCGTGTTCAGCGCCTCAAGATAACCGGCAATTTCTGCCTCGCGGCCGGCATGGGAGTTAAAGGAGCAGTAAAGGCATTTGCTCCTGCAGAAGGGGATATGCAGGTAGATGGATGTCTGGCGGTCCCCGGCGGGGCGGTTCAGAGCAGAGGCAGACATTCCTGCTTGATCTCCTCCATCAGGCCGTGGTCGGCGAAGCTGAAGGGGCTGTCGC
This sequence comes from Desulfurivibrio sp., assembly GCA_003605035.1. Taxonomy (GTDB): domain Bacteria; phylum Desulfobacterota; class Desulfobulbia; order Desulfobulbales; family SURF-16; genus SURF-16. The sequence goes on from QZKJ01000080.1 coordinate 65,941, forward strand.
CGGCCCCGACGATGAGATGATCCAGCAGCTGCACGTCGATCATGGCGCAGGCCAGAAAGAGATTTCTAGTGAGCTTGCGGTCCGCCACGGACGGGGTCAGGCTGCCGGAGGGATGGTTGTGGGCAATGACCACGGCGGCGGCATGATTGGCCAGAATGGTCTTGATGAATTCCCTGGGATAGACCGTATTGACCGACAGGGTGCCCTCAAACAGCACTCTGGTGTCGATGATGGCAAAGGAGGCGTCCAGAAAAATGGCCTGGAACACCTCTTTTTTCAGGTCGCGCATGGCATGGATAAGGTAGTCCCCCACCTCCCGGGACGAACGCAGGTAGTTTTTGCTGCGCAGCCGCTGGTTGAGGTAGCGTCGGGCCACACTCTGGATGAAGTGGATGGCGAAACTGTTCTGGCCGCCGATGCCGGTGACCGTCTGCAGCTCAAAGGGGGTGGCCTCCAGCACCGCAGCCAGGCTGCCGAATTTCTGCAGCAGGAGCCGGGCGCTTTCCTTGCAGTCGCGGCGCGGGGTGCCCAGGGTGAGCAGCAGCTCCAGCACCTCGTCGTCATTCAAGGCATCAATGCCCCGCATGCTGAATTTATCACGCAGCCGCTGGCGGTGGCCCTTGCCTTTCTCCTGGTCTGAGGTGTTGTCCATTAACTGAAAGGGAAAACGGTAGAAGTGAAAAGTGAAAAGTTAGGAGTGAGGAGTTAGGAGTGAGGAGAAAAAAATCTGTAGACAAAATTCACTAATGGAGGTCATTTTTTCTGCCTTCTGCCTTCTGCCTTCTGCCTTCTGCCTTCTGTCTTCTGCCTTTTCACTCCTCACTCCTCACTCCTTACTGCTTACTCAACTCCTGCATGAAGAGCTCATTGGCCATCTTGGGATTGGCCTTGCCCTTGGTCTTCTGCATGAGCTGGCCGACGAAAAAGCCCATGAGCTTGGTCTTGCCGCCCTTGAAAGCGGCCACCTGCTGCGGGTTCTCGGCCATGATCTGCCGGACGATCTCGAGCAGATCGCCCTCATCGCTCATCTGCACCAGGTTCTTTTCCCTGACAATGGTCTGGGCGTCCTTGCCGCTCTGCATCATCTCGTCAAACACGGTTTTGGCGATTTTGCCGCTGATGGTACCCTTGTCGATCAGGGCGAGCAGGGCGGCAAGATTTTCAGGGCTGACCGGAAAGGCGCGGATATCCAGGCCGTCCTCGCCTTTTAATTCACGCATCATCTCGGTCTTGATCCAGTTGCCCAGTTTTCTGGCATCCGGATAGAGGGCCAGGGCCGCTTCAAAATAATCGGCCAGCTCCCGGGACGAGGTGAGCACGCCGGCCTCCTCCTCGTTAAACTGCAGTGTTGCCATAAAACGCTGCTTCTTGGCGTCGGGCAGTTCGGGCAGGGACTCTTTCACCCGGCTGATCCAGGCCGCATCGATCACCACCGGGATCAGATCAGGGTCTGGGAAATAGCGGTAATCATGGGCCTCCTCCTTGCCGCGCATGGAGTTGGTGACGTTGCGGTCCGCATCCCACAGCAGGGTCTCCTGCACCACCTTGCCGCCGTCCAGCAGGATATCGCGCTGGCGCCGCACTTCAAACTCCAGGGCCCGCTGCACATTGCGGAAGGAGTTCATGTTCTTCAGTTCCGTGCGGGTGCCGAACTCCTGCTGTCCCACCGGCCGCAGGGAGATGTTGGCGTCGCAGCGGAAGCTGCCTTCCTGCATGTTGCCGTCGCAGATATCCAGATAGCGGAGAATGGCATGCAGTTTTTTCAAATAGGCGGCCGCCTCTTCCGGCGAACGGATATCAGGCTCGCTGACGATCTCGATCAGCGGCACGCCGGTGCGGTTCAGATCCACATAGCTCTGCGGCTTGACCTCGTCATGGATGAGTTTGCCGGCATCCTCTTCCATGTGGATGCGGGTCAGCCCGATGCGGCGCTGTTTGCCGTCCACCTCGATATCCACATGGCCGTGCTGGGCCAGCGGACGGTCATACTGGGAAATCTGATAGCCTTTGGGCAGGTCTGGATAGAAATAGTTTTTGCGGGCGAACTGATTGACTTCCGCTATTTCGCAGTCGGTGGCAATGGCCATCTTCATGGCGAATTCAACCACCTGGCGGTTAAGCACCGGCAGCACGCCGGGCATGCCGAGACAGACCGGGCAGGTGTTGGTATTGGGCGGCTTGCCGAATTCGGTGGTGCAGGCGCAGAAGATTTTCGATCTGGTTTTCAGCTGGGCATGAACTTCAAGTCCGATAACAGTTTCAAATTCCATAGTCATTGTGCAAGGCTGCCCTGCACAGGGTGTGCGGCGCCTTTATCCTTGGTTGGTATTTTCTGTTTTTGCGAAGCCATTGATAAATCATGGGCACTGAAAGCGCGCCTTACTGGCCCTTGCGGATCCAGGCGCGCAGGCTGGCCAGCTCATCCTGCCAGGCAGCCGGGCTGGTCCTGATCGCCAGAAAGACGCGGAAAAGCTCGTCAATGGTCCGGGTGGCCGTCTCCAGCATGCCGATGCGGTCAAGCAGGCGCCCCTCAATGGCCTCCGCCGTGTCGCCTTCCTCGGACGAGGCCATGGTCTTCGGCGGTTTGACGCTGCGGAATTCCAGCAGGCTGGCCTTCAGCGTCATATGCCATTCATACTCGCCCTGAACAATGTGGATGCGGGCCTGCTCCAGTTTCTTGCCCATGCGCAGCCCGGTGCGGGCCTCGTTGAGCTCGGCCTGCAGGCCCTGGCAGATGATCTTTTCAAAGGCCTCGCCCTCGCCATATTCCAGCAGCATGTGTTTTTCAAAGACAAGCTGGATGTCGCCGCTGCCGGGCAGCAGCACCGTGCCGCCCCGCTCCTCGCTTTTAAACCAGAGCCAGGTGAGAAACTCCTGGCCGAGAAATCGTTTTTCGATAATCAGATCGACTAAGTCCATACATGGCCCTTTCAGATGAGGATATCAGGGGTAAGCCGGGAAAGGGCGTCGTGATATTCCGGTTGAAGAAGATGTTCCGCAGTGAGATAGGGGATCTGCAGCCGCAGCGACAGATCAAAGGTCTTCTTGAAGAAATCCTCCAGCTCGGCCTGGGCCTTGTCGCTGGTGGAAAAAAAGAGCAGGGTGGCCTCGGACAGATTCCAGCAGAGGTCATAGGTGGCCGGCACCGGCACCGCCTTTTTGAGCAGCATCAGCTTGACGTTTTCCTTGATTTCAAGCTTCTGGGCCCGGCTCAGCTTGGGAATCTGCCGTTCTTTCAGCAGCCGGGTCTCCTCCTTCATGGTGAATTTCTTCAGCACCTTGGGCGCCACCTTACGTTCATCAACCCGCAGGGTGAGCACGATATGGTCGCCGGCGGCAAAGGAGGCATACTCAAAGGAGGAATCAAACATGTTCAGCACGGAGACCCAGCCGAGCGAGCGTTCCTCATAGTTGTCATCAATATCCCGGAAGGCGTTGGCGGCAATCCGCTCGGCGGCGAAATCCAGGAAATTGGGCGGCAGCTCACCTTCCACCGCATAGCGGACAAAGGTGGCCGAAGTCGATAGGAGACCCATATGTGAATACCCTGCAGCTAGTATTTGACGGAAATTTTCAGTAAGATTGTTGATGGGCAAGGATAGCAGACCTGCGTCGCTATCTCAAGGGATTTTCCAAAGGAAAAAATTCAGACGGCTTCCAGTTGATATGGACAAAAAAAATAAAATGGTTTAAAAGGGGTTGACAAACGAAACCGACTGATGTAAAAAAACCGCTTCTTGTGTAGGGGTCGTTAACTCAGTCGGTAGAGTATCTGCCTTTTAAGCAGAGAGTCGCGCGTTCGAGTCGCGCACGACCCACCAAGTTAGGTCCCTATCGTCTAGTCAGGTCCAGGACACCGGCCTTTCACGCCGGCAACAGGGGTTCAAATCCCCTTGGGGACGCCAAGGAAATTCAGGGAGTCAGCCGTTTCGGCTGACTCCCTTTTTATTTGGGCAGCCCCTTGGGTGGGGGGCTTATTTCACGCCGCATGCGGCTTTACTGATTTGCAAGCGTATCACTTTTCAAACCACGATGTTTTGCCGCCGCGCACGGACAACGCCGTATCAGCCTCCTGGCGGAAAATGTCACCGGTGGACATCTGGGTGTACACGCTGACCGTGGTGTCGCCGCTCCCTGAACCGGAATGGATGGCGGGCGATGTGGCAAGCCCTCGTCCCAGGTCTATAAACGGGCGGGCTCTGTATTTCACATCGCTGCCGACAACGATTGTTTCTGTGTCGAAGACGGAAGGTGAAGGATATGCCGTGCCGGTTTTATAATACAGGCCGTACAGGCGGCTGTACCCTTCTCCGGAACAGGGGTCATCGCTCGGCTGGTAGACCGAAGTAAACAGAATGCCGCCCAGCAGAGCAGACTGGCCAAGTTCACGGGTAGACGGAGCAACCCCGGCTGTCCCCACGATGGGAGGCAGGTCGACATACCAGCCCTTCTTGAAAGAATCCACCTCGTTTACCAGATCCGGGAACGTAGTGATCTGCGCGGATGTGGATGTGGCTATCGGTCCGTTTTCAATGGTCTCATCAATATATACTTCAATATCCGTGGAATTAATGAGGTCGGTGCCGAGATTGACCGCCGCGCCGCTGCCGTTATCCTTTATGCCGTAAAGGGTCTGAATCGCGGTGCTTGTTTTATCGGCCATCACGTAATAGCGGCCGGTGCCGAAATAAATCCATTTGTTTCTGAAGTTATCGATGCCGACGGAAGGCCGGCCCACCACTGGCTGGTTGGTCAGGGCAAAGGTTGTCGGCGTGTTCCAGAACGCCGGCGAGCTGTTTCCGGCAAGGTTCATGCGCATGAGGCGACCCGCTGTCGCCGTGGCATCCCCGACCAGTCCGAAGTAGACGGTATCAGCCAGATAATCAATATCCCAGTCAACCACCACCGGACTGCCCATAAATGAATTACCAATCCCGGTATCACAGGTGATGATCCGCTTGGCCGAGGAACCGAGGGCTCCCACGCTGCAGCCGGTGGGCGCGAGGTTGGTGCTGCCTGGATTAAGCAACTCGGCAAGATCCAGCACATAGACCTTGGCGCTTGTGGTGCTAGCCGCGGTGGTGAGCTGGTTCGGACCGTTGCCGAATATCAGGAACCATTTATTGATGGTGTCAGGATCAGCCGCATCACCAAAGGCCATGACCGCCGGATAGACCGAGGTGAAACTGCCATCGGGAAGCTGCATCTCACCCAGCAGCTTCGGCCCGCTTTCCGGATTGGTGATATCGAAAATCACATAGGCGGAACGCATGGTTTTGTCATCGACCTGGTTGGGCGGGCCGAGGCCGTCAGCCCCGGTATCAATGGTCATGGCGCCGCCGCCAAACCCCATGCCGACCACCATTACCGTACCCCAGCCGTTGGGGTGGTCGGCATCGGCGGTAAAAATCTTGGCGTCAAACACCCTCGGTTTGCCGTCCATGTAGTAAACATGGCGGTAATTGGGATCCTTGAGCCATTTGAGGTGAGGAAGCAGATTCAGCGGGGCATAGGCCCATAACTCGCTTCCCAGCGGGTGGGCCGTGGCGGCCATGCCGGTGGCGCCGTTCTTCCCGTTTACCAGGTAGCTTACCTTGTCAACCCCGGCATCATTGACAATACCGTAGAAGCCGCCGTTAAAGGCATGCAGCAGTCCGTCATTGCCCCCGACATACGCCACGATTCTCCTGTCGGCGTACTGCCGGCGGAAAGCAGTATAGCTGGTATCATAATAAAGAATGTTGAATGCTTCCCGCGGAGCGGCTACCACCGTCGGCGTTGAATTGATGATGTCGCCGAGCCGCATGACATTCGCCGTTGCGTCATCAGTCTTGTATTTCACCCTGCGCGTCCTGAACCCGGGAATTTCGACGCCGCGGGTATAATTGACGATTTGCTGCGCCTCAGCCACGCTCGCCACATCAAAAAATCCATAATTGACCGTGCCGAACATGGTCTCCTCAAAATCGACGTATTCACCGGCGTCGATATTTCCGTCAATATCCTGGTCGATCCAGGTCATGATGTGGCGGCCGATGTCCGCGCTGGCCGAAAAGAGACGATTGGATTTGATCTCTGCATCGGTGAGTCCATCCAGATAGAGCGACTCGCGGGCGTTCCACAGATAACCAATCTCATAGAGTTCCTTTTCCACGAACTGGAAATTGGACAGCATCAGCCGGTCACCGGCCTGCACCCATCCCACCGCCGGCAGCACCGAGAAATTAAGCACGCCGGAATTTGCCAGGGTCACCGCCGACGAGCTTGTTCCGTCAACGCCGGTGGTCAGGTTGGCGGCGGTCCAATCGTCATAGGTAGTGCCTGCCGTTCCGTGCAGGTTGAAGGTCGATAATTTAACACGGGTGCATCCGGTAAAAACGTCATCGTCAACGGTTAATTCCTTTTCACCGGTGTTGGCAAGTGTCACTCCATGGGAAACAGAGCTGGCAACGGCGGAGGACAGGCATTGGATATCCCAGTAATCATAGGTTTTATTTGCTTCTCCCTGGAGATTATAGGTGGAAACGGTCAAGGCATCACCCACCGCGATCCAGTCGCCGGCAGGATCAACGACAAATGACAAACTGCCGCTGTCGGCAAGGGCCAGGTTAGTAAAACTCCTCCCCCTTAGCAGGGATGTCTGGTCATAAATCTGCCAGTTGTCAAAACTGTCTCCGCCTTGCCCCTGCATTGACCCGGCGGTGATGGCCAGGCTCACATGCCCGGTGTCAGGATCATAGGCGGTGACCGTACCGGCCATGGCATAGGGGTTTATGGTCATGGCCCGGGCATTATAACTGGTGACAACCCCTTCCATGGCATAGGGTTCCAGGGTAACCGCGCCCGCGGCATAGGCGGTAACCACCCCTTCGAGATAGTACGGGTCAAAGGTATCCGCATTATCGCTCGTATAAATCCTGGTGCGGGTCCGGTTTTCGGCTTCGTCGAAAAAGGTCTGGACCACCTGATCTGTCAGATAGTTGTCCAGCATTCCATTGGGATGGCATTCTCCGCCTGCGATATTGTCGGTGGCACGGCAGTCCTGGCGGGTATAGCCGTATTTATCAAGCCACAGGGCATGAACCGTGCCGACCCAGTTTGCCTGCAGGCCGTCAAGATCCTTTTTCAGCGGTTCATAGTAGGCCTGATAGAGCGCGCCCTCGCCGCGGACGTTGTTGGACACGACAGCCGCGGCAGTACCGGAAGAGGTTCTTTCCAGAATGGTCAGAAAGACCCGGTTCAAGGCCTCTTCAAGCTGCTGCGGATGGCTGGCGTAAAAGTAGTTGTCCGGGATGCCGTCGGAGCCGGTCTCCCAGCTTGCATTGATCCTGCTGTCCCATTCCTCGGGGATATCAGGAATGTCATTGTCATTCATGTCCTCAAACCCGCCCCATTTCGCCGCATACCAGAGGGGGTCTTCCAGCAGACCGGCGGTGGCGCTTCCCAGCGTGAAGGTTTCCTGCCGTACTCCGTCACCGATGCTGCATTTGGAAGTAGTGGGGCAGTCCGTTACCCCGGCCAGGGGATCATCGTAGACAAAGTTGTTGGTGCCGGAAAAGATATGCAGGCCGTCTTCGGTGGTGCCGCTGATGACAAAACCGTGACCAATGCTGTAGCCCAGATTCTGCAGGGTAATTGCCGTTTTGACGGTAATGCTAGTTGCCGTAATCGAATATTCGATGGTGCCGCCGGCATCAAGATCGTAGTCATTGCCCTGCAGGCTATCCTCCCAGATCACCAGGAATTTTCCGTGCCCCACGCCGGCAGCCTCGGTGTGCGGTTCGACAATCTTGAAATCAACCATGGTGCAGCCGTAGTCGCTTTTATTGTTATCAATACAGGCCGGCAGAATGGTAACCTGCTGGTCGGCTGAGCCGGGCACCGGTATTTCAATGACCGGATTGCCGGCAGCCAGGCGCACGGCATAGGTGTCAACCTTCTGGATGCCTTCCAGTCCGCGCCCGCCGGTCAAGGTCGGCGGACGGATATCGTTGGTGTGGGCATACCAGGAAAGCCCGGCGATGCGGAAGCCGCCCCGCAGATCCGGGCCGTCCGGGCAAAGTCCCCGCACCTCACCGAGATTGGTGATGGTTTTGGCAGTGCATTTCCGGTTCTGACTGGCGCCGCTCTCCCCGACAAACCACTTTTTATCGGGGTTGGCGGCATCGGGATAGATGCCTTCCACCCTTCCGATAATCTCGGTCAGCTCCCGTGAATTCCTGGGAGAATCGAGATCCTTCACCACGCCGAAACTGTTGGTGTCAAGCTGATCCTTGATGGTTGCCGGGTCTGAGGCGAAAACGGTGTCCGCGGAAATGATACTGGAATTGAAATTGACCACATTGAGTCGAGCGCAGTAGTTGTCACTGGTCAACGGATCGAGCCAGACGCCGGTATTGTAATTGATGCCGTCGATGAACTGGCCGTCACCGGACTGGTAATCGGTGGGCGCATTATTGCCGGCGAAATAACGCAGCCCGCTCAGATAAATTTCGGCAAAGGGGTTACCCCAGTTGTGGCACTCACTGTCACTGGAATCGCCGAAGAAGTTAATCGACAGCGGGCACTTATCACCCGGCGCGTTTGCTACATAGTTCCAGTCATCATACTCATAGCCGTAAACCCGCAAAAGGCTCCAGGTATTGATGATGCCTTCGGACTTGGTGGCGTGGGAGATGGGGCCGCCGGCGCTGCTGTAGACCCGCTTGAAGGTTCCGTCGCCGATATGATGGTTGGCATCGACCCAGTCGTCCTGATTAACAAACCCGACATCCGTGCCGCCGTCCACATCGCCGTCGCCGTTGCAATCCCGGCCGAGGTTGATTTCCCGGCACATGCCGTCCATACCGTCGATGTTGGCGATTTTCTGTACCATATCCCCGCCGGTTCTCGCCTTGCCGTAGGTGCCGGCCACCATGCCGAAGAAAAGCTTATCATCGTCGCCATATATCTGCAGCAGACCGATGGGCTTGAAATTACCATAGCTGTACTGCTTGCATTTTTCCGTGTCAGTGGCCAGATCGAGAACGCCATTGCCGTCTGCATCCTTGCAGACCTGGACGCGGGCAACATAATCAAAAAGTCCCAGGCCGACATCCGCTTTTTTGGGGTTATCCTGCGCCGCATAGATACCGGAGAGAGCCGGATTGTTATAATTGCTGCCATTGCTGCCCGGATCTTCCTCCTCCCACAGACATTGATGCACCTCACCGGCGCTCCAGAAGGTGTAATTGCCGGCCGCGGCACGGATGAGGGGGGGGGCGGTTACTAATTCCTGGGAATAGTCATTGAGTGAAGAATAGGTGACATTGCAGAGGGTGAGGCCGATTCTGGTTTTGTTGGTGATGTCCCAATTTGCCAGGGTGCCTGCGCCGCCGGTTTTCGTCACGTTGACCGTCAGCGGATTGCCGTCGCTGCTGTCAAATGCCGTGACCCATCCTTCCATGTAGTTGGCCGAATTGGCATGATCTGCGATGCGGACATAATCGCCGGTCTTGATCCAGCCTCCGGCCTGATTGGTGTTGAACGATTTTGACCCGGTGCCGATGGCCACGCTTGAGGCGCTTGTCCCGCCCGGGCTGCCGGTGTTGACGGTAAAAGGAATCAGATCATTAATGTCGGCCCCGTCATAGAATTTGGTAAAGGCATGGATGTCGGCTGGCAGAAAAGCCCGTTCCAGCACGGTGTCGGTGGAGGTGTCCAGCCGGCGGTGCCCGCCGAAAAGAATCTTGCGGATGGTGTCAATCCTGGTCATGGAGGCCCAGTTGAGAAAATTACCGCTCCAGTAGGCATCATTGGCGCCGCTGCAGTATTTGTCGGCGGTTATGGCAACCGGCTCAAAGCGCTGATCACCCGCATCATAAGCATAGCACTTATGGTTGTCGAAATAGCCGTAGTAATCCACCGAGTGTGCATAGGTGGTTTCCGGCTGCCCGTCGCCGTCAAGATCCGAATAATCATTATAGGCCTTGAAAAAAAGCTGATGATCATTGGAGGCGTTAATGAGCACCCGCGGTTCAACCCCGGTTTCTATGAGGCTGATGGGCGCGGCGGAAAATTCGGCCATGGTATGGGTCGACACCTCGGCCTGGGTCTGGGTCGCACCAGCAAATACCATCGCAGCGGTGAGTACTGCCTGCCGTAGCGATACACACCGAATCGATGAGAATATGCGTGGAATCATGTCTGTTTCTCCTCGAGATCAATCAAAATTGCAATCATAGGAACTGGCGCTGTCGATCAGGTAGCTGCTGATCTTCCACCCCAGTTCGATAACAGACTCGCTGTTGACCGCACCTCTATGCTGGGAATTTATTGAATAATAGACAAATCCAGAACCTCCCGGCCCTGGGCCTCCTTCGTAACCCATTACCTGACCAATCTCCGTTCCCTCCCCCCAATCCGTTCTGCCAACCACGGTCATATTGGTGTGAGGGGTATTATCCGAGCGGTTCCCCGGATAGAAAACCACGTCACGGACAGCGTCCGACGGCAGGGGCGCCGCCGTCGCCCCTGTCGGGGCGGCAAAGTCCAGGTCCAGCACTTCCAACTGGCTGATCTCCCTTCCTCCATTTAGTCCCGCCGGATTTGCGGCAAACCCGCCCATGTTTATGCAGAGGGAGTTTTCAAAAGTCACCCTGGAGGCAAGATCCGCTCCTCCGTCCGCCTGGTAAAACGTCTGCTTATGCACTTTCTCATTACCGGCGATCTGCAGTTCAATGATCGAGTTGTTCGTTGCGGCTATGCCGATGATAACGAGTATCAGGAGAATCAGCAGCGAGGCGACCAGCACGAAGCCGTCTTCATTTCTGCAGTGGTTTTTCTGTTCTAGCATACCGGCGGCCTTATACGGAATCAGCCTTCATGTAGGTCATGGGCACTCTTTTTGTCAGCCCCTGCTCATCTCTGGCAATATTGACCTTAATGGTTTTGATTCCCGGGAAGGGGTGATCGACAGCAATATTCCATTCAATGGTATACCTGCCGTCAGGAGATGTTTCCGTGTGATCGGCGTCCGCGCCGGCGTCATCCAGACCGAAATTGCCGCCGTTGTCATCTTCGCCGTTAATGTCAGCATCCTGGTCGGTGCCGTCTCCATCATCATCGTCCAGCACATCGTCAGTATAGGCAAGGCTCAGCAGCGATTCTATCCTGTCCGAGGCCCAGGAGGTGGACTCGGTGATATTGTTGGCGTTGAAATTGCCCCGGATGGAGGCGATCTGCATGGCATTCACCGACAGAATGCCGATGGTGAAAATGGCAAGGGCAATCAGCACCTCAATGAGGGTAAAGCCGGATTGACTGGCAATGATCTTGAGAACGCGATGATTTTTCATTCAACCAACCCCATGTTTCTGCATTGTATGCGTTGCATCAGCAGCCTGCGCCGGAAGTTATCATCATATGGACCCCAGATCGTTCCGGAAAAAGCCTGGTATCCCTTGCTATTGACAAAAGCCCGGTCCGCTTGCCCGGCTCTGGCAAGTATTGAAATCACGACACTGCGAATTTCGTCGGCATCAGCGGTGACGGCATTATCCTCGTCCAGATAAACAAATTCCAGCCCCTCTATATTCTGGGCCAGAGGTTGATTGTTACGTTCAAGTTCGAGGTCAACTGTGTCCAGTGAATAGGTGATATTCTCGTTGGCATCCGCCACATCGCCATCCCTGTTCAAATCCAGGGTGAAATTCATTGAGGTGGCGGCAGCGGAGACGATTGCCGCATCAGCTGTTCTTTGCGGGTCATAGCCGGCAAACCGCATTTCCTTCGTCATTGTGTCAATACCCGCGCGAATGTTCTGCTGCATCTCCGTCACCTGATCCTGCACGACATAGCTGGTCTGCTGTGCTTGAAATGCCGAATAGATCGAGATGATGACAATGCCTGAAAGAAGCATTGTTATCAGCAGTTCAACAAGGGTGAAACCACCCTGACTGTTCTCAACGCGTTGTCTCATGGCGTACTATCCAACTCCATTAAAGGAGATCCATGGTGATTCCCGTCACTCATTTGCGGCCCTGAACCAGCTGCCCTGAAAAGAGAAATCCGATGCTCTTTATTCACTTTCCGCCTTGACTATTTTGTTACGGCTCTTTGTGCCGTTTAGACCATCCAGATGAGGGCATTATTTTGTTACACCGCTTAGCTTACTGTTTAAGCGGAAGCGTCCGACCTGGCATATATGAAATTTTTTTGGTGAAATAGTTGCCAATTTTTATGCTGATCAGCATCGCACCTTCAGCGGCAGGAGACCGATAATTCGTCCAAGTGTCCGGCCTTTAAACGCTGATCAGCACAGTGGGTGAAGCTCGATAATAATCAGTATCTTTATTAAAGCACAAATCATACCGTGAAACAATCTGCAAGCCATGGGAAAATAGCATAGGGAGTAAAATTGTGTCAGGAATGATCGTGCCGATTTCATTTCCCTCAGGGCCAGGGCGTTGCAAGTGCCGAAGGACCCTGGACAGGGATCAAGTATTCTGGCGATATTCCCCATCCCATACAGGCAAATTCCCGTTTTCATCCGGCAGCGATGCAGTAGTAGAAAAAGTAATCTTCCGTTACTATTGTATATTTTTTGCAGTTTGCCGGCGGGCATGGTTATTGCCTGTCAGGTAAATGGTAAAACTGTGCTGTGGCGATCACCCAACCCGAAAACAATGTGTACCGGCCCCGGCACAGGGCCGGCTGAACTCATCTCCTCGCGCTTTATGAAAACAATCTTCCCAGGCGGGAAACACGATATTTGTCCAGGCCTGATTAAAGGCGGTCTGGCAATTTCCCTGCTGCTGCTCAGCGCCGTCTCTTTTGCCGCAGACCGGCCGCAGCCGAGATTGCAGGAGGCTGACTGCGCCAAGTGCCATACCTTTCAACTGCAGACCCTTGCCGCCGAGGGCGGGAAACACGCGGGGCTCGCTTGCCTTGGTTGCCATCCTGAACACCTGCCCAAAGGAGGAAATACCATAGCCGCCTGCGTCCTTTGCCATGAGGGGCAGCCGCATTTTCAGATCGCGGACTGCCTGGATTGCCACGCCAACCCGCATAAGCCGCTGGCCTCCCTGCGGGATACCATGAAATCGCTGCGCACGGAGTGTCTTTCCTGCCATGCCGAGGTGGGGCAGCAGATGTCGGCCGCGCCCAGCCGGCATGCGGAACTTTTCTGCACCAACTGCCATGACAGGCACCAGTTTATTCCCGGGTGTCTGGCTTGCCATGCGCCGCACCTGCCGGTGCAGACGGAGGCTGACTGCGCCAAGTGCCATCCGGCCCACCGTCCCCTGCAGGTGAAGCCGGTCAGCCATCTACCCTCGTCGTTCTGCCAGGTCTGTCACGAGAAGGAGGCCCGCGATCTGGCGGATACCACCACGCTCCACGGGGTAATAAAGTGCGTTTATTGTCACCAGGACCAGCACCCGTCAATGCCCCGCTGCCAGGACTGCCATGGCCTGCCGCATGCCCAGGAAATCCACAGCCAGTACAGACGCTGTCTGGACTGTCACGAAGACGCGCATCGGCTGATCAGCAATCCGTAGAGCACTGAGCCCGTAGAGCCATATGTTGGGCAGGGTTACGGAGCTGGCCGGCAGCGGCTCACCGCGAGGAGCACCACTTGCGCCACATCGCCCGATAGGCGCCTTCCAGCTCCCTGGTAAACCCAGGCCCATCACAGAGCGGGGACGCGGCCAGCCGCGCCCGCATGGTTTCGCGCAACCGGCAAAGCCGGTTAGCATCGCTGGCCAGGCTGAGCGCCCGCTGCACATACTCTTCTTCGCTGTTCGCCACAAACTCCTCAAGGCCGATTGCCGACAAAATGCTGACGCCCACCCGCCCGACATGCCGGGTGCCGGCCAGGGTAATGACCGGCACCCCCATCCACAGGGCCTCACAGGTGGTGGTGGTGCCGTTGTAGGGAAAGGTATCTAGGCCGATATCGACGCTGCCGTAGAGCTCCATGTGCTCGGCGAAGGATTTAGTAAAATTTGCGAAGTGTATCCGCTCCTGCCCCACGCCCAGGCGGGCAAAGAGCAGCCGGAGCCGGTTGCGCACACTGGCGCAGCTCGACTGGGTGCTTTTCAGCAGCAGCTGCGAGGCGGGAAGCTCCCGCAGGATGGCGGCCCAGGCCCTGATCGTGACCTCATGGACCTTGGTCAGATTGTTGAACGAGGCAAAGGTGATCCTGCCGGTTGCCGTGGCCGGGGGTGGGACAACTGCCGGACTGTCTGGCTGCGGGGCGTAACAGAGAAAGCAGTTTGGCAGGCGGTAGAGCGTTTCACTGTGCCATTGCTCGCTTTTTCCCGCGGGATCAGCCTGGTTATCGGTCAGGCGATAATCCATCGCCGTAAGTCCGGTGGTATCCGGATAGCCAAGCCAGGTCACCTGTACGGGCGCCGGTTTTCTGGCAAAAACCAGCAGGCGGTTGCCGTTGGTATGGCCGGCCAGATCCACCAGAATGTCGATCTGGTCGGCGCGGATCGCCTGGGCCAGCTGTTCATCCGACATTTCTTCGCAGGGGGTCCAGTGATCCGCACAGGCGGCAAGGCGGCGGCTGAAATCGTCCTGCTGCCTGTTGTTGTAATAACAAAAAACCTCGACGCTTTCCTTGCGGTGATGCGCGAGAATCGGCTCAATAAAATAGCCGACCGAGTGTTCGCGCAGATCCGCTGATACATAACCGATCTTCAGACGCCTGTCCGGATCCGGGCTATTGGCATGGGACTGCCAGTTTTTCCTGAGGGGGGCCTCGAACTGGTCGGCATACCGCAGAGCGGAGTGAAAAAGCGCCGCGGCTGCCGGGACAGGGGCATACTGCGAGGTCAGCAGGTAATTGGTCCAGGCAAGATGATCAGTGGGGGATTCGGCTATCACCCTCTGATAGCAGGCAAGGGCCTCGTCGAGTTGGCCGATGGCATTGAGGGCGTTTCCCAGGCTGATAAGCACCTCAAAGGCGTCCGGCTGCAGGGAAAGAGCTTTTTGGTAGCAATTGACAGCCTCATCCAATTGCCCTTTCTTTTTGAGGACGATGCCGAGGTTGTAATGGGCATCCGCCAGCTCTGGCTTGAGGGCGATGGCTCTTCTCTGGCAGGCTTCAGCCTCATCAAGCTGGTCCATCTCCTGCAGGAGAACCCCCAGGTTGCTGCATGCCTCGGCAAAATTGGGAGAAATCGACAGGGCCTGCCGGTAGCAGGAATTTGCTTCCGCAAAGCGCCTGGTTTCCTTGAGCAGGATGCCCAGGTTATTATATGCTTCAGCATGGCCGGGCCGGATGGCCACCACCTGCCGATAGCAGGCAATGGCCTCAGCGCCTTGTCCGGCGGCCTGCAGGGCGTTGCCGAGATTGTACAGGGCGTTGGCAAAGTCAGGTTTGCGGGCAATGGCCTGGCGGTAACTGGCGATGGCCTCGTCAAGCCGGCCGCGTTCCTTGAGCATGATGCCGAGGTTGTAATGGAAATTTGCGCTGTCCGGCTCAAGCAGAATCGCTTTTTTGGTCAGCTGGATGGCACGCTCCATGTTGCCGGTCTGTCCGGCCAGAATGCCGAGCATGCTGTAAGCCTGGGCGTTGTCGGGATCCTTGAGCAAAATCTGCTGATAGATGTTTGCCGCCTGCTGAGTCTGCCCGGCCTGACGATAGCTGCCGGCCAGCTCGAATGCCTGGCTGATCCCCAACCCGCGCAGTCCAGACCTGCTGTTTTTCTGCCCGGCAGCGGTTTTCGCTTTTTCCTTTTTTTTCTTCATGCTGCGCTGATGGCTTTGCCCGGCATCCGCGGTTTCGCACCGGCAACGTTTGTCCTATTTGAACCCCTGGAAGAAGAACCACGGGGTGGTGCGATTGCGGGCCGCGCCAATCAGGGCGATCTGCCCGGGCAGAACCTCAATGGTTGCCGGGAAAACATAGGCGCAGTGCTGCCAACCGGAGGCTGGATTTTTAATGGCCGGATGGTTTTCAAAGACATGCGAGTCGTCCATCTCCAGTCTGATCCACTGGATGACCCCACAGCAGCGGCCGGCCTGGCGCACCGGCACCTCGATGGTCCGCCTCTCGCTTACGGGGAAGCGGTCCGTCCCGGCAAAATCAAAGGAGAAGGCGCTGCTCGCCTCGCTCAGCAGCTCAATGTTGAGATCGTTCCTGCTGATATAGTGTTTGCGGGGCACAATCGCATTGAATCTGCTTAAGTCAAAGCCGTAGACCTGGTCAACCCGGATGTTATGCTCGATGTCCGCGCCGCCGAACAGGGCGAATTGGATGGAGCCGCGGGCCGGGATGATGCGGGCCCCCGGCTTCAGCAGGCGGCGTTTGGCATCCTCGATGCTGGCCAGCACCCCCTCGCCGAGAAATTCGCTGGAGAGAATCTCGGAAACGAGCAGGTCGGCCCGCTCGTCCATATCCACGCCGACCTCAAGCCCGGTGGACATTTTGGAGATCACGGTGACCGGCGGGGTAAAGGCGTTGTCCGCCACGATGGCCCGGGCCGTGGCGGCAATCGCGGTGACCGCCTCGCAGGTCGTCACCTGCCGGGCCCCGAGTCTGGCGGCCATCATGGCCAGCAGCCCCGAGCCGGTGCCGATTTCCAGGA
>QZKJ01000113.1 GCA_003605035.1 Desulfurivibrio sp.
TGTTCGGCAATCGATGGTGTCGCTTTCTCCATAATCCTCCTCCGAAGGGTGTGATTTTCATTGAAGGATTATGTATATAGTACGCAATTAGAATGAACGTACGTACTAAGTGGACTTCTTAAATAATTTTTTTTCCCGTCACTCTGAGCTGCAAGTCAGCACTGAGAATTTCATGCGCTCGCCCTGCGTTACCGGCAAGTTCATTGACCGGGTCCGCTGAGTTCGGCGTTCTGCAACTAAAAAAACATGATCACCATATACAAAATATTTGAAATATACGGCGTTGATCCAGCCTTGGTAAAACTGGTTCGTCACGGGAATAAGGAAATTTCTATTTATGAGACGTTTCTAAACAATCTCAAGCGGCTCGAAGTGTATCAGAGTTTTCAGAATCCAAATAAATTTGGAAAAGCCAAAGCAATCGCAGTCTTTGCCCCATATTACAAAACGACCGGGATTTTTTTAGGTCTGTGGGACATTAAAGGATGTACAGCAAATTCAGACTTCACGGAAGAAACTCTAGCTCTCTTGAAAGAGAATAAATTGCCTGAGGACTGGTTCAACCATGCCGCAAGATATGATTTACGAAGAAACAATATTCTTGATGACTTATCGGAACGTCTAATCATCGAGTGGGGGGCAGCAACTGTCGCATGGGTCCAATCAAAAGATAAGGAAGTGGTAGAAATTAAAGGGAAAAAATCAATCGGCGGTTTTCAATCATTTAGCTTAGTGGACTTGAATTATCAAGACCTGAAAAAATTAGTACAATTTCCAGATACAAACCTCACTTGGTTGAAGGCTCTATCTTCCGTTAATGGCGTTTACCTAATTAAAGACAAAATATCAGGAAAACTATACGTCGGTTCAGCATACGGTGACCAAGGTATTTACGGCAGGTGGTCTGCCTATGCAAAAAATGGTCATGGAGGTAACTTGGAATTAAAGGGATTAGACCCATCTACTTTTCAGTTCTCAATACTCGAGATCGTCCCAGCAACTACGACCGCTGACGGAGTAATTGAATGCGAAAACAGATGGAAAGAGAAGTTGGGGACCAGACAATTCGGATTAAATAAAAACTGATAGCAGAACAAGCGCATTGAGAAGGACGCGAAGAAGCTCGGCGGCCATGACGGGCCAGGATTTGGGCGCGCCTCTGCGCGGCGTTAGGTCTCAGCCAATTGCCATTGCCAGCCAGGGGAGTGAGGGGACGGCGTTAGGTTAATAAGATAATGCGTAAATAAACTATTAAACTAACTCCGTCCCCATTGCCCGTCCGACATGGCTTTAAGGTTATCTCGGGCTTTAGTGGCGCCACTCCTGAGTTATGGTTAAATCTTCAAAAGAATTATGACCTTATGGCATGCAGCCCATGATTCAAATTCATGGAAATCCGTTAAACCGATTTTCTCAGCAACTATGCCTGATCACGCATAATAACAGCAGCGAACAAGGCGTTGCACATTGACCGCAAGGGGCGGCTTTTTTTGAGCCTTGCCAAGCATTGGTGTCTACATTGCTTTTTGCAAAATTTCCAGCTCCCTTGCGGCAAATGCACTATTCGGCCCCGCAGGACATGCGAATGAATGAGGGAGCGTCGTCATGAGAGTACAGGTTTTCAAAACATGGGACCGCGTTCGTTCCAGTTTCTGGTTTCTCCCGGCAATCATGGCCGGCGGGGCGATGGTGTCGGCCTTCGCAACCGTCGCCTTGGATACGCCGGTGACGGACTGGCTGACGCTTCACTGGGGTTTGACTTTCACCGGTGGAGCGGAGGGGGCGAGTGCCTTGCTGGGGGCCATCGCCGGATCAATGATCACCATCGCCGGGGTGGTCTTCTCGATGACCCTGGTCGCCCTGTCGCTTGCCTCGTCACAGCTCGGACCCCGTCTGCTCCGCAATTTCATGCGCGACGCCACGACTCAAATAGTACTCGGTACCTTCGTCGCTACCTTCCTGTACTGCCTGCTCGTCCTCCGCACCATCCGCCGCGCTGAGGAGGTCGCCTTCGTCCCCCACCTGTCTGTCACCTTCGGTGTGCTGCTCGCGGTGGTGAGTGTGGGGGTGTTGATCTACTTCATCCACCACGTGTCCGTTTCCATCCAGGCCAACGAGATCGTGGCGCGGGTTGGAACGGAGTTGATTGAGGGAATAGAGCGGCTGTTTCCGGAAAACATCGGACGGGGAGCGCCACGGATTCCGACGGAGCCACCCGACGCAGACTTCCTCGACACGTTCGATCGGCAGGCGCGTCCGATTGGATCTGCCGGGGACGGCTATCTCCAGTTCGTCGATGGGGACGCCTTGATGGAGTTGGCCATGCAGGAGGATGTCGTTATTCGACTGGAGCGACGCCCCGGCCACTATGTCGTTGCCACCCGCCCGCTGGCGCTGGTCTGGCCGGGAAATAGGGTTACCGATCAGCTGGTGGAACGCGTCAATTCCGCGTTCGCCCTGGGTAACCAGCGTACGTCCGGGCAGGACATTGAGTTTGCGGTCAACCAGCTTGTCGAAATCGCGGTGCGAGCCCTCTCCCCCGGGTTGAATGATCCGTTCACGGCAATGACGTGTGTGGACCACTTGGGCTCGGCGCTGTGCCGCCTGGCTCAACGAGGCATGCCCTCGCCTTATCGGCATGACACTCAGGATCAGCTTCGGATCATTACCCCTGTCTTCACGTTCCCGGAAGTCACGGACGCGGCATTCAACCAGATCAGGCAATATGCCCGTTCCAGCACTGCGGTGACCATCCGTCTGCTGGAAACGATTGCCGTGGTCGCGGGATCCGTACAGCGGCCAGAGGACCGCGCTGCGCTGTTACGGCACGCCAGGATGATCGCCCGCGGGGCACGTGGCGGGTTGCCGGAAGACGAGGACCGCCAGGAGGTGGAGGAACGCTTCCAATCAGCGAACCAATTGTTGAGCGAGTCGCCGGATTCTAACCGCTGAAATGCACGTACGCAGCATGGTTGGGTTGAGGAACGAAACCCGATATTAACGGACATTGCCAAATGGCAACATGATCACTGATGCATTCAAGAGACTCGTGTGAAAAATTAACTGCCAGCTCATTCGCGCCTTGCCTTTTCCGTTGCTTATAGTTAAAATAGTTGTATGTACAAAATAACGTTCAGCAAAAATGCGGATAAGGTTCTTCGCCGGATGCCACGCAATATCGCATTACCCATCGGCAAGAAAATAAAGGAGCTGGCCGGCAATCCTCATTCGATGCGAAACGTGAAAAAATTAACAAACCATCCCGGGTACAGGCTTCGAGTCGGTGATTGGCGAATCGTTTACAGCGTCAATGACAATGAACTTTTAATCCATGTCATCAACGTGAAAATTCGAGGGGAGGCATACAAATGAATGTTCAAATTATTGAAAAAAACGGAAAACCCGAATGGGCTGTTATCCCCTACAGTGAGTATCAGAAACTTCAGGAGGCCCTCGAAGACGCTGAAGATAGAAAAGACATAGAAGAAAATTTCAAGGCTGTTCAGGAAGGCAAGGAAATAACGGTGCCAGGGGAAGTCACCTTTGCGATACTCGACGGAATGAGCCCAGTCCGTGCATGGAGAGAGCATAAACAGATCAAAATGAGTGAACTGGCAAAAAAAGTCGGTATCAGTTCAGCCTATCTTTCGCAAATTGAGAACGGCAAAAGAAACCCGACAATCGACACCCTGAAAGCGATTGCCAAAGCACTTAACATTGATATTGAGATGCTCATATAAAAAACACATAATCACCTGGTTTTCCTATACGGACCGCCTGCCTGCGGAAATGCGGGGAGTTTTTCCCAGGGAGGTTGTTGCGGGGTATTTGGCGGCGCATCCGGTTGACTGCCGCAGCTGATTTAAAACGTGCGACAGGCGCGGGGTGGCAAGCATGAACGTGAACCTGGAACTTGGCATCGTTCTTCTCAAATGGACTTCGCAGGTGTTGATCGCCGTGGTCGGGGTCTGGGGTCTGGTCAGCGACCCCTTTGACACGGATGCCGCCTCCGGCCGGCGCCGGCTGAACCGGGCCGGCTGGCTCAAGATCGTTTTAATGGCGATCGGGTTTCTGCTCTTTGCCCTCACCGATGCCAATGAGCGCCGCGCCGCGGAGGCCCAGCGCCAACGCCAGGAGCAACAGATCGCCATGCAGCGGCAGACCGTTGCCGCCCAGGACACCCAGCTGGCCTATCTGCGCAAGCTCATTCTCCTCCAGTACCGCATGTCGGAGCTGGGCCTCGTGCTTGAATTCCCGAAAAACGTCATGCGGGAGATGTGGAGCGCCATAGAAGGTTACCAGCCAAAGCCGCCGCAGCTCCAGGCGGACAGAACGCAGCTTGCCTATATCGCGGCCGCCATGCGCGCCGGGACAGCCGTGGTCCGCTTTGACGGAACGGGCCGCGGCGAGCTGCAGTACAGTCTCAACCGGCCGCAGGGCCTTACCGGCGGCAGAATCACTGAGTCTGAGCCGGCATGGGCGGCCTTTGACGGCGCCTTTCGCGCCTTGTTTGGCGGCAGATTCGAGATGATGAGCGAGTCGGGACGCACGTTGGTTGATCTTGTCAATCCGGCCTCGCGCACCTCGGTCACCTTTGGGGGAAATGCGGTTTCGTTCAGCGTCAGGGAGCCTGAGGTGCGCCTGGATGAACTGAGCGGCACGCTGTCGTTTGTCTGCGGCAAGGATGACCTGCTGTTCGTCATGGAGGAGGCCTTTGACGGCGGCGAAGAGGCGCAGGCCCGGATGGCCGAGAAGATGCACTTCGGCCCGGTAAAGGCCCGCCTGACCTCAAAGGACCCCAGGGTGCAGTGGGATCAGAAAATCCAGCTTGACTGGCGCCCCGTCATCAGCCGGCGAATTGGCGAGACCGATACCGGCAGGATCTTTGAACTGGGCGAATGGCATTCCGGGCCCAGTCCGGTGCAGGCAACCTTTTCCAGGCTGGGGTTTGAGTGAGGCCGGCGGCTGAATCGCCGGGGCGGCCGGAAAATTTCCTTTGCGGAAAAATGAAACTTTTCTTTTAATGATGACTGCGTGGCCGGGAAGAGATAAGATGCCGGGCATTGCCTGGTTATCGTAATGTATTCACAGAGCTATCCGCCCAGGGAGGCCGGGTGGCTCAAGTTACGATGAGGGATTGCCCCCGTCCCTGACGGTGCTGCCGGAGAGAGTGACAATGATGAGAGCCGTTGTTTTTCTGCTGGTCGTCGTTTTCTGCAATGCCACGGCCTTGCCCATGGCTGCCGGAGGCGAGAAAGTGATCAGCCTGCGGGAAGCCATTCTGACAAGTTTCTCCAACAATCATGAGCTGAAGGGCCGGCAGAGCGCACTTGCGGCCGGCCAGGCCGATATCGGCATTGCCAGAAGCTCCCTGCTGCCTTCGCTGGCCCTCGAGGAAAAGTTTCAGCGCACCGCCAATCCCACCTATTCCTTCATGTCCAAGCTCAATCAGGAGCGTTTCACCGCCCGGGATTTCGCCATCGACTCCCTCAACAATCCCGACGAGATCAGCGATTTCCAGACCATGTTTTCCATCGAACAGCCGCTTTTTGTCCGACCGGCGAATATCGGCCTGGCCATGGCGAAAAATCAGCAGGAGATAGCCAACCGGGAGTATCAGCGCAAAAAGGAAGAGCTTGCCCTGGAGGTGGTGAAAACCTTTCTCATGGTGCGCACCAGCCGGGAATATGCGGCTGTGGCGGCAAAAGGGGTGGCTGACGCCAAAGAGCACGTCCGGCTGAGCGAGCTGCGTTTCAACAACGGGCTGGGCCTCTATTCGGATACCCTGCGGGCGCGCACCGCCCTGGCCGACGCGGAGCAGCAGCTGGTGAGCGCGCAGAAAAATCATGATGTGGCCAAAAAAGGGCTGGGGCTGCTGCTCGGCCTTGCGGACCCGGTGGATGCGGGCCAGGAGAAGGTGGAACTGCCGCTCCTGGCCATGGATTACTACACCGAGGCCAGCCTGCAGCGGGAGGATGTCAAGGCCATGGAGGGCCAGCGGGAAAACGCCAGGAAAAACCTGGCGCTCGCCACCGCCGGCTACCTGCCCACCCTGGGCCTGGCCGGCTCCTATATGCTGAACGACCATAATGTGCCGCTGGGCTCCGAAGGGGAAAGCTGGCTGGTGGCGGCGGTGCTGCGCTGGCAGCTCTTTGACGGCGCCAAAAGAGAATACGAACGGGTCAAGGCCAGACACCTGATCGCTGAGACGGACCAGCATCTGGAGGGCCTGAAAAAGGCGGTGGAATTCAAGGTTTACGAAGCATACCAGTCGGTGGCGGAAACCGGCAAAAATCTGGAGCTGGCCCGCTCCGCCCTGCTGATGGCCGAGGAGGGGCAGCGCCTGGTGCAGGTCCGCTATGAAAATTCATTGTCGCCCATGATTGATCTGCTAGATGCCCAGGTGGCCCTTGACCATGCCCGGGCCGTGGTGGTGGCCAGGGAAAATGATCATGAACTGGTCAAGGCCAGACTCAGCTATGAGAGCGGCACCATTCTCCATGATCTGCAGGTTGACAGCCAATAACAGGGAGTGCAATTGATGAAAGCAAAAATAGTCAAGGTGTTGGTCGTTGCGGCTTTGTCCCTGCTGCCGGCCGGCTGCCGGGACAAAACAGGTCCGGCAACCGTGGAGGTCAAGCGGCCGCTGGTGTCCGGCGTGCAGTCCGCCGAGGTGGTCAGCACGGAGATTGACGATTATTACGAGTCGTCGGCCACGGTCAAGGCGAAAACCGAAAGTGTGGTGGCGGCGCGCATGATGGGCACGGTGACCATGCTGGCCGTTAAGGAAGGGGAGAGGGTCAAGGCCGGCCAGCTCCTGCTTACCCTGGATGACCGTGATGTCAGGCAGAAGATCCAGGCCGCCCGGGCCGCCCTGGCTGAGGCGGAAAGCGGCATGGCCGCGGCCGCCAGGCAGAAGGAGCTGGCCGGCATCACCTACGGGCGCTTCAGCAATCTTTATGACGGCAAGGCCCTGACCAGGCAGGAACTGGACGAGGCCCGGACCCGCCTGCAGGTAGCTGAGCTGGAACACGGGCGGATGAGCGAGATGGTGAACCGGGCCGGGGCCGGACTGGCCGAGGCCAGGGTCTATCAGGATTTCACCCGGGTCAGCTCGCCGGTTGACGGCCTGGTGAAAACAAAACAGATCGAGCTGGGCGCCATGGCCATGCCCGGGGTGCCGCTCTTTACCATTGAGGACAACTCCTCCTTCCGGCTGGAGATCGGGGTGAACGAAACCATGGTCGACCGGCTGGCCCCGGGACTGCCGGTGGCGGTCAGTATCCCGGCCACCGGCATGGAGCTTGCGGGCGCGATTACCGACGTGGTGCCGGCGGTTGATCCCAGAACGCGCAATTTCCTGGTCAAGATCGAGGTGGCGGGGGCCGGGCTGCAGAGCGGCATGTATGCCAGGGTGCGCCTGCCGGTGGGCAAACGCCCGGCCATCCTGCTGCCCCGGGAGATTATTGTCGAAAAAGGGCAGCTGCACGGGGTGTATACCGTGGAAGCCGGCGAGGTCATCACCTATCGTCTGGTCCGGCTCGGCAAATTGTACGGCGACAAGCAGGAGATCCTGGCCGGGCTGCAGCCGGGCGATAAGGTGATTGCCGGCGGGGTGGACAGGGCGGTGGACGGAGGTCTGCTGCAAGGGGATCAGGGGCAATGAAAGAGATCGGCATTTCCGGCGTTATCGCCAGGGCGTTCATCAAATCCAAGCTGACGCCGCTTATCGTGCTCGCCTCCCTGCTGCTCGGCGTGTTCGCCGTGCTGGTCACCTCCCGGGAAGAGGAGCCGCAGATCGTCGTGCCCATGATCGATGTCATCGTCACCTATCCGGGGGCCACGGCCCAGGAGGTGGAAGAGCGCGTCACCAAGCCGATGGAGAAGTTTCTGTGGGAGATCAAGGGGGTGGAATATATCTACTCCATTGTCAAGCCCGGCATGAATCTGACCATTGTCCGTTTCTACGTGGGCGAGGACATGGAAAAAAGCCTGGTCAATCTGCACACCAAGTTGATGTCGCACTATGACCGCATCCCCGCCGGGGTCTCCCAGCCCCTGGTCAAGCCCAAGTCCATTGATGATGTACCGATCCTCACCCTGACCCTATGGAGCGAGCAGGCGCACTATTCCGGTTACGAACTGCGGCGGGTCGCGGTGGAGGTGGCCGACGAGCTGAAGAAGGACATGAATGTCTCGGAGTTCTCGGTGATCGGCGGCCAGAGGCGGCAGGTGCGGGTTGCCCTTGATCCGGCCCGGCTCCGGGCTTATCACATCCCGGCCGTGCAGATCATGCAGACCCTGCAGCAGGCCAATTTCGTGCTGCCGGCCGGCGCCTTTCCGGCAGGTAACGGCGAGTTCCTGGTTGAAACCGGGGGATTTCTGGAAAATATCGACGAGGTGGGGAAGGTGGTGGTGGCGGTGGCCGGTAATCGCCCCGTCTACCTGGAGGAGGTGGCCGATCTGTCCGACGGGCCGGAGGAGCCGGCTGACTATGTGTTCATGGGCAGCGGGCCGGCGGCAGCTGACAAGGATCTGCCCTCGCTTGCCGGGCCAAGGGAGGCGGTGACCATCGCCGTGTCCAAGAAAAAAGGGGCGAACGCCAGCACGGTGGCGGGTGAGGCCCTGGCCAAGATCGAACAGCTGCGCGGCGGCATCCTGCCCGGCGACGTCCAGGTAACGGTCACCCGCAATTACGGCGAGACCGCCAGGGATAAATCCAACGAGCTGCTTGATCACATGCTGATCGCCACCATCTCGGTCATCATCCTCATGGCGCTTACCTTGGGCTGGCGCGAGTCCCTGGTGGTGGCCGTGGCGGTGCCGGTGACGCTCGCGCTGACGCTTTTGATCAACTATCTCTACGGCTACACCCTGAACCGGGTCACCCTGTTTGCCCTGATTTTTTCCATCGGGATTCTGGTGGATGACGCCATCGTGGTGGTGGAGAACATCCACCGCCATTTCAAGCTGCACGGGGTCAGCACGCGCACCGCCGTGCAGGCGGTGGACGAGGTGGGCAGCCCGACCATTCTGGCCACCTTTGCCGTCATCTTCGCCCTGCTGCCCATGGCCTTTGTGCGGGGCCTGATGGGACCCTACATGCGGCCCATCCCGGTGGGGGCCTCGGCCGCCATGCTCTTTTCCCTGCTGGTGGCCTTTATCGTCAGCCCCTGGCTCAGCTACAAGGTGCTCAAGAATGTGAAGAGCGACGGGCCGGGCGAGGCGGAAACCGGCCGGCTGCATGATCTCTATGAGCGGATCCTGGGACCGCTGCTCGATCACCGCGGTAAACGCCTGCTCATGCTGCTGCTGGTCGGCGGGCTGCTTTTCCTGTCCATGCTGCTGGTGCCCTTCAAGGCGGTGACCGTCAAGATGCTGCCCTTTGACAACAAGAGCGAGCTGCAGGTGATCATCGACATGCCGGAAGGGGTCAGCCTGGAGAGAACCGCCGCCGTGGCTCGTGAACTGGGCGATTATCTGCAGACCGTGCCGGAAGTGACCGATTTCCAGACCTACATCGGCACGGCGGCGCCCTACAACTTCAATGGCCTGGTGCGCCATTACTTTCTGCGCCAGGGCAGCAACGTGGCCGACATCCAGGTGAATTTCGTCGGCAAGGGCGAGCGGCAGCTGCAGAGCCATGAGCTGGCCACCAGGCTGCGGCCCGCGCTCAAGGAGATCGGCGACCGTTACGGGGCCCGTCTCAAGGTGGCGGAAATCCCGCCCGGCCCGCCGGTGCTGAGCACCCTGGTGGCCGAGGTCTACGGACCGGACCTGGAGCGGCAGATCGAGATAGCCAAAGAGATCAGAAATATTTTCGAGACCACCGACGGGGTGGTTGATGTGGACTGGTTCGTGGAGGATGATCAGCCTAAATTCACCTTTAGCGTGGACAAGGAAAAGGCGGCCTACCATGGCATCAGCACCACGCTGGCGGCCCAGAGCCTGCGCATGGCCCTGGGCGGCACGGCGGCGGGCCTGGTCCATTATGAGAAGGAGAAGGAGCCGGTTGAGCTGCTGCTGCGCGCCTCCCTGCCCGAGCGGGCCGGCATTGCCGCCCTGCAGGAGGTGAGCGTGCCGGCCGCGGACGGTTCCCTCATCCCGCTGGCCGCCTTGGTGCGCATCAGCCAGGGCGTGGAAAACAAGACCATTTATCATAAGAACCTCAAAAGGGTAACCTATGTCACCGGTGATGTGGCCGGCGCCATCGAAAGTCCGGTTTACGCCATCCTGGAGATGAAGGAGCGGATCAGCCGGCTCGCCCTGCCGGAGGGCTATGAGCTGCAGCAGTATTCAGCCGTGCAGCCGTGGCTGGAGACCAAATACGCCATGAAGTGGGACGGCGAATGGCACATCACCTATGAGGTGTTCCGTGATCTGGGCATGGCCTTTGCCGCCGTGCTGGTGCTGATCTATATCCTGGTGGTGGCCTGGTTCCGCAGCTTTGTCACCCCCCTGGTGATCATGGCCCCCATTCCCCTTACCCTGGTGGGCATTCTGCCCGGCCACTGGCTGTTTAACGCCTTTTTCACCGCCACCTCCATGATCGGCTTTATCGCCCTGTCCGGCATTATCGTCCGCAACTCCATCCTGCTGGTGGATTTTGTCCAGATGGAGTGGCAGAGCGGCGGCTCGCTGCGCACGGCCCTGATCACGGCCGGCGCGGTGCGGCTGCGGCCCATTGTGCTCACCGCCCTGGCGGTGGTGGTCGGCTCGTTTGTCATGATCTTTGATCCGATCTTCCAGGGGCTGGCCATTGCCATGATGTTCGGGGCGGTGGCGGCCACGGCCCTGACGCTGGTTGCCGTGCCCCTGCTCTACTTTGAGTTTTTCCGCCACCGGCCGTGCCCGGGGGCGGACGGAGATGAACCGGCGGAGTGAAATTCCGGCGTCAGCCAGGCGAGGGCAGTATGGGTTTTTACGGATTCCTAACTTTTTTATTCTGCATGGGTATGCAAACGGCAAGGGAATGTGGTAATTTGAAATATAATCCACCATAGTGGGGATTATCCCGCAGCGCTGGGGGCAGAAGCGTCATATCAATGAAAAAAGGAGAGAAGGAAATGATGAATGCCGGCAGGAAATTCACCGTGCTGTTGACCATGGCGGGCCTGGTGCTGATGGGTGCGTATCCGCTGCAGGCCAGGCAGGTGGTTCATTATAAGTTCCTGGTAGAGTCGGAGGATACGCGAAGTTGCATTGACTGCCATTACCGGCAGGAGGATGATGACAAGAACAATCGCTGCCCGAAAAACTGCATGGTCGATCCGGCCTCGTCCCATCCGGTTGCCAAGAAATATCCGCCCCGCGGCAAGGAAAAGGAATATATACCCCTCAAGGAGCTCAGGAAGACCGGCCTGATCAGGCTGGAGGCCGGCAAGGTCACCTGTATCTCCTGCCATGATGTGGCCAACAACATCGAGTATCATACGGTGGTGGAAGACAGGGGCACCCACCTCTGCAAGCTCTGTCATATCCGCTGAGCCGCCCCGATCCGCCGGCTAATCCGGCCCTGGGTGATGAGGCCGGAAAAGCCCCTGCCGCAGCTGCTTTGCCCGGCTATCTGACCGACAGGAAGGCGTCGTCAACATTGGCGACATATTTGCTGTATTTCATGTCCGAAGTGAGGATATGGTCCAGGAGCCACTCTTTCAGAAAGCGGCCGATTTCCGGCAGCGCCTCCTTGCCGTAGCTGTGCCAGTTCTCCCCGTGGCGGAAAATGTCTTCCGTGAGCTTTTCATGCTCCCGGATGTGGGCCTGCAGCTGTTCCGCCGGATATCTTGCTATCTCCATCAGTTTTTCTTCATCCCGGAAGTGCTGTTCCGCGTATTGGATGAGCCGGTTCAGGATAGAATAGGCGGTCTTCATGCCCTCGCCCCTGGCAATGGCCTGATTGAAATCATTAACGATTCCCACCAGAATCTGATGCTGGTGATCAATAAAGGCGGATTGTACGCTGTAGGCACTGCTCCATATGATTTTCCCCATGGCATCACCTTTTGTTTGTCTGTTGTCTGCCGTAACCCCTGTTATCAGTATAAGTTATTTCTGCAGCAATGACCCAGGGGAAATTTGCCGGCCTGCCGTTGCACAGCTTTTTTTATGAGGGCAGCGGCCTTGGCCAGTCCGGGCGAACGCCGTGCCAATCGCGGCCATGGCAGAGGTTGCCCCGGGGCGCCTGCTGGGAAATTTTCTGCTGCGACATTTTGCCGCATTCACATCAGCGCTGCAGCATGATATGGTCAGGTGTAGCAACATTGTGAAGCTCTGAGGGATAATGTGCCGAGCCCGCGGAGCTGATTGATGGTTGCAAGTCTTCATGCGCAACAGCAGCAGCCGGAATCCCTCCTCCGGTTGCTGCTGTTGGGCAGATTCAAACCAGATAATCAATCCCTGGCTCTCCCGCCCATCCCTTTCCGCTGCAAGTCCTCATCACAGCTTTTGCCGTTGCCATGAGCCATTCCGGGTTGCCGAAAGATCCGGAGCGCGGTAGATTCAGTATTGCTCAATGGGTAAGGGCGCGATATCTGATTCCACATCTTAAAAAGATTAAGAAAAAAGCGGGATGATATGAAAAGAATCGATCCATGTCTGGCGCGGTGCGGCAGTGATTTTACGGCGAAAATTTTACGGACCGCGGCCCTGGCGGCGCTCGAGGCCGGCCATATCCTGGCCGGTTTGTATCATAAGCCGCACCAGGTGAGGTACAAGGGCGAGATCGATCTGGTGACGGAAGCGGATGTGGCGGCCGAGAAATGCGTGCTGGACATCCTGGCCGCCCAGTGCCCTGGCATCAGAATCCTCTCCGAGGAGTCGCATGCCGTGTACCAGGGAGTGCCCCGGGAGCCGGTGTGGATCATCGACCCCCTGGACGGCACCACCAATTTTGCCCATGGCTTCCCCTGGTTTGCCGTTTCCGTCGCCTATTCGGAAAAGGGCGAGAGCCTGGCCGGCGTCATTTATGCGCCGATGCAGGATGAGCTCTTTTTTTCCTGCAGGGGCTGCGGGGCATGGCTCAACGGGGAGCAAATCGCGGTGTCAGGCACCGCTGAACTGCTCAAGTCTCTGCTGGCCACCGGTTTTCCCTATGATGTCAGGGAGAACCCTGATGCGGTGCTGGGGGCGCTAGGCAAATTTCTGACCCGCTGCCAGGGGGTGCGCAGGGCCGGGGCCGCGGCCCTGGATCTGGCCTATGTGGCCTGCGGCAGGCTGGACGGCTTCTGGGAGATCAAGCTCAAACCATGGGACACGGCGGCCGGGTGGCTGCTGGTGGAAGAGGCCGGCGGCACGGTCACTGATTTCAGAGGCGGCCCCTATTCGCCCTTTGTGCCGGAACTGCTCTCCTCAAACCGCTTGATTCATGCGGAGCTGATTGCCCATCTGCAGGAATTTTCCATGAACCTTTAGCCGGCTTCCCGCGGCGCCTGCCGCTTTCTGACTTGATCTCCGTCATGGGAATTCAGAAGACAGGAGACAGGATTCTGAGATTGATTTTATTACGTTTTATTCTGGCTCCTGGCTCCTGAATTCTATGGCAACAAGTTTTGGCAACCTGAAATATTTATTTCATTTCAATATGTTCCCACAACTCAGAAAGCTGAAAAAATAATCATGCGCACGCTTATCCTTAAAGTCCTCTTTTTCATGGTGGTGCTGGCAGCCCTTTTTCTCCTTGAGTTTCATCTGTTCGGCCAGGATTTCGAGCTGCTGTTCAACCAGCAGCGCTGCATTGAGTGGTTCAGCCGGATACGACCGTATGGGTGGGCCATCGGCATCGGATTGCTGATTGGCGATCTCCTTCTTCCCGTGCCGGCGACGGGCATCATGGCAGCCCTGGGTAATGTTTACGGCGTCATGGCCGGCGCCTTGTTCAGCGTCATCGGCTCGGCCGGCGCAGGTTTCATCGGTTATGGGGTAGCACGTTTTCTCGGCAGCAAGGGCAGCCGTTTTCTTGCTGCAGAGGAGGATCTGGCCCGTTTTCAGCGTCTCTTTGATAAATGGGGCGGCATGGCGATCATCATCAGCCGCATGATGCCGGTTCTGCCGGAGGTGCTGACCATTCTGGCCGGTATCGCCGGCATGAATTTGTTAAAGTTCACTGCCTCTCTCCTGCTGGGCACGGTTTTTACCTCCCTGCTGTTTTCCTGGCTCGGCTACGCCTCCCGTGCGTTGCCCGGCTATGGCATGCTGGCCGCCGTACTTATTCCCCTGCTCATCTGGCCTGTTTTTCTCCGGCTTGTCCGCGGCAAACAGGGCAGGTAAAGACGGGAAAGCGGATTTGGGCCTTTGCCGGCCTGAAAATCGCGATGCAGCGTTCCGTCCGTCCGCGTTCTCGAATAACTTCCCCTCAGCGTTCAATAAAATCACCAAAAAAATTGACTTTACCGTGTCTTCTGACCTAGCATTCTCATATGGCACGCGTTCAGAGCCATGGCTGTTGCGACCCATCAGCTTTCAATAGAGCCTCTTGCAAAATGAACGTCGTAGCGAGATCGAGAGAAAAATATTCTGGGCAAGGATGAGTGGTGAAATCGCCCGGAAGCGGAGCAGTGCTCCGCCCCGGACGATTTCACCAGGATGGCCGCACAGGTTATTTTTAGCCGATCGGAGTAGATGTTCATTTTGCAAGAGGCTCAATACTGACATTTGGAGGAAGAAAAGATGAAAAGGACTCTGATGTTTGTTGTTTCCGGGCTGTTCTTTCTTGCAGGCATATTGGCAGCCAATGCCGGGGAGAAGGCGCCGCAGCAGGTTATTGATCTGGCCAATGGGACCCTGGCCGCCCTGGGCACGGACCCGGTCATCGTCAAAGCGGTCCGGGAGGAAAACGCCAAAGGCAAAACCCTGGCCCAGATCCAGGAGAAGGACAGGGAGTGGCGCGAATATGCCGGCTTTGCCGACTACATGAAGGCCATCATGGATTCTGAATGCGGCAGGCATATCCGCGAGATTCAGGCGAGCGCCCCCTTTTATGCGGAAATTTTCGTCATGGACAGCCAGGGCGCCAATGTGGCCATGACTGACAAGACCTCGGACTACTGGCAGGGTGATGAGGATAAATTCCAGAAATCCTTTGCCGGCGGGGCAGGCGCCGTCTTTATCGATGATGTCAGGTTTGATGACAGCGCCCAGGCTTACCAGGTGCAGATATCCGTGCCGGTGATGGATGGCGGCAAGGCCATCGGCGCCATTACCTTTGGCATTGATGTGGACAAGATCTGAAACAGGGTGGCGGTTTGCCGGTTTCATGCCCAGGCGTGTCGCCAGCATGAGCGTTCAATTTCCAGGGAGGTTGCCGAGGTGAAATGGTTCAGAAATCTGAAAGTTGGGGCCAAGCTCCTGGCCAGCTTTTCTGTCATGCTTGTTTTCATGGCAGTGATCGGTATTGCCGGTTACCGGAGCATCGCGGTCATCTACAGCCATCTTGAAAGGATTTTTGCCGTCAACCTGCCCGGCATTGATTATCTGACCGAAACTGACCGGGATCTGCAGCAGCTGCTGGTGGCTGAACGCTCGATGATTTTTGCCAATGCCCAGTCGGAGGAATTCAAGGGCATGGTGGCTGAGTATGAAACAAACCTCAGCCAGTCCGGTGAGCGGTGGGAGAAGTATAAGGCCCTTGCCGTGTCAGCCGAGGAAAAGGCTCTTGTGCCAAAGTTCGAAAAGGCCCGGCAGGAGTGGCAGGCCGTTTCCAGGCGGATCGTTGACGGCCGGGTTGCCGACACAAGGGAAGGGCGCCGGGAAGCTCTTGATCTCTCGCTGGGGGTGGGCAGGGAGAAGTTTGAGGAGATGCGGGACTACCTTGACCAGCTCACCGGCATCAACCTCAAAATGGCTGAAAAGGCCCATGAAAAATCCGGAGCCGCCCATCGGTCCGCGGTGTTGTTTTTACTGGCAGCAATCGGGGCCGGTCTGCTGGCCGCCATCCTGCTGGTGTGGGGCTTGAGCCGCGGGGTAACCAGGCCGCTCAGGGAGATGATCGGAGGCCTTTCCTCTGCAGCTGGCCAGGTCAACGCCGGATCGATGCAGCTGGCCGCCGCCAGCCAGTCACTGGCCGATGGGGCTTCCGAGCAGGCGGCCTCCATCCAGGAGACGTCGGCCTCCATTGAAGAGCTCTCCTCCATGACCAGGGCCAATGCCGACAATGCCGGCGAGGCCAGGAACATGATGGGAGCAGTCTCGCAGATCGTTGACAAGGTTAACCTGCACATGGGGGAAATGGCTGCGGCCATAGCCGAGATCAATAAGTCAAGCGAGGAGACGGGCAAGATTATCAAGACCATTGATGAAATAGCCTTTCAGACCAATCTGCTGGCGCTCAATGCCGCGGTTGAGGCAGCCAGGGCGGGCGAGGCCGGCGCAGGCTTTGCCGTGGTGGCTGATGAGGTCCGCAATCTGGCCATGCGAGCGGCCGAGGCGGCAAAAGATACGTCCCGCCTGATTGAGGATACCATCAGGGCCGTGCAGAATGGCAATAAGCTGACCAGGCTGACCCAGGAGGCCTTTGCCGAGAATGTTGCTATCGCCGGAAAGGTAGGGGATCTGGTGGCGGAGATTGCCAGTGCCTCCAGTGAACAGGCTCAGGGGATCGGGCAGTTGAGCAAGGCGATTTCCGAAATGGATGAAGTGGTGCAGCGGGTGGCGGCCAATGCCGAGGAGACCGCCTCGACTTCGGAAGAGATGAATGCCCAGTCTGAACAGCTGCAGGCCATGGTGGCTGAGTTGACCGCCCTTGTCGGCCGGGCCGGGGATGGCGGGGGAAGCGGTCACCTGGCCGGGTCCGGAAAACAGCGCTTTGAAAAGGCGGAAGAACGTGTGCCGGTGCAGGGCCGGCCTGCCCTGGCCGCTCCGGACGGCAAGGCTGCGAAGAGACCGGTCAGGAGCGGGCAGGCCAGGGAGACGAAACCGGAGCAGATCATCCCTCTCGATGACGAGGATTTCAAGGATTTTTGATTTTTTGCCGGCTTTGGGAACGGAAATAAAAAAAAGGGGCGCTGAAAGCCCCTTTTTTTTGCTGTCTGCCGCGGAGGTGTCTGGTGTCTCTGCTGCTCAGGCCCGGTATTTCTTTCTGGCAAATCCGGCCACTCCAGCCAGGCCGGTGCCGAACAGCAGCATGGTGGCCGGTTCGGGAACCGGGGCGACGTCTTCATAGCAGCCGGCCAGGTCCAGTTTAGATACCGTAAAAGAGCCGCTCATTGCGGTAATCGTCACTTCAAGTTTATGGTCGTCACGGAGATATGAGGTGACATTAAGTGCTCCGCTTGAGCCGAAAATGAAAGGATCGAGATCGATCAATGCATCATATAATGGGTCATTGGGTGGCAAGCCGCCATTGAGTATTGAAATCGTATCGGCGGTAATGAGATCTTCAAGGACAAACTCTATGGTGTCATTAGTAGCAGATGAAAATTTGAGAGTAAGATACGCATAATGAAGAAAAGCTTCCGGATCCATGCTGCCATCTGGAAGTCTCTCGTAATCGTCGGGGTTGATGGAAAAATCGTAACTGTGACTTTCTACCATTTCCTCCGGAATTTCCCAGAGTTCCATGGTGTCGGTTTCTAAATCGAAATACCAGGTGAAGGTGTTGGCTGTTGTTGAGGTGGCATCGAGGGTGATGTCGGAATCTCCATAGTCTTCATAGTGGATGTGGGTGGCCTGGGCCAGGACCGGTGATCCTGCCAGGAACAGCAGAACAGCGGGAAAGATATATTTTCTCTTCATCATTTGGTTCTCCTCATTTTATGAAACCTGTTGTTCCCCCAAACAGCAGGTTTCCCCTTTCCTCCTGCAGCCCATCCTTAGCCGTGAAGCCTGCGGATGTCCCCTCCCGGAACGCTGCAAATAGTATCACTATTATAAGCAGTTTTGATGCCAGCTTGTGAGTAGTGTGATGGTTTTATGAAGAGTGAATGATTCCGAATTGTTATGGTTAGGTGTCGGAGGCGTTATCCGCATCCTGTCGCAACTTATCCTGGCTGGATATGGATTTTTACGGAAAAAATTCCAGTTTTACGGAAAAAGGGGATGGGGGTTGCGGGCGCTGGCACACAAAAAAAGAAGACTGGGTTGTTTTCCTTTTTTCAGAGAAAATTGCTCATCGAAAAAAAACAGGAGGATTCAGTAATCCCTCCTCGATGGCATCAGGCTTTTCTTACTTTTTTCCTCACCACCCCGGCGATTCCGGCGAGTCCTGTGCCGAACAGCAGCATGGTGGCGGGTTCGGGGACAGGAGAAGAATCTGGGGTCCAGAAGGTAAGGTGTGAGAGGCCTTTGTCAGATAGACCTGTTGTGTCCCAAGTATAGGCAGTACCAAGAGTAAGGGTAGCAACATAGTATAAATCAAAAGAGGTTCCAGTTTTAATGCTGTAGTATAACGAAGTTATTCTGCTTGAGGACCACGTTCCCGAAATTGGCTCGCCGTCGCCGTTGTAGGTAAGGAAATTAACGGTAAATCCTCCGTCTATGCCATCTTCCCAATAAGAGGTGTCAGCGTCGTCGTCAAAGGCTATTTCGTATTTGGAGAGATAGGTGACAGGCGCTGGGACATCGGGATCGTTATCCTCGTTGTAAGCGGTGATAAGCGAATTGACAAGGATACCATCCACATTGTCATTTGCTGTGCCAGTTCCGATGTACGTGCCATAAGGGGTGGCAAAACTGGTTTCCGCGCAAAATAAAACGAGCAGAACGCAAATCACCACATTCCAGAGAGCGTTTTTTGTTCTTTCCATAATTTTTCTCGTCATAAAGAAAAGCGTTATTCGTTACGTTTAAGATATAAATTTGTGTAATTTGATAAAGCAATAAATATACCGAATTTTGAGAATGGTTATTTTTTTTGAATTTTCCATTAAATACAGCAGGTAATGATTCCTCCTCGATACTTGCGTCTTCGTGTTTTGCAGGTTTATTGTTCAGTTTTCTGGAAAAAAAACGTTTTTGCGGAATTTTTGTTTGTTGGAAATTTTATTGCATAAATGAGGAATGATTTTAAAATGATGCTTCCTGTGGAAAATATATTTATAAGCGTATCTTATTAAAATGACGCAAGTTTATTTCATCCCCCTCATCTTTCTTGCCGCCGGCTTTACCCAGGGGATATCCGGCTTCGGCTCGGCCCTGGTGGCCATGCCGCTGCTGCTGCTTTTCCTGGATGCCAGAACCGCGGTGCCGCTCTGCATGCTGAACGGGCTGATCATCACCGCCTTCCTTTCGTTGCAGCTGCGCAGGAATGTGGACTGGCGGAAGATCAGGCCCCTGGTTATCGGCTGTCTGCCGGGCATCTATGTGGGGGCGCGGTTTCTCAAGGAGGCGGACAGCGATCTGATCAAGCTGCTGCTGGGGGTAATGCTGGTCGGCTATGCCCTGTACAACATGTTCTGCAAACCCGGGCCGGGAACAGTCGCGCCTTTCTGGTCCTATATCGCCGGGTTCTTTACCGGCGTAATCGGCAGCGCCTTCAGCGCCGGCGGCCCGCCTACCATCATTTACACCACCCTGACCGACTGGGACAAGGATGACATCAAGGCCACCCTGTCGGTGTTCTTCTTCACCACCGGCCTCATTATGGCCGGCGCCTATACCCTGGCCGGACTGATAACCACCGCCGTGCTGCGCTATTTCTCCGTCTCCGCCGCCTTTGTCCTGCTGGGGGTGATGGCTGGCGCGTTCTGCTACGGCAAGGTGGCAAGGGAAACCTATCTGAAGATTATTCTCAATCTGCTGGTGGTGATGGGGGGGATGCTGATCTTTTCGGCGTGGTGAGGGGGTTTTCAGCGCTGCACCACCAGATAGCCCTGGCGGCGCAGCAGATCGACCAGGCTGTCCGGGCCGACCAGGTGACCGGCGCCTACCACCACCAGGGTCAACGGTTCGCGGCGCAGGATTTTTTCCAGCATGGGCAGCCAGTTTTTATTGCGCTGCAGTACCAGTCGCTTATACTGCTGCGGGTAGCCGGCAAAGCTTCTGGCGATCAGGCTGTACAGCTGGTCGCCGTCGCCGGTTTGCCAGGCGTTCAGCAGCTCGCCGGCCGACTGACCCGCCACCTGCAGATCATCCAGGGTCTGCAGGAGAAAATCCTCCTGCTCCTGGCGGGACTGGCTGTAAAAAAGGCTGAGCTGAAAATCCACTGATTCCAGGGGGATTATTTTCTTCTGGTCCTTTTTGGCCCTGGTGTAAAAATATTCATCCAGGCCGTAGCGAGCCAGAAAACCCATGCGCTCAAGATCAGTCACCGTAAGGGTCACGGCGCAGAGCCATGGCTTCATCCGGCTTATTTTGTCCTCCGGAATCTGCAGCTCGGCCATCTTCTGCTGCAGCAGCTGCCAGGTGCGGGGGCTGAGCTGCTGCTCCAGGGTCTGGCCGGCCGGCAGCCGGCCGTAGCGAAGGATTTTCTGCTGCATGGCCGGGGTGTCCATGTCGTCCATGTCCGTTTCAAAAACCACGGTGCCACTGGCTGCGTAAATCTCCTCCATCAGCGGCGGCAGGGGATAGGCGTCCTTCTGCAGCACATGGAGCGAGCCCAGCAGGTAGAGGGTATGCTCGCCTGCGCGCACCTGCCAGAGGATGTTTTTGGCCTGGGCCGGAACGGTGAGCAGCAGAATGAGCAGCAGCCAGAAAATGATGACGGCTGCGCGGCGGCAAGGGCTTGGGTTCATGGGGTTTCTCCTTGTTGCTGCGGCAGCCAGGCGCCATGGGCGAAGATTTCCCTGGTGAATTCCCGGTAAGGTTCGAGTTTTTTCATTTTCTGGATTTTTTTCAGGATCTTTGTCCCATCGGCAAAGGAGGCGGCCAGATAAAACCAGAGCCCTTTCAGGCGGCCCAGCACCGGCGAGGGGCCGGAGAGCATGTCCTGGTAGCAGGCCAGCAGCTCCTCGTGGAAGGCGGCCAGGGTGGCGCGCGGATCAGCCGGCAGCGCCAGCTGCTTGATGCGGGCAGGGAGAAAGGGGTCTGCCAGGGCGCCGCGGCCGATCATCCAGCTCCGCACCGTGGGGAAGCGCGCGGCCAGCCGTTGATAGTCCGCCAGACTGGTGATATCGCCGTTATACACCAGCGGATGGCGGCAGAGTTCCGCGCTGCGGGCGAAGGCGTCCAGATCAACCGCGCCTTCATACATCTGGATGCCGGTACGGGGATGGATAATCAGCTCTTTTAAGGGAAATTTGTTGAAAACAGGCAGCAGGGCCAGGATCTCCCCGGCATCCCGGCGTCCCAGCCGCGTTTTTATGGAAATGGCCAGCGGCAGCGCCTGGATCTGGTCGAGAAAGGCCTCGATCCTGTCGGGAAAAGGCAGCAGCCCTGACCCTCGCATCTTGTTGGCCACCATGGGGTAGGGGCAGCCCAGGTTCCAGTTGACCTCGGTGTAGCCCAGCTCGGCCAGCAGCCGGGAGGTGGCCATGAAGTGCTCGGCATTTTTGGAGAGAATCTGCGGCACCACCGGCAGCCGGGGGTTGTTTTCCGGCAGCAGATCCCGGAGTTTGGCCGCTTTGACCCTGCTGCCCTGAAAGGTGGAGATAAAGGGAGCCACCGCCCGGTCAAAGCCCGGAAAGAAACGGACGAAGAGGTCCCGGAAGGCCGCCTCGGTGATGCCCCGCAGGGGAGCCATGACCAGGGTGGGGCTCATGGCGCTGCCTGCTGCAGGGCGGCCTGCCGGTCATATTCCCTGAGGATGTCGCTGGTGATGTCAAAGCGTGCCTCGTTGTAAAAGACGCTGCCGGAATTTTTGTTGAGTATGTGGGTGAAGCCCTTTTCCCCGGCATATTTTTCGACAATGGCCTGGATCTCGGCAATGACGTGGCTGACCATTTCCTTTTCAAGCCGGTCAAGCTGTTCGGTCTGGCCGGCCAGGCGCATCTCCTCGAATCGTTCCCTGGCCTCGCGGCCGCGCCGTGACTGGTTGAGCACCTGCTGGATATCAATGACGCCAATGCTCTGCCTGGGAAGATCCGGCTGGGTTCCTTTTGCACTGTTTTTCCAGGGGATTTTCTGCTGGCCCGGTTCGATGAGCTTTTTTTCATCGAGTTTTTTTCCATCCGTCGGCGCCGTCTGCGGGCCGGAATTTTCCCTGAGCAGGGAGTGGTAGACCCAGCCGCTTTTTGCCAGGGAAGGCACCTCCACCTTGACCCATTCCTGCCGGCGCTCTGTGGCCAGCACCCGGGTATCCCTGCGCAGCGGGGCGATGATAGGCGCGGTATCGGCCGGGCTGCTGCGCAGGTTGGCGTCTTCGATGATCACCGCGCCGGCGGCAGGGGCCGCGGCCGCGACCGTTGCCGGCAGGACGAGCAGGAGGAGGGTGAGGAGAAAATATTTAACGCTGGCCATGGTCATATCATTGAGAAAGTTATGCGGCAAGGCCATTACATCGCGGTCGAGCCGGGGGTGCGGGGAAAGGCGATGACGTCGCGGATATTGGCCATGCCGGTGGCAAACTGGATCATCCGCTCAAAACCCAGTCCGAAACCGGCGTGGGGCACGGTGCCATAGCGGCGCAGATCAAGGTACCACTGGTAACTGGCGAGATCAATGCCCGCCTCCTCCATGCGCGCCGAAAGCACTTCCAGGCGTTCCTCGCGCTGGCTGCCGCCGATGATTTCGCCGATGCCGGGAAAGAGGATGTCCATGGCCGCCACGGTTTTGTTGTCGTCGTTGACCCGCATGTAAAAGGGCTTGATGGTTTTCGGGTAATCAATGACAATCACCGGCCGCTGAAACAGGGTTTCGGCCAGATAGCGCTCGTGCTCGGACTGCAGATCAATGCCCCAGGCAACCGGGAAGGTGAACTCCCGGCCTGATTGTTCCAGCTCTTTGACCGCATCAGTGTAAGAGAGACGGACAAAGTCATGCCGCAGCACATTGTCGAGTCTGGCCGGCAGGTCCTTGTCGATGAACCGGCTGAAAAGCTCCAGCTCCTCGGCGCAGTTCGCCAGGCAGTCGGCGATGAGAA
The DNA here is from genome assembly GCA_003605035.1 of Desulfurivibrio sp. GTDB lineage: Bacteria > Desulfobacterota > Desulfobulbia > Desulfobulbales > SURF-16 > SURF-16. The sequence continues at coordinate 22,949 of QZKJ01000113.1, forward strand.
ATTTGAGCAGCTCCTCGGCCAGGTCCATGTCCCCCTCCAGGTCACAGAAGGCCATTTCCGGCTCCAGCATCCAGAATTCGGCCAGATGGCGGCTGGTGTTGGAATTTTCCGCCCGGAAGGTGGGGCCGAAGGTGTAGACGTTGCCCAGGGCCAGGGCATAGGCCTCGGCCTCCAGCTGGCCGCTGACCGTCAGGCTGGCCGGCCGGCCGAAAAAATCCCGGCTGAAGTCAACCGCGCCGTTGGCCAGCGGCAGCTGCTGCAGATCAAGGGAGGTGACGGTGAACATCTCGCCCGCCCCTTCGCAGTCGCTGGTGGTGATCACCGGGGTGTGGATCTGAAAAAAACCGCGCTGCTGGAAAAACTGCTGGATGGCCCAGGACAGCCTGCTGCGCACCCTGGCCACTGCCCCCAGGCTGTTGGTGCGGCCGCGCAGATGGGCCACGGAGCGGAGAAACTCGAAGGAGTGGCGTTTTTTCTGCAGGGGATAGCTTTCCGGCGGGGCCCAGCCGTAAACTATGATTTCCCGGGCGTGCAGTTCCACCTCCTGGCCCTTGGCCGGCGAGGCGACCAGCTGGCCGCGGGCGGCAATGGCGCAGCCGGTGGAGAGCCGGCTGACGTCGGTATGGTAATTGGCCAGTGTTTCAGGGGCAATGACCTGCAGGCCGGACAGGCTGGAGCCGTCGGTCAGGTCGAGAAAGGAGAGGCCCTTGGAATCCCGTTTCGATTTCAGCCAGCCCTGGACGCAGATGTCCCGGTTGAGCGGTTTTTCCGTGAGGATGGTTTTAATGCGCGGTGTTTTTTCCATGTTGACAAAAGGGTAGAATTGCTTTGATCTGTAAGGGGTTTATGAAAGTCGGCGCCGCTTCGCAATTGCCCGTGCCGGAGCCGGACTTCCATGGTTCGTTGCGGCTGGCCAGCAGGTAGTTTGTCCGGCTAATGTCCCCATCTTAATCATTTTTATCAGTTTTTAACAGGAGAATAGAAAATGGCAATAACGAAAAGACTGGAGCCGGCCCGTTGCGGTCTGCTGGTTGTCGATATTCAGGAGAGGATGATGCGGGTGATCCCCGAGCGGGAGGAGGTGGTGAAAAACAGTGTGCTGCTGCTGAAGGCTGCGCGGATTCTCAAACTTCCCGTGGTCGCCACCACCCAGTACGCGGCCAGGATCGGCGAGCTACTGCCGGAGATCAGCGCGGAAATGGGGGAGATCCGGCCACTGGACAAGCTTGAGTTCGGCTGTTTCGACAACCGGGAGGCCCTGGCGGCAATCCGCGCCTGCTCCGCGGTTGACAGCTGGATCGTCTGCGGGGTGGAAACCCATATCTGCATCTACCAGACCGTGCTGGGCGGCCTGCGGGAAGGCTATGCCATGTGGGTGCCGGCGGACGCGGTCAATTCCAGGGCGGTGAAGAATTATCAGACCGGCCTGGAGAGGATCCGGCAGGTCGGCGGGGCGGTGGGCAATACGGAAATGATCATTTATGAGCTGCTGCAGCAGGCCGGCACCCCTGAGTTCAAGGCCATGCTGCCCTTTATCAAGTGAGGCGGGAAATGAATTTTTTTGGCGGGGCGGCACGATTTTATTTGAGAAGAACGGCTGATTTCCGATAGGTTGGAATGAGCTTTCATTGGTTTTCCGGACCGGAAAGGAGAGAGATGACAGACCAGCCAGGGCAGATGGATACCCCGCGGGAAAGTAAGGCCGGCAGGGAAGAGACAGCCGGCGCCGCGCCCGGCCAGCGGCAGGGGCAGGGGAATGGGCGGCCCCTCAGGATGGTCCGGCCCAGAAGGGACGGAGGCCGGCGGATCTCCGCCTTCCAGCAGGAGGTGCAGTGGGAGAGCGGCATGCGGGTGTATGACGAGGCCGCGTTTGAACGGCTGCGCATGCCCCGCGCTCCCCATTGGTCGGTGGTCTGGTCTGATCTGATGATGACCATGTTCATTCTTTTTGCCGTACTCTATATCTACCAGTCGGCCAACCGGGAGGTGCTTTTCGAAAAGGTGCCCACGCCTGATGTCAGCACCGGCAGTCGCATCAACGACCAGGGGCCGCTTGAACCCTTCAGCGAGTCCGGTGACCATCGCCTGGCGCGCCTGTATGATCTGAGCCGCCAGGTGCTCGCTGAGGACGGCATGCGCGACATTGCCAGGGTGGATCTGGCGCCGGATAAAACGGTCAGAATCATCCTCACCGCTGATCTGCTCTTTGCCAGCGGCAGCGCCGAGATCAGGGACAGCGCCCGACAGGCCCTGCAGAAGATCATTCCCCTGGTTGCCCAGACCCCGAATATGATCAATGTGGCGGGGCATACGGATGATCTGCCGATCCATACCCCGGAGTTTCCCTCCAACTGGGAGCTGTCCCTGGTGCGGGCCAGCCGGGTCGCCCGCTTCCTGATGCAGGAGACCCGGCTTGACGAGAACAGGTTTTACGTCAGCGGCTATGGCGCCACCCAGCCGGTGGCGGCCAACGATACCCTGGAGCACAGGGCGGCCAACCGCAGGGTGGAAATCATCCTGACCAAGGAAAAACCCTCTGCCGTGGCCCCGGAAGGCGGTCCATGAAAAACCAGAACATCATCGGCCTCATCTGCTGCACCATGCTGTTTCTGGCCGGCTTTGTCTTTCCCGGCAATGTGGCGCTGTATTTCAACCTGTCCGGCGCCCTGGTGGTGCTGGGCGGCACCTTCGGCGCCACTCTGATCACCTACCGGCTGGAGCGGCTGAAGATTGTCTACAAGGTGCTCGTATCCTCGTACCGGACGAAAACCAAGACCCCGGAGGATATTGTCGAGATCCTGGTGGATCTGTCGGTGAAATCAAAGTTCCAGGGGATTCTCTCCCTGCAGGAGGACGAGGAGGAAACCAGCATCCTCTTTCTGCGCCGGGCTCTGGGCCTGCTGGTGGACGGCTACCGGGGCAAGGTGATCCGCGATATCCTCAATACCGAGATGTATTTCTTCAAAATGCGGCGCGAGGACTGCGAACGGGTGATCCGCACCATGGGCGAGCTGTTTCCCTCCTTCGGACTGGTGGGCAGCGTGGTGGGATTGATCGGCATGCTGGCCGGGGTGGGGGACAGCAAGGTTATTCTCGCCACCGTGCCCATTGCCCTGACCTCTACCCTCTACGGCGTGGTGCTGGCCAATTTCTTCTGCGTGCCCTTTGCCGGCAATATCCGGGAAAGAACCGACCAGGAACTGCTGCTGCAGAAGATCATCATGGAAGGCGTCATCGCCATTGAGAGCGAGATGGACCCCCGCAGTCTGGAACGCAAACTGCACTCATTTGTCACCCCCTCCTCCCGCAATGTACAGCTGGTATCCCTGAAGAGGATTCAGGAGCGGTTCCACATCAACAATGAAAGAGAAGAAAAAAGCAACTTCATGTGATGAACCGCCGCTCTTTCCCTGTCTTCCCCCGTTTTCTGCCGTTGATTAAATAGTGTTGTTAAAACGAAACGTTAGGCGGAGGCTGGCCTGTCATCTTGACGCTAAAATCTGGTCAGGAATTTTTTTTGTCAGGTGTTTACGGGTAATTGCTTGATTTTTTGAATGAAATTTTCGTAACATTATTCTGATTGCTTTTGGCATGACAGCGGAAACAGCGGAGGAAGACAGTGAAAGAGAAAGGGACCATGGCGGAACGGCGGCGATATGACCGGCTGGAAAAGGAGTTTGTCTTCCGGTACGCGGTTATTGATGATCTGACCAATGCCACTCTTGCTGAAACAGGGCTGATCCTTGATATCGGCGGCGGCGGTCTTCGTTTTCTCTCCTCGCGGCGCTGGAGGAAGAATGAGCAGCTGTTGATGAAACTCGATTTCGAAGGATGGCAGATCGATGAATCCGGTAATGTTACCATCCGGAGCAACGCCGAGAGCAGCAGCATGCTGGTCATCGGCGCCGTGATGTGGTCTGCGGAAACAGCGCAGGAGGATCAGTTTGAGATAGGCATCAGGTTCACGGCACGGATGCATCGAGATGAATAAGGATAGTGAACACAGGGATAATAGGGCTATGGGCAATAAACCGGAGATTTACCTTGAAATAGGCGCCAGTTTTTTCAGAATTCCCACTCCTGAGGCAAATTACAACATCACCGTGCTCGGCGATCAGGAGACCTCGGTCACCAGGGCGGTGGAAAAGATGGTGGAAAAGGAGAAAAAGACGGCTCCCGCTTATGAGGAAAGCGCCATGGCGGCAGTCTCCGCCGGTCTGTCCGCCGGGGCCAGGGACGACTTCTACCGGGAGGTGTCCAGTGAAATCTACCGGGATATCGGCAATCTGGCCAAGAATCTCAGCGTCACCATCATGGACATCCCGGCTGAGGACCGCCAGCAGAAACGGGTGGAACTCGATGAGGCCGGCGATAAGATCGAAGATGCCAAGAATCAGCTGAAAGATATCGTGCATATGACCGAGAAGGCGGCCATGCAGATCATGGACAAGGTGGAGGATGTGCAGGGGGAAACCGATAATGTCAAGGACCTCCTGTCATCCCTGCGGAATCACCCGGCCTTTTCCATCACCGAACCCGCCGCCGAGGATGAGACAACCTACCCGATTACCGAGGAAACCGAGGCCCTGCAGCAGCAGCTCAACCAGGCTGTCGGCCTGCTCACCGCCATCCAGACCGAAGGCGCGGCGGAGGCTGGGACTGCTGCGGCGCCAATGGAGAAAAAAAGACGTTATCTTTTTGATCTGGACGTGGTGTTTCAAACCCTGTATGAGCTCTGCACCAATGAAGCGGTCAAGGAGCATCTTTCCAAAGCCAGGCAGAAGGCCGCCGACATCTTCGGGCTGGAGACCTTCCAGGATGCCATCTCCGCCAAGGCGGTCAAATATGAGGCGGACAGCGACAATTTCTATACGGTCCCCATGTCTGACGTCTTTGCCTCCCTGTTCAAGGCGTGCAAGGATAAGGGGATCGCCAATCTGCTGAAAAAAATGGATGCCGGCCAGAGTTCGATCTTCCTCGACCAGACCATCCCCCTGGAGGCGCCGCCGGTGGAAGAGATTGAGGTGGTAGCCGAAGCCCCCGCCGAACCTGCCGCGCTGGCTGTCGCCCCGCCCGACCCCCGCCTGGACGAGGTGAAGGAGCTGCTGAACAGGGCGGTTGCCGTGCTGGGCACCCTGCCGGAGAAAACCCATGGTCTGCGTCTGCCCTCCGGCTGCAGCAACATGACCCTGGAGGATCAGCGGGAGATCTTCAAGCGCATTGAGGATGCCTTTGCCATGACCGCCAACATCAGCAGCGATGTCTCCAAGATTACCGAGGCCCTCAGTTTTCAGGATCTTTCCGGCCAGCAGATCATGAAGATCATCAAGCTGCTCAGTGATTTCCAGATTCAGCTGCTGGCCCTGGTGGTTTCCTTTGGTTCGCAGTTGAAGCACAAGGAATTGAACAAGGATATCACCCTGGAAGAGAGTAAAAAACTTGCCCAGGAAGACGTTGACAGTTATATTAACAAGCTTTCCGGCACCGGCGCGGAAGGCGGCATGCTTGATCAGACGACCGTCAACAGAATGCTGGAGGAGATGGGGTTCTGAAAAAAAGGTGGTTGGTTTGGCGGAATCCGGCTGGTGAGGCCGGATTTTTTTTATGTGCGAGGCGGCTGCCCGCAGGCCCGATAAAAAAAGGATAACCCGGAGGTTATCCCAAAAAAATGGAGGCGGCGAGCGGATTTGAACCGCTGAATAATGGTTTTGCAGACCACTGCCTTAGCCACTTGGCTACGCCGCCTTACAAGCAGGTTGTTGAGGCCGAGATAATAAACAGAGAACTCTTTTTTGACAAGCAAAATATGACGCGGGGGCAAAAAGTCTCAGACAGCCGGGCCAACGGCGGTTTGCCGCCGATTTGCCCGCAGCGGACCACGCGGCATCAGCCGGACAGGCGAGGCCATTATCCAGGGCCGGCAAATGACTGCTGCAGGCTGTCGACGGACGGCTCCAACATGAATCAATCCTTGTTATCCTATGACCACATTAGAATCACTGCTCATCAGAAATAGAGACCCGCTTGCCCTGTTTGAAAACAAGCTGGGATACGTCTTCAGGGATATGTCCCTGCTGCAGAAGGCCTTTATCCACACCTCCTATGCCTTTGAACAGGGACAGGACATGCAGAGCGACAATGAGACCCTTGAGTTTCTCGGCGACGCCGTCCTTGATTTGACCGTGGGCTATGCCCTGATCACCAGGTTTCCGGCCCTGCGCGAGGGGGAGTTGACCAGGCTGCGGGCCGCCCTGGTGCAGGAAAGCCATCTGGCAACCATGGCCAGGGATATCGGCCTGGGCGGGCATCTGCTGCTCGGCAAGGGCGAGGATGCCTCAAAGGGCAGGGAAAAATCCTCCATTCTCTCCTGCGCCTTTGAGGCGGTGATGGGCGCCGTTTTTCTCGACGGGGGCTATGAGGCGGCCCGCCAGGTGGTGGAGACCCTGGTAGCGCCCTATATCGACGAAAAGAAAGAGGCCATGTACCTGGCAGACTCAAAGAGCAGGCTGCAGGAGATGATTCAGGAAAAACACAATGAAGGCCCGGTCTATATGCTGGAAAAAGCCGAAGGCCCGGATCATGCCAAGATATTCCATGTCTCAGTCCGCTTCCAGGACAGAATCCTGGCCAGGGGCACGGCCAGGAGCAAAAAGGAGGCGGAGCAGCAGGCCGCGGCCGAGGCGATCAGATCCTTTGCCAGCCTGGGGCTGTGAAAAAAACAGGCGGCTGTCAGTGCAGCGATCATCGGCAGTCCCACAGCCATTTTTATAATATGTATGAGCGATTTCCGGGTATTCTCCGGGCTGCGGATACGCCTCGTAACTTGCCTGTAATACAGCAGGGACAGGGAGCATTCGAACTTCTCCGAAACTGGTTATTCCTCTATTAATACGGAAAAGCAAATACGGCTTTAAACTTGGCTTGTCAGGGGGGAAATATTGAAGTATTGCGGAAATACGGTTCATGCTCAATCAAAGTGCCGATATTTCCGGCCATGTGCGAACATGCGGAATACCCTGCAATTTGGGATGATATACTGGTCTTTAGAATTACTTGTTCCCGGCGACTGCGTCGCCGGGAATCGCGGTGCTGACTTCGTCAAGCGCCTTGCGCAGGCACTTTACCAGTCGGCTCTCACGCTCGCACGGGTTAATTCAATACGTTCGCACCAGATAATGATTTTGACATCCGCCACAAGAGAATGTTACATATTAAAAGAAAAATCAAGGATTGCTAATCATGGGAAATACATTTGAAATCAAACATTTATCCAGAGAAGAGAAATTGAGGATAATGGAAGCCATCTGGGAAGATTTGTCAAGGGAGGATGAAGAGGTAGATTCTCCTGAGTGGCATCAGAAAGAACTAGAGGAAACAGAACATCGCCTGAATTTGGGTCTAGAGAAAAACGTTGACTGGAAGACCGCAAAAAAAGAACTTCGGGAACGATTCGGAGATGAAAATTAAGCTGCTGTCTTCTGCGTTGGAAGATTTATCCAGGGGCCGATTATTCTATGAAAAACAAGCGGAAGGTTTGGGCGAATACTTTTTTGATTCTCTGTTTTCAGACATTGACTCTTTGATGCTCTATGGTGGAATCCATCCAGAATTTTTCGGTTATCATCGCATACTTTCAAAGAGATTCCCCTATGCAATCTATTATCGGTTTGAAAAGGTGGAAGGCGTAGTTATCGTGTACAGAGTGCTTGATTTACGCTGTGATCCCAAGAAGATAAAGAAATCACTAGAACCAAGATGAACAAGCTAATCCACCTGGCAGAAAGGGAAGACCTTTTTGGGCATTTAAAAGTCTGGTGTTTCCGGTGTCTTCTCCAAGTCCCGTTCCCTTTCGGCTGGTGATTAGTCCGTTAACCCGTCACCAAAACCAATTCATTTCTTAGAGCCGACAGAGAGAAGGCTGATCGGCTGACTGGTGGCGAGGCCGCGAGTTCGGGTCGCGTGGGGGACCCCACAGCCTCCATAAGCCCCATAAGGAGAGAAAACAATCTTCATTTTATGCGGCATGCAAAGGTTTAATTTGGGAGAGCTCTTTGTGGAACCGCTGTTCGGAATCCCATAAATCCCAGGAATGCTGGGCATTCAGCCAAAATTCCGGGGAATTGCCAAAAAGGCGAGACAATCTGAGCGCCATGGCAGGAGTTATGGCACGTCGTTCTCGCAAAATTTCATTGATAGTCTGGCGTGATACGCCTAAAGCCTTCGCCAATAAAGTAGCGTTCAGAGCAAAATCCGGCATGAAATCTTCCTTGAGCATTTCGCCGGGATGTGTTGGCGGTAATTCTCTTTTTGTGGTGTTTGGTATAGCCATGGTCCTATCCTTGAATGGTAATCGGTCATTTCAACATCGCAGGCATCGCCTTCAATGAAACGGAAACAGATTCGCCATTGGTCATTGATTGATAGCGAATGTTGCCCTTCCCTGTCTCCTTGTAGTGCATGCAGCCGGTTGCCTGGGGGCGTCAGGAGATCTTTAAGGTTATTGCATAATGGATAATACTCTAAACGCCTTGCAGCCCTCCTGATTAATTCAGATGGCAGGCGTTTTGATTTGCCGGTAATAAAAAGCTGTTGTGTTTCTTGGTCGGCAAATGTTTTTATCATAGCTTGATTGTAATCTGTCACGTGACAGGTGTCGACGGTTGAAAACGATACTCTTTACGGCACTGGCCGCGGCAAATAATTCAGAGTGAGGCACCAAATGAACACGTTCAAGATTCATCCCATCGTCATGGGCACCAAGGTTTTTGACAAGGGCATGATGACCTACCAGCATGATTACGGCAAACCCTACACCATCCCCATCTACTGCTGGTACCTGGAGGGCGGGGACAAAAAAATCCTGGTGGACACCGGCGAGCTGCGGCCCATCCAGTCGGCGGACCGGCAGCAGAGCATCGGCGGCCCCATCTATACCTTTGAGCAGGGGCTGGCCAAGTGGGGGCTCAAGCCTGAGGATATCGACCTGGTCATCCACACCCATCTCCATGCCGACCACTGCGAGAATGACTATAAATGCGTCAACGCCCGGTTTGTCATCCACGAGCAGGAGCTGGCCACCATCCATGCTCCCCATCCGCTGGACTTCCGCTATGTGGAGGATTATATCCTGGAAATTGAAGAGGCCGGGCAGATTGACAGCATCAGCAGTGATCAAGAGATCGTGCCGGGCATCTCGGTGCTGCACACCCCGGCCCACAGCCCGGGCGGGCTGACCGTGCTGATCGACACGGCCCTGGGCCGGGCGGCCATCACCGGTTTCTGCGTGATCAGGGAAAATTTCGAGCCGCCGGCCGCGGTGCGGGCCATGGAGCTTGAGGTGATTCCGCCCGGCACCAACATCAACAGTTACCAGGCCTATGATCTGATGCTCAAGGTGCGGGACATGGCGGACATCCTGCTGCCGCTCCATGAGCCGGAGTTCGCCGCGGTGGACACCATCGGCTGATCCCGTGTCACCCTCTCCCTTTGTCATCCCCTTTTTTATCGCCCACCAGGGCTGCCCCCATCAGTGCGTCTTCTGTAACCAGCATGTCATCACCGGCAGCAGCGGCCGGCTCACCGCGGCACAGGTCCGGGAGGAAATCGTCCGCTGGCTCGGCTGGCCCAGGGATGGCAAGCGGCAGGTGCAGGTGGCCTTTTACGGCGGCAGTTTCACCGGCCTTGCGCGCGAACGGCAGGAGGAACTGCTCGGCGCGGTGGGGCCGTTTCTCGAGCAAGGCGAGGTGGAGCTGATCCGCCTGTCCACCCGGCCCGATTATGTGGATCAGGCCAAGGCCCGCTTTTTAAAGGAGCGGGGGGTGGGGCTGGTGGAACTCGGCATCCAGTCCTTTGCCGACCGGGTGCTGGCCCAAAGCAGGCGCGGCCACACGGCACAGCAGGTGAGCGAGGCCTTTGCCCATCTGCGCCAGGAGGGCATTGCAGTGGGCGGCCAGCTCATGGTGGGGCTGCCGGGGGAGACCACGGCCGGGCTTATCGCCGGGGCGCGCCGCCTGGTTGCCCTAAAGCCCGATCTGGTCAGGATCTATCCCACCCTGGTGCTTAAGGCCAGCCCCCTGGCGGATCTGCTGGCTGCCGGACGCTACCGGCCCTTGTCCATGAACCGGGCCATCGCCCTCTGCGCCAGGCTTAAGGAAATTTTCGATGAAGCCGCTATCCCGGTGGTGCGCCTGGGACTGCAGCCGTCAGCCTCCCTGGAGCATGATCTGCTGGCCGGCCCCTACCATCCCGCCTTTGGCGAGCTGGTGCTGTCCCGCCTCTACTTCAGGCGACTGAGAAAGCGGCTGACCGTCTTGCAAAAAGAGCGGGGCTGCGCTACAATACGTCTCATTCTCGCCCCTGCCGACCGTTCGCTTTTTGCCGGACAGCAACGATGTGCGGCGCGCCGGCTGGCAGCCCTGGGACTCCTTGACCACGTTGAGGTGGCCTTTCCGCCCGGGCAGCCCAGAGCAACCATCAACCACGAGATCATCCATGGATATTCTCAGTCGCATTGCTGAGCGGAAAATCAGCCAGGCCATTGAAGATGGCAGCCTCGACTTCGCCAGATGGAAGAATATGCCGCTGCCCGCCGACGATGACATGCAGGTGCCGGATGATCTGAAAATTGCCTACAAGATGTTGAAGAATGCCGGCTATCTGCCCCCGGAAATCGAGGCGAAGAAGGAAATCCAGCAGCTGGAGGAGATGATTGCCCGCACCGAGGATGAGCATGTCCGTCTCAAGCAGATGAAAAAATTGAACCTCCTGCTGATGAAGATGGAGGCCACCCGGAAAACCCCGACCAATCTGGCCGCCCAGGACCATTACTACAACAAGATCGTCGAACGGATCTCCGTAAACTGCCGGAAAGACGGCAGGTAGGAAACGTTTGAGCGAGCAACGCTGAAACGCTGAAACGTTGGAACGCTCTTTACGCAATTCCTCTGACAAAGACCCGCAGCGGCGCCGGATAGCCTTCCACGGTCAGCGCCGGATTGCCCGGATCAAGGAAATCATCATAGGATTCAAACACCATCCAGTCGGTGCGCCGCTGTTCCGCGCTGCTCATGGAATGGCTGCAGAATATTTCTACATTGCGAAAACCCGCCCGCTTCAGCCAGTTCTGCAGGCAGGCGGCGGTGGGCACAAAATAGGTGCCCGGCACCTTGGCGTAGCGCTCCTCCGGGAACAGGGCCACCGGCGCCTCCCCCGGGATGGCCTGGGATTCAACCAGCAGGGTGCCGCCTTTCTTCATGCTCTGCCAGACGTCTTTGAGCATCTCCACCGGGGAGATGCGGTGGTAGATGATGCCCATGAGAAAGACCACGTCAAAGCACTGCTCATACAGGGGCAGATGCTCCACTCCGAGAAGCTCCAGATGAAGGTTGGCCAGCCCGGCAAAGCTGTTTAAGGTCAGGAAGGTGAAGTAGTGGTGGTGATAGGGTTCAAAGCCGATGACCGCCCCGGGCTGGTGATGGGCCATGCGGAACATGTAATAGCCGTTGTTGCAGCCCACATCGGCGATGATTTTGCCCTTGAGGTCCGGCAGCACCGGCAGCAGGCGGTCCCACTTGCGGTTGCTGCGCCATTCCGCGTCAATGTCGATGCCGAAAACCTGAAACGGCCCCTTGCGCCACGGCATGAAGCCGCGCAGCACCTGCTGGACCCGCTGCCGTTCCTCGGCGGTGATGTCTTCAGGGCTGCCGATGCGGACCACGTCCCCTGCCAGATCAAGGGATGAGGCGCGCAGATGGCAGACCGACTCATAGGGCAGCCGGTAGGCGAGAAAGCCCTTTTTGCGGCTGCAGAGCTTGCGCCGGTTTTCCTCCCGCAGGGCCAGGATTTCCGCATGTCTGGCCGAGGGCAGCAGCCGGAGGTAATCGTCTTCGCCTGCCACCGGTCAATCCTTGATCGCCACGAAGGAGGCGAAGTTAAACCACTGGAAAAAGGTTTCCACCTGGCTGAAGCCGGATTTCTGCAGGAGTTCGCTGTTTTCCCGGATGGAAAACGGGATGAGGATATTTTCCAGGGCCGCCCGTTTCCGGGCGATTTCCGTCTCCGAATACCCCTGGCTGCGTTTGAAATCGTGGTAAAAATCGATAAAGGCCCGGTTGATTTCAAGATCGTGGCAGATGATTTTTTCACTGATGATCAGGACTCCGCCCGGCTGCAGGGCCTGGTGGAGACGGCTGAGGAAACTCTGGCGGGCCATGGGGCGGATGAACTGCAGGGTGTAGTTGAGAATGCAGGCCCCGCAGGGCGCAAGCTCCACGGTGGCAATATCGCCATGGATGAAACTGATGGCGGCCGGTCTGGCCAGCATCTCGGTCTTCAGTCTGGCCTTGTCCAGCATGGCGGGCGAGTTGTCAATGCCGACAAATTCCAGCTCGCTCGCCGCCATGCGCCGGGAGAGTTCCAGCAGGGTGGTGCCGGTTGAACAGCCCAGGTCGTAAATCCGGTCTCCCTGGTGCACAAACCTGGCCAGCAGGGTGGCCATCATGTCAATCACCTGGTGGTAACAGGGGACCGAGCGCTGCAGCATGTCATCAAAAACTTCAGCGACCCGGGAGTTGAAGGTGAAATCAGCAGGGGCCTGCGGATCCTGATAAATGTTGTCTCTGCTCATGGTGAGGAAGTTAAGTGGTTTTTTTTGCGGCAAAGTTTTCCTCTGCTCAGGAAAACTGCTGCTCCTTCAGCCTGTTGCCCCAGGCCTGCTGCAGGGTGTCCAGGGCTTCGTAGTTGGTCAGATCCACATGGATCGGGGTGATGGAGATGTAATTTTTTTCCGTCTCAAAGGAGTCGGTGCCGCATTCCTGCTCTCGTGAGGGCTTGCCGCCGCCGATCCAGAAGCAGGGGCGTCCCCAGGGATCGGAGAGTTCCTGCAGGGCATTCTCATACATCCTCCTGCCCTGTCTGGTGATCTTCAGGCCGCTGAGCTCGGCGGGCCGCAGGTTGGGGATGTTGATGTTGAGATAGCAGTCGGCCGGCATGCCGTTGGCCAGGATGAGTTCCGCCATGAGCCGGGCGCACTGCAGGCCGGTGTCGAAATGGTAGGGACCGTGGCCGGCAATGGACAGGGCCATGGACGGCACGCCGCGGATGGTGCCCTCCTTAGCGGCTGACACGGTGCCGGAATAGCTGATGTCATGCCCCAGGTTGGCGCCGGCATTGATGCCGGAGACAATGAGATCCGGCTTGCCGGGCAGCACCTTCTCCAGGCCGATGGTCACGCAGTCCGCCGGCGTGCCGTTGATCGCATAGATATTCTCTTCCAGCTTTTTTACCATCAGGGGGCGATGCAGCGACAAGGAGTGGCTGACCGCGCTGTTGTCCCGGTCCGGAGCCACGATGACGGTCTGGCCGGTCCCGGCGAGTCCGGCAAAGAGTGTGCGCAGGCCGGGCGCGTAAACCCCGTCGTCATTGGTCAGCAGAATAAGCGCTTTTTTTTCTTCCGGCATGGCTCTTTCTTATTCCAGGGTTTGTTCGGCATAGCGTTGCTGCTGGCGGTCATACTCATTGAAGCCGAGCAGTTCCCGCAGGGCGGCGAAATCGAGATGATCCGGGTAGCTGCCGGCCTGCAGCGACTGCAGCGCCTGCTGCATGGCGGTGATGGCTGAGCTGAGCAGGGTGAGGGGATAGGCGGCGATCTTGTAGCCCAGCTCCGCCAGCTGCCCGTGGGCAAGCAGCGGGGTTTTGCCGTGCTGCAGCATGTTGGCCATCTTGTGTCCCGGGATCTCCCGGCAGAAGCGTGCCATTTCCGCAACCGACTCCGGCGCCTCAAGGAAAATGATGTCAGCCCCCAGATCGGCAAAGGCCTGGCAGCGGTAGAGCGCCTCCTCCAGCCCATGGGTGGCCCTGGCATCGGTGCGGGCCATGATGAGGATATCCGCCCCTTCTTCCCTGGCATCCACCGCGGCCCTGATGCGGGTCAGCGCCTCGGCCCGCCCTACCACCTGCTTGCCCTGGGTATGGCCGCAGCGCTTGGGCTGCAGCTGGTCTTCGATCATGGCGCAGGCAAAGCCCGCGGCCGCATAGCCGGCAATGGTCCGTTTGACGTTGAGGGCATTGCCGTAGCCGGTGTCCGCATCGCCGATCACCGGAATGTTGACCCGGCCGCAGATCGTGCGGCCCTGGTCAAGCATCTCGCCAAAAGAGATCAGCCCGGTGTCCGGCAGGCCGAGCCGGGCGGCGCTGACGGCAAAACCGCTCATGAAGGTGAGGGGAAAGCCCGCCTGTTCGATCAGTCTTGCCGTGAGCGCGTCATAGCAGCAGGGCATGACCAGCAGCTGCGGTGCGGCAAGCAGGCTTTCCAGTTTCTGGCGCGGAGTGGTCATGGCTGTTTCACTGGGGCAGGCGGCCGGTCAGGGCAGGACGATCCGCTTGTCCGGCCGGATATCCTTGTTGGCCTTGTAGAGCAGGATGCTTCGACCGATCACCTGCACCAGCTGAGCGCCGGTCTGGCCGGCCACGCTTTCCGCCGCCTCATGCCGGTCAATGGCCGCGGTGTTCTGGATCTTTATCTTCACCAGTTCGTGGGCCGTCAGCACGGCGGAGATGGCGGCCAGCACCTCCTTGGTAAGTCCGTTTTGCCCGATCATGGCCACTGGAACAAGGTGATGGCCCAGGCCGCGCAGATAGCTTTTCTGTTTGCTGGAAAGTGATTTCTTTTTCATGATTATGGTTTTGCCAGATTGGAGATGATTTCAACGCTGCCGATCCACATGCCGATCATGCCGCCAAAGCTTGGCAGCACAAAGGCCAGAAAGACCCTCAGCAGTTTATTGCCCCACCACTTGCGGATTTTACCCATGTCGCCCAGCACGGTTTCAAACTCATGCACCTGGGGCGGCTGCACCATGACCTGGACAAAGGCCGCGACATGCCCCACGCCGATAACCGGCGAGAGGGTGGTGAGCGGGGCCGCGGCAAAGGCGGCAAGGATGGTGACCGGATGGGCCATGGCAAGCAGGGCGCCCGCGGCCGAGGGAACGCCGGTGGCCAGAATCCAGTAGAGGAGATTTTCTCCTGCCACCGCCAGGCCTTTGTTATAGCCGATGTAGCCCAGCGAGCCGAGAATGGTTATGGGAATAAGCCAGCCCAGCGCCTGCCATACCGGCGAGACGGGCGGGATGGTGTTGATTTCCTCCATCAGGCTGCTGCGGTCTTCTGCCAGGGCCTGTTTTACCCCTCTGATATGGCCGGCGCCAACCACGGCCACGATTTTGTTGCCTTTGGCCCTTTTGATCTTTTCGGCCAGAAAGGTATCCCGTTCATCGATGAGCACGGTTTTCAGCTCCGGCAGGGCCTGGCCCAGCTCGGCCAGCAGCTCGGAGAGCACATCGGTTTCCTTAAGTTCCTTTAATTTCTCCTCGGTGATTTCCGTCTCCTCGAACAGCGAGGCGATCAGGCTGGCGACCAGATAATTTTTCCGCCAGAAGGAGGTGGTTTTCCAGGCCCGGCGCATGGTGACCCGCACGTCCCGGTCGCACAGGGAAACCGGGATGTTCCTGGCCTGGGCTGTGGCGGCCGCCTCCAGCAGTTCCGAGCCGGGCATGACCCCCAGCTGGTCGCCCAGTTTTTTCTGGTAGGAGGCCAGCACCAGATTGATCATCAGGGTGCTCAGCTGCTTGTTGCGGATGATCTGTTTCAGATCAAGGGACTTCCAGCGTTTTTTCTCGGACAGGGACTCGTAGCGCTTGGCGTCAAGCTCGACGCAGACGCAGTCCGGATTCTCCCGATCAATGACCTGATGGACCAGCTCGACCGAGGCGCGGGAGATGTGCGCCGTACCCACCAGGATGAATTGCCGGCCGTCCTGTTCGACGATATGCACGTCGGCGGCCTCTAAATGAGATGTTTCTGCCATAGGTAAACTGCTTTTCTTCGGGCAATAGGATTAAAAAAAGCAGGGACGGCCATCAAGCCGCCCCTGCTGGATATCAACAAGTTAAAAAACAATTTCAGAAAATAGTCAATGGGAATGTTCCCGTCAAGGGGTGCGCAACCCGTCAGGTCCCGTACTGTCAGAACTTGTAAATCATGCCCAGGGTCACCACATGGGCCCCGGCATCCTCGAATCTGCCGTTGATCTGGGAGGAATTGGCTGTATGAATGCTTCTGGTCTTCTTGTCATCGAGCAGATAGGCGCCGCCCAGCTCCAGCTGCTCATTGACCCGGTAACGGCCGCCGAAGGAGAACAGCAGGGCGTCCGAGTCGGGCAGCTCAAAACCCAGGGTGTCGCTGGGGATGGGGGTTTCGTCATAGGCAAAGCCGAGCATGGCGGTAAAACGGTCCGTGCACTTATGGGTGATGCCGATGCGGTAGGCGATGGAGTCGCGCCAGTTTTTATCTTTGGGCTGATCAAAGGCGGTGAAAAGGATCGGATTGACCAGGAAGCCGTTATAGTTGAAATCAAGCTGCTCGTATTCCGACCAGTAGGTCTTGTCCCAGGTCAGCTCCACCGTGGTCTGGTCAAAAAAGGTGTAGGAGGTGCTGATGGTGAGCACGGCCGGGGTGACCACATCAAGGCGGGCGTCTCCATGGTAGGTGTTGAAGGGAAAGGTATCTGTCCGGAGCGTGGCTGTGCCGGTCAGGCCCATGTCCACTTCCGAGCGGTAGGTGGCGGCGATGTTCCACTCCCGGGTCGGTTTGATGGTCATGGCCAGGTTGTAGCCGAGATCGGTGGAATCGCCATCCATGTCGCGGCTTAGCGAGGCATAGGTGACACCTGGTCCGGGATCAATATCAATGAAGCCGGAGCTTTTTACCTTGTTGCCGGTGGTGTGCAGGAGCCGGGCGCCAGCGGCCAGGCCGAACCAGTCGCAGAATTTGTAGGAAAGCGACGGATTGGCCTCAAAGACCTGCAGGGTGAATTCCTCGGCAGAGGTGCGGGCAAACGTGTCATCCCATCTCTTGGACAGCCCGTAGGGTACCACAAAGGAAAAACCGAAACGGAAATTGCTGTAGTCAGGGGATACCGCATGGAACATGGGGATGACGATGTTTTCCGTTTTGGAGGAACCGTCCAGGGCGCTGTTTCTGGAGTCCGTATATTCGATATGGAGCAGATTGATGTAGCTGGCGCTGGCCTCCAGCTGCCAGCGGTCTTCCTGCCAGCCCATGCTGGCCGGGTTGTAGTAAGCGGTGTCCGGACCTTGCGTGTGGGCGATGTAGGCATTGCTTAAGGAAACGCCGTTGATCGACTGTTCGGGTATGCGATAGCCCGAAGCATGGGCCGTGCCCGCGGCCATGATCCCCATTGCTGCCACTATTGCGATTTGCTTTTTCATCTCTCTTCCCTTTCTCGTTGTGTGGTCATTGCGCGTAAAGATAGCGTTTTATCTTGTGGGTCGCTGTCTTGATGAACGGTTCCTGTCTCTCAATGATCCTGTGGATCCTGGAATATGGCGCCAACTGGGAATTAACGGCGCGCTGGATCTCCTTGAGGAGCTGATTGATATATTCCTTCTGCTGCTGCTGGCTTTTGTTTTTGGTCTGCTGGTTGATCAGGTCGTAATCGAGATAAACCCGGGCCTCCAGCTGGTCATTGTTTTCCAGGACCAGGGATTCGATGACATGCATGGCGGCATTGATTTTTTCTTCAATGGCCTCGGGATAGATGTTCTCACCGTTGCTCAGCACGATGACATTTTTGGAGCGGCCCTTGATATGCAGGTTGCCGGACTCATCAAAACAGCCCAGGTCGCCGGTGGCCAGCCAGCCTTCCCGGTCGATGGTTTGCGCGGTCAGATCGGCCTGATTGGCATAACCCTGCATGATATTGGGGCCGTGGGCCATTATTTCGCCGATGCCGGTCTGCGGATCAGGCCGGGAGATTCTGATTTCCACCCCGGGAACCGGCTTGCCGGCGGAGCCGACAGTGATGGTCGGGTCTTTGAAAGGGCCGCCTGACAGCAGGGGAGAGGCCTCGGTGAGGCCGTAACCGATGAGATAAGGGAAACCGGCCTCCTTGAGAAAGACTTCGGTTTCATAGTTGGTCGCCGCGCCGCCGATGGCGAGGAGCTGCAGATTGCCGCCGAAGAACGCCAGCAGTTTTTTGCCGATTTTCTGGAAAACGCTGCGGCGGATCAGCGGCACCTTCATGGAGAATTTCAGCAGGGCATTCTCTTCAATAGCGGTCATGACCCTTTTCTTGTAGATTTTTTCCATGACCATGGGCACAATGCAGATAACCGACGGTTTTTCCTTTTTGCAGATCTTCTCCAGGGTGGTGGGCGTGGGTGGTTTGCCGGCGTAAACAATGCGGGCGCCGTTCAGCAGGGGCAGCAGAAAGCCGATGGTGAACTCATAGGTGTGGGACATGGGCAGGATGGAGAGAAAGGTCCAGTCCGGCGTAATGCGGATCAGTTCGTTGGCCGAGTTGACATTGGCGCAGAGATTGTCGTGGCTCAGCATCACTGCTTTGGAGTGGCCGGAAGTTCCTGAGGTATAAATAATGCCCGCCAGGTCATCGGGTCCCACGGTTGGCGGCCGGTCAGCCAGCTGCCGGCATTTGTCCCGCAGCTGGTCCGCTTTGGCCAGGAAGGCGGAAAACGTCTCGACATTGCTGATCATCTTTTCCGTGGTGGTGTCATCCAGCATGATGACGGCTGACAGTTTGCTGTCCCGCAGTTCATAGATTTTTTCAATCTGCCGCTGGGTGGTGAAGAGTATCTTGACCTTGGCGTCGGTCAGGATGTGGCGGACATCCGCTTCCGGAAAATCGGGCAGGATGGGCACCACGATGGCGCCCAGCCGGATGGCGGCCAGATAGGCAATGGCCCAGTTGGGCGAGTTCTCCGCCAGAATGGCGACCTTGTCTTTCTTTCTGATGCCTGAACTTTGCAGCACGCTGGCGGTGCTGATCAGCC
Organism: Desulfurivibrio sp.; assembly: GCA_003605035.1. GTDB lineage: Bacteria > Desulfobacterota > Desulfobulbia > Desulfobulbales > SURF-16 > SURF-16. Next base: position 41,818 of record QZKJ01000113.1, read on the forward strand.
TGTCAAAAAGCTCCCCGTAGGTGATTGGCTGGTGAAAAGCGAGGCTGAGAGCCGGACGCTCTGCAAATTTCCTGCAACTCGTTTCCGCAAGTTCGTTTAATGTTTCCGCAGCGCTGGTTATTTTTGGCATGGAATTCGGATGTTAAGTGAATAGAAAAGAAAATTTCTCTGGAAATTGATGGCTTTGTAAAAAGTCCCGGCCGCGGATTTTCGTGACGATGAATCAGGAGATTATCATGCACTGTATGGCTGTCGAGAGGTTTTTTACGAGACAGTCAGAATTGAATTCTATTAAAACAGAATCACCGGGCAAGCAACAAGTAATTTCAGCATGGCTGCAGGATATGGGGCGTATTCTGGCGCTTTTGCGCCTGGTGGTTTGCTGTTCATGCAAAATGGGGAGGTGTGGAAATTAATGAACAAAATATCCTTGGCGGCACTCTCACACAATGTGGTACCATGGTGAAGCGGCAAATGCGGGAAAATTTTTCTTACAGGAGACAGATATGCAGAAACAAATCAGGATATTTGTGGTGATGATGGCGTTGCTTGTCGCTTCGGCGGCTCTGGCTGAGGCCAGTCCGACCAAAAGATTTGACCCCGGCACCCAGACCTGCCGCATCCTCGGCTTTGACAGCATGTGGTGGGGCGATGGGGCAAAGATATTCCAGAACAACTGCAAGAGCTGCCATTACCGGGGCAATGACCAGGGCGCGCCCTTTCTTTATGCGGAATCCAAAAGTCCGGCGGCCTGGAACAGGGTATTTTTCAAGAAATATCCCCAGTGCGCCAGGGATGGCTCCTGGGCCGCCCTGACTCCGGGTGACCAGCTGAAATTAAATGACTACCTGTTCCGCAACGGCGCCAACACCTATGATCCGAATACTGCGGCGGACTGCGGCTGATAAGCCCGGATTCCCCGGTTCGGGGAATTTAGAGGGAAAAGTGAAAAGGAAAAAGGGAAAAGTGAGGAGTCAGAAGTCAAAAGTCAGTTATTCTGGCTTCTGAATTCTGTCTCCTGTCTCCTTCGTTTAAAATCTTTCAAAGTGCCAGGACACCGGGTTGCCGTCCCGGTAAGGCATCCAGCCATGGAAAACCCCGGGTTTGCCGTCAAATACCAGGGGCAGGAAATAGCGGTCCCCCGGCCACATGGGCAGGCTATGGAGTTGGTCCACCGGCTGCCAGCCCAGGGTACCCTCCTTGTTTTCGCTAAAGGGCCTGCCGCTGAAACGGCTGATGAGAAAGATAAAGCCCAGCCAGTCCTCTCCCTGTCTGCCGAAGTTTGTCCAGTTGATGGTGCCCCGCAGGGTCATTTCCGTGCATTCGATGCCCGCCTCCTCGCGGACCTCCCGCCGCATGCAGCCGGCCACATCCTCATGGGCGTGCATCTTGCCCCCGAGCCCGTTGTATTTGCCCAGATGCTGATCATCCTTTCTGGCATTGCGGTGAATGAGCAGGGTATGGGTCCGGTCCGGGGAAAGAACAAAGCCAAGGGTGGCTATAATGGGCGAGTAGGAAGACATCATTGGATAATTTGGCAAGCAATGTTTCAGGCAGGCGGATCAGCCAGGCGAAACGCCGGAAAATTTCATTCTACCTTACCATGAAATCATTTTACATATCAACAGCATGACTATATTCTGTCATTAGAGTAAAGAGGATTAGCGCGCCACCTGCTGGACAAAGGAGTTTGTTTGCATGATTAAGGCTGAGGTTTTTGTCAATCAGGAAGATATGGCCCTTTTCAACTGTCCGCATTGCGGGGCGATGAAACATGTGTCCGTGGCCAAGTTTAAGAATAAGAAGCACTCGCTGCAGGTAAAATGTGTTTGCGGCCAGATGTTCAGTGTTGATCTCAATTTCAGGAAAAGATATCGCAAGCAGACGGATCTGGAGGGCTTTTTCTGCAAGGCGGCCAGTTTGGGAAAAAGCGCCGATACCTCTAAAATGCCGCGCAACTGCAAGGTGGTCAATGTTTCCCTTGGCGGTATGGGGATCCGTCATACCAGCGGGCAGAAGATAGCGGTCGGGGATGAACTGATTGTTGACTTTACCCTTGACGACCGGAAGCAGTCCCATATGGTGCGCAGGGTTATGGTGCGTCATATCGGCGGGGATGGCTATATCGGGGGGGAGTTCTGCGATGCCGACCAGCAGGGTTATGAAAAGGCCCTTGGTTTTTATCTGATGCCTTAAGCTGCCGGCTGCTGAAAGATAACCGCCCGCTTCTTTTTTGTCACGAAAATCTCTTTTGTCCTGCTCTCTGTCGCGCCCGGATGACTCGCAAGTGTTCCCGCATCCTTTTCCGCAGTTTACGTTCAGTCATGATCCTGAGTCGTCTGGTGGGCGGCAGACCAGGAACAGAGCTGTAAATGGCGCTGGAGGCGGCGGTGGAAATGTGTTAAAGTGTAAAATTTATATGCCCGATTGCCCGGCATTGGCAATGTCATAACAAGAGAGAGTCAGGGAGAAGATTTCCCTGGTTCAAGGATACGATGATTCCTGTATGCTAAAAGTCAGATTCAGCCTTAAGGTGGCGATTGCCGCACTGTGCCTGTTGTGTTTTCCTCCCTTTCACTCCAAAGCCTCCGTCAGCCAGGATCCTTTTCCCGTTTACCAGTGCATGAAGGCCAATGTCGCCTTCTGGAAGAAAGTGTATGCCCAATACTCGACCAGCCAGGGCTTGATTCATGACAACCGTGATCTGTCCATCATCTATGAGGTGATTGACCTGGAGCCTGAGGGGCCAAGGTCAAGGAAAACCAACAAGGCGCGGGTCGAGCGGGCCAAGGAGCGTTACCGGCAGATTCTGCTGTCGCTGGCCGCCGGCGGCTTGGCCCGGACCGATCAGGAAAAAAAGGTGCTTGCCCTGTTCAAGGGGGCCTCTTCCGCCCGGCTCTCCCAGGCGGCGGACGCCGTTCGTTTTCAGCAGTGCCTGAGTGACCGTTTTCTTGACGGAGTGGTGCGTTCCGGGTCCTATCTGACCGAGATCAAGAGGATATTCAGGGACTATGGCCTGCCCGAGGATCTGGCCTATCTGCCCCATGTCGAGTCTTCATACAATTACAAGGCCTATTCCAAGTTCGGGGCCGCCGGCATCTGGCAGTTCACCCAGTCAACCGGCAAGCGCTTCATGACCATTGACTATACCCTGGATGAGAGACGCGACCCCATCCGCGCCACCCATGCCGCGGCCCGCTTTTTAAAGGAAAATCACAGCAAGCTCGGCAACTGGCCCCTGGCGCTCACTGCCTATAATCACGGGCCGAACGGCATGATGAAGGCAAAAAAACAGCATGGCACCTATGAGAATATCTTTAGTAAATATGACGGCAAGCTTTTTGGCTTTGCCTCCAGGAATTTCTATTCGGAGTTTGTTGCCGCCCGGGAAGTTGCCAAAAATTACAGGAAATACTTCGGCAAGGTCACCCTGGCAGCGCCTGTTTCCTTTGTTGAGGTGCCCATGCACGGCTATGCGCCGATAAAGGACCTGTCCCGGCATTTCCGGGTGGATCTGGCTACCCTCAAAGAGCTCAATCCTGCTCTGCGGCCTCCGGTGTTCGAGGGCCGCAAGCATGTGCCCAAAGGCTACAAGCTGAGGATCCCGGGCCAAGACGGCCAGGTGAAGGCGCTTGCCTCGCGCATCCCGGATGACGCCTTTGTCGACAAGCAGAAGCCCAGCCGTTTTTATCAGGTGAGAAGGGGGGATTCGGCCGGCGCCATTGCCAGAAGGCATGGGGTGACGCTGGCGGACCTGCTGGCCGCCAATGGGCTCGGCTCCCGGGCCACCATTTATGCGGGGCAGAATCTGCGCATTCCCACTCTGGATGAAAAGGTGGTCATGCTGGCCAAGGCCGAGACGCGGACGGAAGACCTGGTCCCGGCCCTGGGGGCGGGCAGCGGCAAAAAGGCGCGGGAGATTGTCACCCTGAAGGCCGGGACGGTGAAAAAGGCGGTCGCGGCCCGGAAAAAGCAGGAGCCGGTGCAGCACGCTGAGGCCCAGGCCATCACGCCCGAGCAGATTGCCGCGGTGGTGGCGGAAAAACTGCCGGAAGCCGGGAAACCGGTGGAGATGCAGGCTGCGGCGCCGGTGGTGACCGACGTGGAGAGCACAACCGCAGCCGCGGCCCCGACCGCGGAGGAGAGCGTCATGGCCATCGCGGAGAAACTGGCCGCGGAGAAGGGCGTCACCGCCATCGCGGAGGATCTGGCCGTAGAGGGGAGCGTCACCGCCATCGCAGAGGAACTGGCCGCGGAGAAGAGCGCCGCCATGGCAGAGACGCCGGTCATGGCAGAGAGCAAGGTGGCTCAGGAGCAGGCGCAGTTTGAGCAGGCCCAGTCTGTTGCAGAGCTGCCCGGGGCGCCTCTGGCGGAGCCGGCCTTCAATGCCGAGGTGGTCACCGGCGATCTGCTGGTTGAAGATGCCCGTATCGTCAAGGGACGCACCGTGGGTTTCATCCGGGTGGAGGTCGATGAGACCCTCGGCCATTACGCGGATTGGCTGAAGGTGCCCACCAGCAGTATCCGCCGGCTCAACGGCCTGCGTTTCGGCCATCCCATTAAACTCAGTCAGCGGCTGAAACTCGAATTCGCCAAAATCAGCAAAGAGGATTTTGAGGAAAAGCGCTATGAGTACCATAAGGAAATTGAAGAGGATTTCTTTGCGGCTTATAAGATAGAAGGGGCGCGGCTGTATCGCATCAAGTCCGGTGACAATATCTGGCGGCTCTGTCAGGAGGAATTTGATCTGCCTGTCTGGCTGATCAGGAAATTCAATGCTGCTCATGATTTCAACAATCTGAAGCTTGATGAACAGCTGATTATTCCGGTGGTGGGGGAAATTAAACCACAATGAGCAGTGATACCCCGCAAGTCATTTATAGGCAGGATTACCGTGCCCCCGATTTTCTGATCGATACGGTGCATCTGCATTTTTTTCTGGGAGAGCGGCAGGCGGTGGTGACCTCCAGGCTGCATTGCCGCCGCAATGGGGCAGCCGGGGCAAATCCCCCCCTGGTGCTTGACGGTAAGGAACTGGAACTGGTGTCGGTTCTGCTCGATTCCCGCAAGCTCACTGACCGGGACTATGAGCTGAGTAAAGAGGCGCTGACCATCGGGCAGGTGCCGGACAGCTTTGAACTGACCATCATCACCCTGATCCGCCCCGAGGAGAACACCGCCCTGGAGGGGCTCTACAAGTCCAGCGGCAATTTCTGCACCCAGTGCGAGGCCCAGGGCTTCAGAAAAATCACCTATTTCCTTGACCGGCCGGATGTGATGAGCCGTTTCACCACCACCATTGAGGCGGACCGGTCCATCCCGGTGCTGCTGGCCAACGGCAATCTGGCGGAGACCGGCCAGGCGCCGGGCGGCCGCCATTACGCCACCTGGCATGACCCCTTTCCCAAGCCCTGCTATCTCTTTGCCCTGGTGGCCGGCGATCTGGTGCGGGTCGCCGATACCCATGTGACCGGTTCTGGCCGCGCCATTGCTCTGCATATCTATGTGCAGAAACATAACAGCGACCGCTGCGAGCATGCCCTGCGCTCCCTGAAAAAGGCCATGGCCTGGGATGAAAAGGTTTATGGCCTGGAGTATGATCTCGATCTGTTCATGATTGTGGCGGTGGACGATTTCAATATGGGGGCCATGGAGAACAAGGGGCTGAATATCTTTAACTCCAAATATGTGCTGGCCAAACCGCAGACCGCCACCGATGCCGATTATGCCGGCATTGAGGGGGTGGTGGCCCATGAGTATTTCCATAACTGGACCGGCAACCGGGTGACCTGCCGCGACTGGTTCCAGCTCTCCCTCAAGGAAGGGCTCACCGTTTTTAGGGATCAGCAGTTCTCGGCGGATATGACCTCCCCTGCGGTCAAGCGGCTCAGTGATGTGAGAATGCTGCGCACCCTGCAGTTTGTTGAGGACAGCGGCCCCATTGCCCATCCGGTCCGGCCTGATTCCTATATCGAGATCAACAACTTCTATACGGTGACGGTGTATGAAAAGGGAGCGGAGCTGATCCGCATGATTCATACCCTGCTGGGCGAGAAAGGTTTCCGCCGGGGCATGGATCTCTATTTCGCCCGCCATGACGGTCAGGCCGTCACCTGCGATGATTTTGTCCGGGCCATGGAGGATGGCGGCGGGGTGGACCTCGGCCAGTTCCGCCGCTGGTACAGCCAGTCCGGCACCCCTGAGCTGCAGGCGGCAGGCAGTTATGATGAAAAGAGCCGGGTCTTCACCCTGCAGGTCAGCCAGAGCTGCCCGCCGACGCCGGGACAGGAAAAGAAGGAGCCGTTTCACATTCCGCTGGCAGTCGGGCTGCTGGACAGCCGGGGCAGGGACATGAAATTTTCGGTCAACGGCAGGCCGGCGGCAGCGACCGTGGTGCTGGATGTGCGGGAGAGAGAACAGTGCTTTGTCCTGGCCGACATCCGGGAAAAACCGCTGCCTTCCCTGCTGCGCGGCTTCAGCGCTCCGGTTAAACTCCATTATGACTACACGGAGGATGAGCTGCGTTTTCTGCTGGCCCATGACAGCGATCCCTTCAACCGCTGGGAGGCAGGGCACCGCCTGTCCTGCCGCCTGCTGCTGCGGCTGATTGCCGACCACCAGCAGGGCAGAGAGCTGCAGCTCGATGACGATTTTATCGCTGTTTTCCAGGGTCTGCTGGCCCAGGAAAGCGGGATTGACCCGGCCTTTCTGGCCGAGCTGCTGGCGCTGCCCTCGGAAAAATATCTGGGTGAGCAGCTGGCGGTCATTGATGTCGAGGCCATTCATCAGGTCCGGCAGTTTGTCCGCCGCACCCTGGCGGCAACCCTGCGCAACTATTTTCTGGAGGTCTTTCATGGCAATACCAGCATGGAGCCCTACAGTTACGACCAGCAGAGCGCCGGCAGGAGGAGTCTGAAAAACGTCGCCCTGGCCTATCTGATGGTGAACCATGACAAGGCGGTGATGGATATGTGCCTGCGCCAGTTTGAGCAGTCGGGCAACATGACCGATGTGCTGGCCGCCCTGCAGGCCATTGTCCATAATCCTGACTGCCCGGAACGCAAAAGTGTGCTCGTTTCCTTTTACAGCGAGTGGCAGCGGGACACCCTGGTGCTGGACAAGTGGTTTTCCCTGCAGGCCACCGCGCCCCTGCCCGAGACCCTGGCTGAGGTGAAATCCCTGCTGGCCCATCCGGCCTTTTCCTTGAAAAACCCCAATAAGGTGCGCGCGCTGATCGGCGCCTTCTGCGGCGCGAATCAGCTCTGTTTTCATGAAAAGAGCGGGGCGGGATATCGTTTTCTGGCCGATCAGGTGCTGGCCATCGACCGCTTCAACCACCAGATCGCCGCCCGCATGCTGGCGCCGCTGAGCCGCTGGCAGCGTTTTGACCTCCCCCGCCAGCAGCTGATGTGTCGGGAGCTGGAGCGGATACTGGCCGCAGGCGAGCTTTCCAGGGATGTCTATGAAGTGGCCTCCAAGAGTTTGAGCGCAGGCTTTGCTGGACCGGCCCGCAATTAACAATGGTAAGCCGCTGTAACAAAATAATGTCGTCATCCGGGTTGTCAAAACGGCACTCTTTTCAGTACCCCCTTGAGGGGTATAAAGAGCCGTAACGAAATGGCCAAGAAAGCAGAGATTATTTCGTAACGGCTCTTCATCAACGGAAACAGAGGTTAGAAATAATGGATATTTCAAAAACAATAGCCAGGATGAAGGAAAACCCCGCCTTTGCCGAGAATGTGGGCATGGTGCTGGTGCACAACGGCGTGGTCCGGGCCTGGTCCCGCCAGGGCAGGGAAAATGTCATCGCCCTGGAGGTTACCCCAGATCTTGCCAGGATTGAGGCTATCCGGCAGGAATGCCTGGCCAGGGAAGGAATTTTCGACATCATCATCGAGGCCAAGGCAGGACGGTTCAAGCCGGGAGATGATCTGCTCTTCATCGTGGTGGCCGGGGACCTGCGGGAAAACGTCAAGCCAGTGCTGGCAGAGGTTCTTGATCGGGTAAAAGCGGAGGCGATTGCAAAAAAAGAGGTTGTCTCTGCTTGAAAAAGTGCATGTATTAGTGTAGATAGTTCCCTTTCTCAATTGTTGTTGGCTTTGGGGAAATGCTCGTCCCCCGCTAGTCAGGATAATTTGCCGGCTTTTTGTGACCTCTTTGCGCAAACCGACTTTTTCCAAGGCCGTTTATTTACTTGCTTAACACGGAGTTAACTCATGTATACCGCATCAGATTTACGCAAAGGCCTCAAGGTTGAAATCGATGGTGATCCCTATATCGTCACCGACTTTGAGTTTTCCAAGCCAGGCAAGGGGCAGGCCCTCTACCGGACCCGGCTCAAAAACATGGTAACCGGCAATGCCTTTGAAAGGACTTTTCGCTCCAATGACAAATTCCACCGGGCTCCCCTGGAGGAACGCACCATGCAGTTCCTCTATTCCCAGACAGATGAATTCCATTTCATGGATAACAAAACCTTTGAGCAGATTGTCATCACCCGGGAGCAACTGGGCGACAACGTCAATTTCCTGATTGACAACATGGAGGTGGATATCCTGCTGTTCAAGGAACGGCCCATCGGCGTGACCCTGCCGAACTTCGTCAACCTGGTGGTGGTCAGGGCCGATCCCTGGGCCAAGGGTGATACCAGCGGCTCGGACACCAAGCCGGTCACGGTCGAAACCGGTTATACCCTGCAGGTGCCGCCCTTTATTGAAGAGGGCGACAAGCTGCAGATCGACACCCGCACCGGCCAGTACCTGACCAGGGTCAAGGAGTAGGCTGTTTGGCGTATTCCCTTCTCCGCCCCAGGGCGGAAATCATCCAGGCCATCCGCACTTTTTTCATAAACAGGGAGTATCTGGAGGTGGATACTCCCATCCGCCTTCCCTGTCTCATTCCCGAAGCCCATATCGAACCGGAGCAGTCAGCCGGCTGGTTGCTGCAGACCTCGCCCGAGATGTGCATGAAGCGGCTGCTGGCCGCAGGCCTGCCCAGGATTTTCCAGATCTGCCGCTGCTTTCGCCGCCGGGAGCGCGGCAGCCGGCATCTGCCTGAATTCACCATGCTGGAGTGGTACCGCAGCGGCATCGATTATGCGGATCTCATGGCCGAATGCGCCGAGCTGCTCCGTTTTGTCGCAGCCACCGTCGACTGTCCGGACAAGTCTGCCGCGGCGCTGCTCGGCAAAGCTGACTGGCAGTATCTCACCGTGCAGCAGGCCTTTGCCCTGCATGCCCCGCTCACGGTTGACCAGGCCCTGGCGGAAGACCGGTTTGACGAGATGGTGGTCCGCTACCTTGAGCCCAGGCTGGGCGGCCGCCGGCCGACCTTTCTCCATGACTATCCGGCCTCGCTCGGTTCCCTGGCCCGCTTGAAAAACGGGGACAACAGCGTGGCCGAACGCTTTGAGCTCTATGTCAAGGGCCTGGAGCTGGCCAACGGCTTTTCCGAGCTGACCGATGCGGCTGAGCAGCGCCAGCGCTTTATGAGGGAAAGGGCCATCATTGAGAGTCAGGGGCGGCAGTCGGGACCCATGCCGGAGAGGTTCCTGGCTGAGCTTGGCGAGCTGCAGTCAGCCGCCGGCATCGCCCTGGGGGTGGACCGGCTGGTGATGCTGCTGTGCGGCGCCGGCAGCATTGACGAGGTGGTGGCCTTTACCCCGGAAAGCCTGTAGAACAGGCGGAATCCCTTGGCATCTTTCATCTTTTCCCTTTTTGCTTTTCACTTGTCACTCGTTGTCAGGCCGGGCCGCGGAGCTGGAACATGAATATTTTCTTGAGATTCCCCGGCAATTGTTTTTATATTCCTGCTGACCGCCTCTCTCCGGCCACCCTTTTCCCGTGATTTTTCATAACCGAGGATCAGTAAAAGAAAATGATCGCATACCTGCAACAGTTCGATCCCCTGGTCCAGGCCCTGCTGGCCACCCTTTTCACCTGGCTGGTGACCGCTGCCGGCGCGGCCCTGGTTTTTGTCACCAAAAAGGTGAATGCCAAGGTGATGGACTCCATGCTGGGCTTTGCCGCCGGCGTGATGATTGCCGCCAGTTTCTGGTCCCTGCTGGCGCCAGGCATAGAGATGGCGGAGGATCTCGGCGGCAATCCCTGGCTGACCGCGGCAGTTGGTTTTCTCGGCGGCGGCTTTTTCATGCGGCTGATCGATATGTTCCTGCCCCACCTGCATCCCGGGCTGGCCATGTCGCAGAGCGAGGGGATCAAGACTTCCTGGCAGCGCAGCACCCTGCTGGTGCTGGCCATCACCCTGCATAATATCCCCGAGGGCATGGCGGTGGGGGTTGCCTTCGGGGCAGTGGGGGCGGGTCAGCCTTCCGCCTCCATCGGGGCAGCCTTTGCCCTGGCGTTGGGCATCGGCCTGCAGAACTTCCCGGAAGGGGCGGCAGTCTCGCTGCCCCTGCGCCGGGAGGGGATGGGCCGCTGGAAAAGTTTTCTGTACGGCCAGAGTTCCGGACTGGTGGAGCCGGTGGCCGGCGTGCTGGGCGCCTATTTCGTCATGCAGATGCAGAGCATTCTGCCCTATGCCCTCTGTTTTGCCGCAGGCGCCATGATCTTTGTCGTGGTGGAGGAGTTGATCCCCGAATCCCAGCAGAATGAGAAGAATATCGATGTGGTCACCATGGCTACCATGGGCGGCTTTACCCTGATGATGATCCTGGATGTCGCACTCGGCTGAACGGCGGTTGTTGCCCTGATGAAAGGATTGAGTATTCCTTTGACAGATGTTTCCCGGGAAAGTATAAATTAAATAGGGAGCACGGAGAGTGCGCTCGTGAGAAACATCTGCGCCTGGAGTGGGGATCGCTGTCAGCGCTCTTCCCGCCGCAGGCGGAAAGGCTGGATTCATGCGCCGGCCCGGTTTTTCACGGCACCCGTCATGGTGTCCATATGATCATGCAAATGATACGTTTCAGCAGATCCCCTGTTTCGGCCTGGCGGCCCCAGACCCCGCTGCCCAGGCACTGCCAAGTTTGCGCAATCAATCCTCAGTTTCAATGCATTCAAGGTGCATCAGCTCCGCGTGGCCGGTCTGCAGGGTCGGCGCCGGTTGCATGCAAAGAGGAAAGGTGCGCAAGGGCAATAATGCATTGCCCCCTGTGGCGGACAATCACATCAGGAGGCACGGTACTGCGAAAACGTATCACGGGAGGTTAGCGAGATTTCCTCGGCAGGCGGAAGCAGCCTGCCTTTAACAAATATTTTCAGAGGTGAAGAAAATGATGAATCAAGTCGACAAGCGAAAACATCAACGGTACATCCCTTCTGCAAAAACATTTGTGTATACCGCCGACAGTTTCGGCCGCATACTGGACATCAGCGCCGGGGGCTTTTCCCTGCAATATATTGATGTGGATTCGCCGATCAGAAAGCAGGAAAATGTCGATATTCTGCTGGGAACCCTGTCCCTGATGAAAGTTCCCGTCACGGTGGTCTGGGACAGCCGCACCGGAGTTCCTCGTGGCCGGGATGCCTCGATCATGAGCAAGGTGGGGGTGAAATTTGTTGATCTGACCAGTCAGCAAAAAGACATGATTGATTTTTTCATCTCGCAGCAGATCGCGGGCAATGCATAACCAGCCGGGAAACAGCAAACAGGCGGGTAGGCATGCCTGCTGTTTTCCCGGCGGTCCGTCGCTTATTCGCTCCTGAAAAAGGCATTGGCGTTGGCGCCGCAAACCGGGCATTTCTCCGGGGCCTCTTTCTCGTGGGTATGCCCGCATACCGAACAGATGTAATAATCATATTCCGCCGGTGCCGCGGCAAGAGCGTCCAGTGCCTTCTGGTAGAGTTCGGCATGCACTTTTTCCACCGCATTGGCGTATTGAAAAGAGCGGAGGGCAGCCTTATGCCCTTCAGACTCCGCATCCTTGATCATCTGCGGGTACATGTTCTTGAATTCGTGGGTTTCCCCGGCAATGGCGTCTCTCAGGTTTTCTGCGGTGGTTCCCACGCCCTTCAGGGCCCGCAGATGGGCATGGGCGTGAATGGTTTCCGCCGCCGCCGCCGCCCTGAATAGTTTTGCCGCCTGGGCAAATCCCTCTTTGTCCGCCTTACTGGCAAAGGCAAGATATTTTCTGTTCGCCTGCGATTCGCCGGCAAAGGCCTCAAGTAAATTTTCTTCTGTTTTTCCCATGGCTCATCCTTTCTTCTTTTGATTGTCAATTCCGATTACCAGCCGATGCCGCTGCGAGAAAAGGGCGGTAATCAGGTTTTTTATGGAGAGGACTCAGGTTGGTGGTCAGATTATATTGAATTTTTTCCCCGCATTCCAGACTTTTAGTCCCGAGGTGTCAGGCAAGGACACGGTCAGCAGGATGGCGGCCGGTAAAATGTCTAGAATTGTCAGATAATTATCCAGTCGTTCCGCCAGCAACCCCGGCACTATTATTTTTTCTGAATGCCGCCCGCTAGCAGGCAGAGGAGAATTGCCGAGATGGGTGGCGGGGAGGAGCGCACCTGCTGAAACATGCCCGAACTCACAGACTTTTTTGACATATGCCCAAACGTAAAGTATACAATTATATTGTATCATTACTCTGTTACAGGTCTGACCTCGGTCCCGCGCTCTCATCACATTAACTGATTTTGCCCTATGAACTCGCAGTCGCAGATGCAGGAAATCGATTTTCTCCTGGTCGGTCAGGATAAGGAGATACTGGAACAGGATGCCCGCATTCTCCGGGAATCGGGGCATGAAAACATCCGGATGGTGTCTGCTGGCATCGAGGCGCGCCATGTGCTGAAAAATTCCCGGGTGCGCTTTGTGATTACTGATCTGCAGATGCCCTGCATGAACGGTATCGAGCTGCTCAGGCTCATCAGGCGGACCCCTGGTTTGTCGGATATCCCGGTGCTGATCATCTCCGATAACCGCCAGAAGGAAATGATCCTCTATGCCATCGACGAGATGGTCGACGGCTACCTGGCCACGCCATACAGCGGGGAGGACCTGCTCCAGTCCATCAATAATATTCATAAAAGAAGAAAGCTGACTGCCCTGCAGCAGGAGCTCCGCCTGGCCCGGCATCTCATCCTGGTCAAAAATTATGAAAAGGCCATTGACCGGGCCAAGGGGGTTCTCGCCCTTGACAGGAACAACAGCGAAGCCCTGTTTATACTCAGCGAAGGTTACTTCTGGCTGCAGGAACTGGATAAGGCCAGACAGTTTCTGACCCTGTACCTGAAGGGGAACCCGGCCAGCGGCAAAGGCATGCATCTGCTGAGCAAGGTGTGCCGGCTGGACGGGGCATACGGCGATGCCTTCGGACTGCTGCTGAAAGCGCACAGGGAAAACCCGCTTAATCTCGACCTGGCCATTGACCTGGGCAAGTTTTATCTGGAAATGGAGATGGAGGACAAGGCCCGGGAAATTTTTGCTGAGGTGATGTCGAGCGGGCCTACTGATCTGAATCTCATCAAAATAGGCAAGGCCCTGCTGAAAAAGGGCCGGCTGGAGGAGGCGGCCGGCTGCCTGGATAAAACAAGACAACCGCTGCCCGAGACAGCCTTCATCTTCGCCCAGCTGGGTCAGAAGCTCTGCGATGCCGGCAACCTGGAGGCAGGGGTACGCCAGCTCAGGAAAAGCCTGGAGCTTGTCCCCGATCACCCGGAATATCTGGTGAAGCTTGCCGAGATGTCCCTGAAACAGGGCGATATTGCCCGGGCCAGGGAGGCGCTTGAGCAATGTCTGCAGTGCCATCCCGGCCATGAGCAGGCAGGAAAACTGCTGGAGATCCTGGCCAGGGGGGCGGCGTGAGCAGCCATCGCCCTGTCTCCCCCCCGCATATCAGGCCAGGGATTTGAGCCGCTGCTGGATCAGCTGCAGATCATGCCAGGCCCCTTTTTTCAGTTCCGGCGTCTTGAGCAGCAGGGCGGGATGAAAGGTGGGCATCAGGGGAACGCCCTGGCAGTCATGAAATCGTCCCCGCAGGCTCAGCAGCGACTGGGAGGTTTTGAGCATGGTCTGGCTGGCCAGCTGACCCATGGTGCAGATGATTTTCGGTTTGAGCAGTTCAATCTGCCGCAGGAGAAAGGGCAGGCAGGCGGCGGTTTCCGCGGCGGTCACGCTGCGCTCCGCCGGCGGCGCGCACTTGGCGATGCTGGTCAGATGGATGTCGTCCAAGGCAAGGTTGATGGCGCCGAGCATTTTTTGCAGCAGCTCCCGGGGCGCGCCGCTGATCGGCCTGTTTGCCTCCTCTTCCCCGGGGCCTGCAGGATCAACGATGATCAGGAGGGCCGTGCCCTGCCGGACAGATCCTTCGCCGAAGATGATCTGCTGCCCTGATTTTCCCAGCGAACACTGCTGGCAGCTCGCCAGCTCGCGCCGGAGATCATCCAGGGTCAGGCGGCCCGCCCGGTCCGGCCCGGCCGTCTGGCCGCCGGCCCTGGCTGGCGCGCTGACCGGCGCGGGAACAGAGGGTTGTGGTGTTGCCTTTGCCCCTGCCGGTTTGAGAAAATTCTGTAATTCCCGGGTCACGGGGTAGTCGAGTTCACATTGCCGGTGAAAGGCGACCAGGTTGCGGGTGGCCTGCAGCAGTCCGGTCAGGGAGGAAAGATCATCCGGCATGAATAGCCTGCCATGCGCGCAGAGCCTTGAGGGCCTTTTCCGCCCGCAGCTGGCCGCGCAGTTTTTTCGGCACCTTTCTGCCGTTCTCGCCGGCGAGATCGGCAAAGAGGCCGAAGTTGATGTTGGATGGCTGGAAATGGGCGGCATCGGTGGCGGTGAGATGGCGGATAAGCGCGCCATGCGCCGTCTCGGCCGGCGGTGGCACAGGTTCGCGGCCCTGCAGCAGGTGAGCGGCGTTGATGCCGGCCAGCAGCCCCATGGCGCTTGATTCCACGTAGCCTTCCACCCCGGTGATCTGACCGGCCAGCAGGATGTCCTCTCTTGCTTTGAGCTGCAGGGTCGCCTCCAGCACCCTGGGGCCGCAGACAAAGGTATTGCGGTGGATGCTGCCCAGCCGTTCGAATTCCGCCTGCTCCATGCCCGGAATAAGGCGAAAGACTCGCTGCTGCTCGGAATAGGTCAGTTTGGTCTGAAACCCCACCATGTTGTAATGGGTAGCCGCCACATTCTCCTTCCTGAGCTGGACCACCGCGTAAGGGTCGCGGCCGGTGCGGGGATCCGGCAGCCCCACCGGCTTCATGGGTCCGAAGCGCAGGGTGTCCACGCCGCGTTCGAGCATCACCTCGATGGGCAGGCAACCCTCGAAATATTTTTTTTCCTCAAAGTGTTTCAAACTCACCTTGTCCGCCGCTGCCAGGGCCGTGATAAAGGTCAGGTACTGGTTCCTGTCCATGGGGCAGTTGAGATAGTCTCCCGGCCCCTCGTCATAGCGGGAGGCCTGATAGATGATCTCCCGGTTCAGCGAGTCGGCGGTGACAATCGGGGCAATGGCATCGTAAAAGGCGAGATGCGCGCCGGTAATTTCCTGCAGGGAGCGGGCCAGCCCGTCGCTGGTCAAGGGGCCGGTGGCCAGGATGGTCAGCGGATGGGCTGCCGCCGCCCGGGGAATGGCGCTGAGTTCCTCGCGGCGGACCGCGATGGCCGGGTGCGCTGCGATTTTTTCCGTGATAAAGCGGGCAAACAGAGTACGGTCAACCGCCAGGGCCTTGCCGGCCGGCACTCTGGTTGCGGCTGCGGCAGCCATGATCAGCGAGTCAAGCTGCCGCATCTCCTCTTTGAGCAGGCCGACGGCTGAAAAGGGGTCATCGGAGCGAAAAGAGTTGCTGCAGACCAGTTCCGCCAGATCAGGGGAGGAGTGGGCCGGGCTGAATCGCTGTGGTTTCATGTCATAGAGGATCACCCGGCAGCCGCGTTGCGCCGCCTGCCAGGCGGCCTCGCAGCCAGCCAGTCCTCCGCCGATGATGGTCAGAAACCGGTCGTCCATTACATATCCTTCTTCTGCTTCATACCGTGCACCAACGGCTCACTGGGCGCTGGGGTGCAAGGCCCCGGCAATTAACGGTAAATGTGGAATCAATGTATAAAAGGGGGTGGAAAAGCTGATACTTTACACAATATTGCCTGCTTTGCCAGCAAAATAACAGTATTGCCCGGGGGCTGTTTGCGGGGCTATTGGATATCTGTTGATGTGCCGGAGGGTTGGGGATGAAAAAGGCCGGTGTTGTGAGGGCCACCGGCCTTTTTCAGGTGCTAAGGAGAAAAAAAAATGAAGAAAAGTGAGAAATTCGAACTGCTAAGAAGTTTCCATTCTTACAGTCTTAATTATTAAGATTCCTCCGGCGGGGAAAGGTTCCAAAAAACAGGCATAAAAAAACCGGTGATGGGGCGTCACCGGTTTTTTTACTGCTACAAAAAAGAGGAGAGAATGAGAAGAAAAGAGCAAGTAAGGAGTTTCCATTCTTACAGTCTTAATAACTTAGATTCCTCCGGTGAGGAAAGGTTCCAAAAAAAAAATCAGGCATAAAAAAACCGGTGATGGGGCGTCACCGGTTTTTTTATTACAACAATAAAGAGGAGAAAATGAAAAGAAAAGAACGAGTAAGGAGTGTCAATTCTTACAGTCTTAATTAATAGGATGCTTTTTTTCAGGATAGGTTCCGAAAAAAACTGTGGGCATAAAAAAACCGGTGATGGGAGGTCACCGGTTTTTTTACAACAACCAAAAAAGAAGAAAAAAATGAGAAGAGAGGAACTGGTAAGGAGTGTCAATTCTTACCGTCTTATTAATTAAGATCCTTTGGCGAAGGATAGGTTCCGGAAAAAATCCGCCGGATAAAAAAAAAGCCGGTGATGAGGGTCACCGGCTTTCTGTTTCCATTGCTGGAAACACTGAGAAAAATGAAAAGTGAAAAAGTAAGGTAACTGAGGATGTTAACTCTTACATTTTACAATTCATACAACGCTCACTTCTCCCAAAAGGTTCCATGGAAAAATATTTTTTTCGCTTTTCCAGAAATTGGCGGTTAGCTGGGGCACAATGTGAATTCTATTTATTTTGATTGACAAGCAGGGGCGGGTAGAGTATTTAAGTAAGTTATTAATCTTAAATTTAAGTTTTAGCATCTTCTTTTCCCGTCAATTTTCTCGCCCGACGCTGCCTCTTGGCCCCGTTTGATGCCGTTGAAGTTTTTGCTGATCACTTAAAGGAGTACAGTATGAAACTTTTTCTCGGCAACCTCCCTTACAATATGAATGATACTGAGCTGAACACTCTCTGCTCGCCCTTCGGTACCGTGGTCAGTGCAAAAGTCATCACTGATCATTTTTCGGGCCAGACAAAAGGCTTCGGTTTTGTTGAGATGTCCAGCCGTCCTGAAGGTCATAAGGTCATGGAGGGGCTCAACGGCACCGAGATCAGCCACCGTAAATTGATCTGTAACGAGGCCAAGCCGCAAAAAAAGAAGGGGCCGCGACGTCGTTAAGTCCTGCCATTATTATCCCCGGCACTGTTCAATTCCGTTTTATGCACCGGCATTTTCCTGCCTTTTCCATCGTCGACAAGGTCTGAGAGGGTTCTTTTGCTGTTGAATCCGCTGCCGGCAGGAAAACAGCAGGTATTGCCGCCGTTTTTCCCCGGAAAAATTAAATAAGCAAATCATACAGCCCGGCCCGTGGTTCTTCTGTACTGAAGATAAGGACCATGGCGGCGGAGCTGACGAATTATTACCAGAAACAAGGAGTTTCAATGAGTTTCACATCATTTCATTTTCATGCAAAAATAGCCGCAGCGATCAAGGATTGCGGCTATGCCTCAGCAACCCCCATTCAACTGCAGGCGATTCCGCCGGTTCTTGCCGGCCGTGATCTCCTCGGGCTGGCCCAGACCGGGACCGGTAAAACAGCGGCTTTTGTGCTGCCCATTCTGCAGCGCCTGATGACCGGCCCCCGCAAAAAGGTGCGGGCCCTGATCGTTGCCCCTACCCGGGAGCTTGCCGAGCAGACCCACGAGTATATCGGCAAAATGGCCGGGCAGACCGGCCTTGCCAGTGCCGTGGTTTATGGCGGAGTCGGCAAGCAGGGTCAGATCCGCCAGATCCGCAGCGGGGCGGAAATCATTGTTGCCTGTCCGGGCCGCCTGCTCGATCATCTGGATGATGGGGCGTTTCACCTCAATAATCTCGAGATGCTGGTGCTCGATGAGGCGGATCACATGTTTGACAAGGGCTTTCTGCCCGCCATCCGCCGCATATTGAAGTATGTCCCGAAGCAGCGCCAGACGCTGATCTTTTCCGCCACCATGCCTGACGAAATCCGGCATCTGGCGCAGAATATCCTGCAGGCGCCGGAAACCGTGCAGATCAATCATGACCTGCCGGCGCCCACCATATCTCATGTGCTTTTCCAGGTGGAACAGCAGAGCAAGACCGCCCTGTTGAAACAGCTCATCGAGCAGACCGAGATGGTCTCCGCCCTGATTTTCACCCGGACCAAACACAAGGCCAAGACCCTGGCCATGCAACTGGAAAAGTCCGGCTTAAGCGTCACCTCCCTGCAGGGCAATCTTTCCCAGCAGAAGAGACAGCAGGCCCTGGACGGCTTTAAGAGCGGGAAATTCAAAATTCTGGTGGCCACTGATATTGCGGCCCGCGGTATTGATGTGTCAAGGATTTCCCATGTGGTCAACTATGATATGCCCGATACGGCGGAGACCTATACCCACCGCACCGGCCGCACCGGCCGCGCCTGCCGCACCGGCGAGGCCTTCACCTTTGCCGGTCGTGAGGATATGAAGATGATTCAGCTCATTGAACGTAATCTGGGCAAGAAAATGGCCAGGCCGGCCTCACCGGCCATTGCCCGTGACGCATTGACTGACCATGCTGAAATGAGAGCGGAACGCCCGGCCCGGGTCGAAAGAAAAAGCAGTCATGGCCCATCCCGGTCAGCTGGGGCAGGAAACCAGCAGAGACGCCGGGCCGTGGCCTTTGATTTTGATGTTCGCAGCCTTTCCCAGGGATCACGGCGTTAAAGATTGACTGACCAGCGCGGGGTGACTCGCGCAGCTTTTCTGGGGTGCATTTCCGGTAGAAACAAGATGGGCATTCGCGGCCGCCGCGAATGCCCATCTTTTTTGATTCAGCTGGGCCCCGGTCCGGAGTCGCGGGGCAGGGCCCCTTCATCCAGCAGACGGCGGACGACAACGGCCAGTTCCCTTTTCATGAGCGGTTTGGTCAGATATTCCCGGATGCCGATATATTTCGCCATTTCTGAGGAAACGGTCTGGCTGAAGCCGGTGCAGAGAATAATGGGCAGACCGGGCCTGATCTTGAGGATGGCGTTGGCCAGTTCCGCCCCGGTCATTTTCGGCATGGTCTGGTCGCTGATGAGCAGCCGGAATTTTTCAGGCTCGGCCTGAAAGACTGCCAGGGCCTCCAGGCTGTCGGTCCGGGCGGTAACCTGGTAACCAAGCCCGGTGAGCATCTTTTCAAGCATGGCGGTGATCGCCTGGTCGTCATCGACCAGCAGGAGGTGTTCCTGGCGGCCGGAGGGCAGAGCAGCCTTCTCACTGCCTGCTTCGTGTCCGCTTTGCCGGTTGCCGGCCAGCGGCAGCATAATATGGAACGAAGCGCCATGGCCGGGATCGCTGTATACCTTGACAGCCCCGCCCAGGGAGGCGACGATGCCATGCACCACCGCCAGTCCCATGCCGGTGCCCTCGGCCTTGCCCTTGGTGGTGAAAAACGGTTCAAAGATGTGCTCCATGATCTCCGGGCTGATGCCTGCACCGCTATCGGTTATGGTCAGCAGCAGATGGGGACCGGCCAGCAGGCCGGGATTGCTGCGGGCGTACTCCTCATCAACCGAGACGATGCGCTGGCCCACTTCCAGCACCCCGCCGTTTTTCATCATCGCATGACCGGCATTGGTGCAGAGATTCATCAGCAGCTGATGGATTTCGGTGGGATCGGCAATGATGGACGCCTCCGGGTCGTGCAGATCATGCCTGATTTCAATGGTGGTGGGCAGGGTGGAGCGCAACAGTTTCAGCACCTCCTTGATAATGGAGATGGGCTGCAGGGTGGTTCTTTCCTGCTTTGCCTTGCGGGCAAAGGAGAGGATCTGCTTGACCAGATCCCTGGCCCGGATGCCGGCGGTCTTGATCTCTTTGATCTCTTCCCTGGGATAGTGGCCCAGGGAGATCTCAATTTCGGCAATATCGGCGTTGCCCAGAATGGCGAAGAGGATATTGTTGAAATCATGGGCAATCCCGCCCGCCAGGGTGCCGATGGCCTCAAGCTTCTGGGCCTGCCTGAGCTGGGCCGCGAGTTTCTCTTTTTCCTCTTCCGTCTTTTTCCTTTCCGTAATGTCGCGGCTGACGCCGATCAGCCCGAGCACGGTGCCGTCAGGGGAATGGTATGGGGTCTTCAGGGTATCCAGCAGGACATGCCGGCCATCCGGGTAGTCGACCCATTCCTCATTGCGTCTCGTCTCGCCGCTGGCCAGCATCTGCCGGTCCTTTTCCCGGAAGAAGGCGGCAAGGTCATGGCTGAAGAGGTCGTAATCCGTTTTGCCGAGGATCTCGTCCGCCTCCCGGCCGGCGAATTCGGCAAAGGCCTTGTTGCAGCCCAGGTACCTGCTTTCATGATCTTTGAAGAAGATGAGGTCGGGTACGGAATCGATCAGACTTCTCAGCAGGGCGTGGGCGTTCTCCAATTCAAGTTCCGCCTGCTTGCGTTCCGTGATGTTGATGGCCGTGGCCAGCACGCCGATGGTCCGGCCGGCGGCATCAAGCATTCTGTCCGCATTCCACAGCAGGGTCAGCCGGGCGCCGTTGCGGCCGAGCACATCATTTTCAAAGTCCCTGGCCGGCAGGCCGCCCAGCACCTTGACGATTTCCTGGCCCAGCGCAGGCCGCAGGTCCGGGGGAATGAACAGTTCCAGATAATTGTGGCCCAGCACCTCATCCTTGCTCCTGCCGAAGAGATTTTCCGCGGCATGGTTGAATTCAAGAATGGAGAAATCCGGGGCCAGCATGAGAATGACGCTGGCCGCCGTATCAATGATTTCCCTCAGCCGTTCCCTGCTCTCCTGCAGGGCCGCTACCGCCTGATTTTTTTCCGTGATGTCATTGCCGGAACAGAGCATGCCGGTGGCTTTGCCTGCCCGGTTATGCAGGATGGTGCAACGCCAGGCAACCAGTCTCTGCTCGCCGCTGCTGCTGATGATGGTGTTTTCCAGATAATCGGGGAAGTGGCCAGCCCCTGCCATGGCGTCGGCATAAAGGGCCTGCAGGGGCTGGCGGCTGTCGTCCTCCAGCACGAAATCACCCCAGTGGCGGCCCAGCACCTGCTGTTCCTCATAGCCGAGCATCTCAACGCCTTTGCGGTTGATGAGCTGGACCATGCCCTGCTGGTCCAGATGCACCAGCATGACATTGGCGGTATCCAGATAACGCTGGGCCTTGTCTCTGGCCCGGCGCAGGGATTCTTCACTGTTCTTACGTTCAATTCCCAGGGCGATGATGTCGGCGATGGCTGCCAGGGATTGGCCGGTGATCTCCGTCAGGGTATAGCGGGAAAACATGGCCATGACGCCGATCACCCGGTCTTCGATGAGCAGGGGATGGCCGGCAAAGGACACCAGCCCCTGCTCCCTGGCCCAGTCCTGCTCCGTGACCTGGGGGTCGCCGATCACCTCATTGGTGAGATGCGGGGATTTCCGCAGGGCAATGAAGCCGATCTTGTTTTCCGCACTGATCGGCAGGCGGCTGCGCGCACCGTCCAGATGGGTGTAAAGACCGGCGCTGGCCCGCAGCTCCAGGACATTTTTTTCGGGGTTGACCGTCCAGATCCGGGCCAGGCCGGCATCCAGGAAGCGCACCATGGCCTCGGCGCATTGCTGCAGGATTTCCGGTAAGGTTTGCCCCTTGGTCAGTATCACGCCGATTTCCGAACTCAGGGAGAGCAGCCGCACCTGCTCGGCCAGGGAGTTCTCCGCCCGTTTGCGGGCAGTGATATCGAGAATGACCCCCACCAGGCCGCCGACGGAACCGTCCATCCGGCGGAAGGTGGCCTTATAGAAGATCACCTCATGGACTTCCCCCTTGGCGTCGGCCAGGGTGGATTCGTAGTTCTGTTTGCCGGGTTGCTTGAGCAGGGCCTGATCCATTCGGTGGTAGGTGTCGGCCCTTTCCGGCGTGGCGATATCAAAGACGGTTTTGCCGACAAATTCCCCGGCCGTGATGCCGTAGAATTCTTCATAGGCGGCATTGCAGCCGATAAAGATCCCCTTGTCATCCTTGTAGAATATCGGGCTGGGGATGGAATCCATCAGCTCCTGCAGGAAATGCAGCTGTTCCATCAGGGCGTTTTCCGCCAGGCGGCGTTTGCTGATCTGGTGATGCAGTTCGCTAATCTTTTCTTCCAGTTCCTCGGCATGCCGGCTGACCAGCCTTTCCCGTTCCTTATAGAAATCAATGCGCTGCCGCAGTTCCTCCGGCGACAGCTTCAGGTCGGCCAGGATCCTGCCGTAGGACTTCTGCAGCTGCAGGGTCTCGTCCTGGTCAAAAATCCGCTGCAGCTGAAAGGCCTTGTGGGAGGTGGCGCTGCCGATGGAGCCGGCCAGACTCTTTTCCAGGTCACTGCAGATGTCGGCCAGTTCGATGACGGAAATGTGCTCCCTGCCCCTGGTCCCGGTTCTGGCCAGGCAGCTGTTGATGATCTGGCCGGTTTTGGCAGGGGGAAAATATTCATTCAACAGATCCTCCAGCAGGATTCTCTTGGCCGGCAGATGCACGGTCATGGCAGGGGTTGCGGTCCGGTCCGGCGCCGACAGGGAGGGGGTGAAGATGTTGATGAATTCGGCTGCTATCTTTTTTTCCTTTTCGTCGGCCTCATGAAAAAATGAGCCGAGGGTGTAAAAGCCGATGTTGAAGAGCATGGTCCAGACCACCGAGTGGCTGCTGGGTTCCAGTGCGGTGATGCCGAACAGGTGCACGGGGTTGAGAAAGCCGATGCCGGCCGGACCGTGCAGCAGGATATCGGCCGACAGGATGCCGCTGGTGGCCAGCAGAGGAATGATGAGGGTATAAAACCAGACCAGGCAGCCGGCGCAGAGCCCCAGTATGGCGCCGAGGCGATTGCCCTGCCGCCAGTAGATCCCCCCCAGCATGACCGGGGTAAACTGCAGCACCGCGACAAAGGAGATGATCCCCATGTTGACCAGGGAGTAATGCGCGCCGGCGATTGTTTCAAACCAGTAGCCGGCCGTGATGATCAGGGCCACGGTGACCCAGCGCACCCTGAGCAGATGCCGGCGCAGAAAGGTCAGCCCCGGAAACCAGACGAGCAGAGGAAGCAGGAGATGGTTGCTGACCATGGTGGCCAGGGTCATCGAGCTGATCATGATCATGCTGGCCGCGGCGGACAGGCCGCCGATGAAAACCAGCAGCGCCAGCCCGTGCCGGTTGTAGTGCAGGGGGATGTCGAGGACAAAGGTGTCGGCATGGGCCAGCGGCAGACCGATGAGCAGCCCGCCTGCGGCAATGGGAAAGACAAAGAGATTGATCAGGATCAGATAGAGGGGAAAAAGCCACATGGCCGTGCGGATATGTTTCTCGTTTGAGTTTTCCACCACCGCGACATGAAACTGGCGGGGCAGAAACATGAAGGCGGACATGGCGAGAAACAGATAGCTGCACACCGTGACAAAGGGGGTGGGGCTGCTTGCCCCGAGAAAGGACTGGGCCGGCAGCGAAGCGCTTGCCAGACGCGCAAAGATATCGCCAAAGCCGTCAAACAGAAAAAAGGTGACAAATATGCCGGCCGCCAGCATGGCCACCAGCTTGACCAGGGACTCGGCGGCAACCGCCGCCACCATTCCCTGATGCCGTTCCGTGGCGTCCAGCCGACGCACCCCGAAAACGATGGTGAAGAATATCATCAGGCAGACGATGATCACTCCGATATTTTTTTCAATCAACGTCGATGCTCCGGCTTGATGGCTGGCGAGGCGGACAAAGGTGACGATCACTGCCTTGAGCTGCAGGGCAATATAGGGCAGTGTACCTATCAGGGCAACCAGGCTGGCAATGGCCGCCACCGCCTCGGATTTGCCATAGCGGGCGCCCAGGAAGTCGGCGATGCTGGTGATGTGGTAGGTCTCCTTGATCCGCACCAGTTTGCGGAGGACCTGCCACCAGAAAATGAGGGCCAGGGTCGGCCCGAGGGAGATGGTGAGAAAGAGCATGCCCGAGGTGGTGGCCACCCCGACACTGCCGTAATAGGTCCAGGTGGTGCAGTACACGGCCAGCGACAGGGAATAGACCAGCGGATTATGGGCCAGGTTCACCCCGCTGGCCGCCTTTTTCTCCACCCACTGGGCCAGCAGAAACAGCAGCCCGATCGAGAGCAGGATGGCAAGCAGTATGTTGACTGGATTGAGCAGGGTCATTGGCTCATTGCATCAGGTTTCCCTTCGCCTGTGTCCGGTTTCTCCGCCTGTTCCCGGCTCATGAAAAAGAGCAGCAGGCAGATGCCGCCCCAGGCCAGAAAGAGGTGGATAAAGGTCGCTGCCAGGCCTGTCTTGTCCGCGGCTCTTTGAAAAGGGGTGACAAAGAGAAAGAGACTGAAGAAAAAAAGCAGAACAGGCAGTTCCGGCCGGCGGAGGATATTTCGCAGTTTCTTTCTGAGCATTTTTTGATCCAGTACGGCCGGAGCCGCTTCGTAATTGTCATTCCGGGACTGCCGGATTTATTTGCGAACCCGGTAATAGATGCCTTTGTTGTGTTCCAGCATGTCATATTCGTTGCTGTAAAGACTGATGGATTCCGAGGAACCGAGGAAGAGAATGCCTGCCCTGTTGAGGATCCTGGCATACTTGGCAAAGAGTTCCCTTTTGAATTTTTCCGCAAAGTAGATGGCCACGTTGCGGCAGAAGATGATGTCAAAGGAGCCGAGTCTGGCAAAGGAGTCCTGCAGGTTGAATTTCTCGAATCTGACCAGCTCCTTCACCTCGGGGGCAACGTGCCACAGCCGTTTTTCGTCGCTGAAATAGCGGCTGCGGTACTCCGGCGGCAGCCCCCGGTTCACGGCGATTTTGTCATAGCAGCCGCTTCTGGCCTGGGCAAGGGCCGAATCGGAGATATCAGAGGCCAGGATGTCGATCATGCCGCGTTTCAGCTGGTTATTGTTCCGCATGGCCTCAAGCAGGAGCATGGCCAGGGAATAGGGCTCCTGTCCGGTGGAGCAGGCCGACGACCAGACCCGGATGCTTCTTCGCGCGCCGGCGGCGATCTCCTGGCAGTAGGAGGGCAGCAGGATTTCCCTGAAGATGGTGAAGGGGTGAGTATCCCGGAACCACAGGGTTTCATTGGTGGTCATCTGGTCGATGATCCGCTCCCGCAGCGCGGGGGGGCAGCTGTTTTTGAATTTCTGATAGAATTCGCCGAAGGAGGCGCACCTGTTTTCAGCCACCAGCCCGGCCAGGCGGTTTTCAATGAGATACGCCTTGCGGTCATCGACGCTGATGCCGCAGATCTCTTCCACCCACCTGCGGATCAGGGCAAATTCGTCAGCCTGCAGCTTGATATCCATGAAGATGTGCGCCTGTTCAGATTTTGAAGGGGGTGAGTTTACTCATGAGCGTCTCGATGGCCGCGGCATCGGCCTTGCTGTCAAGCTGTTCCAGGATGGCAAGCGACTCGTTGATGGCGCTCTGCATCTCCTGCAGCCGTTTTTCCAGGGCGTGGGTTTCCCGTCCGGCCTGTTCCTCCACCGTTTCCTTGACCTGCCGGTACTCTTCCACCTCCTGGATTCTGAGCTGGTACTCCCGGATTTTATTGATTTTTTCAATGAGCAGCAGGATGTTGATCGGCTTTTCGATAAAGTCCCTGGCGCCCAGGCGCATGGCCTCCACGGCCGAGTCGATGGAACCGAAGCCGGTGACGATGATCACCTCGGTGGTCAGATCGATTTTCTTGACAAACCGGAGCACATCAATACCTGATATCTCATGCATCTGCAAGTCGGAGATGATGATGTCGTAATGCTCGTTTTCCACAGCGGTAATCGCCTCCTCGCCGGAGTTGACCACCGTTATCTCGTCAGCCGGCAGGACCTTGCGCAGTCCCTGGTACACGGTGCGGGCATTGGCGTCATCATCGACGCAGAGAACCTTCATAGATCATTCCTCCTTAGGGAAGGTATATTTGTATTTTCCGAGTCCCTTACATGGACAATTTCACAGATCCGTTCGGCCATTTGCTCAAGATCGACGGATTCATCGGACAGACCGGCATCATCCACGGCCTTGGGCATGCCGTAGACGACACAGCTCGCCTCTGACTGGGAGAGCGAGTAACATTTTTTTGCTTTGAGTTGCCGCATGCCGCGCAGGCCGTCATTGCCCATGCCGGTCATGATCACGGCCAGCACAGCGCCTTCCCCATAGCAGTCGGCCAGGGAGCGGAAGAGAACATCAACCGCTGGCCGGCAGCTGTTTTCCTTGGGCCCGTCATCCAGGCCGACCACCACCCTGCCGCCCTCCCGGCGGACCAGCATGTGCCGGCCGCCCGGGGCCAGCAGCACCAACCCCGGCACAACCTGGTCGCCCTCCCGGGCCTCCCTGACCCGCAGCTGCGATCGGCGGTCAAGGTCCCTGGCCAGGTTGGCGGTAAATTCCATCGGCATGTGCAGGACAATGAGCACCGGCAGCGGGAAATCGCCGGGCAGGTCGGCAATGAGCTGCTTCAGGGCATTGGGGCCGCCGGTGGAGATGCCCACGGCCATCACCTCCAGGTCGCCGGAGGGCGGTGCGGCCGTGACTTTGCGGGAGGCGGGGCCGGGGGAGGGCTGCTGTTGCCGGGGCGGGCTCTCCTGGCGCGGACGATGCCGCTGCTGCCTGGTCAGACTTCGGGTTTTGAGCAGGCGAAACAGCGGCAGCAGTTCGCTGCGCAGCTGCTGCAGGGCCTGTTCGCCCTCCGCTTTGCCGGGTTTCTCGACAAAGGCCATGGCCCCCTTTTCCAGGGCGCGGACCGCCGCATGGCTGTTGCGGCTTGCCGAGCTGCCGACCAGGATCACCACGACCTGGCTGAAATCCCGTTGCATCTGGTCGAGACAGTCCGCCTCATTTGTCTCACTGTCGAGCAGCACCACGTCAAAGGGCAGCTGGGCGAGTTTGCGCAGGGCCAGCGCGGCGGAAGGCGCGGTTCCCGCCACCTCCGCCCCGGCAATGCCGGTCAGCGCCTCGGCCATGAGCCTGCGGAAACCGACCGCCCTGTCGACCACGAGTACCTTCATCTGTCACCCGGTGTGGCCCGTGCTCCTCACACCTTGAACTGGTTGACGATCTTCTGCAGCTGATCAGCCATCCGGGCCAGTTCCGCCGCGCTGGCATTGGTCTCGGTGGCCCCGGCCGCGGTGTTCTGGGTGGCCTTGCTGATGTCCTGGATGTTCGAGGTGATCTCGTTGGCCGCCGTGGAGGCGGACTGGACATTGCTGGCAATCTCGCTGGCTCCCTTGGAGGAATTGCCGACGCTCATGGCGATCTCGTCGATGGTGGCCGACTGCTGCTCCACCGCGCTGGCAATGGTATGGGAGATGGTGTTGATTTCGGCGATGATCTGCACGATGGTGTCGATGGAGGCCACCGCATTGGCCGTATTATCCCGCATGCCCTCGATCTGGGCGCCGATTTCCTCGGTGGCCACCGCCGTCTGCTTGGCCAGTTCCTTGACCTCGTTGGCGACCACGGCAAAGCCCTTGCCCGCCTCGCCGGCCGAGGCCGCCTCGATGGTGGCGTTCAAGGCCAGCAGATTGGTCTGGTCGGCAATGTCGTTGATGGTGTCCAGCACCTTGGCGATCTCAATGGAGGAGCTGTTGAGGCGCTTCATGATCTCGTTGGCGTCACTCGCCTTTTCGTCGGCATTGGCGGCCACCTTGGAGGCCTGGGTGCAGTTTTTCGACACCTCGCTCAGCGAGGCGCTCATCTCCTCGATGGCGGTGCCCACGGTGCTGACCGAGGTGGACATCTCCTCGGCCGCGGTGGCCATGTTGTTCATGTTGGCGGACAGTTCCTCGGCCGCGGTGGCCACGGTGGCCGCCTGGCTGCTCATCTCCTCGGCGCTGGCCGCCATCTCGGTGGAGGTGGCTGACAGTTCCTCGGAGGAGCCGGAGAGGGTGGTGGTCGAGGCGGCGATATTTCTGATCATCTCCTGCAGTTTCTGGACAAAGAGATTGAAGTACTCGGCCAGGTTGCCCACCTCGTCTTTGGAGCTAACCTCGATGCGCTTGGTGAGATCACCCTCGCCCTGGGCGATATCCTTGAGCATGCCCACGGTCTTGTCGATGGGTTTTGTGATGGTGCGGGCCACGAACCACAGGGCGAGCAGCGACAGGACCAGGGCCGCCAGCACGGTGACGCTGATGCGCAGCAGCATGGCTGTCAGCTGGTCGTTGACCGCCTCCTCCATCTCCGCCACCCGTTCGTCGATCTCATGCATCCACACCCCGGTGCCGACAACCCAGTTGAGCGGTTTGAACAGCCGGGCATAGCTCAGCTTGGGCTGGTTCTCCGTGCCGCCGCCCTGATTCTGCCGCGGCCAGATATAATCCACGTAGCCGTCGCCGTGCTGCACGCTGAGATCCACCATGGCCTTCATCAGGTTTTCATTGCGGCCAAAGGCCTGATTGAATTTCGGATCGTTCATGATCTTGCCTTCCAGGGACGGGTCCATGGGGTGCATGACCATGATGGGGTAGGGGGTGGTGGTGTCCAGGATGAAAAAGTAGTTGTCTCCCCTGTCATAACGCATGTTGCGTACATCGCTTTTGGCCTTGTCAATGGCATCCTGCATGGCCTCGTCCACATAGATGCCGGTGCCCAGGATCCAGTTCCACTCCTTGACGAGACGCACATAGGAGAGCTTGAGCTGCTCCTCGGTCAGCCCGTCCCTGGTGGGCCGGGGCCAGGTGTAATCGACAAATCCCGCGCCGTTTGCCGCGCAGACATCCGCCATGGCCTTGAACAGGTTTTCCTTGCGGCCCAGGGCCCGGTTGTACTTGGGATCATCCATCGTCCTGCCATCCAGGGAGGGATCGGTGGGATGCATGATGATGGCGGGATAGGGGCGGGTGGTGTCGGTGATGAAGACATAGCCCGCGCCATTATCATAGCGGATCAGGCGGATTTCCTCCTCCGCCCACTGCTGGGCTCTGGCCAGGGTGAATTCGCCGCTGGCCACCCGTTTCATCGCCTCCTTGATCTTGCCCTCGGCGATATCGATGGTATTGGTCAGCTGCCGGCCGTAACGCCTGCCGAGATAGGCGGGGTCGGTGGCGCTGGCGTAATTGGACTCAATGGTGGTGTAGGCGATGTCAATATAGTTTTTGAGCAGGGCCTTCACCTTTTCCGTTTCCTTGACCCGGAAGACCTCGATCTCCTGCTGGGCATTGCTTCTGATATTCTGGATGACGATGGTTGAACTCAACAGCATGGCCAGCAGCAGGAGAAGACCGCTGCTTGTGATGATTTTCCACCGTATTTTCAGATTTTTGAACATGAGCAAGGCCTCCTTTTTCATTTTCCTCCGCCAGCAGTGTCGACTGTGGCGATACCTTCATGGATGAAACACGCCATGATGAGTTACCCGTTGTTTTTCCCGGCGCCGAGCATCTCGCCGATCTTCAGAATGACCAGCAGATCGGCTTCACGCTGGATGACGCCGCGCAGATACCTGCCGTCGATGTTGCCGAAGTTGGCCGGTGGCGGCTGGATTTCCCTGTCGTCCACCGTGATCATGTCACCGATCCGGTCGACAAAAAGACCCGCCATTTCACTGGTCGTTTCCTCCTCGATGTCGGCGGACTGGGGCAGCACGGCCAGTTCCGCCGTGGTCTTGAGCACGATGCAGCGGGAGCGGGGGGTGGGCTGGCGCGCCGCAAAACCGAGGCGGACGCCGATATCGATCACCGTGATGATCTGGCCCCGCAGATTGAGCAGGCCGCGGATGAAAACCGGGGCTCCGGCCACTTCACTGATCTCCAGCTGCCGGTTGATTTCCTTGACCAGCAGGATATCGATGCCGCAGTGCATCTCGTCGATGTAGAAGGTGGTGAACTGTTTTTCCATGGTCTCTCTTCTGGCGGCCGCTGCTACCTGCCGGCGGACATGACCTCCGCGATGGTCTGCAGCAGATGTTCCCGGTCAAGTTTGGTTTCATAGGCGTTAACGCCGGCGGCCAGGATGCGGGCCCGGTCGCTTTCCCCCATGAGAGAGGTGAGGGCAATGACCGGCATATGTCTGAAGGCGGCGGCATCCCGCACCCGTTCGGTCAGTTCGATGCCGTCCAGGCCCGGCATGACGATGTCGGTCACCAGCAGGTCAAATTTGTCCTGGCCCAGCATCTCCCAGGCCTTGAGGCCGTCTTTGGCGACGGCGACCTCGCAGCCCGCGCTTTCCAGATAGTTCTGGATCACGGTGCGGAAAAAGCCGGTGTCCTCGGCCAGCAGCACCCGGAGGCCGCGCAGATCGCCATGTTCGACCTCGGCCCTGGCCCGGGCGGGGTCAGCTGTCTCGAACAGACTGTAAATGTTGAGCACCACGATCAGCCCCTCGGCCAGGGACAGGGAGCCGATGATGCCGGGGCCCCGGATGGTTTTGCGGTTGATCTCCTCGCTGGTGGCGATGATGTCCACGATTTTGCCGGCCACAATGCCCATGGGGTCGGTGATCAGTTTGGGGATGATCACGTAAAAGCTCTCCGCGTTCGCGGCCGGCTCCTGCACCGGCAGGAAATGATGCAGCCGGAGAATGCGCATGGAGGAGCCTTCGTAGGTGATGTACTCCAGGTCGCCGATCTGGCGCAGGGCGGAGGTGTGAATTTTTTCGATGCGCGCCACCATGGCCAGGTTGATGGCAAACAGCTCGTTGGTGCCGTTGCGGAACAGCAGCAGGGACTGGGCCTCCCGCATGGCCTCCCGCTGGTAGCGCTCGGCCAGCAGTGCCCCCTCTTTTTTCAGGGCGTCGGCGAACCTGAGTCCCGCTGCCTCGGCCAGGCCGGCGGCATCGAGGATCATCGCCACCCGGCCGTCACCCATGATGGTGGCCCCGCAGTAGAAGGGGCAATCGCTGAAATAGGATGACAGGGGTTTGACCACGATCTCCTCGTTGTCAAAGAGCCGTTCAACGATGAGGCCGTAACGGTCGGCGCCCAGCTTGAGCACCAGGATGTTGAGGGCGTTGGCCGAATGGACCCGGCGGGTCGGGAGCTGCCGCCGGTCGTCCTGTATCCCGTTGGCAAAGCTGGGTTCACCCTCTGCCGGACTGTCCTCGTCGTCTGCCCGCCGGTCGAGGATGCCCTGGCGCCGGTCCGGCCGGCGCACCCCCTTGCTGTCCACAAAGGTACGTTCCATGCCCAGGGTTTCGTCAAGCCGGATCAGGGGCAGCAGCTTGTTGCGCAGGCGCAGCACCGGCTTGTTCTGGATCTCTTCAATCTTCCCGTCAATGTCCCGGGCCCTGATGCGGACCAGCTCCTCCATGTTGACCTGGGGCACCGCAAAGGTGCGGCCCCCGGCGCTGATGATCAGCGAAGGGATGATGGCCAGGGTCAGGGGCAGCCTGAGGCTGATGCGGGTGCCCTTGCCAAGGGTGGAGTCAATCACCACCTCGCCGCCCAGTTTCTCGATGTTGGTGCGCACCACGTCCATGCCGACGCCCCGGCCGGAAACATCGCTGACCACCCTGGCGGTGGACAGGCCCGGGGTGAGGATCAGCGCCATGGCCTCCTGCCGGGAGAGCGCCGCCGCCTCTTCCCTGCTGAGGCAGCCTGAGGAGACGGCCTTGTCGACAATGCGCTCCAGATCAAGGCCGGCCCCGTCGTCGCTGATGTCGATGTTGACCATGCCCGCCTCATGGTGGGCCCGCAGGAGAATTTTGCCGAAAGAGGTCTTGCCGGCGGCAATCCGGACCTCCGGGGTCTCGATGCCGTGGTCCGCGCAGTTGCGGATCAGGTGGGTCAGGGGGTCGCCCAGGGTTTCGATGACCGATTTGTCCAGCTCCACCTCGCTGCCTTCCACGTTCAACTGGATCTCCTTGCCCAGCTTTTTGGCCATGTCGCGGATGATGCGGGGAAACTTGGAAAACACCGCATCAATGGGCTGCATGCGGGTGTTCATGATGGTGTTCTGCAGCTTGCTGGTGACCAGGTCGACATTCTGCATGAGCCCGGCAATGCCGGGCATGTCAATGAGATTGCATCCCAGCGAATAGCGGAAGTTGGCCAGGATCTGGCCAAGCTCCCGGTCCACCGCGGCCTGCAGACGGTCGTTTTTTCGGTTTTCATCCCTGAGGCGCGGGTCGCTCTGGATGGCGCCGTGCAGCACCCGGCGGGAGTTGGCCAGGCCTGCCTCAAAACGTTTGAGGGCCGCGGTGGAGGAGAGGGCGCTGGAAATCTTGCGGTTAAGGGCCTGTTTGATCTGGTTTCTGCCCAGCACCAGTTCCCCGGCCAGGGCCATCAGGTTGTTGAGCAGGCTGACCTTGACGCGAATGGTTTCCGCCTTCTCCTGTTTTTTGGTTTTGCGCAGAGCGGCGGCCGTCTCGCCGCTTTCGGCTGACTGGTCGGCCGGTGCCTGTTCCGTATGGCCGTGGGCGGCAATGCTGGTGGTAACACACTGATGCTCGGCAATGCTGATGGCCCCGGCCAGAAAATCCCGGTCCAGCACCGTGGCGTAGAGGATGGCCAGGGTGGCCGGCTGCGACTCCTCGCCGGTCAGGAGCTGGATCTCGGCCCGGGGCGGATCAGCGGCAATGATCTCGCCAATCTCGGTCAGGGAGGCGATGAGCTGCGCGCCGTTGCGCTGCCGGCCGCCCAGGTCGGCTGGGCAATGGATGCTCAGGAGATAGAGATGCTGACCGTTGCGCATGCGGCCGCAGATCTGCTCAGCGGTGAGACCGAAACGATCAATCGAGTCAGCGGCCGGAACCGGCTCGCTTTTTGTCGCGGCCGGCGGGGCGGGAAGATCACCGTCGTCCTGCAGCAGGTGCAGCAGACGCGTGCATTCCGTCTCGATGGAGCAGGTCTCGGATGCCCTGACGTCATCAAGCATCTGGCGCAGTTTATCCACCCCGGCGAGCAGGGCATCGGCCATGGGCGGGGTGATGGCCATCCTGCCGTCGCGCACCTGCATCAGCACGCTTTCCATGGCGTGGCTGAGCCCCTGGATGTTTTTCAGGCCGTAAAACCCGAATCCCCCCTTGATGCTGTGGATGGCGCGGAAAATGGTGTTGATGATTTCCGCGGCGACCTTGCCGCCTTCCTTTTCCAGGGCAAGAAGATTGGGCTCGATATTTTCGAGATGCTCTCTGGATTCAATAATCAGTTCATCCAGGATGGCGTCATCAGGTGCTGACATGAGTGGTCCTTTGAGAAGAGAGCGGTGCAGCGGCACCGAAACAGGCGGTGCAGCAGTGCAGCGAGCGGAAGAAGCAGTCAGCCCGGTGACAAAACAGCTTATGCGCTTATTGGCGAATCGGGCTGTTTTGTTATGGAAATAGTCTATGACATTTCGACAAACAATGTCAAAAAATATTTTTTCAGGAATTTTAACTCAAAACAATAGGTTAGGGGAAAAAAACAGGCCGGATGTCACCACGCTGTGTCAGCGCTGCGGCCTACAGTCCGGCCCCCAGCTGCAGGCCGGGTTCCGCGGGTGAAAGGATTGACGGCGGCTCCTCGAGCGCATCCTCCTTTGGCGGTGATGTCATGCAGAGTAAGAAGACCTCCACCAGCTGCGGGTCGAACTGATGGCCTTTTTCCGCGGCGATCTGGCGCAGGGCCTGAGATCTGGTCATTTTCGCCCTGAAGCGTCTGCTGGTGGTCATGGCGTCGAAGGCATCGGCAATGGCCAGGATCTTGGCTCCCAGCGGGATCCCGTTTGCCTTCAGGCCATGGGGGTACCCGAGACCGTCATAGCGTTCATGGTGGTGGAGGATGAGAGGGATCTCCCGGGCCAGCAGGCTGATATTCTTGATGATATTTACCGCAATCACCGGGTGCTTTTTCATGATTTCATACTCGGCCCTGGACAGGGAGCCCTTTTTGACCAGCAACCGCTCATCAATGCCGATTTTACCCAGATCATGCAGCAAGGCGGCGTTTCTCACGATTTCGATTTCCTGCTTTCTGAGTCCGAGGGCCCTGGCCAGCACAGTGGCGTAGCGGGCGACATTCTGGGAATGGCGGAAGGTGTAATGATCCTTGGCGTCAATGGCATTGAGCAGGGCATTGGCTGATTCCACGTAGCTCGACTTCGCCTGCTGGTAGATATCGGTGAACTGTTTTTTCAGCTGGTTGACACTGCCGTTGTCAATGATTTCTTCCGGTTCGATGTTTCTCCCGGTCCAGACGCGGACCAGGTTTCTGCCGGAGTTCTTGGCGATATAGAGGACCTGGTCGGCCCGGCTGATCAACTCGCTCCAGTTCTGCATATCGCAACGGTAATCGGCCAGCCCGATGCTCACCGTGATCCTGGCGCTGTTCTGGCCGTCGGAAAAAAGATGCTCGGCGATAATGGTGTGCAAACGGTGAGCGAAATCCATTGCCTGTTTGAGCGGCAGGGGGATGAGGATGATGAATTCCTCCCCGCCGTATCTGCCGCAGATGTCCGAGGATCTGGCCGTTTTCTTCAGCAGAGCCCCCAGTTTCCTGAGCACGAAATCGCCGAACGGATGACCATGGGCGTCATTGAGCAGCTTGAAGTTGTCGATATCGATGAGCACGCAGGAAAGTCCGCTGTTGTAACGCTTGGCCCGGTTGAACTCGGCATGGCAGCGTTCCATCATGAAGCGGTGATTATAGAGCGCGGTCAGG
The DNA here is from genome assembly GCA_003605035.1 of Desulfurivibrio sp. Lineage (GTDB taxonomy): Bacteria > Desulfobacterota > Desulfobulbia > Desulfobulbales > SURF-16 > SURF-16. The sequence goes on from QZKJ01000113.1 coordinate 76,607, forward strand.
CCGTCGGTGTAGGACAGCCTGGCCAGTTCCAGGTTGCTGGCAATGAGTTCGTCGATCTGCTGCCGGCTGCTCTGCACCATGGCGGTCAGCTGATCGATGATCGTCTCCTGGGCCGCCTCTTTGGCCGTAGGGGGGATGTTTTGCCCTTTCAACTGCGCAATCTCGGCCAGCAGTTGCTCAAAATCAGCGTGATAATTCATGTACCCCTCCCAGGTAAAAAATGTCCATTCTGGCCCGGGATGGACGTAACTGCCAAGCTCTGCTCACCTGCGGCAGCCCGGCTGTCTCATGATGAGATCCGCGGCTTTCCGTCCCCGCCTTGCGATGGGTTTGGCCTTTTCTTAGGTGTTGGAAAAAATGCTCCTGGCGGAATTTTATTACATGAATTATGCCATACTTTTTTTGTTGTTTTCAGAAAAATTTTATTATGGGAAATGAGAGATATAGGCGTGATTTGCTAAAAATTATTATTTGGATTCAGTTTTGCCGTTTTAGTCATTTCCCCCTTTTCCCAGCCCCTGGCGGGGTATTTTTGGTGATTTTGCGCAAGGCGCGCTTCGGCAATCGCGATTTTGCGTAACCAGGCTTCCGGCTCAGCGCCTCAATCGGCTTGCTGACCTTCCCGTCTTTCCAGCAGATCAACGGCTATCGGTTTGCTCGCTTCGCCGAAATAAAGCGTCTGGTGCGGAAAGGGGATTTCGATATTGCCGGCATCAAAGGCGAGCTTGACCCGGCGCAGGAATTCCCGGCCGACCTCCCACTGGCGGATCGGCCTGGTTTTGATGCGTCCCTTAATGACCACCGCCGAGTTGTCGAACTTGTCAACCCCGAAGATCTCCGGCGCCTCCAGCATCATACGCCCGAGTTCCGGCTCATTTTTCATCTCCGCGCCGACCTGCCTGAGCACCCCCACCACCTGATCGGTATTTTCCTTGTAGGCCACCCCGATTTCAAAAACATAGGCGGACCATTCATTGGTGAGGTTGCTCAAGGTAGTGACCGAGCCATGCGGGAAGACATGGACGACCCCGCCGAGGTCGCGCAACACGATGGTGCGGAAATTGATCTGCTCCACCAGACCGCCAGTACCGTTGACAATGGCCACATCCCCCACCCGCACCTGGTTTTCCAGGATGAAAAAGAAGCCGCTGATCACGTCCCGCACCAGGTTCTGAGCCCCGAAACCGACCGCCAGCCCGACAATACCGGCACTGGCGAGAATGGGGGCAATCTCAACCCCGATTTCCTTAAGCAGGATGAGCAGCACGGTCAGCCAGAGACCGAGAAGGGCGGCCTGCCGCACCAGCCGGATAATGGTTTCCACCCGTTTGGCCGATTCGGTGGGCGGCTCGCCGGCCGCCTCGCCCTGGCGCAGCAGCCGCCGTTCCAGGCGTTTCAGCATGGACTGCAGGACGGCCATGCCGAGCCAGGCCATGACCAGCATCAACAGAATGCGCAGACTGGTGAAAAGCAGGGCCTGCCAGTTGAACTTATTGAGAAAATCTACGAAAACATCCATGAATGACTTTCCTCCTTCTGTTTTTGTGACGGTAGGGGGGATAGGGGCTGGGCGACGGAGTAATATACGCCTAGATTATGACAGGATTGGTCTTTTTGTCAAGGGAAGCCCCTGGCATTACCGAACGTCCTGGCCTGTCGGTCGCCCAGGTCGGCATCTTTCCCGCGGGTCAGATCGTCGTGCCTACGCTCACCAGGCCGGTCATGGAAAAATTTGCAGACACCCTCGGCCCCAGGCGCAGATATTCGCCGGAGGGCTACTGGAGGCGGCAAGCATCGGCGGCTTTCCGCTGGTTGCCTTCTTCATCCCTCTGCGGTGTCTCAGCATCGCCTTCGGGCTCCGCCATTCGGTGATCAGCCCGGCGACTTGGGCCTGCATCGCGGACTTGGGCAGCCCCGAAGCCCGCGCCATGGGGATGCTCGGCTCCATCATGTGGATTCGGCCACCCCGCCGGCCCGGTCATCTCGGAGCTTGTGGCGTCCTCCCGGCTGCGCCCACTCTTTTGCCGGGGCTTTTCGTGGCATGGGGAGGTTGTTGCCTTGAGTTTGACCAAAGTCAATAAGTCATCTGCGTGCCTTTGCCCGCAGTCTGCTGGGCAGCTAAGACATAAAGCTGGCCTTATGCGACATTGAGGCACCTTTCCCCCAGCCGCAAGCCCGGCTTCCAACCGCTGCTTTAGCGGATGGTGGCTTCAGCCGGGCGTGGTTTGGTGCGGTGCGGCGGGAATGGAATTGGGTGCTTGTTCGGCTTCCGTGGCCCGCTGGGAATGACGAAAGGCGGTTAAGGGATGATCCTCAACCGCCTTTCTTGTTGTGCTTCCCGCGCTATACCCTCCGCTATTGCGCCCTACGGGCTTACGTGGGTTTCAATTAAAGACTTAACCTTTTTGAAATTTTTCGGGTGGATGCACAAACTTCGCCCTTTGGCAAAGTGGATCGTTATTGAACTAGACAACCAGCCACTTTTGAAAGTCGTTGATAGGACTTCTGAATAAAGCACCTTAGTCAAACTTCCTAACGCAACAACGAAAAAATCGTCATAGAAAGAAATTCTCGAAATGGGGATATTACCTCCTGCGACTACAGCCCCTTGTGTACTTCCGGCAAGCCTGTGTGACATAAGCGGCGCAGCATATTATAGTCGGTTATCTATTCATCAGACATGGAGGATAACCGATGCAGCAGCACA
>QZKJ01000086.1 GCA_003605035.1 Desulfurivibrio sp.
TGGCTGGATGGTGCAAAATTGACCTTGCGGTTCAGTTGACATGGCAATGATAAATGTTAGCGGCTGTGTCGGTTATAGCCCGCGCGAAAATCGGTGATCTATCAAATAAAGAGCTTACCGCTTTCAAGGAATTTGCCAAGGTCCTCCTGGGGCTATCTGATGAACAAATCCAAATAGCCTTGCGGGCCGGAGATTTTATAGAGGTGCAACCATGAGAAAATCAATCGCAAAATCAATCACATGCACTATCAAGGACTTAAACAAGAGTGGTGTGGTTGACGAAATCACCATGAAAAACATTGAAAATCTGTGTATCCCAGATGTTCACGAATATACCCCGGAACAGATTATTTCTATTAGAAAGAAGTTCCGCCTTAGCCAGGCTGCTTTGGCTTCAATATTCAATATAAGCCCCTCAACTGTCCAAAAATGGGAGCAAGGTAATAAAAAGCCTACTGGTGCTTCCCAAAAATTGCTTGACATCATTGAACGGAAAGGACTGCAAGCACTCGTATAAGCTCTAAGTCATAAGCCAAGGAAAAGGCCCCCCGGGATCCACCGGACCCACCGGGGACGTTGTTGAATTAGTGCCCACCGGGGACGTTGTTTGCCCACCGGGGACGTTGTTGAATTTGATGAATTATTGTTGCAGGCTGCTGGTTGATTACAGATAAACGGAGAAGGCCATGCCGCGACAAGCAAGATTGGATGTGCCTGGCACCTTACATCACGTGATCATCCGGGGAATTGAGAAACGACAGATTGTTGATGATCTGGAAGACCGCGAGCTATTTGTCTCCCGGATGGGGAAATTGGCTGTTGAGACCGGGACGACGGTTTATGCCTGGGCACTGTTGACGAACCATGCCCATATCCTCCTGCGCAGCGGTGCAGAAGGATTACCAAGGTTCATGAGACGATTTTTGACCGGCTATGCGGTCACCTACAATCGCCGCCATAACCGGCATGGCCATCTTTTTCAGAATCGATACAAATCCATTGTTTGCGATGAGGATGCTTATTTCAAGGAACTGGTACGTTACATTCATTTGAATCCGCTGCGTGCCGGACTGGTAAAAGATCCGCTGGCGCTGGAAAAATATTCCTGGTGCGGGCACGGCGTTATAATCGGCAAGCGTAAAAACGATTGGCAGGGTCGAGAATTCGTACTGAACTGTTTCGGCAGAACGGCCAGGGCAGCAATCAGAAACTACCGGGAATTTGTCGAGGCCGGCATTCCAGCGGGCAAGCGGCCCGAGTTGGTGGGAGGCGGCTTGGTCCGTTCTCTCGGTGACTGGTCGCAGGTTGTGTCGTTGCGCCGGCATGATAACCGCGAGTCGACTGATGGACGGATTTTGGGGAGCGGGGATTTTGTGCAGCGTATTCTCGACGAGGCGGAAGAACGGCAGAAGCATCATTTCTCCGCGGTCACCCGCAGAAAAAATATTGGTGAAATAATCACCAAGATATGCGAAGAAGAGGATGTCAGCCAGGCGGAATTACGCTCTGGCAGTCGACGGCGTGCAATTTCTCTGGTACGGTCACGCTTGGCCCAACTGTTGGTTGAGGTTCATGGCATACCCTTGGCCATGGTGGCACGGGAATTGGGTGTTTCCACTTCCGCGGTAAGCAAAATTCTCAACCGTAGCCGAGGATAAGTTGACGAATTCAACAACGTCCCCACCTCCACCCACAAAAATATTGAATACCTCATATCGATCATGATATCATAATACAAAAAGCATATCGATGGAGGACTACTATGAAAACTGTAACTGTTTCACCTAAGTTTCAGGTGGTAATACCACGTGACGTCAGACAATCTTTACAACTGCGTCCAGGGCAAAAAATGCAAGTTATAGAATATGAGGGCAGAATAGAACTTATACCTGACCGGGATATTTCTGAGCTTCGAGGGTTCCTCAAGGGAATCAACACTGATTTCGAGCGGGAAAATGACAGGGTATGAATATCATTGATTCTTCAGCTTGGTTGTCCTATTTCGCGGATGAACCGTCGGCAGGCAATTTCCATGACCCAATTCAGGCAACTGAATTACTTATCGTGCCAGTAATTACAATATACGAAGTTTTCAAAGTTGTCCTGAGAGAGGCTGGCGAGAATGAAGCATTACAAGCAATCGCGGCAATGCAAAAAGGGAATGTTGTTGATTTTACGATTAATTTAGCAACAGCGGCTTCAAGGCTGAGTTTGAAACATAAGTTGCCAATGGCTGACAGTATTATTCTTGCCACCGCAAAACAGTATGATGCTATCCTCTGGACACAAGACGTCGACTTCAAAGACATTCCAGGGGTAAATTATTTCCAGAAATAATACCGCCGACCTGAGCATCATAGGGACCGTCGAGCACCGGCGTTTTTCTGAGCAATGCCCAGCTCATAGGTGACGAAAACATGCAGCCGAGAGTCGGCCGCCCCTTTGCTCAACGTTAGGCCCTGGCTGAATCTCTTCACACCCGTAAGGAGATTTTCTGCATTGGACATCCCACGGATCTTCAACATCACCGAAAGTGCTCACCTCATCCATAACCCGTTCACCCCCGAAAAGCTCGCCACTCTCGGCGCGGCGCTGCGTCTGGAAAGGGGGACCCGGGTGCTCCGTGGCGGCTTGACTAAACCGTCAGGCGAAAATTAATTAAAACTAATGAGTTAAAATCATGAGAAAACTTATCGCCATTGAATTTATCACCCTTGACGGCGTGATACAGGCGCCCGGAGGCTCCGAGGAAGATGCTTCTGAGGGTTTCAAGTATGGCGGCTGGGTGGGTTCCTATATGGACGACTTTTCGGGTAAGGTGATGGGGGAGCAGATGTCGTTAAAACAGTCTGAGCTGCTTCTTGGCCGGAAGACATACGATATCTTCGCTGGATACTGGCCGCACCACGCTGCTGGTTGGCCCGGCATCAACGAAGTAAAAAAGTATGTTGCGTCTCACGACTCATCGCTCAAACTTGATTGGGAGAATTCTGTGCTTCTTTCTGGCAATGTTGCGGAAAAGGTGAAGGAACTGAAAAGCGGAGACGGCCCCGACCTGCACGTATGGGGAAGCGGCAATTTGATACAGACGCTCTTGAAGAACGATTTGGTTGATGAATTGTGGCTCAAAATTTTCCCTGTAACGCTCGGTCCCGGCAAACGCCTGTTTGCCGAGGGCACGATTCCGGCAGCTTTCAAATTGACAGACAGCCAAGTGTCGCCACTCGGCGTTATTTTTGCCAAGTACAAGCGTGCCGGTGAAGTGATGACAGGAGCGCTTGGAGCTTAAATTTTTGTATCCATGCAGAGAATCGCATCATCGCCAAACGGATAAGGTTAGATTTTGAGAGCGAAGCGAACCAAAATCTGAATCGTTTGTTGGGCAAGCCCGGACTCTATATATAGAAAATATCTTTTTGGGGTGCGGTGGCCGGATCAGGCCAGTTTGGGATCAGTGGCTTCTGGTTCCCGAAAAATTGCTCTTTGAAAGAGAATGTCCTTGGGAAATTGCCTTTCAGCAGCCAAGAAATGTCATTTTTTGAGCGCAGGAATCCCTGCCGATAAAGTCGGATTTTTGCAAAAATGAAATGGATTCCGCAGACTCTCGGTGGCGCACAAAATAATATTCGCAAAAACGCATCAAATTGATGTATAATATGGCATCAAATAAGAATCATTCAACGGATAAGAGGTGAAAAGATGCCAATCAGCATAACCGAAGACATCAGATCCATAACAGATTTAAAACGTAACACAAACGCTGTGTTGGATCAAATTCATAAAACCAAACGGCCAGTGATATTAACCGTTAATGGCAAAGCCGAGGCAGTCCTTGTTGATGCCAAAGAGTATGAGAAAATAACTAATGCATTCAACTTGTTAAAACTGCTTGCCCCCGCAGAAGAAGATGTAAAGGAAGGGAGGCTTTCCGACGCTGAAGAATTTTTCAAGGAGTTCAAACGTGGCAAAGAAATATAATGTAAAGTTAACTTTCAATGCCCGAAAAGACCTCGAACATATCTTTTTTTATATCGCTGAAGACAGCCTTAATAATGCTCACAATTTCATTCTCGAATTGGAGCAGAAAATTTACAGCCTCGACACAATGTCAGAACGTTTTGCCTTGATATCGGAAAACGTCTTTTTTTGTACAAACTATAGGCAAATCATCCACAATAAATACCGTGTTATTTATAAAATAAGTGGAGAATCTGTTTACATAATGAGAGTCGTTCATGGGGCAAAACTCATCGCTTTATAAAAAAAAATCAAAAAGACCTTCAAGTGGCGGAAAGGCTCAATTGCCGGGCAGGATCGGATTCCGGCCAGGCGACCGGGCGAAGGCGATGCCCAGCAAATCAGTCAAATATCAAAATGTCAAGCCTGACACCGGCATTGCTGAGGAAATTTCATGAAAAAACTGCCTCTTTTTCTGTCCATGGTGTTTGCCCTAACCCTTGTATTATCCGCCCAACCGGCGCTGAGCAAATTATACCGGTGGGTCGATGATAAGGGAAATATACGTGTTACCGAGTATCCTCCGCCAGCCGCAAGCCCGGGCCGCAGCGATGCAGCGCCGAAAACGCATGCTGCCCGGCAACAGGTTGAGCTCTATGTCACCAGTTGGTGTCCCTACTGCAGAAAAGCGGAGGATTTTTTCCGTTCCCGGGGAATTCCTTATAAGTCCTATGACATTGAAAAGGATAATGAAGCAGCTGCCAGGAAAAAGCAGCTTGACCAGCAAGGAGGTGTGCCTTTTGCCGTGATAAATGGTTTTTCCATTCATGGGTTCAACCCGGAAGCGTATGCCGAGGCCCTGCAAAGATAAAAGTCGCACCAAATCCTATCGCGGCGCCTATGCTTGTAAAAAATTCATTCCAAGGCTCTTCGAACCGTTTTTCACCACCAAGGAAGTGGGCAAAGGGACGGGACTGGAGCTTTCCATCTACGACATCGCCAAGAAGCACGGCGGGAAACGGCATTATTCTGACCACTGGCGGTAAAAAGAAAGGCCCCCGATTTCCGGGGTGGATCGGCAGATCCGCTCCGGAAAGCAAAGGGCCTTGGTTGAAGAGGGAATGTTGACGCTTAACGGCTGGTCGCCATATAACCCTGCCACCTCGTTTGCATGGTTAACCGCGAACCCCGTCAATTTCGTTCACCGTGGCAACCGAGGCCGCCACGGTGAACCGCGTTGCATTGCGGGGAAATGAACTGACGCCTAGGAGGCCGCTGTCGAAGTGCGTCAGCCGCTACTCGTCAGCCGCCACCGCGGGAAAATCCGGATGGGCCGAGGGCATGGCCGGGTCGGTAAGATTCAGATACTCGACTCCGTCGCTGTAACCGTCATTGTCGGCATCCGGATCAAGAAGATTGACCAGACCGTCCTGATCAACATCGGCATCCCAGTCATCTCGCCAGTAATTAAGCTCCTCCCCATCGTCCAGACCATCATGATCGGAATCCGCCTCCGAGGGGCTGGTGCCGTAAATTTCCAGCTCATCCTGGGTTGTCACGCCATCCAGGTCCGGATCAGTGTCCCCTTCCGCCCGGGAGAAGGCCATGAAACCGACGATCTCGGTGGTATGGCTGGTCTCAAGGTCTTTCGACTGCTCTTCGGCGACTTTTACCTGAACACTATCGGCAGTCAACTCACTATACCGCAGATTCGAGGTGTCAGCCCCGCCGGTCGTCTGCATATCGGCAATCAGCCTGGGTGCGGCCGGAAAAGGTTCGGAGAAGGGCAGCACATGCCATTTATCGGTTACCGCATCTGCCGTCACGCCAATCTCATAGACGAGGTTTCCAGCCTGTCCGGCAGAAGGCTCCCAGGCAATATAGGCGATGGACTCCAGGCCATGCACTTTGCTGTTGATCTCCTGCTCCCGCATCGTATACTCAAAACCGGTGGTGCTGATCTTGCGCATCCTGCCGTCCACGGCATCGGTGTCGTTCGTGGAGACAATGGAGGCAGCAACCACAGGTACAACCGTGAAAGTCTTCGTCCATTTCACCGGGACAAAGGCGCCGACCTTGTTTGTCGCGAACATTCCCGCCTCAATCATGGTCCCGTCTTCCAGCATATGGGTGCCGCGTTCAAGGGCGATGAAACTTACCTGTTCACTGGCATGGGAATCCGGCAGGTAATTCCAGTTCTGGAGACGAATCTCAAAACCCGTGGGGGTCAAATTGCGGATCCGCACCACGCAAGGATCTGCGTCATTATTGCTGGCCGGCTTGGCCACCACGACCGGAGCCACAAAAGGCTTGGTAAAGGTAACCACTGACCAGTTGCTGTTTACCGTAAGCTCGCCCATTTCCAGAGGAAAATCAGCCGTGGCCTGGGCAATGGAAACCGTTATGGTTGCCGAATTGGACACGGCGCCCTGATCGTCCGTCACGGCAAACTGGAAGACATCCTCCCCGAATTCGCCGGCCAGAGGCGTATACTGGTAAGCGCCTGTCGTCGGATCAAGGATGGTCACGGTACCAAGCGATGCATTGCTGATAATGGAGTAGGTCAACGCGCTGCTGTCCGGATCGGTCCCGACCAGAACTCCGCTTGCCGCCGCATTCTCATTAACGGACAGCACACCGTCTGCCGCCACCGGCGCATCATTTACTGCCTTGATGCTGATGGATACCGTGGCGATATTTGAATCCGCCGCGCCATCATTGACCTTGAAGGTAAAGGAATCCGCACCGGACTGCTCCGCCGCGGGGGTGTATCTGAAAGCACCGGTGGATGCATCGGTGAGCACCACCTGCCCCAGGGAACCATTGCTGACCAGGCTATAGCTAAGATTATCGCCATCCAGATCCTGGCCGCCAAGTTTGCCGCTTACCGGCAGGTCCTCATCGGTGCTGAGCTGGGCCATGGCCGCCACCGGCGCATCATTTACCGGCCTGATGCTGATGGAAACCGTGGCGATATTTGAATCAGCCGCGCCGTCATTGACCTTGAAGGTAAAGGAATCCGTTCCGGACAACTGCGCCGCCGGGGTGTATCGGAAAGCACCGGTGGACGCATCGGTGAGCACCACCTGCCCCAGGGAACCATTGCTGACCAGGCTATAGCTAAGATTATCGCCATCCAGATCCTGGCCGCCAAGTTTGCTGCTTACCGGTAGATCCTCATCGGTGCTGAGCTGGGCCATGACCGCCACCGGCGCATCATTTACCGGCCTGATGCTGACGGATACCGTGGCGATATTTGAATCAGCCGCGCCATCATTGACCTTGAAGGTAAAGGAATCCGTTCCGGACAGCTGCGCCGCCGGGGTGTATTTGAAAGCACCGGTGGACGCATCGGTGAGCACCACCTGCCCCAGGGAACCATTGCTGACCAGGCTATAGCGAAGGTTATCGCCATCCAGATCATGGCCGCCAAGTTTGCCGCTTACCGGCAGGTCCTCATCAGTGCTGAGCTGGGCCGGGTCCGCGGCAGGGATATCATTAACCGGCTGAATGATAACCGTGACCGTGGCGATGTTTGATTCGCCGTGTACGTCGCTGACCTTATAGGTAAAGGAATCAACCCCGTGAACGTTAGCCGACGGAGTATACCTGAAGGCGGGGGATGCGGCATCAAGGATGACCGCGGAACCGAGCAGTCCGCTGGTGACAAGCTGATAGGTCAGCGCTGAGCCATCCTGACTCAGCCCGGCCAGCTGCCCGCTGCCAGCGGTATCCTCGGCGATGGACAGCACCGTATCACTGGCGGTGGGAGGGGAAACAACCTCCACCGGCACGGTCCACACCACCTCGGTTGAATAGTCGCTTTCAAAGCCATCCGTATCATAGGCGGTGGCGGCAAAATAGTAGGTTACCCCGGCAGTAAATCCCGAGAGAGTGGCGGTTACCTGGCCGTCAATTGCGGGCGGATTGCCCACATCAACGGCGCTTGTATAACTCCCTGACGCGGTTCCATAATAAATCTTATAGCCCGCCAGGTTTGTTTCCGTATTCGGCGACCAGCCGAATTTCGCATCATTTGCCTGGGCGACAGCGGAAAAGAGTGAGAAGAGAAAAAGTGAAAAGAACCTGAGAAAAACACGTACTGCTAGTCTATTACCTGACACGATGCAACACCTCCTGACCGACACCAAGTAGTATCAGCCAGAAAGCGCCAGCTAATCTACCCGGCAACCTCGCTACCCTATCTTCGTGTTACACGAAAACTTAGGCCGATGGCTTTGCGTCCCGCCCTTTCAAACGGTTTGCCTTTTTCGAGTTTTTGATTTCTGCGATCATTCCGCGGAATTGATCACAGGCTAGTTTTACCACCTTTGACCTTGAGCAAAATTTGCGCCATTGCGCTATTATTGGACCAACATTAGAAAAATTACTATTAATACCTTGATCCGTTTCGCAAAAACACCGCAGCTCTTCCCGGATCAGCTGGAAAGTCCGCCCGGGAAATCACAAAAAATTTCCTGCCGTTACTTCTTATAGTTGTGTGGGTTGGCAAAAAAATTTCCACGCCGGGCTTTGGTCATTCTGGAAAAAACCCTGCCCGCGGCCATGCAGATCACTCATCTTTTCCTAACCGAATTCTAATTAATAATTAATCATAAATTAACTTACCATTGACACCTGCCCGGCTTGGTGATAGCTTATACGTATCAATACGAGTTGATAAAAAATTGCGGCTTTGTCTTGCAATGCCGCGGCTGACACGAGATAAGCAACCAGCGTTTTTATCCACCAGCATGAACTCAGAAGGTAATTTTATCATCTGACCTTTTTTTATCACTCTCCCGGGAACTCCCATGAAGCATAGCGACTCTCCTGTAAATATCTGGGCTCTTGGGAGTTGCTGGCCCGCAGCCCTTGGTTTTACCGGTCTTTATTACGTCCTCCTGCAGGTTGTTACCTGGGTGTGGTTTGATGTGGCGATCCAGCCGCGCGCCCTTCCCATGGATCTGCTCGCCCACCTGCTCCTCGGAGCGGCACTCTTCGCCCTGGCCCGGGGCCCTGTCTGGTTCGTCAGTGTTCTTCTTGTGCTGTTCGCTCTCCTGCAACTGGTAAACGCCGCCAAGGTAGCCATCCTCGGCGGGCCGGTCATGCCGGACGATTTCCGGGCGGTCCGCAGCCTGTTTCTGATCCTGCACGGCTGGCAGTTTGCCCTGTTGACCGGCCTCAGCGTCTCTGCCGCGCTGCTTCTGCTGGGCATGCTGCAGCTGCGCAGGCGGCGGGCCTGGTTTGCCGCGGGATTGCTGGCCACGGTCATGCTGGCCTTGTTCCAGTTGCCGGCCGGGGTGACCGGGGCCATGGACCGCTGGTTCGGCAACTCGGTCTGGGACCAGCAGGGTAATTTCAAGAGTCGCGGCCTGCTGTTCCACCTCATGCATGAAAGCGCCCGTTATCTGGCCCTCCAGGTCGCGGACCCGACCCCCGGCGAGGTAGGAGTTGCCGTTGAAATCCTGAAACCGGGTTTTTTCGTCCCCGCAGGCTTTGAGGCAACGGAGATACAGCCCCGACGCAATATCCACATGATCGTGCTGGAATCCTTCTGGGACCCCGCCCTGCTCAGCTCGGCCGAACTGTCGCAGGACCCGCTGGACCCGAGGTTCCGGGCGCTGTGGGCGGCCTCGGAAAATTCCCATGGGCTGTCACCGGTCTTCGGCGGCTATACCGCCAACGCCGAGTTCGAGGCCCTGTGCGGTTTTCCGGTCACCCAGGATGCGGTGTTCTTTGAAGGAAGGCTGCGGCAGGACGCCAACTGTCTTCCCCGCCATCTGGCCGCTGAGGGCTATACCACCGTAGCCTCCCATCCGAACGTGGCCATGTTCTGGAACCGGGTGCACGCTTACCGGAGGGTGGGATTCCAGAACTACTGGTCCAGGGACAGCTTCGCCCTGGACGACATGAACCGGGAGTTCCTCAGCGACGCCTCCCTCTATCGCCAGGTTCTCACCCGCATCCAGCCTCTGCTGGAAAACGGCGTGCCGATGCTCAATTATGTGCTGACCTTCTTCGGCCACCAGGATTACCCCTTAGGCCCCGCGCGGCCGCCGGTGATCAGCGCAAGCAGCGCTTCACCCCTGGTGGAGAGCTATGCCAACACCATCTATTACAAATCCCGCGAGCTGATGGACTTCCTGGAGGTGCTGCGGCAGCTTGACCCCCACGGGCTGATCGTGCTGTTCGGCGACCATCTGCCCTTTCTGGGCCACAACTATGAAGCCTTTGTCGAATCAAATCTGCTGGCCGCAGATCGCGGGGCGTTCTCGGATGACATGTTCGCCACCATGACCCAGACCCCGCTGATCATTATCGACGGCGAGGCAGGCCCGGTGCCGTTGGGCAATCTGCCCCTCTACCGGCTGCCGGATATCATCCTCGGTCTGCTGGGCGATAGCCGCCCCACGGTCATGAGCCTGACCCGCACCCCGTCCAATCTCAGCATCAGGCCGCTGCCCGGCATGCAGTATATCCTCTCCGGGAACAATATCGCCGTGTGCCGGGACAACGTCGATGACTCGCCGCTGTGCCGAGGCGTTGCGCACTGGCTGGATGCGGTGGAGAAACTGACCGAAGACCTTTATTCCGGCCGGCAATATCTTTTACACCGAACCGCCCCCCCGGAGGACGGCCTGACCCTGTAACCCCTTTTTTTGCCGCAACCCAAGACCCTGCTGCCGTCAGCCCAGCCTCCCTTTTTTCAACTCAGACAGGGAATAAAAGGTGCCGCGCCAGACAATGCCCCGCCGCCATATGGTGGCCAGCACCGCCTGCCAGGTCATGTACAGCCTGATATAGGGCGTCACGGGAAACCAGAGGACGTGCCGGCAGGCAATGCCGCTGTAGAGCGCCGCCAGGACAAACAGACTTGCCTGCAGGGCAATGACGGCAAGATTGACCAGCCGGGTCGCGCCGGCAGTGGCCATCAGGGCCCACGGCGGCCAGATGCTGAAAACGAGCTGCAGGCAGGTCAGCACACAGAGGCGGACAAAGCTGTAATCAAGGGCCGCATAGGTGTTTTTCCTGAGTCCGCTGATCATCTCCCTGAGCGAACCATACCATTTCACGCTGATGAAATGATAGCCATACAGACATTCCTGCGCCAAGCCCTGCCTTTTGAGGAGTTTACCCAGCATGATGTCATCCAGGGGACAGAGCCGGATGGCCGCATGCCCCCCGGCCTGGCGATAGGCGGCGGCCCGCACCAGGTTGAAGGCGCCGACCCCGACGTATTTATCAGAGGCGGGATCCGCCGCCTTCCATGGCTGCAGATAACTGACCAGACTGACCCCGAATTCGATCACCACCATCTGCAGCAGGCTCGATGGCAGAACGGCCTTGAACAGCAGGGTGAGATGGTCAAGCTTGCGCGCCCGCATCCGGGCCATCGCCCTCCTGAGGGTGGCAGGCTCCATCACCACATCGGCATCGGTGAAAAGCAGATATTCGCCCCTGGCCCGGCCGGCCCCCGCATGCAGGGCGTGATTCTTGCCAAGCCATCCCCTGGGCAGCTCGCTGACATGCAGCACCGTAAGCTGCGGATAGCGGGCGCTGATCTCTTCCAGAATGACGCCCGTGGCATCGGTTGACCGGTCGTTGACCACGATGATCTCCAGGGGCTGGTAATCAAGGGCCAGCACGGACAACAACGCCTGACGGATATTTTTCTCCTCATTCAAGGCCGGGATAATAATGGACACCGCAGGCAGGCCGGCATCATCCAGGGGCGCGATATGGTCCAGCCACTGCAGGCGTCGCGCCCCGACAAAGCCGTGCAGCCCGAAAAGGGCAGTGCCGATGAAGGTGGCAACAGCGAGCAGGAGCGGCAAATCCATCTTATTCACACCCTCATCGGCGCAGAACCGGCTAAGACCCGGCCGGACCGCAGGAAAAAGAAAACGGCGATTTTGCTGTTCATGGCGAAAATATTTCGACTTTTTCCGATTTTTTTTGCATAGTAAAAACTCATTGCTTCCTTATACAACAAGCCTCACTTCAATATAATCAAAAATCCGATGGAAAAACTTCTGGCCGCCATACCATGGGGGGTGTTGATCCTCGCCTGCCTGACCCTCGGCCTTGCCCCCTTTCAGCCGCCCCACATCTGGGAAAAACTGCAGATGCTGGTAAAAGGCCAGCTGGTCCGGCCCGTTGACTGGTTCGATTTCTTCATGCACGGCATCCCCTGGTTCCTGCTGGCGGCAAAGGCGATATTCGCCCTGAAGTCATCCTGACAAAGCGCTGCCTGCTTGAGCCGGGCATTCCTGGCCGGCAGTCACCACCGTCGAAAAAGCAAACACGGATCAACAAGGAGAAAATGCATGAACCCCAGACTGGACTTCATCTTTACGCGGCGCAGCATCCGCCGGTACGAGGATAAGGAGGTGCCCGAGGAGATGTTGACGGATCTGCTGGAGGCCGGCATGGCGGCACCGTCGGCGGTAGCCAGGGATCCCTGGCATTTTATCGTGCTCCGCCGCCGGGAAAATCTGGACAGACTGGCGGATATCCTGCCCCACGGCAAGATGCTGCGCCAGGCAACCGCTGCCCTGGTGGTCTGCGGCGACATCAAGCGGGCCCATGACCAGCAGGAATCCTACCTGCTGCAGGATCTCAGCGCCGCGGTGGAAAACATCCTGCTGGCTGCCAACGCCTCAGGACTGGGTGCCTGCTGGCTCGGCGTCCATCCCCGGCAGGAGCGGCTGGAAGGGATTAAAAGGATGTTTGCTCTGCCGGCAGGCATCATTCCCATGTGCGCCATTGCCCTGGGCTGGCCCGCCGAAAGACCCGGGGCCCGCACCCGTTTCCGGGAAGAATGCGTGCACCGGGAAAAGTGGTAGCGAGTAGCTGCCACATCCCGTTTCTGCCGTCTGCGTCACAGTCATGTCTTGATCAACTTCCGGCCAGTGTCTGCGCGAATCTTTAAAACAGAGCCGGCTGGCCGGAAGATCATCTGCAGACAGAGCTGTCTGCAGGAGGCGCCCGGTATGGGACTAGGCAATCTCCACCAGCTCGATGTCAAAAATCAGCTCTTCGCCGGCCAGCGGCGGATTGGCATCAAGAATAATATGTTCGTCGGTGATGTTTGCCACCGAAACCAGCACAGGTTCGCCGTTAGGACCGCTCAACTGCAGCTTTTGCCCCACCTCGGGATTTAATCCCGGCGGCACCTGATCTCTGGGGAAAGGCATCAGCAGTTCCTCATTGCGGGGGCCATAGGCTTTATCCACCGGGATTGTCACATTCTTGCTGTCCCCCTGGTTCATGCCGATCACCGCCTCTTCGAAGCCGGGAATCACCTGGCCGCCACCGATGGTGAACCCCAGAGGATCACGGCCGGTCGAGGAATCGAAAACCGTGCCGTCATGAAGTTTACCGGTATAGTGAATTTTAACTCTATCGCCTTTTTTAGCCTCTGCCATTGCCATCTCCTTCAGCAGTACTTTTTTAGATAAATTTCCCCGGTGTTCCTGAAAATTTACAGAACTGGTCCGTTTCCTGTAAACGGCGCACGACTATACCATGAATAAATCATAAAAGATAGGCCTGGCCGGACAACGGAGGCGAACAGCTCTGCCGGTCGGGCAATGCGCAATGATTCCGACCGGGTGACACTGCCGTTATTTTTGGAGGTAGCACCCTGCCGGGAAACATCAGGGGGATATGGAGGTGCTGGAGGTCAAGCGGAATCAGGGTGCATGCTGATCGTCGATTGACGATCGTGTTGCCTTATTGCCGGTAAAAAGACGTCCCAGCACGGTAAAGACCTTTTTGATTGAAGTCCACAGCTTCGGCAGCACCCAGATCATCAGGGCGATGATAACAAGCAGTACCACTAAAAAGATATAGGGATGGGCCAGGGCGGCCCAGACACCGACAATGACCGCCACGTCCTCGCCCAGGGAGGCAAACCAGTTGCTGAACGGTTCCGGCGAGGCATTGATCAGCACCCTGGAGCCGGCCTTGGTGGCATGGCTGCCGGCGGCCAGAGTGCCGCCCAGAATAGCCGCCGCCACCGTCATGGCGCTGTTGACTTCGCCCAGGCTGCCGGCGGCCAGCATGGCGCCTGCCGGAATGCGGATAAAGGTATGGATGGAGTCCCAGCCGGTATCCACTCCGGGCATCTTGTCGGCAATAAACTCCACCACGAACATGAGGCCGGCTGCCCCGATGACCAGGGGATTGGTCAGAATCCGCAAATCAGGGGGAAGCGTCATGTTGCCGGTGGCCCCAAGTACGCCCAGAGTAAGCAGAGTGGCATACAGATTGATTCCGCTGGCCCAGGCCACTCCCATACTCAGCGAGATGGTGCGTATGATCTGATTGACTTCATCCATTGCTTTTTTCCTCAAAGGCTGCTGGCAAAAAACGCGCTTGCTCAGAGAAATATGCTTACCATAATATAATGTTCCCTCAAATAGGCAAGGGATAATTTTGCTGCCGATGGCCGATCCGGGCTTATTTTGATTCCATTGCGTCAATTTGCCACATTTGCCAATTTATGATAATGTATTAAAAGTGTATTATGCGCCCAAGCCCCAACATTTCTGAATCCTCTTGACACTATCCCTGTGGAGAATCTTATGGTGACACTTTCCCAGAAAAGCAAAGCTCCTAAGGTGACAGATGCCATCTTCATGATAAATGCCAAATGGGAACTCACCTCGTTCAACAAGGCGGCAGAGGATCTTTTCGGTCTCAAATCTGAAAATGTACTCGGCAGAAACTGTCATGAAATCTTTGGGAACGACGAGCGTTTTGCCGAACTTTTCTCATCCCTCTGCCCCTCCATTTCAGCAGGGAAAATAGTCACTGATTTCAATCTGGTTATTGAAAACACCGCCACCACCAAACTGACCGCCGTGCTGGCCACCGCAGTGCCGATTCCCGGACCGGATGGATCTCCCTGCGGCGCTATTGTCATCTTTCAGGACGCCTCCTCCAGCTACATGTGCAACAGGATGATTTTAGACAGTATCGCTGACGGGGTATTCACCGTGGACCGCAACTGGAAGATAACCTCCTTTAATGCTGCCGCCGAGAACATCACCGGCTGGAAAAAAGAGGATGCCATCGGCAAATTCTGCGGCGATGTCTTCCATTCCAGCATCTGCGGCAAAAGCTGCGCCATCGCCCAGAGTCTGTACAGCGGCAAACCCGTGCCGAACCGCTCAATCACCATCGGCCATATCGATGGCAGCCGGGTCCCCGTCAGCATCTGCGCTTCCCCGCTCACCGACCATGAGGGCAACATTATCGGCGGGGTTGAGACCTTCCGTGATCTTTCCGCCATCTCCATGCTGCAGAAACAGCTGAGCAAAAGCTACACCTTTGACGAGATCATCAGTAAAAGTGCGGCAATGCAGCGAATTTTCAGCATACTCCCGGAGATTTCCCGCAGCCCGAGCACCGTGCTTATCCTCGGGGAAAGCGGAACAGGCAAGGAACTGGTGGCACGGGCCATTTATCATGCCAGCACGCGCAGCGACAAACCCTTTGTCGCCGTGAACTGCGGCGCCCTGCCGGAAACCCTGCTGGAATCAGAGCTGTTCGGTTACAAGGCCGGGGCCTTTACCGATGCCAAACAGGACAGGGCCGGCCGTTTTGCCGCGGCGGAGAAAGGCACCCTCTTCCTGGACGAAATAGGAGATATTCCCCAGTCCCTGCAGGTGAAACTGCTGAGGGTTCTGCAGAATAAGGTATACGAACCGCTGGGCTCAAATACCTCGGTAAAGGCGGATGTCCGCATCATCACCGCAACCAACCGGGACCTGCAGGAGCTGGTCCATAAGGGGCAGTTCCGCGAAGATCTTTTTTATCGCCTCAACGTGGTGAAAATCCACCTGCCGCCCCTGCGGGAACGCATGGAGGATGTGCCGATCCTGATCGACCATTTCATTAAACAATACAGCGCCCAGCAGGGCAAAGATATTGTCGGAATTTCCAGCGGGGCACTGAATCTTCTCATGCGTTACAGCTATCCGGGCAATATCAGGGAACTGGAAAACATCATTGAATATGCCTTTATTCTCTGCGAAGGCGGTTTCATTCAGCCTGAACATCTGCCGGAACCATTTGCCGTCCCGGTCATCAAAACAGGGGCGGACAGCGCTAAGGCATCCGTAAAACAGGGGCTGCAAACGCTGGAGGAAATTGAAAAACAAGCCATTTACATGTGCCTGGAAAGAAACAACTGGAAACGGATGGCTACCTGCCGTGAGCTGGGCATTTCCAAAGATACGCTGCGCAGGAAAATCGACCGTTACAAGCTGGAAAGCGAGTTTTCCAAACAGCTTGACGACTTGCCCGAAGAGCAGTCATACGTTCACATGAACGGAAGCCCTCAGGAAACAGCAAAAATCTAATGGGTATCCGCAAAAAAGTTCTGCTCAGCATCGGCTTGGTCTCTCTGAGCCTGACAGCGATCTTCTATTACCTCTTTAAAAATGTCATTCTTAATAATTTCGATACAATAGAGGAACGTTTCGTACACGATAATATTTCCCGGATCAAGGCGATCATGGAGGATCAGGCCAAGTCGCTTGATACCATCACCCATGACTGGGCCAGCTGGGATGACACCTATGATTTCATTGCCGACCTCAACACGCAATATGAAGAAACAAATATTGTCGCGGACACATTCCTTTCAAGTGCCAAAATCAATTATCTTCTTTACTTCGATACCGAGGGAAAACTCGTCCACGGCACCTTTTATGACCCTGAGCAAAAGACCCTGATTCCCGTTCCCGCCAACCTTCTTTCACAACTTGCCGACAACAAACAGCTTTTTTATCATCCCACCAATGACAGTCATTTCACCGGGCTGATCATGATTTCCGAAGCCGTGCTGCTCATTTCCGCACGGCCAATCCTGCACAGCAACGGAGAAGGACCGATCCGGGGTACGCTGATCATGATGCGCATCCTTGATGAGGCGCGAATCCAGACAATACAAGAGATAACCAGGATGGACTTCTCCGTGCATGTCATCAACACTCCTCTGCCTCATGCCGACTCTTTTGCGATTCTCGACACCATTCTGGCCAACCCTGATAATTTTCTCATCAAACCCCTGGACAACGATAATATTGCCGGCTACGGCGCCCTGAAGGACATTTTCGGCCAGCCGCTTCTCCTTCTTCGCCTGACCGTGCCCAGGACCATCCATATTCAGGGTCATCGCACCCTGACCTATCTGCTCTGGACAACGATCATCACCAGCCTGACCTTTTCACTGGTCGTTTTCATCATTCTTGACCGGCTGGTTCTCAACAAACTGGCGGTGTTAAATAATGATGTGCTGAGAATCAGCAAGTCAGCCCAGCCGGCTTTCCGTGTTCAGGTTTCAGGCTCAGACGAATTCGCCAGTCTGTCCACCTCGATCAATACCATGCTGGACGCCATTGACAAAAACCAGCTTGAACAGAAGGAAAAGGAGGTGCGTCTGCGCACCATAGCCGAATTTACCCGCTCCGGCCTCTTCATCACCCAGGGTTCCAAACTGATCTATGTCAATTCCGTCATGGAGCTTATTACCGGATACTCTTCCGAAGAGCTGTTCAGCATGAACTGGTGGGACATCTTTCACCCGGATTACCGGGGATATCTACGTTCCAAAATCATGGAAACCCAGAAAGTCGGTTCGCCACCGGAACAATATGAAGTGATGATCATCAGAAAAACAGGCGAAGAGGGATGGCTTGATCTGCGCATCAAGCATGTTACCTTCCAGGGCAACCCGGCAAGTTTCGGGGTCTGCACGGATCTGTAAACCTCATATTCACCCTTCTTTTTTTGAAAAAAGTAATCCTTATCATTCAAAACATATTTGCGATCCCCCCGGAAATAATTATATGATAGTTTGCCAGGGAGATGCTTCGACCATTTTATTACTGGCAAGCAATTTGCAATATATCTTGCCAGACTCCTCGGCGAGAATGTCTGCTATGGTGAAAATCTGATCCCGGCGACTCTGCCACCTCAACAATGTATTCACGAAAAAGGGCTGGCCACATGCCTGAAACCCATAAATCCCAGAGAGAGCTTCTCGACGAAATAACCAGACTGGAATCGCGCATTGCCCAGTTGGAGCAGAGATCACCCGCGGTTCGGGACGACGATGAAGACTGGCCCAGAAAATATCATTTCTTTGAATCCTTCATCAACGAGCTGATTGAACCTCTTATTGTCATTGATACGAATTACAAAGTCAAATACGCCAATAAGGCCGCCTATCAAATCTCCGGCGAATCTTTTTTCGACAAGGAAAAAGATATTGCCTGCCATAAGCTTCTCTTCAATTCTGAGACGAAATGCAATGAGAAAGGCCAGAGCTGTCTGCTGCAGAAAGTAATTCAGGAGGGCAGGCACGCCACCATCGATTACATCATCCCGCTGGCAAACGGCGAAGAAATCGTCTACGAGATTCTCGGCTCCCCCATCTGTGGGCCAAACGGCAATCTGGTCGGCATCGTTTCAACCATCCGTGATGTGACCCAGCAACGCTATGAACAGAAAATGCTGGAAAACGGCCATGATTTTCTTGAGATGCGGGTTCAGGACAGAATGAGTGAACTGATTGACCTGAACCAGGCCCTGCGCCAGGAGATCAAACAACGGCAGGATACCGAGCAGAAGCTGCGCTGGGCCAAGGAACAGGCGGAACTGCTCTACCAGCTCTCCCCCTGCGCCATATTTACGGTGGATCTCGATCGCTATGTCACCTCATGGAACAAGAGGACGGAGGAAATCACCGGCTACTCCCACGATGAAATCAAGGGAAGAAAATGTTTCATCTTCTGTTCCCAGCCCTGCATGCTGCTTTCTGAAGAGATAGAAAAGCCCATCCTCCGGCATGAATGCACCATGCGCACCAAGGATGGCCGCAAACTCTACATTTTGAAAAATTCTGACTTCCTGCGCGACCCCAACGGCAATGTCATCGGCGGCATCGAATCCTTTGAAGACATCACCCAGCTCAAACAAATGGATATGATGCTGCGCACCGAGAGGGACAAGATCCAGGGTATGATTGCGGCAACCAAACAGGGCCTGCATATTCTCAACAGCAACTATGAGATAGAATTCCAGAACGATGTCCTGAAAAATATCTTCGGCGACCAGATCGGCGCCAAATGCTATCACGTTTACAAGCAACGTGATGAGCCCTGCCCCAACTGCCGCATGCACAATGTCATCAAAAACAACCAGATAGAGCATGCCGATGACATCCTCTTCCAGGGTAGACACTACAGCCAGAGTTACGCGCCGTTCAAGGACACCGACGGACAGACCAAATGCCTGGTGCTGCTGCGGGACATCACTGTCGAAAAGGGGAACAGGGTGAAAACTCTGCGCACCGCCCAGCTTGCCTCCATCGGCGAGCTGGCCGCAGGCGTTGCCCATGAAATCAATAATCCCATCAACGGCATTATTAATTATGCCCAGATCATCATGGATGACACCGAGGCCAATGATCCGAGGACTGTCCTGCTGGCACGTCTGATCAGTGAAGGAGAACGGGTGGCGGATATTGTCAGCAAATTGCTCGCCTTTGCCCGGCAGAGGGAAGACGAAAAGGAGGCGTACGGGAAAATTGACCTCAAAAATGTCCTGGAGGATTCATTCTCCCTTTTTGAACATCAATTTCTCAAGGATGGGATCATTACCCGCATCTGTTTCCCGGAAAACATCCCGACCCTGCGCATTCACCCGCATCAGCTGCAACAGGTCTTTGTCAACCTGCTCAGTAATGCCCGGCATGCCTTGAATGACCGTTACAAAGGCGCAAACCCCAACAAAATTCTGGAAATCAGCACCTCCCTGGTGGAGGGCGACAAAGGAAGCCAGGTAAAAATCGCCTTTACAGATCACGGAACCGGCGTTGACAAGGAAATAATCAATATGGTTTTCAATCCCTTTTTCTCCACCAAAAAGCCAGGGGAAGGGACAGGATTGGGACTCAGTATCAGCCAGAGCATCATCCAGAGTTTTCAGGGCCAGATTGCCCTGGAAAGTGAGGCAGGGGAGTATACGCGGGTGACTATCGAACTCCCGGTCCCCATGGAATGATGGAGAAGCCAAGTAACAAAGAGGACAAAAAAATGCAACAGTCAGTGAACAATGACGATAAAACGATCCCCAAAATGGATGAAAATGCCTTCTGGGTCTCCCTGAATAAACAGTACCAGTTTCTCTCATCCATCATTGACGAAGTTGTGGACCCCATCATCGTCATCGGCACTGACTTCAGAGTAAAATTTGCCAACCGGGCAGCCTGCAACTTTGCCAGGGACAACGCATGTATTCACGCCACGGAACCCTTCTGCTACAAACTGATTTTTGATTCGGATATCCCTTGCAATAAAGCAGGCCGAGACTGTCCGCTGATCATGGTGCTGGAAAGCGACTCAACAGCCATCATTGAAATTGAACACATCCGGGCCAACGGCATCAAACGTTTTTTCGAGGTACAGGCTTCGCCCCTCACCAACAAGGAAGGGGAACTCCTGGGAGTGGTTGAATCATTCCGGGATGTCACGGAAAGAAACAAGTATGCGGAAATGCTTGAGAAGGGTCACGAGGAACTGGAACAGCGTGTTTTCGAACGGACCGAAGAGCTGCTGAAAAGCAACGAGATTCTGGCCGAACAGATCACCCGCCGCCAGGAAATTGAAAGAATTCTGCGGGGCGAGAGGGACAAATTCCACTGCATGCTGATGGCCATGAAGCAGGGAATGCACATCCTCAACACCGACTACAAGATTGAATTCCAGAATGATGTGGTGCTTTCCCTGCTCGGCGATACCATTAGCCGGCACTGTTATGCTGTCTATAAACAACGTTCCCACCCCTGCGAGCCGTGCCTGATGGCTGAAGCCATCAAAACGGGCCAGGTGCAGCGGGCGGAGGAGCTGATGAGCAACGGCCGCTATTTCAGCCAGAGCTACTCCCCTTTCAAGGACATTGACGGCAAGATGAAGTGCCTCATTCTGCTTAACGATATCACGGAAGAAAAGGCCTACGCGGCTAAAAAAATCCGAACCAGCCAGCTCGCCTCCATCGGCGAACTGGCCGCCGGCGTTGCCCACGAAATCAATAATCCGATCAATGGCATCATCAATTATGCCCAGATTCTGCTGGACGACATCGGCCCCAAGGAGACAATCTCGCCCATCCTCAAGCGGGTTATCAGCGAGGGAGAGAGGATCGCCGATATCGTCAGCAAACTTCTTTCCTTTGCCCGCCAGGGTGATGATGACAGCCAGGCATTCATGGAAACCAGCGTTCCGGATGTGCTGGAAAATTCTCTCGCCCTGGTCCGCCACCAGTTGATAAAAGACGGCATAATTATTGCTGTGCATACCCAGTCAGATGTTCCCAACGTCTGGGTGCACCCGCAACAGCTCGAACAGGTCTTTATCAACCTGCTCAGCAATGCGCGCTACGCCTTAAACGAAAAATTCAAAGGCAAGGACAAAAATAAACGGCTCGATTTGCAGATCAGCACCTTTGAGGCAGGCAAGACCTATGTCCGCACTTCCATCAAAGATTACGGCATCGGCATTCCTGCCGGGATCATCGACTTTGTCTGCAATACCTTTTTCTCCACCAAGAGATCAGGGGAGGGAACCGGGCTGGGCCTCAGTATCAGCCAGGGGCTGGTAAAAAAATTCAACGGATTTTTACATATCGAAAGCGAACCTGGACAGTATACCAACATCTCGGTAGATCTGCCCGCTTACACAGGTGGTCAGCATGATAGACAGCATTGACAGAATCGGTATGGAGGAAGTTCCCAAAAAAAACAGCGCCATCTTAATTGTTGATGATGAAGAAAGTCTCCGCCTCACCTTCAAAATGTTTCTCAGCCGCGAGGGTTACGGCCCGGTATCCGTCGCCTCTTCCTATGATGAGGCCCTTGACCTGATTGAAAAACAGCAGTTTGATCTGATTATCAGCGATATTGTCATGGAGGGCTCTTCAGGCATCGATCTGCTGCGCCGCGTCAAGGAAATCGGCAGAAAATGCCCGGTGGTCATGGTAACCGGCTATCCCAACATCAATTCAGCGGCTGAAGCGGTTCGCTTAGGCGCCTTCGACTACCTGGCCAAGCCGGTAAAAAAAGACAATCTTCTCCGCACGGCGCGCATGGCCCTTCAGCAGTTTTCCCTGCACAAGGAAAATGAAAAGCTTACCCTGGAAAAAGAGAGATATCAGCAGTATCTGGAAACCGTGTTTCGCAGCATCAAAGACCTCGTGGTCACCGTTGATGCGGAAATGATGATCATTGACATGAACAAGGAGGCCCATAAGTGGCTGGAGGAAATCAGCCCCGGGACTGACCCGAAGGGCAGGATTGATGAACTGCCTTTTTTTGCTGAAATTTTCGGGTTTGACGCCCAGACCGTACTTAAAAATGAACTCGAAGTCCCTGAACACCGGATGGAATTCGAATTTGAAGGCCATGATGTCACCATTTTCAGAGTCAGCGCTGCCCCTCTGCTGACCTCTGACGGTCATTTTCTCGGCGTTGTCCTGGTGGCTCGTGACGTAAGCCGTCTCGAGGCTCTTGAGCAACGGGAGAAAAGAATCGGCCTGCACCGCTTGATCGGCAGCAGCAGAGCCATGCAGACGGTTTATACCCTGGTGGAAAATGTGGGCAAGGTTGATACCACCGTGCTGATCACCGGAGAAAGCGGCACAGGCAAGGAACTTGTCGCGGAAGCTCTGCACGCCGAAAGCCACAGAAGAGATATGCCGCTCATCAAGGTCGATTGTACGGCAATCCCGGAAAACCTGCTGGAAAGCGAACTGTTCGGCCACAAGAAAGGGTCTTTCACCGGCGCGGATCGCGACCGCAAAGGACGTATTCTCTCAGCGGACGGCGGTACCCTGTTTCTTGATGAAATCGGCGATATTTCGCCGATGATGCAGTTGCGCCTGTTACGTTTTCTGCAGGAGCGCACCTTTTATCCCGTTGGCGAAGACCAGCCCATCAAGGTCGATGTCAGGGTGATTGCGGCGACCAACGCGGATCTCAAATCCCAGGTCATGGCGGGAAAATTCCGTGAGGATCTCTATTACCGGCTTAAAGTCGTCGATATTATACTGCCGCCCCTGCGTGATCGTTATGACGACATACCTCTGCTGGTTAAAAAATTCATCGATCGTTTCAGCAAAAGACTCGACAAGGCGATCAACGGCATCTCAGACCAGGCCTTGGGACAGCTGGTCAAGCACAAGTGGCCGGGCAATGTCAGGGAACTTGAACATATTATCGAACGCGCCTGTGTTCTCTGCTCCGGGGCAACTATCACCCTGGCCAATCTCCCCCTGGAACTCCAGAACCAGGAGGAACTGGTAGAAATTGACCACGCCGTTCTTGCCAATCTGCAGGCCAGAAACACCGAATGGTCTGACAACGAGGAAGAACGCATTTTGAATACCCTGCGTCTTACATACGGCAACAAGGCCCAGGCTGCCCGCATACTCGGCATTGATCGCAGCACCCTGTACAGGAAAATAAGGCAGTTTAACATTGACCTCACCCAACTCGAACTGAGCGTTTCAGGCATCCCGCCTGCCCCTTGACAATTATCCGCAAAGAGGCTGCAGAAAACTTCATTCGCTGCGAAACCAACATGTTTCCTCCTGGCCCCCTATTTTATTTGGGGGCCTTTGTTTTTTCTGCCGCAGCCTTGCATCCCGTTGTTCATACTAAGGCCCAAAGCTTGCATTTATAATAAATTGCGGGATAATATTACGAAATAATGGCCTATTTTCCGGGGAGGATTTAATGAACTTCAGTTTCCGCAATTTTCTCATTCTGATTCTGGTGGCAGTGGCTGTTCTCATCGCGATCGATTTCTGGAAGGCCGAAAAGAAACTTCCGGAAGTTGACTATTCAACCTTTGTCGCCCAGGTGAACGATAAGGAGATCACCAAGGTGACCATAGAAGGGGGATTAATTGAAGTCACAGACAAATTTGACCGGCAGTATCAGACATTCGCGCCGGATATCGACACCATGCTGGCAAAGCTCGAAAAACAGAACATAACTATTACCACCCGTCCCCTCAGGGGGACATCATCCCTGCTCTTCTCGCCGTTTACGCTGATCATTGTTCTGGGCGGGTGGATGTATTTTCTGATGCGGCAGCAGAAAGGCAGCGGATTTACCAAGAGTAACGCCATGATAACCCCGACCAAGAAACTCAACATCACCTTTGAGGATGTAGCGGGTATTCCCGAAGCCAAGGAAGAGCTGGTTGAAACCGTTGAATTTCTGAAAAGCCCCGGCAAATTTACCAAATTGGGGGGACATATCCCCAAAGGCGTACTTCTGCAGGGTCCTCCCGGAACAGGCAAGACGCTGCTGGCCAAGGCGATTGCCGGCGAAGCGGGTGTGCCATTCTACAGCATGAGCGGTTCCGATTTCGTGGAAATGTTCGTTGGCGTCGGCGCCTCAAGGGTGCGTAATCTTTTTGAACAGGCCAAAAAAAGCGCTCCCTGCATCATTTTCATAGATGAAATTGATGCAGTGGGAAGAAGCCGGGGAGCCGCTGGCGCCCAGGGCGGCCAGGACGAAAGGGAGCAGACCCTGAATGCCCTGCTGGTTGAGATGGATGGCTTCAAATCCGGTGAAACCGTGATCATCGTCGCCGCAACCAATCGGCCTGACGTGCTTGATCCGGCTCTGCTCCGACCCGGACGTTTTGACCGGCAGGTCAACATATTGCCCCCGGATATCAAAGGAAGAGAAAAAATACTCGCGGTGCATGCCAAAAAACTCATCATGGGCAAGGAAGTTACCCTGGAAAAGGTGGCCAAGAGCACCCCTGGCTTTACCGGCGCCGAGCTTGCCAATCTTATGAACGAATCCGCTTTGATGGCGGCCCGTAAAAACAAGAGTTTCATCGAAACCACCGATATTGAAGAGGCAAAGGATAAAATACTCATGGGAGCCGAACGGAAAGGCATGGTCATCAGCGAACAGGAAAGAAAGGTGACGGCCTACCATGAGGCGGGACATGCCATTGTTGCCGAACTCCTGCCGGATGCCGACCCGGTCCATAAAATAACCATTATCCCGCGAGGAAGGGCAATGGGCGTAACCCAGCAGGTCCCCCTGGACGACCGCCATTCCTATTCGCGGGAGTATCTGCGGTCCCGGATAATGACTTTGCTGGGCGGCAGGACCGCTGAAGAAATTATCTTTAACCAGTTTACCACCGGGGCGAGCAGTGATCTGCAGTCTGCCACCGAGATTGCCACCAAGATGATTTGCGAGTGGGGCATGAGTGATCTGCTCGGGCCACGCGCCTATGTGGTGGCTGATCAAAGCTTTCTCCAGACAGGGACCGTGAAACGCTCCTACAGTGAAGAAACCGCACGGGCCATAGATATGGAAATCAATAAAATCATCGAAGACTGCTACCAGGAAACCATGATCATCCTTGAAGGGAAAATAGCCTTTCTCCACAAACTTGCTGAAACACTGCTTTTGTCAGAAACCATTGATGCAGAAGAGGTTAATATTATTCTCAAAAGCAAGGAGATCAGCAGGCTGAACGAAGAGATGTTGCGTGGCAGACAACAGCGCACACGTCCAACATGATGCCACACATATGTAGCTACATATGTGTGGCATGCAACACTTTCTGCCACACATATGTGTGGCATACCCTCCCCGGAATTGAGCCATTATTCATTTTTATTATTTTTCTCCTTCCTCCTGACCTGCATTCTCATTTTTTCCTGCAACACCCCCGCCTTGTTTTGGCACTCTTTATGCTTAAGGCTTATTTAAAACGGTTTTCAGGCATAAGCCACATTCAAAATTATGGGGTCGAGTTTTTTTCTTGAGCCTGACTTTTTCATTCATTCTCAAAAGGAGAAAGGAAATGGGTTTGAAAACAGGAAAACGTGTTAGCCTTGCTGCATTAATCGCCATGGCAGCACCATTGGTACTGCCGCTCAGTACCAATGGTGAGGTCTATGAGCTAAGCAGCCTTGCTAACCTATATGAGGGGGTCAGCTTTGATCATGACATGCATATTGAGGCGGTTCAAGAAAATTGTTCCCTGTGCCACCACCACACAGCAGGCACGGCGCCTGATGATCCAACATGTATTCCCTGCCACAAAAACAGTCCGGAAGCTGATTCACCGGCATGCAGCAGTTGTCATCTCATCGAACCGTTCTCCTCTGCCAATCTGGCATTAAGCGAAAAAGATCCACAAATTCATCACAAAATGAAACCCGGGCTAAAAGCTGCTTTTCACCAGAACTGCATGGGTTGTCACCAGGAAACTGGAGGTCCCGTTGGTTGCCAGGATTGCCACGTCATGACCGAAAAGGGTGAGAAATATTACAATACCGGTCAATACGCCCCGAAACCACGCGAAGATGCTGGCCATCATTAAAATGAAATTGATACTAATGCAGAGGTGAAAATATGAAAAAATTAGACAGGAGAAATTTCATCAAGGGAAGCCTGGCAGGAGGTATCGCAGCTGCCGCCGCCGGTAAAGCCAGGAAAGCCACGGCTGCCGGTGGTGATTTTGGCGGCTACCCGGACAGCATGGGAGTTCTGGTGGATTTGACCAAATGTGTTGGTTGCCGCACATGTGAGGCAGCATGCAACAAGGAACAGGGCCTGCCTGAGCCGGACAAACCATTTGATGACTACAGCGTCTTCGATGAGCATCGCCATGGCGGATTGCCCCGACGCACCACGGAAAAGGCTTATACTGTGGTAAACCGCTACAATATTGAAGGCCGTGAACACCCCCTTTTCAGGAAAGTCCAGTGTAATCACTGCAATGAACCCGCCTGCCTTACCTCCTGTTTTGTCAACGCCTACACGAAAACTCCGGAAGGGGCGGTTATCTATAACGCCAAGGTATGCGTCGGCTGCCGGACATGCATGATCGCCTGCCCATTCTATGTTCCGGCATACAGTTATTCCAGCGCGATCAACCCGGTCGTCAAGAAATGCATCATGTGCTACGACACCCGGCTTAAATTCGGGCGGCCGCCTGCCTGCGTTGAATCCTGCCCGCAGGGCGTGATGACCTTCGGCAAACGCAAGGACCTTATAGCCATTGCCCACGAAAAGATTGAGGCGACCCCGGGTAAATACGTCAATCATCTTTATGGAGAACATGAAGTCGGCGGAACATCGTGGATGTATCTCTCGGATGTACCCTTTGAAGATATTGGGTTTGACACCCACCTCGGCAAGGAACCGATTATCAGTTACGTCAAGGATTTTCTTGCCATCGTCCCAATGGTTCTCTGCATCTGGCCGGCGTTGTTCACCGGCTTTCATCTCCTGTCTACCAGGAAGCAGGCAAACAAAGAAGAGTCGACCAAGGCATAACAGGAGGAAAAAATGAATAAATTAATAGCTGAAGGCTTCCAGCCCATCGATACCCTGATAAAACCAAGCACCAACAACCCCTGGTCATTCAAAGATAAGCTGCTTCTCGGGTTAACTCCGCAGGAATACACCAAGCAACTTGTTCGCAATCCTTTTAACTGGATACTTGCCATTATTTATGCAGTCGGCATTCCAATACTTGTCGGACGTTTCATTTTCGGTCTCGGCTGGGCTACCCACAGCTCCTATGATTATCCATGGGGGCTCTTTCTTGGCTGGGGTCTGTTTGTCATGGTTCCCTTATCAGCTTCCGGTTTTATGCTGGGAACCACGGTAGAACTTTTCGGCAGAAAGGATTTCAAGCCGATTGAACGTCTCGGCCTGTTAAACGGACTGCTTGGCTACTTCTTTGCTGTTGTCTTTCTTGAGGTCGACCTCGGGCAGCCATGGCGCCTGGTATACCCGATGTTTGTTTCCCTCGGGCCTGCCGCGGTTCTCTTCCTGGTAGCCTGGCATGTTGCCACCTATCTCTCGGTGCAGATTGCCGAGCTGGTGCCGGCCACCAGCGAGTTGATGGGATGGGTGAAACCTAAAAAATTCATCAAAAGTATTGTCCTGGGTCTCACCGTTGCGGGAATCATCCTCTCCACCCTGCATCAGGGCGCTCTGGGAGCCCTCTTTACCTATGCGCCCGGCAAGGTTCATCCCCTCTGGTTTTCGGCGGCCTTCCAATGGTTTCATTTTTTCTGCTCTTCCATTTTCGGCGGGCTTTCCATGCTGATTGTGGTAAGCACCCTCAGTAAATGGTTCCTGCAGTGGCGCTGCGATGCCAATTTCACCAAAAATCTCGACAAACTTACTCTGGGAATCGCCAAGGGTTGTTCACTGGCCCTCATCACCTACCTTGTCATCAAACTGGTTGCCCTGGCCCATGATAATGAGTGGGGATATCTGCTTTCCGGCTGGGGCCAGCTGTATATCTTTGAAATGACAGCGGGGGTGATCCTGCCGCTTGTTTTCTTTACCATGGCCATCCGGACGAACAGGGCCGGACTCGCCCGTTTCGCCGCCTTTGTCGCGGTATTCGGCATCGCGTTAAACAGATTAAATACCGTTTTGATAACCTTCAATTGGCATCTTTATCAGGAGATTCCTCACTGGCGTGAGTTTGTTATCGCCGTAACCGTGTATGCCACCTATATTGTGGTTTACCGGGCAGTACTGTATCGTCTGCCGATTCTTTATACCTGGCAGGGGGATTCCAAATAAACACGATCGTCTTCAAGTGTAACAGCGCAATACGGTCAACTGCCTAAGGGGTCATAACGAAAGTGGTTAAAGATAGAATGATAATTTCGTAACGGCCCCTCAATATAACAAAGCGGGGAGGCACATGCCTCCCCTGCCCTCTCAAGGCTGAAAATGACTCTTCCTCTCAAATCAACCATCTATGCGATTTACCTTGCAGTCTTTGCCGCCTTGGTAATCCTGCTCAGCCAGGGAGTCCGTCAGTATCAGCTCTATCAGGAACATGAAGCCATCATCTCCCAGACCGAAAGTCTGATCTTCCAATTCTCCATTATCCGCGAACATGTTTCGGAGGCCCTCCTGGATGACCAGCAATCGAAACTTTCCGGACTCTCTGCGGAAATGGAAAAACTCAACAGCAATCTGACCACCATTCTGAGCGAAAAAAACATCGGTGATGAGTATAAACTGCCTTTTTTAAACAGCATTGATCTGCCCGGCATCATCCTACTGTTGCGCAAAATTGAATCCGGAACCGACGAAATAGAAAATAAACGAAATCTGAACAGCGAGATGCGCACCCTGGGTGAAAGGCTCATCCTCTTTGACCGGGTCCTGGTCAATAATTCCAAAAAGAAGCTGATCGGCTTTCAGAACATTATCATTGGCTCAGCCACTGTTGTCGTCTTTTTGCTGGTGACGGTCCTGGCCCTTTTTCACCGGCAGTTGATTGTTCCTTTGCTGCAAATTATCAGCGAAAGCAGTGACGCTGCTTTTGCCCAGCAAAGCACCATTGAAGTAAAAAGTGCTTCCAAGGACTTGACCCGGTTAACCGGCTCCATTGTCGAGCTGCTTGGGCAACGCCATGACCTGCAGAGGCAATTGCATAACTTTCGCCAAACATTCTTTGAACTTATCACTTCACTGAAAGGCTTTGTCGTTGTCCTCGCCC
The DNA here is from genome assembly GCA_003605035.1 of Desulfurivibrio sp. Taxonomy (GTDB): domain Bacteria; phylum Desulfobacterota; class Desulfobulbia; order Desulfobulbales; family SURF-16; genus SURF-16. The sequence goes on from QZKJ01000086.1 coordinate 29,556, forward strand.
CTGATGGGAAAATAATTGAAGTAACTGACAATATTGCCCGACAATGCGGATTCAGACCGGAGGAATTGTCCGGCAGGCAATGGCGTGATCTTTTCATCATGCCGCCCGGTGAAACTGGCAAAGAAATATCCGCTCAGCAATTCATCGAAAATTTGACCGCCACAAATCAGACTCTGCCTATGTCACTGGCGACAAAAGACCAGAGTTCCCCTTCTCACGTCCGCTGCAGCTTCAGCAAATATGCCGGGATGGAAAACAGTGAATCATATCAAATATACTGCCTGGGGATTGATCTGTCTGAAGAGCAGGCTATGATAAAAAATCTGGAACAGTGCCTTGCCGCTGAAAAAAATAAAAAGGCGGAAATGGTGCGCGTCTCCCATCTGGCGGTACTGGGAGAACTGTCCACCGGGGTTGCCCATGAGGTCAGCAATCTCAGCAACGGCATCATTAATTACGCCCAGGTTCTTGCTGATGCTGCCTGCGACCCTGATTTTGAAATTGAACGGGACAAACTCTTCAAGAAGATTATTGTGGAGGGAGAAAAAATAGCCGGACTGGCCAAAAACCTGCTCGCCTACGGACAGGATGATGCGCAGTCAAAAGAACTTGCCCCGATCGAAGATGTTCTGCAGAACTCCCTCAATCTCATGAGTCACTATTTCAGAATTGACGGGACCACGGTTGAAACAAACTTTAATACCAGCATGCCCTATAGAACCAACGGGCGGCAGATGCAGCAGGTCTTTCTCAGCATCCTCAACAATGCGCGGCGGGCGCTCAACGAACGCTATCCGCAAAAGGCCGAGAACAAAATCATCAGGATCAGCACCAGTGAAGTTGAAAAAAACGGGAAAAAGTTGATCCGCCTGATTTTTACCGATTTCGGCATCGGCATAGCAGCGGAGAATTTAAAAAAGGTTTTCGAACCTTCATTTTCCACGAAACCCGCCTCAGAGGGAGTCGGTCTGGGGCTGACCGTCAGCCGTGAACTCATTGCCCAGCACCATGGCGAAATAAATCTGGAAAGCCAGCCGAATGATCATACAACTGTAACGGTGGAACTGCCGGTTATTTAACCACGATAAATGAGTCCGGGGCGGCGCCGAGTTCAATCCAGGCGGCAACCTTGTTTGATGAAAGGTCAATCACCGCGACCCCTCCTTTCTGCTCATCACCCACATAAAGCCATTGATGGATGAGGGAGACATCCATTTCAAATGGCTTCCCCCCCACCTGGATAGCCCGGGAGACGTTCAACTGGCCGGGTCTCAGCAATGAAACAGTACCTGAGCCGGCGTTCGAAATATAAATATGACTGTTACCGAAGGCAAGCCGTCTGGGTTTGAGGCCCACATTAATACGAAAGTTGCTCCTGCCGCCGGGAAGCTCAAAAGCCGACACCGCATTACTGGAACTCTCCGCCACAAATAGGTAGTTATCCCGCGCCAGCATACCATCAGGTGTTCCGCCTGTATCGACCGTATTAACGATCGCCAGGGAGGTCGCGTCGATGAAATATATTTTCTGGGCATAGGCGCAGGAGATGGCAAGCAGATTCCTGTCCTCAAGATAGAGCATGTATTTTGGCCGTGAGCCGATGCGGATCTGCCCGTCAACCGTACCGTTCTGCAGATCGAGACGAAGCAGATTATTCCCCATCTCATCAAGGAGAAAGGCCTTCTTCCCATCCGAACTGACGGTCATATAGGTTGATTTCACCGAAAGAGGTATCCTGATCTGATCGATTTTGCGATTTGAGGTCAGCTCAAAAATCTTGACGGCCGAGTCTTTCGGGGCAAGAATGAAGAGTCGATTTTCAGCCTGGTTTGCCACCAGGGTGGTCGGTTTGCCGCTGATGCCCAGGGAACCGCAAACCATATTCTGATCGGTTCTGACTATGTAAACGGTATCAAGTTCCGGACAGGAGACATAGGCCAGATCAGTCACCAGGGGAATACTCTGCAGGGAGACCGTCATTTTCGGACTGATTACGGCAGTTCCCTGCATGGAACCGGCAGTATCCCACGTCAGGAAAAGAGAGGTGCTGTCTTCTTTGGCAAGGTTGAGTTCCGCCGGGAAATTAATTTCAACAAGCGGTTTATCGACCGACAGAAAAATCATTTCCCCGTCACGGTCAAGGGCCGCCTTTTCAACGGTAAATCTGATGCTCTGATAGCGGCCTGCCGGAACCCCGCCTCTGCCGGCAAGAATTTGTCCGTTGGCCCCCACATCCTTGCGTTGAATTTCTTCTCTGGCCGTGGTGAGCGGAAACCAGGTATTATGTGAGCCAACCTCAAGATTACTGATTTTCAGCCACAGATTAGGACCTTCAGGCTCTTGCAATCGCAGGAAGACCGACAGCCTCGCATCACCGCTGCTTTCCTGAAGAAACGCGCGGGAAACTGACCCCCCGCTTGCCGCCCCACCCTGCTGGCAACCGGCGAGAAAAATAACCCCACAGAGCAGAACAAGCAAATTTACGACAGCATGCAATCCAGCCAATCGAGCTTTCATAATGAATAATCCTGCTTAGTTATTAATCGGGAAACAATCTGTCAGTTTTGACAATGGTCTCGCAAAAAAAAACCGCGCGCCCACTCCCGTGTCGATAATCCCCTGATTATCGACACGAGCATCCGGTGCCGGATCTTTTTGCGAAACAATGACAATCTGATGAGCGGTCAGTCTTTTTTCTCCACAGAGTACCCGGGGATCACAGAGAAATATTTTTATTACAGACAGTTAGCTCGGGGGACTCTATGCGCGCGGCAATTTTCAGCTGTCCGGAGTCCATCAATCCTTGGTTGTATGGCAAACAGCGCAACCGTTATAGCCGGCGCCGGGCCACGATTTATAATCCCAGCGTAAAATGGCCGGATACGGCGTACCATGGGCGCGATGACAGGAAAGACACATGACAATGGCATCATCGGCTGTTGTATAAACAGTACTGTTTATTGCCGCCGTTTTACTCGCTGTGGCCACCGGCGAGATCACGCTGTAGACGTTATTGGCTCCTGAACCGCCGTTATAGGCCGCATATTCAGTCGTCGTAGCGGCTCTGCCCATATCAAAATCGGTGGGATGCCGCAGCCAGACCCCACTGCCAAAGGTGCCGGCAGCAATCTTGCCTGATCCCTGGTGAAAGTCACCATGACATTTGCCGCAGAGACTGCTGATGGTGCTGACATCATTCTGCGTCTCCAGGGTTCGATCAATGCCGTAATATTTGTTATGCTGATTGCTTGCCGGCTGGAATTCATACTTCTTATCTTCCAAACCCTGCACGGAGTAGAGAAAACGATAGCTTTTGGCCAAGGTCGACCCGTCCTTCCAGCTGTCCATGTCATTGGCATGATGGGAGCGCCGCATAGCCTGGATTTGACTGCTTACCGTACGGTCCCCATGACACCCGTAGGTTCCGGCGCAGGTGAGTTGTGTAGTCAGATCAGCCCCCCCGGGCGGCAGGTTGCCGTGCCGCACATCCGGGCTGGTGATACCTTTGACATTATGCCCGGTTGCCTCCTGGCCGCTGCTCACCCAGTAGAAATTACCGCCGGCCAGGGTGGTGGTGGTGCCCTCCGTGCCGGTGCTGTCGTAAGTTGGAGGACTGGTCCGCAGGACATAGGGCGTGACAATCCGGTCATTAACGAGACTATTGCTTCCCTGATGGCAGCCGATACAGTCGGTATTGAGCAAGGCCTCATTGGGTGTAGATGATAAATCCATAGAACCATCCACCATATCCAGCACACGCGCAACAGCGGCGCCACCCTGGCTGTTATGCATGGTATGACAATTGCCGCATTGCCCCGTAACCTTGGCATCGCACACCAGTGGAAACAGGAGCAAAGGCAGCGTAACCAGTACCTTGACACCTTTTGTTGTCTTCATGGTCACCCCTTTTTAACGGCCAAATACTTCCACCCGACCATTACCCTCTTCTACAACGCAAAGACCTCCCCAAGGGTCAAATACTATCTCGATCGGGAAATACAGCTCCCCACGCGACCAGCCCTTGGCAAGAAAGGAATATTTAAAATTCCCCTGCGGGTCAAAAACATCAATATCAGCCGCATGACGGTCAAGCACATAAACATTATCGGCAGGGCCGATTGCCAGAGAAACAGGGAACTCCACCTGCTGACCAACATCAAATTGTTTGATCAATTTTCCCTCAGCGTCAAATTGCACCACTTTTTTATCAAGCTGATCCAAGGCCCAGATCCCAGCATTGGTGAGTTTAAAATCAACGAATCCCGAGGTACACTCAGGACAGGCCAGCCATTTCTGCAAAGCCAGGTCGCTGCCCAGCAAGGCAATCTGACCGCTTTCCTTATCCAGGACATAGAAAATGCCATTCTTATAGTCAAGCCGGTCCGGCACCAGCACCCTCTCGCCATCCTTGATGATGTGGGTTACGACTTCTTTTGCCTTGATGTTGATGCTGGTCAGACTGTTGCGCCCTCTCTCCACCACCCAGATGACATCTGCACTCTCACGAACCATGTCATAGGGAATCTGCAGCTTGCCTTCCGCGGTAAAGGCAAGAAGAAAAGTGCCTTCCCTGGAAAAAGAGAGTAACCGGTTGCCGCCGCTGTCAACCACATAATAGCGTTGCCGCTCGGCATCCACATACAGGGCTGTAGGCATGACAATGGCCTGGCCGGATCCTGCTCCGTCAAGGGTTGCCTTCCAGGCCCAGGGTTCGGCAGCCAAAGAAGTTGTCGCGACCATAAAAATTGAGACTGCCAGCAATGCTGACTGGCTCAACATATTTTTCACGTACCTCATAGGGACTCCTTCACTGATCGGCATTCCGTAATCGAAAGGGCTGAATCGATATTTCCATCAATATCTCTTATGACACTGGATACACAGATCTTTCGAACCACTGTATATCAATTCATATTTAAAATCAGAGCCCATGGGCAGATGACAGGTGACGCAGGTCACCATCTGGCCGGTCCTCACATCAACCACCTTTTCTCCTACCGGATGGGTAAATTTCCCCTGGGTCTCATGGCACCGGGAACAGATGGCATTGCCATCACCCCGCAGCATGGCGATCCGGTTGGAACCATGCACTTCGTGGCAATCGATGCAGGACCCTTCTTTCGCTTTCGGATGCCGGTAAAGTTTATTTTCGTAGCGGGCAATGGTGTCGCTATGACAGCCGCGACATACCTGCAGCTGGCTGCCCTTTAATAGATTCTTTTCATTACCGGCATGGGGAGAATGGCAGGCCACACATTTATTTTCCCCCTTGCCCGTTAAATGACTATGCCGAGCCAGCATGCCGGTCGCAACCGCTTCATGACATCTGAGACAACTCCGGGTACTGCCCTGAATTTCTCCCTTATCATGACATTCTTTACAGCCCTGGGCAAAAGGCGCGTGGAGGACATCACGAACAATGCCCGGCCTGCTGCTGCCGTGCGGATTGTGACACGACAGACAATCGCGCAGGGTTCCGGGATAATTCACATGACCTTTCTGCAGGTCCTGGGAGTTATGGCAGGACAGACAGACTTTATCAGGTTCATCCTTGAGCAACTGGCCGAAAACTGACTGATGAGGCAGGTGGCAGGAATAACATTGCCCCTGGGCGTAAGGATTATGGGTATATTGAAACTTCGGAAGAAGTTTCGTATGGCAGCCGAAACAGGTTTCGCTTAACTGATCCTTGATAAGCCCGTTTCTGGAGCTTGCATGCGGCACATGGCAGGCAAGACATTGACCGCTGCGCACGGGCTGATGGACCATGCCCTGCTTGAAGGCCTGCTCCTCCTTCTCATGACAGGAAAAACAGAGTGCTGAGCCCTCCTGCTCCAGCAATCCCTTAAAATGCGCCACATGAGGATTATGACAGCTGCCGCATTGCCCCTTGACCAGCGGTTGATGCACAACTTTGCCGCTGAAGGCCTCTTTTTTATGGCAAGTAAAACAGACCGTTTCTGCTGCCGCTGCTAAGGGAAAAACTATGGCAAGCCAGGAAATGACAAAGATTCGATAATAACGTAACATTATTTTCTGCCCTCCCCAGGATGACACGGACTGCATTTGCCTTCGGCAAACGGCTTATGGCTTACCGGGAAGAGTAAGCCTTTTGTCGGACCGCCATGAGGGTCATGGCACTTCAGACAGGAATCATTGCCCGGACGAATTCCTTGATGCACGGCAGTAAATCGCGTTTCGGTGAAATTATGACAGCGGGCGCAGAGCAAACCACCTTTTTCATGCACAATTCCTTTATTGATTGAGGCATGGGGATCATGACATTGCGAACAATTCTTAGCCGCCGGATCATGGGCGAAACCATCCTGCCAATAGGTGGCAATCTGCTGATGGCAGCTGAGACAAAGGGCCGGTTCATTTCTGGCGAGATTATCCGGGTTTGTCGAGCCATGGGCCAGATGGCAGGCCGCGCAATTCAGATCCTTCACCGGTCCATGAACCACCGGAGCATCGCTGATCTCTTTTTCCATCTCCCCATGACAGCCGAGACATTGTTTGCCAGGATTTTCTTTCAGACTGTAAACGTAATCTCCGGCATGGGGAGAATGGCATTTCTGGCATTCTTTTTTCGCAAAGGGATCATGCGCGATGAAATTCTCCTTTTGTTTTTCCAGAACCTTATGACAGGAAAAACAAAGCCTGCCGCCAACCTCGCTCTCCTTTAACAGATTCTTTCTTTCCCCCTGATGAGGCTGGTGACAACGACTGCACTCACCACTGGCAAAAGGGGTATGGAGATTGAAGCTGCCCATTTCTTTGGCACTTTTCTCATGACAAGAAAGACATATCTCCTTCTCATTCCTGGCAAGTAATTTTCTCTCGCCTGTTTCATGGGGGTTATGGCAGCTCAGACATTTGCTCTCTTTTGCCGGAGGATGGGAAACAGTGCCCTCACTGTAGAGACTCTTCTGATGGCACTTATAACATAACTGCGCAGAATCGAGAGCCAGCAGCGCTTTCTGCGGTGAACTGTGCCCCATATGACAGGAAAGACACTGTCCCTTGCTGTAGGGATCATGGCTGCTTTTAATCTTGGCCTTGTCCTCCCCGGCATGACAACTTACACAGGCCTTTCCCTCGGACGCGGCAAGCATATAGCTGTTTTCACTGGCATGCGAGGCATGACACTTGAGACAGAGCCCCTCGGTAAAGGGCTTATGCTGACTGGTCATCTTCTTGTTGCTGCGAGGATGACAGGATAAACAGGCGGCATTGGCCTCGCCTTTCATCAGCAGTTTCCCATCTGCGCCTATCTGATGACAACCAGCACAATTGCCCTCCACGACCGGCTTATGCACGACGGACTTTAATAAATGAAGGCCGTCGGAACTGTGCGGGCTATGGCAGAGAACGCATTTCCCCTGGACCGGATAATCCCGGTGACTTTGCCGGAAAGAAGCCGTATCATTTTTATGACAGGAAAGACAGAGACTGTCTGCGTCCTGTTTGAGGAGGGCTTGCACATCCGATCCATGGTTCAGGTGGCAGCTGCCGCATCCCTCTTTAACAGGTGCATGCACATTGGTTCTGGAAAATTGCCTCCTGTCATGACAGGTGAAACATATCTCCGGGCTGGGTGATTGCAACAGCCCCTTATTCGCGCTGTTATGCACTGCATGGCAGGAGAGACACCGGCCTTCGGCAACAGGCCGGTGCACGGCTTTCTTCTTGCTCTCTGCTTCATTCTGTCGATGACAGACATAGCACTGCTCAGGCGGGTTCTGCCGGAGATACGTGCCTCCGATCATGCCATGATGAAGATGGCAGGCTTCACAGTTGTCTTCCTGCACAGGCTTATGAACGACACCCTGTTTGAAGGCTGCCGCCATATCGGCGTGGCATTCCACACAGCTTTTCCGGGGCTGTCTCACCGCCTGTTGGCTGCTGGCGCAGGAAACAAGCAAACTGAGGATGAACGCCAGTCCAATAAATAACTTGATTCTATTTCCCGACATGAAGATCACCGAGCTCATTTTTAATTTTCTCCCAGGCGCGGTTGTTTATTTCAATAACCGATCTTTCCTTCAGCACGGCAAGATATTCATTGCGTACCTTGGCAAATCTTTCCGCATCAACCAGGCTGGCAACCTTATCGTGTACATGGTCAAAGGGCATGGGGGTGGCCGGAGTCCGTTTTATCAATTTAATTATTGTATGATGACCTTTTACCACAAAAGGCTTACTCGTTTCGCCAATCACCAGGCTATCAACAACCTTCTGCACAATGGGGTCAAGATGTCTGAATTGCATGTTCTGCACCGGCACTTCCCCGGAGTAATAACGGGACGCCACGTCAAGGAGATCAGCCCCTCTTTTCATTTCCTCATCCATCTTTTTAATCAGGTTTTCCTCATCCTCCACCACGGCTATGGAAACCATTTCCGGCTGCGAAAAACGATCAAGATGTTGCTGATAATACTTTTCGATATCCTGCTCACTGACCTGAACCTGCGGCCTGAAAAGACGTTTTTCAAGCTCCTTTATCAGACGGTGCTGGGTATAAAAAAGGTAAAGCGGCTTTAACGGTTCTTTTTCTTCATAATGTTCATCAAGTGCCCCCCTTGTTGTAAGGGTTTGCGCCAGCACCCCATCAAGCAAGCGTTGTTTCAGCTGCTCGCCCTCTTCAACATTAAAACCGTACTGTTTGCGGAAACGCAGTTCTTTGTTGACCAGATCCAGAAATACTCGCACCGTATAATTTTCATTATCCATGGAAATAAGCGTCTGATCAAGCAGATCCTCATTGGCAGCATCAAGCTTCAGGGCAGCAAACACCTGCTGATTTATGGCGACCTGATATTTTTTCTTCAACTGTTCGACCAGGGCGACAGTAAGTTCCTGCTCCTTTGTTTCCCTGATCTCATTAGTGATCATCGGTTTCAACAGTTCAAAATCCTCAGCATCATATCCCTGCTGGGCCTTGAGCCGGATCATCACAAAACCCTTACTCCATGGAAAAGGTTCGGACAGCGAACCTGGCGCAAGCTTTGCAACTACTGGACGCCACTCCTGCTGAAGCTTATTGATGCGCAGCCATTTTTCTTCATAATACAGGGAATTCTTGTCATTTTTTGTCGAATCTGCCGCAAACAGAGCAACATCGAGATTTCCTTCTTTTATCTGCTCGTAAGATCTTTTCGCCACCGCCTCGTCATTAAAATACAGAATCTGCAGCTGCAGGCGGGGGAGATATTTTTCCTTATAACGATCTTGCAATTCCTTATCTGTTATCTTAACCCGGGAATTGATCTTATCCCCCTTATACAGCAACAAGGTCCGCGCTTTCAGGAATATTTCTATCTTATGGCGATAGTCCGGTTCATTATACAGCTCCATTTTTTCCGCTTCCTGCACCAGCAAATGCCAATCAACAAAAGGATCAGCTGATTCAGGGAAAGGCATGTCCTTTTCTTTCCAGTTGATCCACCAGTTTTTAAAATCGTCGGTGGTGAAATTGCTGCCATTGATGGTTGCGAGTTTCTCCGCTCCCCAGGGCCACGCCGTGGCATCACCGGCGATAACCAACAGCGAGAAAAAAAATAGTGCCCCTATAAATCCTATTTTCCGCATGGCTTCATTCCTTCGGCGAACCATTCTTCGATTATCTCATCCGAAGTGATCCGACTGAGTTGCGTCATGGTATTAACCAGCCCAAAATGCATGACCTTTCGATAATCAGAACCTTCACGCCTGTGATAGGTGGTCCACATCGTTTTGCCGCTTTTGGCGTCATAAACTTGCAATGTCAAGGCCAGGACAGGATTTACATAGATATCCCCTATTTTTTCTTCCATTTCCGTTATTCTACCATTGATGATGAGCTGAACATCAAGCCTGCTGCCAAGCACCCTGAGCTGCTCAATACTGGGAAGTTGATTGGGGAAAATACGCAGTTCCTGATAAATGTTCTGAACATCTCCTTCAGAGGAGATTTCGATACCGGCAAGGCGGCTCAACTCTGCAGCAAAAACCCGCTGCATGACCAGATTGCCCTGCTCAAAGCGACTGCTGTTGATAAAGGGGAGGAGAGCAACTTTACAGATGCTCTCCTCTTCATAGACATTTTTTTTTTCGAGCAAAGGTTTTGCTGAAGTACAGGAACTGACCCCTGGCAGGAGGGCGATAAGAAGAAACAGGAAGAAATATCTGCATCGCGTAAAATTCATAGTAAGTGATCTGCCCTCGTTAAAATTCCGGAACCCACTCCTGCTGCTTCGGCGGTTCAGGCTTGTCGTCCTCGATATTTACCAATTGCATAAGATTATCGACTTTTTTCTGCACCTTATTGCCTAGTATATCCTTCATGCAGACAATACCTTCAAGTTTCCTGGAATCTGACGATGAAGGAAAAGGGATGAGGATATCTACAGGGAGATCACTTCCCTGGCTCTGCAGCAGAACCTCGCCGTCAGAATACAGAATTTCGGCACTCCAGTAATCAACGGGGATTGCATCTTCAGAATCCAGAGTTACGATGAGACTTTCATCACCTACTGCCGCGTTTATCAGCGGAATTGGCGGATTACTCTTTAGATACACCTTTTGGGTCGTCACGGTGGCGTTATTTGCCCTGTCCCACACCTTCAACACAATCTCATAGATACCGTCATCAGCCTTGCGACCATCAGGACGTTGTCCTTTCCAGACGAAACGCTTGGGCAAGGAACCTTTATTCTCCGTCCCCGCCATTACCTGACCCCCGATATTCTGGATGAACAGCGACCACCGGGAGAGCGGTTCAGGGTCCTGCCAAACAGGGGTAATCGGCAGCTTGTCATTAAATGCCAGGAAATTATCCACTTTTTTCCCCGCAACTTTCAAGCTCAATTTCGGGCTATGGGTATCGACCTGATAATTACCGATAAAAAAAACAAATGATCTGCCCGACTGGCATCGTAAAACAAGACTGACGGGCTGGGATCCTTCAAGGTCAGGGGCGGCCCAGAAAACGGAGTAGGAGTTGGGAGCGATCTCCACCATATCAAGATAATTATCTTCGCCGATCTTAAGCAGCACTTGCGAGATCGTCTCGCTCCCTGCCGGCGGTCGGATTTTGACTGAACAACTCACCTCATCACCCGGTTTCACATGCTGGGCGGAAAGTCGCGAAGTCTCAACCACAATGCAGGGATTCCTGCCGGTAACTTCCAGCACGTCTGGCCAGCTGTTCAGGAGTTGCTGCGAAAGAACCGGCAATAAGTCATCAATGCTTTCCGGTTCATCAATGGCAAGAAAATTTGAGACGTCGGCCTTGCTCACGCCGCCGACCTCAGTCCAGACCGTCCGCGCATCACTGGTTCGTACCAGGGTCAGTACCATGCCTAACGCTGCCAGCGGCAATTCCTGGCGTTGACTGACTGTCCCGAAGAGAATAAAATCAGCGCCAAGGTCATCCAGAACTTGATAAATATGGCTTGTTCCGAGAAAACCGAGCCATCGGATACGGTTCCTGGACATAAACGAGATCACTTGATCCGTAGGAACGACTTCAATCCCTTTTTCCTGCAGATTCTGCTGTAAAAAATCGGTGAGGGTAAAATTGACCCCATTACGCCCTTCACTGAGGTCTTCCACAGGGAAAACAGCCACGGTGACAGCCTGCGCAGAGGAGGCAATCAGAGTGGTGATCGTCAGCAGCGTTATAATGAGGAGCTTTTTCATAATAATCGAATCACACTAAAATTTTTCTGCAATTCACAAGACAATGCCCCTGCCGGTTACAACTCACCGGCAATATTGATATTACGGCACCTCACGCGATTTTTTTTAAGGCTCAACCGTCATCGTTGCATCAGTTTCCGGCTCAACGACAGGCTCAACAGGAACCGGCTCGGCAGGAGCTGCTTCATCACCGGTAACTGGGTCCGCAGCTTGAGGTTCACCCTCAACAGCTTCAGGCGCAACTGCTGCGGGTTCTGCCACTGCAGGCTCTGTCTCCTCCCAGGGCTCAGCAGGAACCGGCTCGGCAACTGCTGGCGGTTCCTCCTCGGCCACTGGCGCTGCTTCAGCAGGTTCAGCTTCCTCTGCCGCTGCAGGTTCTGCTTCCCCCCAAGGCTCAGCAGGGACAGGCTCGGTAACCGTAGCCGGTTCTTCCTCTCCGGCCACCGGCGCTGCTTCCTCGGGTTCAACTTCTTCTGCCGCCGGCTCGATTACCTCGGCTGCCGGGGCTGCAGCTTCTCCCTCCACCGCAGGCGCCCCAGGAGCAGATTCTTCAGCAGCTGCCGGTTTCGCAGCTTCCGGGGTGATAGATACCGGTTTAACAACCACGGGCTTAGCAGCCACAGGCTCAGCGGCAACAGGCTCAACAGGCAGCGCAGCGGGCACGTTTTCCCTCTCCGGAATCGTAGAGAGAAGCTTCTTGACAAGCTTGACGGTAACCTTGTAAGTATCATCGGGAGTCACGCCAAAAAGCCGTCCCACAATGGAATCTCCCGCATAATGACCGCTGGCCTGCCATAAGACAATGCCGGACTTTATTTCGATAAGCCGGAGGGTTACGCTCATTTCCGGAACAATGACCGAACCGATCCGTCTATCTCCTGCCATATCAACGGAACCTAGCATGATAGACTGCACATTCAGTCGCTGGCCAAGTCTGCTGAGCATAAGCTGACTCACAGGAGATCCAGGGTCAATGGCTTCTTCATGCAGAACACTGTCGACAATCCCTTTGTCCACCACGTCAAAGATATTCATGGCCAGAATCTGGGTATTGATCACATCCCTGGCCAGCTCAGCTGCATATTTCTGGTCCGTATTATTTTCCAGAGGAAGAACGCTGATTCTGTTGACAAAGTCCAGCGTCACATCTTCTCTCATAAAAGAAACTGTCGTTTTTCCGGAACAGCCGGCCAGCATGGAAAAACACATCAACGTCAGTATGGAGCATATTATTCTTTTCATGAACAGAACCCTTGGAAAATTAAATTTGAACGTTTATCATTTATGTTTAAACATCAGTAACGAATGACAAACTGCCCTCCGTACGCAAACTCGGTCTCATCTTCATCAATATAGGTACAATAGGCGTGCATTGAGAAAATCTTGTTAATTGTCCAGTTATAACTTGCGCTGTAATCATCCGCATCTTCACTGTGGTCAAGACTCAGATTCAACTGGGTTTTGTAGGTGGGCGCCACGGTGACACTTAAATAATAGGTAAATTCAGAAGAGTCCTCTTCATCCCACTCGTTGCCGCCACCCACCTGCATGGAGAGTATATCAGAAGGCCTCCAGCTGACGCCAATTAAACTGGCCGCGGTCCAGGTATTTTCTTCATCATTTGAGGTATTATATCTTTCCGTCAGATCAACGGTCATTTCGGGGTTGAGCCGTGCGGTAAACTTCAAGGTGGAATTGAAGTCCTGTGAGGTATTATCCAGTTCTTCATCAGTATCGGTGATATAGGCAAGATCAAGATTCGAGGTCAGATCAGGGAATATCAACGCGGTCATAAACATGTTGTAATTATAGCCTGTGCTCGTTTTCACGTCTGCTTCATAGTTATCGCTGCGCGTAACGCCCCAGTTCATGTCCAGGGTGGGAAGCAGCAGCGATGAAAAGCTGATGGAGTATAAACGCGTCTTCTCCTCGTCTTCATCTTCTATCTGATCCGTAGATTCGCTGGCGCTGACGGTTGAAGAAAACTCCTGAGTGGGAGACCAGATGAAACTTGTGGCGTTGTAGGTCCGGTCAAGGTCATTTTCCGAGGATGTCTGACCGTCTTCCAGAATCAGGTTATAGGTCCACTGGAGCTCGGGGGTGATATCGAAACGGACGCCGGTGTCGCCTAGATAATTATACGAGTCTGTTTCGCTTCTGAATTTCTGGCCGGCTTGTCCAGTAACCCTTTCATAGGCTTCAACCCGGCTTATGGTGAAATCATCATCAGTGGGGACATCATTTTCCACCAGCATGATATAGCGCGCGGTTAATTGAATAATTTCGACTTCAAAACGCTGCTGGATAGGGTCGTATTGCATGGAGAGCGGCGCCCCCTGGGGAGTCCAGTTGGTTCCGTCATTACTGGAATAGACAGACAAGCGGAAGAGGTTGAGATTCCCTGCTTCCGTTTCCGTCAGGTCCTGCTCGGTGTAAATGTAGATCGCGTTGACCGGTCTGGGGTCAACCTGAAAGATGGCCAGGTTATAGCGTTCATTGGCAGGGACTACCTGGGGAAGGGGGCTCAGATCTGTCCAGTCCGGTTCCTCATCCGGAAATCTATTATCCTGGCCGCCGCGACTTACGATGCTGTGAATGGGGACCAGAACAGTTCCCCCAGGCTCAAAGCGTGTTTCAAACTCCTGGGTATTCTTGGAATACTGCCCGAGAAAGGTTACATTAAGACGATCCTGCCAGAAGGATTTGTCTGTGGTCAGACGGGCAAGCTGATTGGTGGATTTATCATTACTGTTGTCAACGAAATTATCGGTATCATTGAGATCTATGTTGTAATAGGCTTTGGCATACAATAAATCCCAGTCGATATTGAAACCGCTGTAGGTGCTTTCCGTGTCAAGCTCGCTGGGACTCTCGTCATCCTTGGTGCTGCTCATTCCATAATTGAGCTGCACGATCGGCCAGAGTTCCTTCTGCCAGTTACTGGTCCACCTGCCCTGCCAGTTGCTGCTGGTCTGATCGGCCCTTTCAGAGTTGCGCAGCTTGGTCCAGGTGCCGGACAGGTCAAAATAGAATATTTCATTATTTATCTGGTAGTCAAGGGACGGGGTAATGGCCTCTGTTTCACTGCCTTCCCGGAAGGTTGTGGTATAGCGGAGATTTTCATCAAGGCTCATGACCGGAGTCAGCGGTTGCTCAAACTCAAGCGTGGTGCTCTGATTGACTTGAGACTCACCCCCTTCATCCTCAGTATGCTGATATGCTCCGACAGCATTAAATGAGAGAGGCTGTCCCTGAACAAGATCGTTGCAGAGAAAAACCATCAACAACAGGGCAAGGATAATGCCGTTATATTTTCTCCCTCCTCGCATCACCAGCTACATTCCACATGTAATTAATAATTGCATACAGTCATTTTAATCCAGCCCAGAAATTCCCTTCCCAGCACATTACAAAAAGACCTGAAACAGAAAGATTATGCAATAGTTTAATGAAGAAAATGCAAAATAAATCAGGCACCTACTTCATTAATTTGTTAAAAATAAATAATAACGCCCCTGATACAAAAAAAATTCCGGCCTGGAAACGATTAGGAGGGAAGGGGTATCGTTTCCTGGCCGGAATTTATCTCATGAGATATTCTTTGCTGTTGTTAGATTAACATAAAAATCACTTGCAGAACCTGTTCATCAACCAGCATCCTTGGTGGTATGACATGCAAAGCAGCCACAGGCGGCATTATTCGCTCCAGCCTCGCAGGTGCTGTAGTCCCAGCGTAGCAGATCCGCATTTGGCGAACCATGGGCGCGATGGCAGGAGATACAGTTCACGATGGCGTCGCCCGCTGTGTTATTGACGTCACTTACCGGGCCGGCAAGTGCTGCCGGCCGGTCAGTGGCTACGGGAACGAGGGGCAGATAGGTTCCATCAACGCCATAACTCGCATATTCCGTGCCGGCCAGATTATTCATGTCATAATCGGTGGGATGCCTGAGCCACGCGGAACCGGCGGTGTTGGCGGTGTCGGCGCCTTTGTCATCGGCTGCGCCGGAGTGGAAATCGCCATGGCATTCAGCACAGAGGTAGTTGATGCTCTTGATCCCCTCGCCGGCGGTAGGCGGGGTATCGTTTGTTCGGTCATAACCGTAGTATTGATTATGATCGGTCGAATCGTTGGTATATTCCCAGTCGCTGTCCTCATAACCGATTATACCGTACAGAAAACGGAAACTCTTTGCCGCTGTTGAACCATCAATGGCTGCGTCGTCGGCATGATGCGATCCTGAGATGGCGGTAAAATCATCGATAAGGGTTGTCCCGTCACCGTGTTCACCATGACAGCCATAGGTTCCCGCGCAGGTGAGCTGCTGGTCCCAGGTTCCTGCCTCAGTCACCTGGGTATTGGCATCAAAAGCTGAATTCCAGCCCGGGGGTGTTTCTCCCAAAGTAGCATCAGAGGAATTCAAACCAACAACATTATGGCCTGCGGTGTCATCACCTGCCACTACCCAGCGGAAGTTGCCGCCGGCAAGGGTATTGGTGCCATAGGTAGCCGTGGCCGAGAAAACATAGGGAATGTTGCCCCCACTGTTAGCTCCGGTATGACAGCCGACGCAACCGCCGGTCTTGTTGACCAGGGCGCCCTGCGGGGCGGCAATAAGATCACCCCCGTCCTGGCTGTTATGCATGGTATGGCAGTCCACACAGGGTCCCTGGGCCTTGCCAACGGCGAACTGTGGCGCCGTCAAGGCAAAACCAAGCAGTCCCAAACCTAGTGACAATACTTTCATTCTTTTAAGCATCTGAGTCCCTCCCTCTCGTAGGTTAGCTTTTTTTGATACGGCTTGATAAGCTAGTTTTTTTTTACAAAAAATGGAATATGGCAAATTGTCGCAGGATTCACCACGAACCCTCATCCCTAACAATCAAACAGGGCCCACCATACCCCATCAGACACTGCAAAAAAATTATAAATCCCATTATCATGGGTAGTTAGCTCAATCATAATCAAGACTTGTCCAAAGTCTGCTGAGATCAGCAAGGGCCTCATTATCAACTCCTGCCACTCCTCATTTTATACCTTTTTCTTGCACATATAACAACAATCTTCAATTTGACAGCATGAAAAAGATTATACCGTTTGTTTTATAATCAGATATCCAGTTACCCTTTAACTGGCACGGATAAATTTCAAACCAGCCCGGTAACCATCAATTCCCTTCCGGGACCACATCACCACAGCCTTTTGGGGAAGCATCACATGAACATTGGCAATGACATTCACTATCTGGCCCAGGACAAGCTCATCTGCCGCCCTGATCCCGATACCGGTCTCACTGATATCGAGAAGTTTCACTTCCATGCCAACCATGGCCAAATCACGAATTTCAAGCTTCAATAGAGCATCATCACCCAAATCATGCGCAACAACCCTTTTTGCAAGCCTCCCATCCGCCAAAATGCCGGCTCCAACCATATATGTCTCCCAGACTCCTTCTCTGTCTCATGTTTTTCTTCGGTTGATTTTCGCGCCCCCCTCATTCGGGATTCGCCTCCATAACTCGCCAACCATCTTGTCGTCAGAAAACTTTTTTATAGCTTCGTAATTACAAATTAACACATAATTACGCGAAAAAACATGTGGCAAATTGTCGCACCATTAAAAAAGTGTAACATGAATGTCGCAGTCGTTAAAAATTTCTTATCAAGCTGTATTATGGGCGGGGAGACAGCTGTTAACGGTCTTGTAAAAAGAGCATTCGGGACATGTTTCCAATTTCCGGAGGCACATTGCCGCTACCCTGCTCTGACCGGCTGATCCTGCAGTTGCCCAGCAGATCCGGCCGAAATGCGGATAGGCGGAGCAATGACGCGAAGGTTCAGTCTCAATCCCGCATCCCAGGTATTCCCAGCATGGGGTCATCCTGTCCTGCTCTTCGCTCTGAATGGGGAAATTAAGCAAAAATTCAGCGCCCTTGCCGACCTCATTTTTCACACTGACAAAACCACAGTGCTCTCCCATGATTTTTTCAAGAATACTGAGCCCAAGTCCTGTACCAAGCCCGCCCTTTTTGGTCGTAAACAATGGTTCAAAGATGAATTGGATGATATTTGGATCAATACCTTTACCCGTATCCCTGACTGCAATCGTTAAATACGGCGCATTATGAATTGTCACCTGCCCGGTGGACAGGGACAAAATCCCGCCTGCAGGCATGGCATCAAGGGCGTTACAGATCAAAATATCCAGCGCCTGCTCAATCTGCAGAAAATCAATCTTAGCCTTGGGCAGACCAGCCTCATAATACTCCTCGACCGTTATATGCTGTTGCCGACACCGTCCCTGATAACGAGGGGCTATCGCCCGCAGCGGTTTGCTGATTTCTTCACGCCGCAGTTCAGCCTTGGCCACATTACAGTAGTCAAGAGTGTCAACTAAAATTTTCTCCCCCCTGGCAATCTCATTGATTATTGCCGCGACAGATTCCCCCCCCTCTTCTCCTGAGTCGACATTTTCTTGCCGATTTCGCACTAAACCGCCAACAACCAGCAGGGAATTTCTCATTTCATTGGCAACGCCAACGGTTAGCCTGCCAAGCGCGGAAAGCTTTTCCGTCTCACTTAATTTCTGCTGCAGCAAGCTGATGTTTTCCTGCGCATGCAAAAGCTTTCCTTTGAGATCATCCACCTTTTTTTTGTCGCGATTGGCCTGTTCCGATAAAAGCCCAAGCGGCACGGTAATAAAATAAAGGAAGGTGATTCGTACAACAAGATCAGTCCAGTTGATGAAATCCAAAAGCGAGGTGATGCTGAGGAGGTAAAAAAAGGCTGAAAGGGTGGCGGCCAGCAGACCGAACCGCAGTCCGAAATAAATGGTATGGAGACAGACAAGAAGATAAAAACCCAGGAAAAAACTATTCTCAAAGCTCCGTTCAGAATAAACCAGGTTGGAGAGGAAAATGATATCGAAAAAAAACGAGGCGATATAGACCTTTTTCAGCCAGACCGGCCTGAGGAAAATCACGATATAACAGGCAATGCTGTAAAGGGAAAAACCAATCAGGGTTTTGAGCAGAATGGCTTTTTCACTGGCGGAATAGGGCACCAGCAACAGCCAGCCGATTCCGGCAAAGAAAGAGACGACTCGTAAGACAAGAAAGGTTATATCAACTTCCGAAGTAACAGCAATAACCGTCTGCCATTGTTGCTTCAGAGCATTTCCTTGAGCTTCAAACACCTAGAATTGACACTTGCAGGGGTCGGTCACCGTTTGGATCAACCGACACCCTGAGAGTTGAATTTAGCAAAATTTATTTATTTCCCCCGGCGGATAAAAAATCTGAAAAAACCGCTTTCATCGTGTGCCCCGAGAAACTCATGGCCAGCCCTTGTGCACCAGCCGGGAAGATCGTTTTTCGATCCCGGATCAGTCCCCAGCACCTCAAGAACCTCTCCCGGTTTTATTTTATTGATAAATTGCTTGGTCTTCAGCAGAGGCATAGGGCAACTCAATCCTTTCGCATCCAGGGTCAGATCGGCTTTCATTTCCATGACTTCTCCTCAATTGCAGTCATAAAATCCGTCATTAATCATTTGACATCTTCACATAAAACTGTATTTATCACACCTTATTATCAGACTAAATGTGGTAAAATGTCGCACATGCTGGTAAAGTTAATTATTCCGGTACGTTTCACGTTTCCTTCGAGAACAGGGGCTGACAAGTGAGATCATGTGATCACAAGATCATAAACGGACAAGCATGCAACAACACCGGTCACGACATTACCTTTGTATGGCTTCTGCGCCTCAGATGGGCCATTCTGGCATGCCAGCTCTTCATGGTATTGGCCGGGATCAGGATTTTTCATTTACAGATCTCCCTGGGGTTAACCTTTCTGGTGATCGGTCTTGGCCTGATCAGCAATATCTTTCTTTACAATCTGCCCGCTCCCAAGAAAATCATTCCCTGCTGGATTCCCGCCCTGGTGATGTTTTTTGACATCCTGCTGATGACCGTTCTCTTTTTTCAGGTTGTCTCCATCTATAATCCGCTGAGTATCCTCTATATCATATATATTGTTCTCGGAGCCCTGCTGCTTGAACGAAGCTGCTCGTACGCGCTTACCGCCTTCACGTTAACCTGCTATGGCATTTTTTTTTATTTTTCAACCCCGCTGCCGATTGACCAATCGATTCTGACCGCATCGCGCCATTACCTCGATAACCCTGAAATTCTGGCTGTTTTCAACAGACAGCTGGATGCGTATCTCAGCTCTCACAGTCATTTCATGTTCATTATATTTTTCCTTGTCGCCCTGCTGATCGTTTATCCCGTTGCCCAGATCAAAAAGAACATGGAGGAACAGGACGAGGTATTAAAAGAACTTGATGAAGAAAGAATGCGCAACGAAAGACTGGCCTCGCTTGCCACATTTGCCGCCGGCGCTGCGCATGAATTCTCCACCCCTCTGTCGACTATCGCCATAGCCTCGGGAGAAATGCTCTATCATTTCAAAAAACATGGGGGCGACAAGAACCTGATCGATGACACCCGGCTGATTCGCGATCAGGTGGCCAGATGCAAGGAAATTCTCTTCCAGATGTCGGCTGACAGCGGTAAACTGCTCGGAGAAGCTGTTGACAAATTCAGCATCAAAGAGCTAGTTTATGAAGCTATGGCGCTTTTTAATTTTGAGAACCTGCAGCAGGTGAAGTTTCATAATAAAGTCGGCAATATGCAGGTTATAATGCCTGTCCGCACCCTGACCAGGACCATTAAAGAGCTGATGAAAAACGCCATGGACGCCTCAGAACCCGGGGCGCCCATCGAACTTACCTGCTGGAAGGACTCCCAATTCCTCTATTTTGAGGTACAGGATCACGGCATGGGAATGGACGCAAACTCGCTGAAAAGAGCCATGGAACCCTTTTATACCAGCAAGGAACCGGGCAAGGGGATGGGCCTTGGACTCTATCTGGCACGCATTATGGCTAACAGATTCGGCGGCGACCTCTATTTGGCTTCAGCACCAGCACAAGGAACCACGGCAACCTTGACTTTTGCCCTCAACCGGATTCAGGCGGGCAACGCAGCGGATTCTTAACATTAGACAGTCCTTATCACCACCACGGAGATGATGTAAACATGGACACAATTCTGATAGTCGATGACGAAGACCTTTTCAGAAACAGATTGCAGCGCGCTTTTGAAAGCCGTGGCTTCCTGGTTTATGCGGCGGCAAATTACGATGAGGCGATCAAGGTTATTAAAGAAGACAAGCCTAAACTTGCTGTCGTTGACATGAAGATGCCCGGCAAATCCGGTCTCGAGTTGATCAGGGATGCGATGGTCATTGATCCGGACCTGAAAATGGTTGTCTTAACAGGTTATGGCAGCATTGCCACCGCTGCCGATGCCGTTAAACTCGGCGCAATTTTTTACCTGCCCAAACCAGCGGATGTCGGGGATATCCTCAATGCTTTCAACAGGAGTCCGGAGGTGGAAATCGACAATCAACCGGACGATTTCACGGCGCCATCCCTTGCCAGAACGGAATGGGAGCATATCAACAGAGTTCTGGCTGACTGCGGCGGCAACATTTCGGAAACAGCCAAGAGGCTGGGAATCCACCGCAGAACCCTGCAACGCAAGCTTTACAAGTATCCGCCGGACAAATAGCAGTCATTACTCCTGGGCAGGTTTATCCAGCTTCTCTTTTAACGTATCCCCCAGACCGCTTGAACCAAACAGAGAAACCCCAGCCTCAAACTTAACATCCAGAATCTGTACTCTCTGATTAAAAAGGTCCGCCACGATCAGGTTGCCGTTTCCGTCCAGGGTCAGGCCGGTGGGAAAATTGAACCACCGCGGCGAACTGCCCTTGCCGCCGATCTCAAAGAGAAACCGCCCGGCAAAATTATAAACGAGAATCGTGTGCCGCATATAGTCGACCACAAAGACGCACTTTCTTTTTTCATCGACCGCGAGCGCCTTCGGGCGGCTCATCTTCCCGGAGGATCCCCCTTTTTTGCCAAAGGCAAAAAGAAACTCCTCCGCGGCATTATAGACATAAACCTTGCTGGTTTCCTCGCTGAGGATATAGAGATGGCCTTCGGTTCCGCACACAATGTCAGTGACCTGAACCGGCCCGAATTTTTTTGATTCCTCTTCTTCAATCACCTCCTGGCCTTTTGGCTTGAGAAAATCAGGCAGATTGGCCATCTCTGTTTCCCGCTGCTCTTCAGGCGTTACAACATTTTCCTGGGCTGGCGGCAGCGGTTCTCCGCCGCCAATCTGCCCGTCCATCTGCCCGCCTGCGGCAAGGTCCTGAGGCAGCTTGGAATAATCCTGCTGCTGATCCAGCCATATCTTATCCTTGGGTTTGAGCCAGTGTAAAAACTTGCCTTCGCTGTCAAGCACCATAAGACCGCGGAAATCGAGGCCAGCCACATAAATATTGCCATTGCGCCCCTCATAAACCCGATTCGGCACAAAGGTTTCCGCCTCTGGAAACTGCTGCACCAGAATTTCCTTCAGCGGGAAAAAGGCGGCGTTGAGGATGGTGAGACGGGGAGGATTTTTTGCCGTACGGCCCTGGCAGATGAAGAGGCGGCCATCACCTGCGACATAAATGCCGTTCGGAGAGTCCACGCCGCGCCCCTGTCCCAGGGAAATTCTGGGGAAATAATCAGAACCATAGAGATTAATACGGCCATTGCCGCCATTGACCACATAAATTTCGTTCATGGTCCTGTCAAAAAAGACGGACGAGGGAAACTTCAAAGGGCCCCCCTGGTCATCCTCATTAATAATTGCCACCGTTTTTACGGGTACCGGCCACGGGGTATTTTCCTGTTGCGCCCGGAGAGTGGTCTTCAGGGGCAACAAAACAAGGCAGACCAGAAGAAGAGCGATCCGCCAGACCGCCCCGGAACCGACAAAAATGAATGATCGAGAAATTTTCCCTTTTAATCTCTGCATAATCCGCTCATCACCGATAGAAAATAGAATCATTTTTCAAAAATCAGGCATTACAAAAAATTAATCCCGCAAACCGCATGTGGCACGAAACTCTCAATATCCCGGAACATTAATGATGGCATTTGCTGCAGACAAGCCCCCCCAAAAGATCCCCGATCAGCAGATACTGAAATTTTGACCCATGAGGATTATGACAACTTGCACAGTTAAATTCCTTTTTCGGGTCCAGGGGATTTTTGGGACCTTTTAGAGGATGCCCGCCGACAGGATGGCCTTTGGTCATCCCTGCCAGCTCATTGTGGCACCCGGTACAGAGTTCGTTCACCGGTTTATAAAGCATATACTCATTTTCTGAGGCATGGGGGTCATGACAGTCAACACAGCCCCCGCCCCTGATGATACCGTGTACGTTAATGCCTTTCGTATCCTTCTTCAGCAGATCTTCTTTGTCAACGTGGCAACTGACGCATAGTTGGGCCCTGCCGTCAGCCCATAATTGAAACCTGTATGTGTCGCCATGGGGATTATGGCAGATGGAACAGACACCGAAACCTACCGGTTGATGAATATGCGCCATATCACCCCAGGCCCTGCCCTTGACAAGATGACAATGGTAACAGAGACCGGCATCTTTTCCTATGGACACGGAAATCCTTCCCACATCCTTCTCCTGCTGGTGGCAAGTCTCGCAAAGCAGATTTGCCGCAGGACTGTGCTGCCATTTTGTTTCCTCGAAAATGGCTTTGTGGCAGGTATAGCATACAGGGGAATTCTGGCCATAGGGTGTGGGCTTGACAAAAAAATCCTCCGGCACCGACTCCACCTCATGGCATTGCCGGCATTCCTGATGCATTGTTTCCTGCCGGTGATAAAGATAGACGCCCGCGGCATTCAGATTGGCGTTTAACAGGGTGCGGAGCGGTTTATAATCGATAACTATCTTTTTTGCGCCAGGGGAGAGCACAAACTTGTTTTCCCCCGGAACGAGCGGGACACGATAGTGGACATAAAAAATGTCATTTTTCATCCGGGTAGCCAGCGGGATGATGCTTTCCGTCACTGACCGGAGCTCCAGCTGTTTAAGATCCTCCTTGGCGTCCACTTCCACGATGAAATGATACGAAGGAGAGCGCGCATACACGATGCTGGCACTATCCGGGGTGAGCAGCGTCACCTCGCCTGCCAGCACCGGACCAGCGGTGAGACCGCAAACAGCCAGGCAATATATGATGGAAACCCTGCAGTGTTTCCACAGTTGTACCATGTACTCCATTTTCATGAGATTTTACTTACCCCAACTTTAAAAATAAAACACGGGGAGCCCAAATCGCGCCCACACACCTCTTTCAGACATACTTCCGCCAGTTTAAATGAATCTCTATTCATAATTTGACAATTTCACGTAACATTTTCATTTTCTATTGTCAACATTGCTCCTTTATGCAAGACAAAACAAAAAAGCAAGATATACATTTATCAGCAAACAATCTTTTTATGAGTAGAAATTACAGCAAACAAAACCTAACACTATGTTTTCACAAGCTTCCTTTAACAGACGAAAAATTATGCTCTTAGCGGGGAACAGCTGGTGTAACCGCTAGAAATGCGCAGACAAATGCGACAATTTGCCCCATTCCCTCCCCCTATATTTTTTGTTAAGGGTATCTGTAGGAAATGCTCGTTTGCGAGACATAATGAAACATCAGAGCGAGGGGCCCAAAATGACAACCAATTTCAACACAATGAACCGTCGAAAATTCCCCCGGTTTACGCCAAAGAAAGACATGTATGTTCTCCATCACAACTTCGGAAAAGTAATAGACATCAGCATGGGAGGCATACTTTTCAATTATGTTGACAAAGAGTATTTGCAGGGATCTCCCCCGGAAAGGGGCATCCTTTTTGGTTATAACGATCATTATATGGATGAAATCCCCTTTGAAACAGTCTCCGATACCGTGATTTCCAAATCGCCGACCAGCAAACCGGTCATCAAGCAGCGACGGGTTATTTTCGGTGATCTCACCGTCGGACAGATCCAGCAGCTGGAACGTTTCATCCTTGACAATGCCCGCATACCTCAGCTGGCCTATGATTCGCAACTAACTGACGAGAATTCCATTGATAAGTATTATATGTAACTTGAGTAAGCATATAATTTTATTCCTTAAATAAATTGACAAAAAAAGCACGCGCCATACGTGCTTTTTTTTTGTTCGCATTTTCATTCCCCATGGGGAATCGGTATTTGAAAAAATAAATTATCCTGTTAAGTTAAAGCAGAAGGCTGAGACTTCGCGACCATCAATCTTTTCCCAACTTGACAAGGGTTACTTCATGAAAAAGCCACAGCGCATCTACAGAGCTTCTTTTTTATCGCCGCTCGGCATACTGTTACTGGCGCCTTTTCTTTCTCTGCCTGCCCAGGCCGGACCTTACATGGATTCCGCCCATGGCGGCTTTGACTCTGACCCAGGGGTGAACCGCAGCGATCTTGCCCTTGCCAACTACGCGCAGGGCAACTGTGCCCATTGTCACGAACAGCACGCCAGCATCGACGGCGCTGAACCTGAGCCCTCTTCCGGCGATTACAGCGCTGCGCCATTTGCCCTTTTTGCCGACAATTTCAATACCGGCGCCACCACCAACCTCTATGATCAGGGCGACAATTTCTGCTTTTTCTGCCATACCAACGTTGCTTCCCTGCAAAGCAATGGCATCGATAACAAGGACTATGCCGCCACCTTCGCCGGCTATCCAACCAGTTCACCCCTGGGAATCTTTGAGGCTTTCAACCAGTACTCCTATCACAATCTCGCCGACATCTGGGATTTCAGCAAAGACAATTTCACTTTTTTCACCTCCAGCTCAAATCCCTGCACCGGCTGCCATAACCCGCACCTGGCCAGGCGCAATAAGGAAAATCAAAAGGACCCCTCTTTCACCGCCATCTCCAGACCGTCCGATCATGGCAACCTCTGGGGCAATGACGCCGCCGAAAGAATGGACGCGGCCAGCAGCAACAAATACCTGGCGCCCTACTATTATAATTCGGCCAACAGCTATGAACCGGATGCCACCAACCTGGACGACGGTTCGCTGACCCCGGACTACAACGCCTTCTGTACGGATTGCCATAACCTCACCAACACGATTTACAGCACCACCCTGGGTAGAAATCTCTACAAATTCAGCTGGTCTGACCTGGGTGGAGACACGATCGCGGCCGGCGACAAGCATGGCGCGAACAGCGCCACCGGCACCTCGGAGAGAATAAATCCCTACGGCGCCGACAACGGCTGGATTCTCTCCTGCCTTGACTGCCACGAACCCCACGGCTCGCCAAACGCCTTTCTGCTCAGACGAGAGGTGAATGGCTCGGAGATCAGCGCCAACCTCCGCACGAAGGCGGCAACCGGCACCTCGAACATGAAACTGCTCTGCGCCAAGTGTCATATTCAAAACAACGTTGATGATCCTGATGATGAAGACTGGGAGTGGATTCACCACAATTCTCCCGACGCCATTTATGACCAGTTCAAGTGCGGCACCTGCCATGGCATGGGCGGGTTTGCCATCCCCTGTGAAGACTGTCATGCCCATGGCAAATCCGTCACCTTTATTGACGATCCTTCCATAATCCGCCGAACCTTCTAAGCAACAGGATCGTTATATGCGTGCATGGTCGCCACTCATCCCCCTGCTTTGTTGTCTTCTCTTGCCTAACAACATTTTTGCCCTGCCGGGCTCAAAAGACCGGCTGCAGGCAGAATGCCGGAAGTGCCATGAGGCGTTTGTTGAAAAAGATTTTACCAAACGTTATATTCACCAGCCTTTTGGCGAGAGGCAATGCCTGACCTGCCATGTCAAGGCAAAGGATTCCTCTTCGGCTGAGCAGACTGCCCCGCAGCAGCAGAGCAGGTCAAAAACCCGCTGGCTGAGCATGTCGTCGGCAACCTCGGACCAACACGCCTTTCTGCTGCCCGCGGCATCCCCCTCCGGCAAAATAGTGATTGACGTCAAGGCGCCCGGCCAATCCCCCTTCCGCCAGGCACTGGCCCTCCCCGCGGCAGATACCATGGCAAAGGCGGAAAACGACCGGACTCCGCCGCGGATATCCGCCATCCAGGCCGGTATCCAGCAGAGTATCCTGCTTGATGCGGTCATCACCTGGCGGACTGATGAAAAAGCAAATGCAACCGTGCGTTACGGCATCACAGGTCTGGGCCAGACTATCGAAGAAAAGTACTGCTACGCCACTGACCATAAAATTACCCTGCCGGGTCTGCAAAAAGGAGCAACCTATCAGGTTGTCATCACCTGTCAGGACATTTTCGGCAACAGCATCACTTCCCCGGTTTTTGCCGTCTCAACCGCGAAGATTTCCCCAGCGCAGCAGCCAGCCGCGGCAAACCCCGGAAAGAGCAGTGATAAAATTGCCATTAGGAGCAACTTCCTCAGCTTAAACGACAACAATGTCATGCTGGAGCTTACCGCCAGCCAGCCGGTTGCGATTGCCATCGGCACCTCGGATGAAGAACCGGACGAGCGGCTGGTCCTCCTGAAAAAATCCCGGCAGAACCCTGCTATGGACGAGGAACATCCCCCGCTGGCCAATAAAAAGTACAGCAGCATGACTATCTGTCCCAGTTGCCACCCGGGCTACAACCAGCAGAAATCCCACCCGGTCAATATCCTGCCCGGGGACAGAATGAAAATACCGCCAGAGTATCCAACCCTGCCTGACGGTCGGATCTCCTGCATGACCTGCCACATTCATCATGCAGCAAACAGTGAATTCAGGCTTATCAAAGCGTCGCGCAAGGAACTCTGTTCCGGCTGCCATCCGGACAAATTCTGACAACCCTTCCGTAATAATCAAAGATCACCGACTGCCATGGAACCATACAAGTACAAGCGAAAAAAACTCAATCTGAACGTCAAGCGGGAATTTCAGAAATGGCTGTTCCTGCGCATGACAGCGCAAGTTCTGCTCAGCTCGCTGGTTGCTGCCGTAATTCTTTATTTTTATGCGCGCAGCGAAATCACCGACAGTTTCTACTCCGCCCATGTGACAATCCGCCGGGTCAGTGATCTTTTACTGCCGGTCATCGCGGCCGGATCGGCGGTGAGCTTTCTCGGCACCCTGATCGTGGTGATTTTTCTGCCCCAGCGAATCGCCGGGCCTCTGTACCGCATCGAAAAACGTCTGGCGGAGTTGGGGGAAGGAGATCTCCGTTCGCAAATCAAACTGCGCAGAAATGACATCCTGCAGGATATGGCGGCTTCCCTGAACGACTGCACCAATTCTCTGCAGAAGAAAATAAAAATGGCCCAGGAAAATCAGGCGCAGCTTGAAAAAAACCTCCAGCAACCAACACAAACCAGTGACGCTTTCAACCAGTTGAAGAAAAATCTGGACAGTTTCAGAACCTGATATTCACAACTCCTTGAATTTTTTTAACCATTCCCCTGAGTAAAATATTGCATTTTTTGTCAGACTATGGCAACTATTTGCCGTATTTGCGTGTTAGACTCGCATATTCAACATCTCGCAAATAATTTTCCACCCTGAGATTTCCCCTTTACTTTAACTTTTGGATTGGCAAGAGTAAGAAAATAATATTTACTTTCTGATAGTTATACGCTTAATTTCAAAACCAGGAGGATAATTCACGTGAAAATGAGCAAAAAATATAAAAAAATTCCATTGATGAAGCACATGGCGGCAGCTGCTTTTGCCATCTTCCTGACAGCCGGGACAACGGTTCCCTTTGCCGTAGCGCAAGATGCCCCGGCACCGGAAACAGCGGCACCGGAAACGGCGAGTCCCGTTTTGAGCGTCGACGATTGTGCAAAATGCCACGACGCCGCCCCCCAGGCCATTGCCAGCGCGGGCGGCAAGCACAAGACCGAAGTATCCTGTATCGATTGCCATCAGGGTCATCCTCCCAAAAACGAAGACATTATTCCCCAGTGCAGCAACTGCCACTCAGGCGAGAAACATTTTGAACTTGAAGGTTGCCTGACCTGCCATACCAATCCGCATACGCCGCTTAATATCACCCTGGCCGACAATCTGACCGACCCCTGCCTTACCTGTCATACCGAGCAGATTGACCAGCTGAAACAGAACATCAGCAAACATACCGAGCAGACCTGTACCACCTGCCATACCGCCCATGGTGAGCTGCCGAACTGCACCAACTGCCATTCTCCTCACGCTGAAGACATGGTGCAGAGTGACTGCCTGAGCTGCCATAAACCGCATATGCCGCTGCAGGTAGTCTATCCGGATGATACGCCTTCCAAGCTGTGCGCTTCCTGTCATCAGGCCGCCTATGACCTGCTGCTGGCCAGCCCCGCCAAACACCGGGATCGCTCCTGCGCCGATTGCCACAAGTCGCAGCACAAGATGATTCCGAAATGCCAGGATTGCCATGGCGTACCGCATCCTGAGGACATGATGAAAAAATTCCCGCTCTGCGGTGATTGCCACGGCATTGCCCATAGCGTGACCAAGTAAGCTGTCAAAAGAGTGAGCAGAGCTTCTGCTCACTCTTTTTTTTCTCAGCCAGCCCGGAACATTCAGTGTTCTGCTTACCCATGAAGAAAGGAATACTTATGAAAAAAAACAGAAAAATTCTTTACAATGTCCTCTCCGTTTTTTTCATTTCATCGGCCATTTCCTGTATGCCGATCAATGCGACAGAACGCGGAGCAGAAGTAAAGACCGGCAAGGCGGAGGCCCCGATGCTTCTTGCCAGCAACGAGCAGCCGGCAGCCGCCCCGGCAGAATCAACTGCTCCTGCAAGCGTTGCCGACCTGTATGCCCAGACCCCTGAACCGCTGACCGTGGTCCAATGCGCCCAATGCCATCCCTCGGTGTTCGACAAGATCAAAAATGACGGCGGCCGTCATCGGATAGACTGCCAGGACTGCCACCAGCAATTTCATTCCTATAATCCGAACAAAAACAACTGGCAGGAAATCATGCCGAAATGCGACCAGTGCCACACCGAGCCCCCTCACGGCACGAATTTTCTCGACTGCATGAGCTGCCATTTCATTCCGCATACCCCACTCAATGTCCCGATGAACGATTTACTGGCCGGCCAATGCGCCAACTGCCATACCGGCCCCGGCGGTGAGCTGACCCAATTCCCCAGCGCCCATACCCAGCAGGGCTGCAGCACCTGTCATCACACCAAACACGGCAATATACCTTCCTGCATGGAATGCCATGAGCCCCATATTGCGGACCAGCCGGTGGAGGCCTGCAAGTCATGCCATCCGGTGCACAGGCCGCTGGAGATCACTTACGAGGCCGGCACCGAGGCTACCTGCGGCGCCTGCCATGGTCAGGTCTATGACGTCTGGATCGCCTCGCCGAGCAAACATTCGGGTGTTGCCTGCGCCAAATGTCATGAAAAGCATGGCCAGATCCCGGAGTGCACCAACTGCCATACCCAGCCGCATGACCAGAAAATGCTGGAAAAATTCCCGCGTTGTCTGGACTGCCACATCAATGCGCACAACCCGCCGATCAACAAAAAGTAAGCAAAGCAGCAGTTGATGCAGCAAAAAAGCCCCGGTTTCCACCGGGGCTTTTTTTTATCCTTTTTTTTTAAGAGCATCGGCAGTAAAATTCTGCTACATTTTTAAATGATTACTCTTCCGGATTGAGCGAATAAAAACTTCCTGACGGACAAGCACGCGGTGGACAACCAGACGTTGCCCAGGCCGTTGATCTGAAACAATCATGCCCCAGTCTTCCAATCTCAAGAGGAAAATTTTTATCTACATGGCCCTGGCCGGGCTTGTCCCCTTACTTGTTCTGGCCTTTCAGAATCATTATTTCGGCAAGAGGGCCATTGAAAAACTGGAAATTGAGCATCTGAGCTATTCCCTGAAATCAAGAATGCTCTGGTTGCGGGAATGGACGCGGCACACCAGGAAAGAGTTCTTCAGAATCGGCACCCAGCTTGCCGCCAAGGACGGCCGCCTGGCCCGGGAAGATCTCACTGCCCTGGATTTTGCCGTACAGGCGCTCTTCAAGGGACATTCACGCTACAAATCCCTGACCGTTTATGATCAGAACTGGTCTGTCATCCGTCAGTTCAACGAAAATCCGCAGGCAGTGATACCTGCGCCCTCCGACAATTTCAAAAAAAAATTCGGCACCGCCGATGTGCTCCTGGCAGACAGGCAGTATCAGACCCCGGACCAGGATATCATCCTGTCCATCGGACAGACCGTGCTTGACCGCAACCGCCATCCGGCGCTGTATATCATCGGGGAAATGAATATGACCAATTCCCTGAAACGGGTTTTATCCGACACCTCGGATCTTGATGAAAGCGGCAAGATCTATCTGGTGGCCGGCGACGGCAGCCTGCTGTATCAAGCAGCCCCGGTTGCCTATGAAAACACCTGCCCCGGCGCCATAACCTTCCCGGACCAACTGCTGCAGGGGCCCTACTGGCAGCTGCAGAAAAGAAGGGACTGCCAGGGGGTTTCTGTTTTTTCCGTGGCCGCGCCCATCCCGGAGATGGACTGGATACTCATCGTTGAAGTTGACAAAATGCACGCCATGAAGGAGATCGAGCGCTACATCGGTATAGGCAGCAGCACCGCCCTGGCCATCCTCATTCTCATCCTGATCGGCTCCTGGCGGACGGCAAGCAATGTGGCCGATCCCCTGGATGAACTGGCACGGGTCGCCCGGCATATCTCGGCAGGCAATCACCAGGAACGGCTGCCTGTTTTCAAGGACAGGTATCTCAATGATGTGGGCGAGGCATTCAATGCCATGCTGGATACCCTTGACGCCAACAAACGCCTGATGATCCAGACCATCTCGCTGAGCGCGGTCGGCAAGCTCAGTTCCAGCATTGTCCATGAAATGCGCAACCCCCTCTCTTCGGTCAAAATCAACCTGCAGGCCCTGGCCCGCAAGGTAAAGGATGATCCGGCCTATGCGGAAATGGCCGGCATCGCCATCTCCCAGGTAAAACGGCTGGAATCGATGTTTTCCGATCTGCTCCACTTCAGCAAACCGATTCAGCTGCATCTTGAAGAGACTTCCTTCCAGCAGATCGCTGAAGAGGTCCGGGAAATCCTTACCCAGAAGGCCGCTGACAAGATCATCTCCCTGGAAATCATCGATAACCTGGGCAACACCCCCCTTACCGTTGACAGGAACCAGGTGATCCAGGCCTTGATCAATCTGGTGGACAATGCCCTCCAGTGGTCGCCGGAAAAAGGGACGGTGCAGGTCATCGGCGAACAGGCGCCGGCCGGGGGCGGTTTTACCATCATTGTCAAGGACCAGGGGCCGGGCATCAGGGAGGAGCAGCTGAGTAATCTCTTTCAACCTTTTTATACCACCAGGGAAGTAGGCACCGGCCTCGGTCTGGCCAACGTGAAAAAGATTGTCGAATTTCACGGCGGCTCGGTTTTTGCCGGCAACAATCCGGATGGTGGCGCCCGGTTTTCAATGACTTTCAACGGAAGGCTGCGCTGATGAGCGTAATACTGATTATTGATGACGACAAACTGCTCTGCCGCAGTCTGCAGATCCAGCTCGAGGCGGCCGGGCAGCAAACCTGCCTGGCCCACACCATGCAGGAGGGACTGGCAAGCGCGGCGCGGATCAAGCCGGACCTCATCCTGCTGGATCTCAATCTGCCGGACCAGAGCGGGCTGCTGGGTCTGCCCGTCCTGCTGGAAAAGGGTCACGACCTGTGCGTGGTGATCATGACCGGCAACCCGGACAACAAGGCGGTGATTGATTCCATGCGCAAGGGCGCCTTTGATTATCTGCGCAAACCGCTGGATCTTGACGAGCTGTTTGCCATGGTGGAAAAGGTGGAGGACCGCAAGAAAAAGGTGCGGTCACACCACGCGGAGCAGCCCGCCCTTGCCCAACCTTCCCTTGACGATCTGGTGGGCGCCCACCCGCAGATGATCGGACTGCTGAAGCAGATCGGCCTGCTGTCCCGCACCCGGGTCACGGTGCTGATCCAGGGAGAAAGCGGCACCGGCAAGGAACTGGTGGCAAAAATTCTTCATGCCTCATCCTCGCCCGGCCAGCCTTTTGTGGCCATCAACTGTTCGGCGGTGGTGCCGACCCTGCTGGAAAGCGAACTCTTCGGTTATGAAAAGGGGGCCTTTACCGGGGCGGACAAGACCAAAATCGGCAAAATGGAATTTGCCGGCGAGGGCATGGTGTTCCTCGATGAAATAGGCGACATGCCCCTGGACCTGCAGAGCAAACTGCTCCGCCTGCTGCAGGAAGAGGAATTTGTCCGGGTGGGCGGGCTGGAGACCATTGCCCTCAAAGCACGGGTTGTGGCAGCCACCCATCGGGATCTGCAGGCCATGGTGGAGGAAGGGAAATTCAGACAGGACCTCTTTTACCGTCTGAACGTCTCCACCCTGCACATCCCGCCGCTGCGCTCCCGGCGGCAGGATATCCCTCTGCTGGTTGACAGCCTGCTGGCCAGAATCAGCGCCAAGCTTCATTGCGACCTGCCGGCCGTTTCCGAGGCGGCCATGGAGAAAATGAAGAATTATGACTGGCCGGGCAACGTCCGGGAGCTGGAAAATGTGCTGACCCGCGCCGCGGCCCTTTCCCGGGACAACAGGATTCTTGCCGAAGACATTGTCTGGCAGCAGGCCAGAACCCCGGCTGCCGCCGAGAGCCAGACCGAACCGTTTACCCTGGCGGAGGCGGAAAAACAGCACATTATCAGAGCCCTGCGCGAAAATGACTGGAACATTACCCATACCGCGCAGAAATTAGCCATCTCGCCCACCACCCTCCGCAAGAAAATTAATGATTTCGATATCCGCAAGCCGCCAGGCTGACAGGGCCTCTCTTCCAGGGGTTCTCTTCCACCGGCAGCCGGTTGCAGAAGTGGGGCATATGGCCGCTTGACGCCCTGTTTCCGTAAAGATTATCCTTAGAAATTATGCGACCCAAAAAAATAACGACCATCTCCCTGGCTCTGCTGGCGCTTGTTTTGCCCATGCCGCTGGCGGCCTTTGATGTCAATGAGAAAATCCAGCTGCACGGCTTTGTCTCCCAGGGCTATCTTGACAGCTCGGGCAACAACTTTCTGTCCGACAGCCTGGAAGGCACCTTTGATTTTAATGAAATCGGCGTCAACCTGAACCTGCGTCTTTCTAACAAACTGCGGGTGGGCGGGCAGATTCTCTCCAGAAAAATGGGGGGCTATGGCGACAACCACGTCCGGCTGGACTGGGGACTGGCGGATTACCGTTTCCAGGACTGGGCCGGGCTGCGCGTCGGCAAGGTCAAAATTCCCGTGGGCCTTTACAACACGGAAAGGGATTCCGACTTTCTGCGGCCCATGATTTTTCTGCCCCAGAGCATCTATGACGAAACCAGACGCGACACCTGGCTCGCCCACTGGGGCGGGGAACTTTACGGTAACGTGGCAATGGATGCCGTCGGGGACTTTGACTACAAACTCTTTTATGGCCGCATCAAATATGAGGGGGATTCGGTTTATCATGATTCCACCCTGGACAACATCAACCGGCGGCTGGCCGACAATCTGAACTCCCCGAACCCCGATCCCCTGCTGCCCCCCCGCATCAACCAATGCGACCGGGACAATGAGTACCTCTATGGGGCAAGCCTCATCTACTCGCCCCCCATTGACAATCTCCGCCTGGGAATCTCCTGGGCCAGCCAGAAAGATACATCCTATGGTGATGATGCCAAAATCGGTGAATATACCACCAACAGCAACTTTGTCCTCTCCCTGGAATACGCCTGGCGCAATCTGGCGTTAAACGCGGAATACGGCGAAAACGACCGCACGCAAACCCTTTACGACGTCACCACCTTTGACGGCCCCAACCAGGCCTGGTACGTCATGCTCACTTACAGCGCCACCGACAGTCTGAGCTTTTCCGTTCTCTACGACGAATACTGGAAAGACAAACACGACAAGGACGACTCCATCCATGCCAGCGGCAGGTTCAATCCCACCCCCTGGCGTAAGGATTGGGGCTTCGGCGTCCGCTATGATGTCAACCAGTACTGGACCCTCAAAGGCGAGTGGCACACGGTTGACGGCTCGGCCCTGCTGCTTGATTTTTTCAACCCGGACGGCACGGAACGATACTGGCAGTACGGTGCGGTCAAAGCGTCATTTAATTTCTGATGATGACCGGAAATTTTATGGGAAAACCGCTGGGAAAAATCTTGCTGCTGCTGCTTCTGCTGTTTTCCTGCGCCAACAGCTCCTGCCTGGCCGCCGACGAGGTCATCCTGGTGGTCAATCATGACAACACCCTGAGCGGCATTACCTGGCGGGCGGCTGAGCGGATTTTTCTCGGCAAGAAAACCGAATGGACCCAGGGGGAACATATCCATGTGGCGGTCAACAATGATCCGGAGGTTTACGCCGTCTTCTGCCGGGATATTTTAAAGAAAACGCCCCTGCAGTACCTGCTCTACCGGAAAAGGATGCTCTTCAGCGGTGCAGGCATCCCGCCGCTGGTCATGAATAATGATGAAGAAGTCAAGGCCTTTGTCGCAGCCACCAGGGACGCCATAGGCTTTATCAGCAAGGATTCTCTGGATTCCAGGGTAAAACCGCTCGTCATCCGCTGAGGCCCGCGGCCAGCTGCCGCAGCCAGGGACAACCATGCCATGCAAATCTTGACAAACATCAGGGCAAAGGTGTGGAGCTGCGTTGCCGTCGCTCTGCTGGGCTACCTGCTTGCCACCATCGCCACCTCAATCTCCAATATCCGGATTACCGACAGTCTCACCAGACTCCAGGAAATACATTTCCCCCTGGCGCTGAAGGGAGAAAGGATTTTTACCCTGTTTAACGAGCAGACCAAGAATTTTGAAGGCGGCCTGATCACCGGCGATGCCGATGAACTGACCAAGGCCCGCGAGCATCATGATGAAATCAGCAGCCTGCTCCACCAGATGGTGGAAACAGCCTCCAGTCAGGACATGAACTTTTATCCGCAGCTCCTGACCTTGCGCGACGCCTATGAGGATTACTTCGCCCTGGCCGCTGATCAATATCTGCAGATGTCCCGCGGCGCCGATCTCTTTGAACATACCCACCAGCTGCTTCGCATCGGCAAAGCCCGGGAACTGCTGCTGGCGAAATTTACGGAAATTACCGGTCAGCTCACCGCGACGGTGGTCCGAGAGATCAACAACAACAAACAGCGGGCCGCCGGCAACTCCCGGCTGCTGCAGCTGCTGTTCATTGCCGTTCTGCTGGTGGTCACCCTGGTCATCAATCTGCTGGCCAACCGGGAGCTCATTCTCCCCTTGCAGAATCTCAAGGAACTGATCGACAACTTTGCCAGGGGGAAAACGGTCGAAAAACCCCAGGTCTGCGACTCGGCGGATGAAATCTGCAGTCTCGCCCTCTCCTTCTGGGACATGACCGAGGAGTTGAAAAAAATTTCGGTATCCAGAAACTATCTGGACAACATCATCAATTACATGTCAGACTGCCTGCTGGTCCTGTCACCGACCCTGGCCGTCACCAGAATCAACCAGTCCACCCTCAATCTGCTTTCCTACCAGGAAGAGGAACTGCTCAACCAGCCGGCCAATCGCATCTTTACGGAATACGGGACAGGCGCCACCCTGCAGACCATTTTCGAAGAACTGTTGCAGGGCAAATCCATCACCAACCTCGAGATGATGCTGCGCACCAGAGATAATAACCAGATTCCGGTTCTTTTTTCCGGCACAACTTTCTACAACACCTCAGGAACGGTTGAAGGGGTGATCTGTCTTGCCCGTGACATCAGAGAACTGAAAGGCGGTCTGGATACCAGGGAAAGCATAGCGAATTTCGATCCCCTGACCCGTCTGCCCAATGACAACCTTTTCCATGACCGGCTGAGTCATGCCCTGGGCCTGGCAAAACGCTCCCAGAAACTGCTGGCCCTGCTGCTCATTGATTTGGACCTTTCCTCCATTTTTCCTGCCCCCGGCGAGGATGCCGACAAGCTGATGCTGCAGGAAGCGGCCAAACGTTTCCTCTACTCGGTCCGGGAAACCGATACCGTGGCGCGGATGCGTGATCAGTTCGCCATCATCCTGACCAACCTCAACGAGCAACAGGATGCCAGGCTGGTGATCAGCAAGATCATCCAGGAATTCTGCCGCCCGTTTCCCATGGCCGGCAGCGACGAAATCAACCTCAGCATCGGCATCGCGCTGTTCCCCGCTGACGGCAGGGACGCCGCCACTCTCCTGCGCAATGCCGGCGCCGCCCTGGATGAGGCCAGAATACACGGGGGCAGCTTTTACAGTTTTTACGGCAACGCCACGTCCCCGCCCGCAAACCACAGAATCTGACCAGTCTCCCTCCAGTTTCTGTTGGCCGCCGCCCCGGCCATCCTCCGGCAGGACTTTTTTCCCGCCTCTTCCCTGCGCACCCCTGACAAAAAACTGCACAACTTATCCCAACAATTCCAGCGAATTAGCGAAAAACACCCCAGACATCCCTGTCAGTATCCATCATTTGGCACCCATTATGCTTTAAGGCTCGCCAGTGCGGCAAGTTGTCGCAGCGACAATTTGCCGCACCGGAAATGCAACCAGGATGGCGCCGCACCAGTCGGAGCCCTTCAACATTCGTAATAACAAACGGAGGATTGCCAAATGAAAAAAACAGGAAAAGTGATTTCAGCAGCAGTTGCCTTAGGCGCACTGGCAACTTTCAGTGTTGCCGAGGCTGGCGTGATCACTGAATGGGACCAGAGCAATGTTGTGCCCCGCACCCCCACCAACCTCACCACTCCGGATTTTGTCTTTGACCAGTGGAACTATATCGAACCGGGCTACCTGACCGATCCCAACACCGGCGCGGTTTCCGCCGACGGCTTCATGCCGAGCGGCTGGGCCAAATACGTTACCGGTTCCGGAGCCATCGTCAATGCCGCCGGCACCGTGGTCGGCGCCATGACCTGGAAGGAGAGAGACACCCAGGGCCCGGGACTGTCCATCGTCACCGGCGATGACGTCACCGGCGCCAACTGCATCATGTCAGCAGGCTGGAACCCTGATTCAACCGTGGTGCTGGACGGCAGCGGTAATGATATTACTGAGATGAGCGACTGGTGGGGCATTGACAAGAAACAGTGCTCCGACCCCTTCCAGTCAAGCAAGCGCTTCAAGGCTGTCAGCTATATGCTTGATGCGCCGGTTGATCTGACCTTCAACGTGGACGGCAACGGCCAGACCGAACTCTACCGCCTGCTGATGAAATACGGCAACCAGACCGGCGCCCGGGTCACCGGCTTCACCATGCAGGTGGGCTTTCTGGACGCCAGCGGCAACTTCACCGAGGCAGGACCCGGTGACGGTCTTTCCTTTGCCTCACGCAGCGGCGTCAACTATGACTACACCATCCCCACCACCAGCGACATCATGAAACAGGGCGAGCTTGACGCCCTGCAGGCCCACGGCCTCTTCGGCGCCCCGGACCAGCACCATACCTCCCACGGCTATTTCAACCCTTACGTGCGCGCCACCTTCCTGATGAGCGCCAACCAGACCCATATCGTGGCCTCCGATATGGCGGCGGTGCACACCGATCTGTTCGGCGAGTGGCTGCCCTCCAGCAATCTCAAGGGCGGCCTCTACTTTGACGCCGACGGCATCATCTACACCGACAACATCCTCATGGCCAGCTGCCCCGGCAACTTCAACGAGGAAGCAGGCCAGAGCGGCGTGGCCAACGCCGAATGCGACCAGGCCTGCGCTGACAACCTCGGCTGCGACGCTCCCTGGGTCACCTACCGCGAATCCGTCACTCTCACCCAGAACGCTGACGGCACCTGGAATATCCCCGCGGTAGTGGGCACCGACATCCGCCAGCCCATCGAGCTGACCGCCGCCGAGCTTGACGCCATAAAAGCCAACCCGGCCTGGTCCCCGGCAGACATCGACGATCTGGCCAATGTCAACATCAATGCCTTCCTGAACGTCGGCGATCTGCCCTCAGGCAGCTTTACCCTGCGCGTCACCCCGACCTTTGATGCAAGCACGGCAACCACCGAGCCCGGCACCGCCGGTCCTGCTGATTTCGACGTTACCATCAATGCTCCGAACACCGTTATTCCGTAAGGCTGTCGAGGCATGACAGAACTGTCAACTGACTATGAAAAGTGAAAATTTATCGATATATCGGAGGATATAAAATGAAACTGGCCAAAATAATCATCCTGGCGATTCTTCTTGCTTTCGTCACCACCGGCCTGGCCCAGGCGGCGGGATCCGTAAAGATGAACACAAACACCACCGTTACCGCCTCAGTCAAGAACAACACCGACAGGAGCGTCTACGCGGCGGTAAAAATGATGGTCTTCGATGCGGTAGGCACTGCGGTAGGCCATCTCTGCAGGGAAGTCTACCTGCGCAGCAACAATACCACTCCGGTCAGCTTCTCCTGGCTGGCGCCCAACTATGAAACCGGCCTCTACTGGACAGCCAAGGTAGACACCACCGGCACCTGCGGCACCCACGACGACGACGATGCCGACAGTGACAGCGACAGTGACGGCGAATCGCTGCATTTTGATTCCGATTCAGATGAACATTAAGAGCAGTCCCGGGGCTTGTTAAACTTCTTCTTTCCCCCACCCCTCACCAGGTTGCAGTCTTTCCCCCTGGTGAGGGGCTCCTCTTTCCTCAAGGCAGCGGAGAAAAACGCAATGAACCGGCAAATCGACACACTAACCGCCTACGGTCTCTTTCTCCTGATCACCGCCTTTTTTGCAATGGCCGTATCCTCTTTCCCGGTGGTCTACATCTGGGCCACCTATGAGGATCTTATCGGCGAGTGGTGTCAGTTCTATTTCTTTGCCATCACCCTGTTCTTTTCGGTGCGCCTGGCCCTGAGCCCCTCCCGCTGCCGGCTTTTTTTCCTCTTTCTCGCCCTGGCCTGCTTTTATGTGACCGGTGAGGAGATTTCCTGGGGACAGCGGCTGTTCAACCTCGCCACCCCTGATTTTTTCAGGGAACACAATCTGCAGCAGGAAACCAATCTGCATAATTTTTTCACCGGCCCTTACAGCACCATGCTGAAACGCATCATTGAAGTGCTGCTTGCCGGCGCCTTCATTCTCTACGGCGTCATCTATCCCCTTGAACTGAAGATCAAACGCCAACCCGCGGTATGGATCAACACCAAGGGCCTGCCGGCGCCGCCTGCCTTTCTGTGGCCGTTTTTTGCCCTCGCCGCTCTGTTTGAACTGCGGATATTTCACTTCAACGAGGCGGAGATCGCCGAGATCCTGCTCTCCCTGGCCCTGGCCATCTTTGCCGGCCACTGCTGGCTCAGACACAGACACGGAGGGGAAAACCCGGCCTTGTCAGCCGGGCGGCAGGCCGCGGCAATGCTGATGATCTTTGTCATGGGAATCGGCCTGGCGGCAACCACCACCTTGATCTGCACCGGCGTGCCGCGTCTGCAGGCCGGGCTGGCTGGCCGCATTGACAGCGGCATGGCCAAATTCGCCGATCGCTATGGCCGCATGGGCAGCTGGCAGAATGCCGCGGACCTCTATCAGCTGCTGCTGGAAAAGGAGCCGAAAAACCCGGCAATCCTGCGCAAACTTGCCGCCTGCTACCAGCAGCTGGGCCAGGATGAGCGGTTCCGGGAGATCAACGGCAGGGCGATCGCCATTGACATGACCAGATACGGCCGTTTCCCCGGCAATGTGGCGACCAACCTTTCCCTGCACCAGACCTTTCTGCAGGCCGGCAACCAGGAGCGGGCCCAGCTCCATCTGCAGCAGGCCCTGCAGGCCGGCCAGGTCAAGGTCCGCCTTGAGCCGGACAGCGCCTCGGCCGCCTACTGGCTGGGCAAATCCTATCTGGCCGCAGGTGACACCCCCGCCGCCCTGCGCCATCTGGAAAAAGCGGTGCAGCTCAAACCGCAATCAGTCTCTTTTAAGAAGGCGCTCTACCGGCTCACCCTGGACCAGCAGTACAGCGGCGACATTGATGACCGGGAAACCGGCGGCTGATCAAAAGGCATAAAGAAAGACCCAACCAGCACGGCCAGCCGGTCGCAGGCCAGAGGGAAAGGCTCAAAGGCGGAAAAACAAGCAAGGCCAGGCCGGCAGGAACCCTGGCGGCTGCTTTCATGATACAACTGCAGGAATTTGCCTGTCGCGGCAGTACACAGCAACCGCCGGGCAATTCACCCCTCATTAGCAGCACACCATCAGTCAGCCAAGGCCTTTCTGGTCTCCACCCACATCATCTCCAGCCGCTTGGCCGAGACCGGGACGGCTGTTTTCAGCTCCTGAGCAAAGAGCGAGACTTTGAATTCCTCGATCATCAGGGCATATTCCCGGACCAATTGCAGCTGCTCGGCGGAGAAACCGTCCTGGCCGAGAAAATGTCTGAGCCTTTCCTGGTGCACGGCAAGCTGGGCCGCCTTTTCCGCATCCTTGGCCGGGTTCTGCATCTTGCGCTCCAGCCGGATGCGGATGGCCTTCAAGTAGCGGGGGATACGCTGCAGATCCTGCGGTCCCGACTGCTGCAGAAAACGGGGGGGCAGCAGCGCCGCCACCTCCTGGCGGAAGAGCTGGCAGTCGGCCGGGGTGACGCCGAGCCTGCTTTTGCTGCGGCAGCTCTGCTCGATAGCGGCAAGAAGATCAAGCACCGTTCTTCTCTCCTGCAGCACCTCGACCACCTGCTGCCTGAGCTGCATGGCCTGTCCATGCAGCCCCTGGCTGGAAACCGTCTGGACGATGCCGGCAAACTCCTCCTGGGGCGGGATCAGACCCGCGCGACACCGGCATATCGCATCCAGCACAAAGGCAAACAGATCATCAAGAAACTCCTCATGGGAGGCGATGCCCTGATACAGCGGCCAGCTGGCCCTAGGCAGCACCAGGTCCCTGCGCAGGGCCTTGCACTGCCGGGCAAACTGCAGGCAGTAGAGGCCGCGCAGACCAGCAGCGGTCTGTTGCCGCCGCTCCTCCGGGTCGGCGAACAGCCGCAGGGAGACGCTGCCGTCCGCTTCGGCTACCAGACCGGGATAAGCGAAACCGGCCAGTCTGCCCTCCCTGTCCTTGATGGTGAGGCGCTGGGGCAGCCCGGCAAAATCCCAGCCCTGCAGACCGCTCTTTTCCCAGTTCCCGCGCAGGGCATCAAGGGCCGGACTGCTGCCGCCGCCACGGGCCTGGGTTTTGGCAAGCGCGGCCAAGTCGCGGCCGGCGGCTGCCGGTTTGCAGCTCGCGTCAAGGAGCTGACAGCGCATCCGCAGATGGGCCGGCAGCGACTCCCGCGGCCAGACGCTGCGGTCTATCTGCAGCCGGAACCTGCGCAGAATGAGATCCTCCAGCTGCTGGTAGAGCGACCCCTCATAGGGCCTGAGCTCTCGCAGCAGTTCGGCTGCGGTGTGCGGGATGGGAATGAGCTGCCGGCGGATGGACTTGGGCAGCCCCTTGAGCAGAAAGCTGATTTTTTCCAGCAGCAGCCCCGGCACCAGCCACTCGAACTTTTCAGCCGGTACATGGCCGGCCAGCTCGGCCGGGATAGTGACCGTCACCCCGTCCTGTTCCTCCCCCGGGGTAAAGGAGTAACTGAGCGGCAGGGTCAGCTCGCCGCAATGGATCTTCTGCGGAAAATCAGCCAGTTCATCACCCTGCGGCAGCTCTCTGAGGATATCCTCCCGCCGCATGCGCAGGAAATCATCCCCCTTCATCTTTTTCACCAGGCGGATCAGTCCGGCCCGGTCAAAAACCTCGGCCGGCAGCCGCCGGTCATAGAACTCGTAGAGCAGGAAATCATCCACCAGGATATCCCGGCGCCGCAGGCGGTCTTCCAGGTCCGCCAGGCCGGCGATGAGCTGCCGGTTTCTGGCCAGAAAGTCAAAGTGGCCGCCGCACTCCCCTTCCACCAGGGCGGACTGGATAAAGATCCCCCTGGCCTCCTCCGGCCTGAGGGGGCCGAAGTTGACCCGCCGGTTGGCCTCAATGACCAGGCCGAACAGGCTGATGCTGGCCAGGGCCGTGACCTGGCCGGATTTCTTCTCCCAGTGGGGCTCGGCATAGCTGTAGCGGCACAGCTCCCCGGCCAGGGGCTCCAGCCACTCGGGCCGGATGCCCGCCACAGTGCGGGCGTAGAGCCGGGTGGTCTCCACCAGCTCGGCGGCCATGATCCACTGGCCGGCCCGGTTGAACTGGCCGGAGCCGGGGAAAATCATCAGCTCCTTGCCGTGGCCGCCCTGGTAGATATTCTTTTCCTTTTTCAGGCCGATATTGCGCAGATTGCCGGAGAGAATCGCCTGGTGGACCGGGTCATAGCACCTGGCGTAGCTCTTTTCCCGGTCCTCCGCCAGGTCGTCCCGGCAGGAGGAGCGTAGGAAAAGATGATGCTCCCTGCCGTTGCCCGCCGTGGCAAGCTGGGACCAGATCTGTTCGTGGATGTCCCGCCACTCCCGCATGCGCTGATAGGAAAGGAAATGGCTCTTGCAGAACCTGCCCACCGCGGACCTGCTCCTTTTGCCGCGCACCAGCTCATCATAGTGGTCCCACAGCAGGAGATAGGAGAAAAAATCAGAGCGTCCGGAACGGAAGCGCTCATGGGCCGCATCGGCCTGCTTGGCGTTTTCCGCCGGCCTGATGCGGGGATCCTGAATGCTTAAGGCGGCGGCGATGATCACCACCTCCCGCAGGCAGCCGTTATCCCGGGAGCTGATAATCATGCGGCTGATGCGCGGGTCAAGGGGCAGCGCGGCCATCAGCCGTCCCCGTTCGGTCAGACGCTGCTGCCGGTCGATGGCCCCAAGTTCGCTCAGCATCTTATAGCCGTCATGGATGGCCCTGGGCGCCGGCGGATCGATGAAGGGAAATTTCTTCGGGCTGCCGAGCTTGAGCGCAATCATGCGCAGGATGACCTCGGCCAGGTTGGCCCGGACGATTTCCGGCAGGGTATAGGCCGGCCGGCCCAGATAGTCTTCCTCGCTGTACAGCCGGACGCAGATGCCCGGCCCCACCCGGCCGCAGCGGCCAGCCCGCTGATCGCAGCTGGCCCTGGATATGGGGCTGACCGGCAGCTTGGTGGTGTGGGCCCGCACATTGTAGGTGGCAAGGCGGGCCAGCCCGGTATCCACCACATAACGGATGCCGGGCACGGTGACCGAAGTCTCCGCCACATTGGTGCAGACCACGATCTTGCGGGACGCGCTCTTTCTGAAGATGCGGTTCTGGTCCTGGCCGGACAATCTGCCAAACAGCGGCAGCAGCTCAGGCTCGCGCTCCTTGATGCCCAGACGCGGCCCGTCGTTTCTGAAACGCCTGCCCAGCAGCTCCACCGTGTCGCGGATGTCGCGCTCCGTGGGCATGAACACCAGCATGTCCCCGCCTGTTCCTGCGCGGCACAGGTCAAGCACGGCCTCCACCGCCTGCTCCACATAGCCCAGATCCTGCCTGGCGGAATCGTCCGCTCCCTGCTCATCCGCCGCCAGGTAGCGGATCTCCACCGGATAGGTCCGGCCGCTCACCTCGATCACCGGCGCGCCGGCAAAGGCCCGGGAAAATTTCTCCGTATCAATGGTGGCCGAGGTGATGATCAGCTGCAGATCAGCCCTCTTTTTCAGGATTTTTTTCAGTATCCCCAGCAGAAAATCAATATTGAGGCTGCGCTCATGGGCCTCATCGATGATGATGGTATCATAGGCCCGCAACTCGGCATCGTTCTGGGTCTCGGCCAGCAGGATGCCGTCGGTCATGAACTTGATGCGGGTAGCGGGTCCGGTCTGGTTGCTGAAGCGGATCTTGTAGCCGACCAGGTGCCCGTGCTCGCCGAGCTCCTCGCGGACCCTGGCGGCGACCGAGGTGGCGGCAAGCCGGCGGGGCTGAGTGCAGCCGATCAGCTTTCTGCTGCCCCGGCCCGCCTCCAGAC
Source organism: Desulfurivibrio sp. (assembly GCA_003605035.1). Lineage (GTDB taxonomy): Bacteria > Desulfobacterota > Desulfobulbia > Desulfobulbales > SURF-16 > SURF-16. The sequence goes on from QZKJ01000086.1 coordinate 74,129, forward strand.
ACATCTTGGGGATCTGGGTGCTCTTGCCGGAACCGGTGTCACCGGCAATCACCACCACCTGGTGGCGGCGAATCGACTCGATGATCCGTTCCTTTTCCGCCGTAATGGGCAGAACTTCCGGATAAGTCAGGAAATTTTTCATGGGTGGGTTGATTTTTCTTACCTTTGAGCCTCTTGCAAAATGAACATCTACTCCGATCGGTTAAAAATATCCTGTGCGGCGTCTTCCTGATGAAATCGTCCTCAACGTAGCACTGCTACGCTTCCGGGCGATTTCACCACTCATCCTTGCCCAGAATATTTTTCTCTCGATCTCGCTACGACGTTCATT
>QZKJ01000039.1 GCA_003605035.1 Desulfurivibrio sp.
AAAAATATTTATCTTTAATTCAAGAACTTATGCTGAAAGTCGGCCGGGTTCGCCTCCGGTTGTCTCATCTGCAAAAGCGTTCGCGAAAATCGGTGATTAAGGATTGAAGTCTGGCTGACGTTGACCGATAATATACGTGATAACCAGAATTATTTTCAGATTTCCTTTCACCTGAAAAGGCATTGTCATCTGTAGCCATGGCTGGACTGAACGCGATCCTTACCCAGATTTATACGCCGGTTGGCACGGTGGCGGGGACTCCTCCTGCCGGCGCTTCCCAGCCTCTGCCCCGGCAGAGCCCGAACCCGGCGGAAGAAGAAAAAGACCGCTTTCAAGCCGGCCAGCCCTGGCTGAACAGGGCGGCCGGGGGAAAAGAAACGCCTGCCGGCACGGATTGCCGCTGCGGCAGCTGCGCCGCGTGTGGCGCCAGGGTCTATGCCACCAGTCAGGGAAAGGTGCAGGCTTCTTCGGTCAGCCCCGCAGGCAGGCAGGAAGAGGGCGGTGAGGCAGCGGCCGGTGCGGCAGGCGATGAACAGGAGCAGGCGACGGAAAATACGCAAGCTGCCGGCAGTACAGGTGGTTCTCAGGTCAAAGGCATGGACGGCCAGCCGCTCGATCCAGCCGAAGTGGCCCGGCTGGGGGAACTGAAAAAAGCGGATGCCGCGGTCCGGGCCCATGAACAGGCGCATCTTGCCGCCGCAGGAGGGCTGGCCAAGGGCGGGGCCTCCTTTGCCTATCAGAAAGGCCCGGACGGCCGGAACTACGCGGTGGCGGGCGAGGTGCAGATCGATACCTCCAAGGGAACAACCCCGGCGGAAACCGTGGCCAAGATGATGCGGGTCAGGGCCGCGGCCCTGGCCCCGGCCAACCCCTCGCCCCAGGACAGGAAGGTTGCCCAGGCGGCTGCCCTGACCATGTCCGAAGCCAGACTGGAGCTCAATACCGAAAAGACCAGGCCGGCGGCAGAGCAGCAGGAAACCCGGGAAGAAGCGGCGGAGGTTGACAATGGGGCAGGCGAGGGGGAAAAGAACACTGCCGGGACAACGGCTGACAGCGGCAAACCCGCTGGGGCAGCCCGGGCCGCGTCCCGCTATCTGTCCGCTGCCAGGGGGCAGGGTTCCTGGCATCTCGCCGTTTAGGGGCCGTTAGGAAATAACCATTACTTTTCTGACTATTTCGTTACGGCCCCTTATGCCGTTCACAGCATAGCGCTGTTACAGATATTTTTGTACAACGGCTTAGAAGCGGCCGTTACCAAATAACGTGCACCATTCCTGCCGTGTTGGTTTTCAGAATGATCAGGTTATTCTTGCAACGGTCAGCAGGCGAAGGGCAAAAGGCCCGCTGATCCGGGCAAGTCTTCATGGCCCGTTCCGGGCCTCTCAGAGGCTGCCGCACATCGCTTTGTAATTGTCACATTCGCGGCGATTGATAAATGGACAGGGTTCCTTACGGAACCATTGGCATTTCGGGCACCAGTAACGGTCCTTGAAGGGTTCGTTGCAGCCGTTGCGTGAAATCTGTCGCCGCTGTTTCCTGCCGCTGCGCACCGTATCGTCTTGCACTGTAAATCGCCAGATGTTGTCAGCCATCATCTTCCCTCCCTGGAAAACTTGGTCTTACCTCTCTCATCGGCATCATGCCGGGATAGATTAACGGTTAGTTGACTATCTTTTGGCGGTGTGGTAGTAGGAGTGTTTGTTCATTTTTTAATCTCTTTTTTCCCCGAGCGGGGCAGAGGAACAGTCAGATGCGTACGGACATAGTGCATATCGGTGCAGGCGAGCTGACCTACGAGATTCGAAATATTGTCAGTGTCGGCGAGAAATTACAGGAACTGGGCATTAAAACATACTGGGAAAATATCGGCGATCCGGTGGCCAAGGGCGAGAAGATCCCCACCTGGATGAAGGAGATCGTGGCGGAACTGGTCATGGAAGACGCCACCTACGGCTATTCGCCGACCCGGGGCATGCTGGAAACCAGACAGTTTATCGCCGAGCGGCGCAACAAGCGGGGCGGCGCCCAGATCAGCCCCAATGATATTCTTTTCTTCAATGGTCTGGGAGACGCGATCACCAAGGTTTTCGGCTTTCTGCGGCCTACCGCCCGGGTGGTGGTGCCCACCCCGAGTTACACCACCCACTCATCCGCGGAGGCGGCCCATGCCGGCGACCGGCCGGTCACCTATATCCTTGATCCGGAAAACAACTGGTACCCTGATCTTGACGATCTGGAAAAAAGGATCAAATATAACCCGGCGGTGGCCGGCATTCTCATTATCAACCCGGACAACCCCACCGGCGCGGTGTACCCTGAGGCCATCCTGCGCGGCATGATTGAACTGGCCCGCCGCTATGATCTGTTTATCATCTGTGACGAGGTGTACCATAATATCGTTTATAACGGCAAAAGGACCGTGCCGATTTCCGATATCGTCGGCGAGGTGCCGGCCATTGCCATGCGCGGCATTTCCAAGGAGATGCCCTGGCCCGGTTCGCGCTGCGGCTGGATTGAGGTGTATAACGGTCATCGGGACCCGATGTTTGAGAAATACGTGCAGTCGATTCTCAATTCAAAGATGGTGGAGGTCTGCTCGACCACCCTGCCCCAGCGGGCCTATCCCCGCATTGTCAGCCATCCGGAGTACGGCAACTACCTGGCTGAACGGGTGGAACGGTATGAGAAGTATTCCAACATCGCCTATGAGGCCCTGAAGGATATTGACGGCGTCATTGTCAACCGCACCAACGGCGCCTTTTATATGAGCGTGGCCTTCCAGGAAGGCGCTCTGACCCACAAGCAGACCCTGGAGATTGAGAACAGTCAGGTGCGCGCGGAAATTGAAAGGCTGGTCAGCCCGGCCAATGTTTCCCCGGACAAGCGGTTTGTCTATTACCTTCTCGGCGCAACGGGCATCTGCGTGGTGCCCCTCTCCTCATTTGCCACGCCGATGCAGGGATTCAGGGTCACCCTGCTGGAAAGAGACGAGGACACCCTGCGCATGATTTTTGCCACCCTGGCGGAAAATATCAAAAAATATCTCGCCTCGGAAGCAGGTTGTTAGGGTTTTTAAGGCTCCGAAGCTGCCGGCCTGCCGACGTTGGCCAGCAGCTTCGGGTCAACTGTCCGTAGCAGCTGCATCTTTCTGATTGTTTCCCCGTCCGTCTCGCCGTTGATGTTGATGATGATCAGCTGATTGGCGCCCCTGCCATAGTAATTGGCGATGTCCAGCACGCTGCCCACCACCACCAGCCGGCTCCTGTTGATTCTGTCTCGGTAGCGTTCCATGGCCTGCCGGACCTGATAATCGACATTCTTTTCAATCAGCCTGAGCTCTTTTTTTTTCTCTTCCTTTTTTGCATCGTTGCCCGGATAGCCAAGCGGCAGATTGAGATGATCCAGGTCCCGGCGAATGGTCTGGTCCAGGTCCCCATAGCCGGCGGTGAAAAGGCGGATGGCTTCGCTGTCGGTATTGCCGGTGATGAGCAGGACGGGACTGTGCAGATAGAGCACGCCGTAATCAACGGGACCGAGGGAGGTGTCGAGCTGATTGGCCAGGTTGCGCACGGTGTAAATCTTCCCGGCGGCCTGGGCGAGGATGAATTCCGGCTGTACCCTGGCATCGGCATCGGCCAGCCAGGTGATGTAGGGTGCGGCGGAGCTGCCGGCAAGAATCGTTGCCGCAGGTTTTATCCGGCTGCCGGTGGCAAGAATTTCCCTGAGGATAGCAAACGGCGGGGTTCCGGCCCGGTGTTTGAGCACCGGCCGCATGTCGGCGCGGGCCTCTGGATTGAAGAAGAGGGCGCTGCAAAGAACAAGGAAAGAGAGAATTTTTTTGGGCCCCATGCTGAAGATCCTGCGGCGATGGTTAATAAGCCGTTGAATAAAATAATATCGCCGTCCTTCTTGTAAGAGACGGCATAAGGAGCCGTAACGAAAGACTCAAAATGAAGAGGTTATTTCGTAGCGGCGCTAAAGATGAACAGAAAACATTCTGACCATCAGACTAGCAGATAATTTCCCGGGAAATCAAGGAGTAGTGCCTGCTGGCGGTAAATAATCAGGAAAGTCAACTATATTCCCAGTTTACTTGACAACGAAAAAGAGCATACTTATTGTTCCTCAAAACGAAGGCTCCCCTGTCCGCCAGCCATCGGCAGACCGGGTGGAGCGCGAAATCGTTTGCCTGACATGAATTTCTGTTCGCGTTGTTTATTGTAAATTTGGCCGGTCCCTTGGATTTCATCAGGGATGCGGCATGCTTTCGGGAGAGGAAAGGAGGAACTGGTGGCGGAAAAAGAGGAAATCGTCGACAGGGCCCTTGATCCGGATGCGCAGGCGGCTGCGCAGGTCGAGGTTGCTGTGGAAGAGGGAGCTGGGGAAAAATCAGAATCTGCTGAAATTGATGAGCTTGCAAAGGCCCGAGCGGAAACAGCCGAGGTGACGGATAAATTGTTAAGACTGGCCGCGGAGTTTGAAAATTATAAAAAGAGGATGGAACGTGAGCGGGCCATCTCCTTGAAATATGCCGAAGAGCAGGTTTTCAAGGAGCTGCTGCCCAGCATTGATAATCTGGAGCGGGCCATTGAGCAGGGCCGGAAAACGGACAAGGCGGGTGATCTGCTGGCCGGCGTGGAGCTGACCTACAAGGGATTGCTGGCTGCCCTGGAAAAATTTGAGCTGGTTCCCCTGCAGTGCATCGGCGCCCCGTTTGATCCGAATATCCACGAGGCCCTGGCCATGGAAGCAAGTGGCGAGGTTGATGCCAACTGCGTTCTGCGGGAATTCGAGAAGGGATATATGTATAAAGACAGGTTAATCCGTCCGGCAAAGGTTGTCGTGGCGAAAAAGAACTGAAACAGCAGGCGATCGCCGGTGAAAAATAGATTTTTTGGAGATTTATCATGGGTAAAATTATAGGAATTGACTTGGGGACAACAAACTCATGCGTTGCGGTCATGGAAGGCGGGGAGCCGAAAGTGCTGACCAACGCGGAAGGAAACAGGACAACGCCGTCAGTCGTTGCCTTTTCAGACAGCGGCGAGCGGCTGGTAGGCCAGGTGGCCAGGCGGCAGGCGGTTACCAATCCGATCAGAACCATCTTTGCCATGAAGCGTCTGATCGGTCGGAAGTTCAGTGATCCTGAAGTGAAGAAGTCCATCGAGATCAGTCCGTTCAGGATAACGGAAGGCAGGGACGGCGGCCCGGTGGTTGAAGTGGACGGCAAGAAGTACACGCCGGCCGAGCTTTCCGCCATGGTGCTGGGGAAAATGAAGCAGACCGCGGAGGAGTATCTGGGTGAGGAGGTGACCGATGCGGTCATCACCGTACCGGCCTATTTCAATGACAGCCAGAGGCAGGCCACCAAGGATGCCGGCCGCATCGCCGGTCTCAATGTGCAGCGCATCATCAATGAGCCGACCGCCGCCTCCCTGGCCTACGGCCTTGACAAAAAGGGGGAAGAGACCATTGCCGTCTACGACCTTGGCGGCGGCACCTTTGATATCTCCATTCTGGAAATCGGCGACGGCGTTTTCGAGGTCAAATCCACCAACGGCGATACCTTTCTGGGCGGTGAAGATTTTGACATGCGCATCGTCAACTGGCTGGCCGATGAGTTCAAGCGTGACCAGGGCATTGACCTGCGGGTTGACAAGATGGCCCTGCAGCGGCTGAAGGAGGAGGCGGAAAAGGCCAAAAAGGAGCTCTCCTCCACCATGGAAACGGAAATCAATCTGCCCTTTATCACCGCCGACGCCACCGGCCCGAAGCATCTCAACGTCAAGCTGAGCCGGGCCAAGCTGGAAGCCCTGGTGGGCGACCTGGTTGACCGCACGGTCGGTCCGTGCAAGACCGCCCTCAAGGATGCGGGGCTGTCCCTGTCCGACATTGATGAGGTTATCCTGGTCGGCGGCATGACCAGGATGCCCAAGGTGCAGCAGAAGGTAAAGGAGATTTTCGGCGGCAAGGAGCCCCACAAGGGCGTCAATCCGGACGAGGTGGTGGCTATCGGCGCCGCCATCCAGGGCGGAGTGCTCAAGGGCGATGTGAAGGACGTGCTGCTCCTTGATGTAACGCCGCTTTCCCTAGGTATTGAAACCCTGGGCGGGGTGACCACCAGGCTGATCGAGAAAAACACCACGGTTCCCACCAAAAAGAGCCAGATCTTCTCCACCGCGGCTGATAATCAGCCGGCGGTATCGATCCACGTGCTGCAGGGCGAGCGGGAAATGGCCGGGGATAACAAGAGCATCGGCCGTTTTGAGCTGACGGAAATTCCACCGGCCCCCCGCGGCGTGCCGCAGATCGAGGTCACCTTTGATCTTGATGCCAACGGTATTCTGCATGTGTCGGCCAAGGACCTGGGCACCGGCAAGCAGCAGTCCATCAGGATCACCGCCTCCAGCGGGCTTTCCGAACAGGAAATTGAGAAGATGAAGCGTGACGCCGAGTCCCATGCCGAGGAGGATAAGAAGCGCAAGGCCCTGGTTGAGGCCAAGAATAACGCGGATTCCATGGTTTATGCCACGGAAAAAAGCCTGAAAGAGGTGGGCGACAAGGTGGACGCCGAAACAAAAGGCAAGGTGGAGAGTGCCATTGCCAAGGTGAAGCAGGCCCTGGAAGGCAATGACACCGATGCCATCAAGGCGGCCACGGAAGAGCTGACCCAGGCCTCCCATAAGCTGGCCGAGATCATGTACTCCCAGGCCTCCAAGGCCCATCCGGGCGGTGATGCCGGTGGTGCAGCCGGCGGCGGTGCCGCCGGCGCCGAAGCAGGGGCCGGCGCTAAAAAGAAGGACGATGATGATGTGGTTGATGCCGATTTTGAAGAGGTGAAATAACCTCTGACCGGTCCGGCAGTTTGAGGGATGAAAAAGGGAGCAGGTTTGCTCCCTTTTTTTATTGTCCTTCTCGCCCAGGCTGGGTATAAACAACAGTTCAGGGTTTGCAACGAAGACAAGAATGCAGAAGGCAGGAACTCCGCAGCCAGGAACCGGAATAAAAAGAAATAAATTAAGTATGCTGATTTCTAACTCCTGCCTCCTGCATGCCAATAACGAATGAACCAGGTATCATGAAAATTCTCTCAGGTATCCAGCCGTCTGGAAAACTTCACATAGGTAATTATTTCGGCATGATGCAGCCCATGATCAACAACATGGACCGGGGCGAGCTCTATGCCTTCATCGTCAACCTGCATGCCTTGACCTCGGTAAGCGACAGCAAGGCCCTGGCCACAGACACCCTGGAGGCGGCGGCCGATTTTCTCGCCCTGGGGCTTGACCCGGACCGCTGCATCTTCTGGGTGCAGTCGGATGTGCCGGAGGTGACCGAGCTGACCTGGATCCTGTCAACCATTACACCGCTCGGCCTGCTGGAGCGCTGCCATTCCTACAAGGACAAGGTTGCCAAGGGCATCGCCGCCAGCCATGGCCTGTTCTCCTACCCGGTGCTCATGGCGGCGGACATTCTGCTCTACCAGGCTGACCTGGTGCCGGTGGGCAAGGACCAGAAGCAGCATCTCGAGGTGGCCCGGGACATTGCCATCAAGTTCAACAACCACTATGGCGAGACCTTTGTGGTGCCGGAACCGGCCATTGAGGAGAATGTGGCAACGGTGCCCGGGCTGGACGGCCAGAAAATGTCCAAATCCTACGGCAATACCATCGGCATTTTCCTGGATGCCAAGACCCTGAAAAAAAGGGTGATGGCCATTGTCACCGATGCCGCGCCGGTGGAGGCCCCGAAAGACCCGGACAAGTGCAACCTCTATAACATCCTCAAACTCTTCGCCCCTGCTGAACGCCTGCAGGAGGTGCATGATCTTTATGTGAACGGCGGCGCCGCCTATGGCTATCTGAAGCTCGAACTGGTTGATCTGCTCTGGGAATATTTCCGGCCGGCCCGCGAAAAAAGAGAAAAGCTTGCCGCCGAACCCGGCTATCTGCGCCAGGTGCTGGCCCGAGGGGCCGACAAGGCCAGGGAAAAGGCGGTCGCCACCCTGGATCAGGTCCGCGCCAAGGTCGGACTGAAATATTAAATCTCCCCTGTTTGCCGCTCCCACGTTCCTTGCCGGGAGCGGCATGTTTTTCCCGCCCCTTATCCTCCTTCCTCCTTTGTCTGTGTCAGGTTGTTGTTGCTCTAACAGGCTGATTTTGAAGAGAATAATTAAATTGTCCGGCAGAAAATGCCGCTGCAGGTGTTATAAAAATGACACCTGACCGGATACTTTCGCCTATTTGTCTGCATCGACTCGGCAGGCACTAGGCAAAATTTGCCGGGCGGCCCTGACGACCCGGGCGAAAATTCCTAAAAAATATGTTTAATATAAAGTATTTAGCAAATAAGTAAAACGGCGGCTGCGGTACGCTGCGTGGCGATGGCATGGAAATAGCTTCTGAGACTGACCAAGGATTGTTATTATTGGAAAAAAAGGAGCCAGGTACATGAGTCAATCAGTCTCTTTCTCGCAAGCGGAAAATATGGGGCGCGACTTCCGTCATCTTGACATGATGAATCTCATGGCGGAACTTGATCAGTTCAAGAAGAAAACCGAGCAGCTGCTGCTGCTCAATGAGCTGCATGCCCGTCTTGCCGGGGCGGTTGATCTGCCGAGCATGATCGAGGCCTTCTCGGTCTGGCTGATGCCGCTGGTGGAGCATGATCTGGTGGCCTATCATAATCCGGACAGAAAGCGCAGCTATATGTACAGCTCCTGCCATGGCCCGGATCGCCAGCGGATATTCAAGCTGGCTGAGAAGCTTTTCCAGTCCCGGGCGGAAAAGGCTGCGCATGGCTGGCATGAACAAGATTTTTATGTGCGGAACTGGCATCTGGGGTCAATGGATTCCAGTGGCCTGGTGCTTGTCCTGCGGCAGACGAAAGTGATTGATGCCGAGGAGGCTTCCCTCATCAGCCAGGGTCTGGAGGTCCTGCGGGAACCCCTGCAGCGGGCCCTTGATTACGAAGACCTGTTTATCATCGCCCGGCGCGATGTCCTGACCGGACTTGCCAACCGGCGGGTATTTGAAGAACGTATCGGCCCGCTGATGGATAACAGCAAACGCCATCATCATCCGCTGACCCTGGCCTGCATGGATCTGGACCATTTCAAGCAGATAAACGACAAGCTGGGCCATGCCGAAGGCGACCGCGTTTTAAAAAAGGTGGCGGACACCTTTAAAGGCATGGTGCGCAGCAGTGATCTGCTGGTCCGCATGGGCGGCGATGAATTTTTTCTGGTCCTGCCGGAAACCTGTCTTGAGTCGGCCAAGGTGCTGGCCGAGAGGCTCTGCAAGGCCGTTGATGATCTGGCGATCTATTCGGCGCCAGGCCAGAAACTCGGGGTGAGCATCGGCCTGAGCCAGTGGCAGCCGGGCATGACCATCGAACAGTGGCTGCAGGACACGGATGAGCTGCTCTATCAGGCCAAGGATAACGGCCGGTGCCAGGTTTGCCTGTGATGCTGTAAGTTTTTCGAGCTGACGATAGCCTCCTGAAAGGGTAAGGGGAAATGTTTTTCGTTGAAATGCGAAGACATTTCCCCTTATTGTTTTGTGAGAAGTGAGAAGTGAGAAGTGAGGAGTGTAGGGGCGGGTTTTATGCCCGCCCTCTAAGGCAGGCGGCAGAAGGCAAAAATGAGAGCAGGGGCGGTTCTCGAACCGCCCCAATGAGGCGAAAGGGGGCAGGGGATGGAAAAGTGGCGCATCAGGCTGGTCAATAAAATCGACCGGGCCGGACTGGTCCTGCTGGGCGAGGGGTATCAGGTCTCGGCTGACGAAAAGGACCCCCAGGGCATCATTGTCAGAAGCAGCAAGATAGATACGGACAAATTCCCCTCCCTGCTGGCCGTGGCCAGGGCCGGGGCAGGTGTCAATAATATAACGGTTGAGCGGGCCACCCGGGCCGGCATCTGCGTGTTCAACACCCCGGGGGCAAACGCCAATGCGGTGGCGGAACTGGTTTTTGTCATGGCCGGCATCGGGGCCCGCAATATTCATCACGGTATTGCTTTCTGCCGGGGGCTTGCCTCTCTGACCGATGAGGTGCTGGGCAAGGAGGTGGAGGGCAAGAAATCCGCTTTCCGCGGTTTTGAGCTGGCCGGCAAAACCCTGGGCGTGCTGGGACTCGGGCAGATCGGCGTCAGGGTGGCCAACGGCGGGGCGCGACGGGAGATGCGCACCATCGGTTTTGATCCCAATCCCACCCTGGGAAATATCCATATGCTCTCCGCCAGGGTCATTCTCGCCCGGTCGCTGGCCGAGGTGGTGGAGCATGCCCATATCCTCTCCCTGCACATGCCCTATAACGACAAGACCAGGGGCTTTGTCAACCGGGACCTGCTGGCCCGCATGCCGGACGGCGCCATGCTGATCAACTATGCCCGGGGCGGCGTGGTGGTTGTTGAGGACGTGAGGGCCGCACTCGATGCCGGCAGACTCGGCTGCTACATCACCGATTTTCCCTCCACCGCCCTCATCGACCATCCCAGGGTGATCACCACTCCCCATCTCGGGGCCAGCACCGAGGAATCCGAAGAACACTGCGCCACCATGGCGGTGCGGGAGCTGATGGGCTATCTTGAGCATGGTTCGGTCAGTCACAGTGTGAATTTTCCCAATGTGGAATCCATTCCCGGCGACACGGTGCATACCCGGCTGATCATGATCAACCGGGATATCCCCGGCATGATCGGCTTCGCCTCACAGACCATCGGTGCCCACGGCATCAACATCGCAAGTTACCTCAACGAGAGCAACGGCACGATCGGCTATAACATCATTGATCTGGAAGACGCCATCTCCGACGAGGTGCTCGCCGTCATCACGGCCCATCCGGACGTGATCCGCACCCGCAGGATCTGTTACCGGTGATGGCGGATCTGCAGGGCATGACTCATTGAGGGCTGCGCTGCGCAATAAGTATGGGGCGGGGTTGCTCGATCCCGCTTGCCGGTTCTCCGGGGCCGCCCGGCAGATTGGTTGCCCAGGCAACCAAAGGAGGCTGAATGGCTGATGCAGACACGGCAGAAAAGAACACCCTCACCGGGAAGGCTGAACTCGTCATCAAACTGTTGACCTTTGTCCTGGGCGTCCTCTATGTTCTGGGCCTGCTGGTTTCAAACATGCACCTGATGAAGCTCGGCATCGCCGACTTCAGCTCTTTGCAGGCGCGCAACATCATGACCGGATTTCTCTTCCTCATCTTCCTCACTTTTCTTCTGCTGGTTGTCGCACCGATTCCAATCGGGCTCTACTTCTGCGGCCGCAGCCTGGCATCGTCGGCTCATCGGCCCCCCGGCAGATTGGCGAGGTGTCTGGGCATCGTTCTTCTGGTGCTTCTCGCCACCGGAACAATTTCGTGGTTTGCCGGGATTTTGTTCGGTTACATGTACCCCTGGGGCAGGGCCTGGGATGTCGGTTTCACCCGGGGCGCCTGGACGTGGAAATTCATGGTGTCTGACCTCAGGACCGGCTATATCCAGTTTGCGGAAACCTTCAGGCATGCGAAAATCATCGCCGCCAGTTGCGCGATGATTTTTGCCCTGCTGCCGCTGGTATTCCTTCTGGTGCGGCGCTACGGCGGTGACCGGGCGGAGGGCTCCCCGGACAGGTTCGTCTATGCCGCCGCTGCGTTTCCGCTCTTATTAAAGCCTGTGATGTCGATCAGTTATCTGTTTATTGCCCTGCCTCTGCTGGTGGTTGGCTTTGCTCAGGAGGTCTATCCGAATATCCCGGGCAACTTCGGGGGCGGACAGCCGGACATCGCGGAACTGCAGATCGGGGCTGTTGACCCCGCCGCCATCCGCCTGCCCGGCATCGATGCGGTCAGCGCGGCGGCCGGGCCGCAGGACCCGCTGATCACCCCTCCGGTGGTGATCTGGTATCAGTCCGACAAGTTCCTCTACCTGGCGCCCCTCACCACTGATGATCAGGGGATGGCGCGGCTGGTCGCCCTGGACCTCAATCTGGTGCGCACGATCCGGTATCTTCCCAAGTATGTGCGGGTGGCGTCAGGTGGCCGGATCCTGAGCGTTCATGACGAGTGACCAGGATTTGCTGCGGCCTTGGCAATACGCTGAGGACCAGTCGCTATTGAGCCGAAACGATAAAACTTGCCTGGCAAGGATATCCGGAAATCGATCCCCTTCTTTTTATCCGAGGAAACCACGAGCATGCCAGCAACGGTAAAGCACAGATTCAGCACCATCAAAGCCAATCTCACCAGCCTTGACAGCCTGCCGCTGGGCAAGGCCTCGCTGATTATCATTCTCTGGCATGCAGCTGATCTTCCTGCTGCCGCTCTTTGCCGTCTTCGCCCTGTGGAACAACGCCAGCATCAGGAAGAACCGGGGCACGCAGAAGCTGGTTTCCTCGCATCTGCTGGTAGTTGCGTTTATCCCGATTTTTTTTAAGATCATCGAAACCGTTTACGACATCATCCCGAAAAAGCTGCTGAAGAGACTCATTGAACTGCTGGAGTCACTGAAGCTGGTGGGCGTATGGCATTACCTGGTGATCGCGGCTGCCGTGGCGCTGGCGCTTTTCCTCATTTACATTTTCCAGAAGAAGCTCTTTTCGCGGGACAAACTGATGGAGCGGCGGATCGCCAAAGGCCTTTGCCAGCAGTGCGGCAAACACCTTCCTCCGGGCTCAACGGCCTGCCCGTTCTGCGGATTTCTCCAGTGTACGCCCTGCGGCTCCTGCGGGCAGCCGACCCCGGTATACGGCAGGTACTGCAGGGCCTGCGGCAAAAAACAGTGAGCGGGGATGGCGCTTCTGCCGGGTACCACAAAAAAATACGGCAAAATCAGCCGGTCAGCTTGACAGGCAAACAAGCTGTACTTAATTATATTTCCTAAGCCTCACATGTTTTTTTCCTCCTCTTTTTTCTGCTCATGGAAATGAGCCCAGCAGTAAAATAGTCGACCGGCAGCCCGGGTCCAGTCAACCCGGGCTGCCAGCCGACTGTTTGCGCATCCTCCACCATCCCTTTGAGAGAATGAATTTTGGTAAATTTAATGATATGAGCCGTTTACGCGGTTTTTGGAGATACGGATATGCAATTTGACAAATTCACGGTGAAATCCCAGGAATCCCTGCAGGCGGCCCAGACTCTGGCCGGCCAGAAGGGGCAGCAGGAGATGCTGCCGGAGCATCTGCTGGCGGTGCTGCTGCAGCAGGCTGACGGCGTGATCATTCCCGTGCTGCAGAAGATCGGGGCAAATCCTGCCCGCCTTGCCGCCGAGGTGGATAAGCTGCTGGAACAGCTGTCCAAGGTGAGCGGCTCGGGATTCGGGCAAGTCTATGCCTCCCAGCGGATCAGGATCCTGCTTGATCAGGCCTTTAAAGAGGCGGCGGCCATGAAGGATGAGTATGTCAGCCAGGAGCATCTCTTCCTGTGCATCCTCGCTGAGCGGGGCGCCAAAGGGGCTGAGCTGCTCAAGGCCAACGGGGTGAGCAAGGAGAGTTTTCTCCGGGCTTTGGCCGACATCCGCGGCAGTCAGCGGGTCACTGATCCCAACCCTGAGGAGAAATATCAGGCCCTGGAAAAATACGCCCGCAATCTGACCGATCTGGCCAAACGCGGCAAACTGGACCCGGTCATCGGCCGGGATGACGAGGTGCGCCGGGTGGTGCAGGTGCTGAGCCGGCGCACCAAGAATAATCCGGTGCTGATCGGCGAGCCCGGCGTGGGCAAGACCGCCATTGTCGAGGGTCTGGCCCAGCGTATCGTCATGGGCGATATCCCGGAGACCCTGCGCAACAAGCAGGTCATGGCGCTCGACATGGGATCCCTGGTGGCCGGCGCCAAGTACCGCGGCGAGTTTGAGGACCGCTTGAAGGCGGTGTTGAAGGAGGTGGAAAAACGGGAGGGCGAGATCATCCTCTTTATTGACGAGATCCATACCCTGGTGGGCGCGGGCGCGGCCGAAGGGGCCATGGACGCCTCTAATATGCTGAAACCGGCCCTGGCCCGCGGCGAGCTGCACTGTGTCGGCGCCACCACCTTGAACGAGTACCGCAAGATCGAAAAGGACCCGGCCCTGGAACGGCGTTTCCAGCAGGTGCTGGTGCAGGAGCCGTCCATTGAGGATTCCATCGCTATCCTGCGCGGCATCAAGGAAAAATACGAGGTGCACCACGGGGTGCGCATCAAGGACGCGGCCACCGTTGCCGCGGTGACCCTGTCCAAGCGCTATATCTCCGACCGCTTTCTGCCGGACAAGGCCATAGACCTCATTGACGAGGCGGCCTCACGCCTGCGCATCGAGATTGACAGCATGCCCACGGAAATTGACGAGGTGGAGCGCCACCGCATTAAACTCGAGATTGAGCGCGAGGCCCTGAAGAAGGAAAAGGATGCCGCCTCCCGCGAGCGGCTCGCCAAGCTTGAGGCGAAACTCGCAGATATCAATGAGCAACTGCAGGGCATGAAAGGGCACTGGGCCCTGGAAAAAGAGATCATCCAGAAGATCCGCGGCATCAAGGCGGATATCGACCGGGCCCGCGAGGAGGAGAAGCAGGCGGAGCGCATGGGTGATCTGAGCCGGGTGGCGGAAATCCGCTACGGCCGGATCACCGAGCTGGAAAAGCAGCTGGCCTATGAAAACGGGCATCTGGCGGAAATCCAGAAGGACCGGCAGATGCTGAAGGAAGAGGTGTCCGAGGCCGATATCGCCGCAGTGGTGGCCAAGTGGACCGGCATTCCGGTGGACCGGATGCTGGAGGGCGAAAAGGAAAAGCTGGTGCATGCCGATGCAAAGCTGGCCCTGCGCGTGGTCGGACAAAAGGAGGCCATCGACGCCATTGCCAACACCATTCGCCGGGCCAGGGCCGGGCTGCAGGACCCGAACCGGCCTCTGGGGTCCTTTATCTTTCTCGGCCCCACCGGGGTGGGCAAGACGGAGCTGGCCCGCAGCCTGGCCGAATTTCTCTTTGACAGCGAACACGCCATGATCCGGCTTGACATGTCCGAATTCATGGAAAAGCATTCGGTGGCCCGGCTGATCGGTGCCCCTCCGGGCTATGTGGGCTATGAAGAGGGCGGCCACCTGACCGAGGCGGTGCGCCGCAAGCCCTATTCGGTGATTTTGTTTGACGAGATCGAAAAGGCCCATCCCGATGTCTTTAACGTGCTGCTGCAGATCCTTGACGACGGCCGCATGACCGACGGCCATGGCCGGACGGTGGATTTCAAGAACACCATCCTGATCATGACCTCGAACCTCGGCAGCCAGCTTATCATGGAGCTTGGCGAGGAAAGGCGGGAGGAGATGAAGCGGCAGATTGATGACATTCTGCACCGGCAGTTCAAGCCGGAGTTCCTGAACCGCATCGATGAGACCATCATCTTCCACGGGCTGTCCAAGGCCGATCTGGCCCGGATTGTCGATATCCAGTTCGCCCTGTTGCAGAAGCGTCTCGGCGACCAGAAATTCGCTATTGAGCTCACCGGAGCGGCCCGCAATTTTCTTATCGATGTGGGCTATCATCCCGCCTTTGGCGCCCGGCCCCTGAAAAGGGCCATGCAGCGCCATATTCAGGATGGCCTGGCCATGGAGATCCTGGAGGGGAAATTCAAGGAGGGCGATACCATTGTGGTTGATATGACGGCGGGCCAGGATCGCCTGGCGTTCCAGAAAAAATAACAGCGGGGGCTTGCCGCCGTTGGCGGCAGCTTGTCAAGGCAGGAAAAGTGATGATGGCGGAAACCGCAGGCGGCAGGGAGCGGGAAACGGAAGAGCTGGTGCAGCTTGCCGTGGAGCGGGCGGCACATTTTTATGGCGTCCATAAGCTGTGCTGCTCCGAAGCGGTAATCGTCACCATAAACCAGGGGTTTGGCGGCGGTCTCTCGCCAGAGGCCGCTCTGCAGCTGGGCGCCGGTTTCTGCCACGGCATGGGCGGGGCGGGCTGCACCTGCGGCGCGCTCGGCGGCGCGGTGGCTGCCATGGGGCTGCTCATGGGGCCCCACGGCAAGGATGGCTGCAAAAAAAAGAAGTTCCGGGCTTTGGTGCGGGAGATGCATGACCGTTTCCGCGAGCG
Source organism: Desulfurivibrio sp. (assembly GCA_003605035.1). GTDB lineage: Bacteria > Desulfobacterota > Desulfobulbia > Desulfobulbales > SURF-16 > SURF-16. Next base: position 16,050 of record QZKJ01000039.1, read on the forward strand.
GTTTGGCGCCACCTGCTGCCGGGTGTTATCGAAAAAGGTGAAGCACGATGCCAAGGCCCACTGGGCCAACTGTCTGCAGCTGACCAGCGGAGGGGCGGAAATTGCGGTGCGGCTGCTGCTGGCCGCCCGTCCCGATCTGGTCGACACGGCGGACCGGGATTTCCTGACCGGCGGGAACCGCCTGTAACGCTGCTGCAAAAGGCTGCAGCAGGCGAAAGAGTTTTCTCTTTTGTTAATTTTCCACGGCGAATTTGAGAGATTTTTCAGCCGATAGCCCGGCAATGGGCAGGATGATGGTGAAAACAGCGCCATGGCCTTCCTCGGAGTTTACCTCGATCCTGCCATGGTGACTTTTGATGATGCCGTAACTCACGGATAAGCCGAGCCCTACCCCCTTAACCTGGGGTTTGGTGCTGAAAAAAGGCTCGAAGATGTGGGGCATGTTTTTGGCGCTGATGCCCTTGCCGGAATCCTGGATGCGGATGGCTACTTCCTGATCCAGCACGGCCGTGCTGATGTTGATTATCCCCCCTCCCTCACAGGCATCCGCCGCATTGGTGAGCAGATTGAGGATCACCTGCTTGAGCAGGTCATCCACCCCCTGAATATGGGGCATGTTTCCCGCATATTTTTTCTCCACCGCAATCCCTTTTGACCTGAAGTCTTCCTTGGTCATCAGCAGCATGACGTCGATGAGTTCATGCAGATCAACAAAGGAAACCCTGCCGGTGGTGGGGCGATTAAAATTCTGCAGCTGCATGATCAGATCTCTGATCCGGTGGCATTCCTTGAGAGCCAGTTCCAGCAGCAGGGCATCCTCTTCGTTGGTCTGCGCTCTGTCGTGAACTCCGGAAAGGACATTCATGATGCCCTGCAGCGGGTTATTGAATTCATGGGCAATGGAGGCTGACAGCTTGCCCACCGCGCTCAGCTTCTCTGAGTGGAGCAATTGCCGGTGGGTCCTTTCCAGGGCTTTGGTCCGTTCCTGCACCCGATGATCAAGTTCATCATTGATTCGCCTCAGCTCTTCCTCCGCTTGCCGGCGCGCCTCGATCTGGTTCTGCAGCCTGTTGGTGTAAGTGAAGACCGCGGCAAAGAGAATGGCGGTAAGCAGACCGGTGGTGCCGCCTACGATCAGGTGCTCCTCGTCAAAATAGGGGATGTCAGGGTGTTGCACAAAGTCGACCATGGCATTCAGGTTGGCCATGAAAAGGACAATAATTATATAGATCCCCGGGAGAAGATATTCTTTTTTCACTGTCACGGTTCCGGTTAAATCAAACTGGCTGCCAGCGCCAGCGATAAAGCTCTTTTTAGCTGTCGATGCTGGTGCTGCCCGCCGTTCCCTTAATAGCAACCTGGGGATGGAGTAAATACCCCGGCATTCCTGCAGGGCAAGGGGGCAGACCGCAGCTTCGGTCTTTCCCCTGTCTGCCATCGTGTCTCGTACCATACACAACTTCTATATATTATTCACATTTTTTCCCTGGCGCTGTCAATTAAATTCTGACAGCAGACCGAGGGGAATGCGGGGGCGCTTTGCCTGACGTATTGTATAAGTAGAATTGCCCTGTGACAATTTGCCGCATTGATTTGCCAGGTTTCCTAGTGTATAAATGGAGTCAAAGAGTAGTAATAATAATTAATACTGGAAAAAAGGCTGTCAACTGACACAACGTCAAACAAAAAACAAAAGGAGACCTACCAATGAAAAAGATCGTAACAACACTTGCTTTCGGCGCCATGGCACTTGCTTCACCTCTCTGCAGCGTTGCAGGAACCCTGGATCTCGGAGAAGAGACCCATCTCATCTTCATGCGGGAAGAGGAGAAACTGGCCCGGGATGTCTACATGACGCTGGGCGAACTCTATCCCGATGATCCGACCTTCACCAATATCGGTGATGACTCCGAACAGACCCATACCGATACCGTGCGCGACATGCTGGCCGTCTACGGCATCGCTGACCCGAATCCGACCGCCAATGATCTGCCCGACAGCATCGGTGTCTTCACCGGTGAAGATTACGGCTGGTATTTTACGGAAAAATTCAATCTGCTGGTGAGCTGGGGTTCGCAAAGCCAGCTGGATGCCTGGTATGTCGGAGCCTTTATCGAAGAGCTCGACATGATAGATATCATCGGCTGCCCGAAGGTTATTGTTGAGACGGATAACGGCATTGATGCCGGCGAATGCGGCATGGAGTATACGGATGAGGCGCAGCTGAAGACCATGTACGGTCATCTGGTGGCCGGTTCGGAAAATCACCTCAGGGCGTATGTGCAGAACATCGAGAACGTGATCGGCGCAGGAAATTACGTGGCCCAGGTCCTTACCCAGGAGCAGGTGGACGCTATCTTAGGCCGTTAACCGCCCATTTTTACAGAAAGTACAAAGAACCGGGAAGTGCCCTGCGGCACTCCCGGTTTTTTATGGCAGGGGGCCTGGGAACAGAGGCCCTGCGGCCCTGTTGCGCGCTCACCATGGGCGCTCATGGGCAAATATGCTTTATTTTTTTTTGAACAGGGAAAGAAAACCGGGATTTCTGGTTTTGCCGGGCACAAAACTGAGCTGTTTGATGGTGTCATTGAGCACATTTTTCATGTCACTGATGATTTTGTCTTTTTCCACCGAATTTTTCGGATATCGCTGCACATATTCGAGAACCTTGTCAATCTCCTGGATAATATCATAGACCTCATGCTGCGCGGCCAGAGGAATGGTTTGCGCAAGCAGGAGATGGCAGAGGCCGTTGAAGCTGTCAATGAGCAGCAGGCACTGCCGTTCCCTGTCGCCCCCTGTTTTCCGGCAGGAGGCGGTGACTGCCTGGCGGTTGACGGCTGCCGCGCTGCTCAGGTGAAAATCCTGCAGTACCTTGGCCTGGACTTTGGGCAGGTGTTCTTTGGCCTTTCTGATGAGGAGGTTTATCCGCTCTCCGGATTGCGCAGCCAGGGTCCGGGTGATAATCTTCAGGATATCCGTGTAGATTGACAGAATAAAATTGGGGCCAAGCCCGTCGGTTGCCTCGTTTTTTCCCGGGAAGTTTTCAATCAGGCCGGAGGAGATCAGCGCATACAGGGTTTTGTAAACGGTGAATTCATCGTAACTGCTGTGCTCGATGATGTCGCGCACTGTGCGGTTTGCATCGATCAGGCTGAGGATATGCCGCTCGGTGCTGCTGAAGCTGAATTCCTCTGCCCCCTTTTTTTTGCGGCCTGCCAATTTATAGACCAGTTCGTCGCTGGTGATCATCGCGGTCAGCAGGGACATTTCATCAATGCGGCGCGAGGCCTCCAGGATCAGTTTCATCGGATTGAGCCTGGTAATGATTTTGTTGTCTAAATTGACCGGGCCATCCGTGTATTCGAATTTTCCCTTTTTCCAGAAAAGAATGCTGTAAAGGATTTCCTCAATCTGCTTCTGGCTGTATTCCTGCAGGACTTCCAGGGTAATGCAGCCCTTGCCGAGCAGGATTTTGCCGATGGAGTCGCTGCTGTTGTCCAGGGCAGTGACCGCCTCTTTGAGCTGGAGAGCGGAGATCAGTCCATCTCTGCGCAGCAGGGCACCCAGGCGGGCCCTTTTTCGGGAGCTCTGGGCATAGACAATTGTCCCTTCCTTGAAAATGACTTTGCACTCTTTCCTGCCACAGGATACATGCAGAATGCCGGTGTTCTGGTCATCACACAGCAACTGCAGGATGCTGGTCAGAAAAGAGCCGTCAAACTCCCCTTGTAGATTCATCCTGTCTCCATTTGTACAGGGATATTATCATAAACTTCATAGAGATAATAATGGAAGTAAGTCAAAGTCACAACGGCAATCACCTGGAAAACTGACGGATGAGGCCGGGACCTCAACGGGATGGACTTTCACGGGCAGTTGCGCTATGCTCAGAAAAAATTGATGGTCAAGAGCAAACTCCCCTGCAGGGAACCTATGGAAATCCTTCTGCCTATAGCATCTTACAGTCGGGCCGGACACGGGCTGCTCCTGGTTCTGCTGGTCTTTGCCGGTCTGCTCGGCCTTGCCGGCGCGCTCAACCTCTGCCGGCCTGCACCGCTGCTTGCGCGGACAAGCACGTTTCTGCTGGCCGTGCTGGTCCTGCTTTTTGCTGCCGGTTTTCTGGGAATCTGCTGGTTTCATTATCAGATCTTTCAGCGGATCGCCCTGGAACTGCCGCCGCCTTTTGCCGAAATGCTCAATCAGCAGCTCACCGCCATGAACCAGGGGGCGGCATATGGCCTGCCCCTGTACAGGGCGGATGCCCCGCCCCGCTACATGCTGCCCCTCTGGCTCGAAAACGAGAAATATTATTTCTGGTTCATGTGCTATGCGGGCATGGCTCTGGCCGGCCACCTGCGGCTTGCGCACCACCGCTTCCGCGCCGCTCTCCATCTGCTGCTGACCGCGCAGGTGGGCATCCTGTTTTTTTATGCCGATCCCTTCCAGCCGCCGCTGCCCGGATTCTTCGGCGAGATTGGCCCCTGGTTCACGGCGAACCTGAGCGACGGGGAGCGTTTCGGCTTTTTCATGCGCCTGTATCCGCGCATGGTTTTTTATTACAACGCCCACTACATGTGGTTTCATCCGCCGCTGCTGTTTCTCTCCTATGCCTGCATCACCATGACCTTTGCGGCTTCGGTGTTCATGCTGGCCAGGCGTGATCTGGACATCGAGGTGCTGGGCTATGATTTCGCCAAACTCGGGTTTTTTCTGCTCACCCTGGGCATGCTGCTGGGTTACCCCTGGGCGCTCAAGGCCTGGGGGCCGAACTGGTGGTGGGACCCGAAGATCTGCAGTTCGATCATGATGTGGGCCATCTACAGCACCTATCTGCATACCAGGCTGTATGCCAACAAACCAGCCATGTGGTATTTCACCTCTGTTCTCGGCGTTGTCTGTTTTCTGGCCATGCTCTTTACCTTCGCGAGTTCGTTCTTTTTCCCGGGCGAACATACCTTTGGCGGCTGAGGAGGCAGGTTATGAAGAAAAAGGGCTCCCTGGATTTTTATCTGCTGCTGGCCACGGTTGCCGTGCTTTTTGTCATTTCGATAATCTGCATTTATGGCATGTTTTATTTCAAACTTGCCCAGCTCCAGCAGCTTGATCCGGCTGCCAAGCTCGCCTACATGAACCGGATGAACAGTGTGATGGCCCCCTTTGTCATCGCCCTGATTCTGCTGCTGGGCGTCTGCGTGCCCAAGCGGCTGCTGCCGGTGGTCTGGTTGAACCGTTTTGCCCTGGTGCTGACGCTTGCGGCCGGCGGGGTTTGCCTGTGGTTCGGGGTCAGGGCCGGGCTCGCGCTGGTGCTGGCCGCCTCGCTTCTGCTGCAGCTTATCGTGCTGGCGCTGGCCGCAGGCGGCAGTGAACTGCTCCATTTTGAAAAGAGCGGCTACTGGGTACGGCTGGGCTCATCGCTTATCCATCTTGGCATTATTCTTTTTGTGCTTGATCTCTTTTTTTATCAGTATCAGTCCCTGCATCTCCTGCTTTTCTGGATCACCACCGGGTCGGTGGTGCTGGGCATGATTTTTTGCTTTTATGCCCAGAGTGTCGTGCAGTTCATCCGTTCCATCAGGGGCGGCTGACCGGGGAAAACCGGCGGAACCCTTGCCTGCCGCCGGTTGTCTTATAAATAATGAATTTTGGTCTGTCAGGGAGGATGGCATGGGCTGCTGTCGAAGATTAATGCCGATAACCAGAAGCGGGACCCGGGCGGTCATCTGTTTGCACTATGTGGCCCCGCTGCGGCTGGTGACCGTGATCAGCATCTGGGCGGATCTGTTATTTGCTCTGCTGTATCGCGATGCCCTTACCCTCCCTATCAAGCTTTTTATGCTCATCCACCTTGTCCTGGCCGCCTCAATCCTGCTCGAATGCCGTCGCAGCGAGAGTTACCACAGGATTTACGGAACCTCCCGGGAAAATGACCGCAATCGTGACAAGAGTTCCCTGGTGGAGTGAGCTGAACCGGGAACGCCGGCCAGCCTCCTTTTACCGGCCAGCTGCCGGTCCGGGAGGAAGCTTCCCGGGAAGAAAAATCAGGAAAAAGCATTGACAGGCGGGCAGGTATTCATTAATTTTTAATCATGGTGAAAATTAGGGTTATCTAATTTTGTTTTGGTCGATTAATATATTGCTGCGGGGTAATTGCATGCAGTTTTTTGATACGGGATTGGCACTTTTTATTGTAGCGCTTGCCGCCGTTTTTCTGCTAAGAAGATTTTTTTCCGGGACTGGCTGTTCCGGCTGTTCAGCCGGCTGCCAGGAGAGCCACCCTGGGAAGGATGCCACGGGAAATACGCTTTCCTCAGGCTCGGCAGCCTCATCCTGCTGTGGACCTGATGGCGGGAAGGCGGCTCACTATAATTGTTCGGGATGTAAATGTTCAGGAGAGTGAAGGTATGTCTCGGATGATGTTGCGCAATATGCGTAAAAATCAGAAAGGTATTATTACGGCTGTCAAGAAAAATGGGGAGCTGGGCAGACGCATACGTGATATGGGTCTGGTGCCGGGCACGGAGATTACCGTCCAGGGCAGGGCTCCCCTGTATGATCCGGTGGCCCTGCGGGTGATGGGCAGTGTCATCTCCCTGCGCAACAATGAGGCCGATTTCATTGAAGTTGAGGTACAGCCGTAGCGAGGTTACAAAGAGGGGACCTGTTCCCCTCTTTTATTTGTTGGTAAACTATCTGCCCGGACTGCTTGCAAATTATCCTATCCAGCCGTACAATCAATGAACAGAAGAGCAATCCTGTCCGCCATGGCGTATCTCCCGGGAGCGGCCTGCTGTCCTTGCTGCGTCCGCCTGCACTGAGAAGATAACAAGAGAATGACCGCACAATTCAGAATAGCCCTGGCCGGCAATCCCAATTCCGGCAAGACAACCCTGTTCAATGCCCTGACCGGTTCCCGCCAGCATGTGGGGAATTATCCCGGGGTGACGGTGGAAAAAAAAGAGGGTGTTTACCGGCTGGAGAACACCACGATCGATATTGTCGATCTGCCCGGCACTTACTCGCTCACCGCCTATTCGGAAGAGGAGGTGGTGGCCCGGGATTTTCTCATCTTTGAAAAACCGCAGGTCATCGTCAATATTATTGACGCGGCCAACCTGGAAAGAAATCTCTACCTGACCACCCAGTTTTTAGAACTGGGCATCCCGGTGGTCATTGCCCTGAACATGATTGACGCAGCCCGGGATCGGGGGATCGAGATCAAGGAAGACCGGCTGGCCGAATACCTTGGCGTGCCGGTGGTGCCGATTATCGCCCGCACCGGATTCGGCACCCGGAAACTCATGGAGGAAACCGTCCGCCAGGCCGCCAAAAAAAAGGAGTGGAAACCCAAATCCATTTCCTACGGCGAGGATATCGATTCCACCCTGCTTGTGCTGGAAGAAAAAATCATTGCCAGCAACTTTCTCACCGATACCTATCCCGGCCGCTGGGTGGCCATCAAATACCTGGAGAGTGACCAGCAGATCATCAGCCGGGGCAGAAAGGAAAATGCGGCGCTGTCCGCTGAACTGGAGAAAGAGGTCGAGGCGGTTTCCCGCCATCTCCTGGAAACCATGGAGACCTATCCCGAGGCCATGGTGGCGGATCACCGCTACGGCTATATCAAGGGCATCCTGCAGAAAGGGGTTATTTCCCACAAGTATGACAAAGACCGGCTCTATACCTCGGACCGCATTGACAAGGTATTGACCAATCGCTTCCTGGGGCCGCTCTTCATGGGCCTGGTCCTGTTCGGCCTGTACACCTTTACCTTCAATTACAGTGAACTCCCGGTCACCTGGCTGGAGAGCCTGTTCGGTCAGCTCAGCCTGCTGGCGGACCATCTGCTGCCGGACGGGCAGGTGAAATCCCTGGTGATCTCCGGCATTATCGACGGCGTGGGCGGGGTGCTCGGCTTTGTGCCGCTCATCATGTTCATGTTCTTCGGCATCGCCATCCTGGAAGATTCCGGCTACCTGGCCAGGGTGGCCTTCATGCTGGACCGGATTTTCAGAATCTTCGGCCTCAACGGCAGTTCGGTGATGGCTTATATCCTTTCCGGCGGCATTGCCGGCGGCTGCGCCGTGCCGGGCGTGATGGCCACCCGCACCCTGCGCTCGCCCAAGGAGAGGATGGCCACCCTGCTCACCGCGCCCTTCATGAACTGCGGGGCCAAGCTGCCGGTGCTGGCCCTGTTCATCGGCGCCTTTTTTTCCGAGAACAAGGCGCAATACATGTTCTTCTTCACCATCCTCTCCTGGACCGTGGCCCTGGTGCTGGCCAAGCTGCTGCGGGTAACCGTGCTGCGCGGCGAGAGCACCCCCTTTGTGCTGGAACTGCCCCCCTACCGTTTCCCCACCCTGAAGGGACTCATCATTCATACCTGGGAAAAGACCTGGCAGTATATCAAGAAGGCCGGCACGGTGATCCTGGGCATTTCCATCATCATCTGGGCCATGATGACCTACCCCGGGCTGCCTGCCAAGGATAAGGAGAGATTTGCCCTGCAGCGGCAGGAGATTGAGGCGGCCTATCCGGCCCAGAGCGTTGCCGGCGGCAACATGGCGGTCTCCGAGCAAGAGGTCGCGGAGCGGGCGCGACTATTGGCAGAGATCAACCGGGCGGAGGCCGGGATGGCCCTGCGCTATTCCATGGCCGGCCGCATCGGCATTGCCCTGGAAAAGGTCAGCTTCCTGGCCGGCTTCGACTGGCGCACCAATATCGCCCTGATCGGCGGGGTGGCGGCAAAAGAGGTGATCCTTTCCACTCTGGGCACCGCCTACTCCCTGGGCGGCGATCAGGAGGGGAACGTCTCCCTGGGCCAGGTCCTGGCCGCGGACCCTGACTGGAACCCGGTGAAGGCCTTAAGTGTACTGCTTTTTATTTCCTACTATGCCCCCTGTTTTGTCACGGTCATCTGCATCACCCGTGAGGCCGGCTCCTGGAAATGGGGGGCCTTTTCCATGATTTTCAATACTGTTTTCGCCTTTCTGCTGGCCATCCTGGTTTACCAGCTCGGCTCGCTGTTTTATTGAGTGAAAAGTGAAAAGTGAAAAGTGAGGAGTAAGGAGTAAGGAGTGAGGAGTGAGGAGTGAGGAGTGAGGAGGAGTAGGGGCGGTTCGCGAACCGCCCTGTGCGGGAGATGGGTAAGGGCTGGCCTTGTGCCCGCCCTGTGAGGGAGTAAGGAGTAAGGAGTGAGCAAGGAGTGAGGAGAGGGGGCTGCAGCTTCTTTTTCTCTTCTTTTCACTTCTAACTTTTCACTTTTCACTCCTCCCTCTATCAGCTTCTGGTCAGCTGCCGGTACTTGATGCGGTGGGGCTGCTCCGCCGCGGCGCCGAGGCGTTTCTTGCGGTCAGCCTCGTATTCCGAATAGTTGCCGTCAAAAAAGCTCACCTTGCTTTCGCCCTCAAAGGCAAGGATGTGGGTGGCGATGCGGTCGAGAAACCAGCGGTCATGGCTGATGACCACCGCGCAGCCGCCGAAATTCTCCAGGGCCTCTTCCAGGGCGCGCAGGGTGTTGACGTCCAGATCATTGGTCGGCTCGTCAAGCAGGATGACGTTGGCCCCTTCCTTAAGCATCCTGGCCAGGTGCACCCGGTTGCGCTGGCCGCCGGAAAGCTGCCCCACCTTCTTCTGCTGGTCGGTGCCGGAAAAATTGAAGCGGGCCACGTAGGCCCTGGAGTTGACCTCCCGGTTGCCCAGATTGATCACGTCCTGGCCGTCGGAGATGACCTCCCAGATGCTCTTGTCCGGGGCCAGGTCTTCCCGGCTCTGGTCCACATAGGCCAGCTTGACGGTGTCGCCCAGGCGGATGGCGCCGACATCCGGCTTTTCCTGGCCGGTGATCATGCGAAACAGGGTGGTCTTGCCGGCGCCGTTGGGGCCGATGACCCCGACAATACCGCCTGGCGGCAGGGAGAAGCTCATCTCCTCCACCAGCAGTTTGCCGTCATAGGCCTTGCTCACCCTGTCCGCCTCGATCACCACATTGCCCAGCCGCGGTCCAGGCGGAATATAGATCTCCAGATCCCTGGTCTGCTTTTCTTTTTCCTGGCTGAGCAGGGCCTCATAGGATTTGATCCTGGCCTTGGCCTTGGCCCGCCTGCCCTTGGGGCTCATGTTGATCCACTCGAGTTCGCGCTGCAGGGTTTTTTGGCGTTCCGTTTCCTGCTTTTCCTCGGTCTGCAGCCGTTTTGATTTCTGGTCCAGCCAGGAGGAATAATTGCCCTTCCAGGGGATGCCGTGGCCCCGGTCAAGCTCCAGAATCCAGCCTGCCACGTTGTCCAGAAAATAACGGTCATGGGTCACGGCGATGACGGTGCCTTCATAGCGCTGCAGGTGGTGCTCAAGCCAGGCCACGGATTCCGCATCCAGGTGGTTGGTCGGCTCGTCGAGCAGCAGAATGTCGGGTTTCTGCAGCAGCAGGCGGCACAGGGCGACCCGTCTTTTCTCGCCGCCGGAAAGCACGCTGACCCTGGTGTCGCCGGGCGGGCAGCGCAGGGCGTCCATGGCCATCTCCAGTTTTGAGTCAAGCTCCCAGGCCCCCAGGGCATCAAGTTTTTCCTGTACCTCGCCCTGGCGGGCGATCAGGTCGTTCATCTCGTCATCAGACATGGGTTCGGCGAACTTTTCGTTGATGCGGTTGAATTCCGCCAGCAGATCCACGGTGGACTGCACCGCCTCTTCCACCACCTCCTTGACGCTCTTGTCCGGGTCAAGCGCCGGCTCCTGTTCAAGCAGGCCCACGGTAAGCCCCGGCGAGATGGAGGTGCGGCCTTCAAAATCCCGGTCAACCCCGGCCAGAATGCGCAGCAGCGAGCTTTTGCCGGAGCCGTTGAGGCCCAGCACCCCGATTTTCGCTCCGTAGAAATAGGAGAGGTTGATATTTTTCAGTACCGGTTTTTTATCATAGTATTTGCTGACCCCGATCATGGAGTAGATAATTTTATTTGGTTCGTTGCTCATGGGTTGCTCCTTGTTGCTCTGTGGGTAATTGCCATTTTTCCCCCCGACCGACGGCGGAGAACTCGCTAAAATAGCATAGCGGCGCAATTAATACCAGCGGGAAATGGATGCTGTCAATCCGTCTGTTGGGTGTCGCACCAGCAGACGCTGCGGTTGCGCCCCCTGGCCTTGGCGTGATACAGGGCCTGGTCCGCCTTTTTGATGAGATCGTCTTTGTTTTTGGCATCCTCGGGAAAGGAGGCCAGACCGAAGGACATGGAAATCCTGATGATGTTGCCGTTCTGGTGAAATTCCAGGGCGCTGATGGCCCGGCGCACCCGCTCCACCTGCTTGCGCGCTCCGCTGATGCCTGAATCTTCGAGCAGCAGGGCAAATTCCTCTCCACCATAACGGGCCGCCAGGTCCACCTTGCGGATGGCGCCGGCCAGCACCCTGGCCACCTCCTGCAGCACGGCATCGCCGAAGGGGTGGCCGAAGCTGTCGTTGATCTTTTTGAAGTGATCCAGATCGCAGAGTACCATGGTCAGCGGGATGGACTGGCGCAGGGCCCGGTGCAGCATGTTGTCAAAGGCATGCTGGAAGGTGCGGTGATTGGCCAGCCCGGTCAGGCCGTCGGTGGTGGCCAGCTGGCAGATTTTTTCGTGGGCCCGTGCCAGTTCGATCTTGGTGGCCACCTGGCAGGCGATGACCTCCAGGATTTCCCGCCGTTCCCGCGGGAACATCGCCGGCTTTCTGCCGGCCACGGTCAGGGCGCCAATGGCCTCCTGCTCCCCTTTCAGCAGGGGCAGGATGAGCAGGGATTCCAGGCCGGCGATGCGCATGCTGTTGCTGAAAACCGGGTAATCCTCCTGATGGCTGGCATGGGTGGGCATCCAGCGGCGCAGTTTGATGGCCTGCCCCACCAGTCCGTCATCGGCCGGGAAGCAGAGGTCTTTAAAACGGTCGGCCTTGGGGCCGCTGGCAATGGCGATGCGGTGCTCCTCGCCTTCCAGCAGGCTGATGGCGATGAAATCGGCTGCGGTCAGCTGTTTGACGGTTTTCATGGTGGTCTCAAACACCGCCTGCAGCCCCAGCACCTGGTTCAGTTCCAGCATGCCCGTGCAGATCTGATGGATGGCCTCCATGTGGCGGTTGGTTTCCTCCATCTTATGGGTAAAGCGCAGATCGTGGGAGAGCTTGCGGCAGGTGAGCTCCACCACCTCGCGTTCCTGCTCCGTCCAGGCCGACTCGCTCTCCCGGTCGAGGCAGAGAATGGCCGCGGCGGGAAGTTCATTTTCCTCAGCGCTTTCCCCGCCGGCGGCAGCGGGGATGGACAGGGCAAGCAGGCTGCCGGTCTGGCGGTTGGCCGCATAGTAGGGGATGGCGAGATGCTGCGGCACCGGGCAGACACTGATCTCCGGGCAGCCCTGGCGCAGGCCGCCGATAATGCCGCTGCCCCGCGGGAAGGGCTGCCGGACAATATCGTCGCGCTGGCTGGCCGCGCTGAGTATCTGCAGGTTTTTGTCCCCCGGGCCGGCCCATAACAGGATGGCGGTGGTCAGATCAAGGGTCTGCCGCAGGATCTCCAGCTGCAGATGGATATTGTCGCCCGAGGGCAGCGATGGGGGCCTGGGGGAGAACTGCAGATCATTCTGGCCCGCTACCGGGGACGGGGACGGGGCAGGCTCAGCCGCGCGTGGCGGAGCAACCCGGGGCGCAGCAGCTTTTCTTTTTTTCCTGAGCCGCCATCCTGCCAGCAGCAGAACGGCAAGGCCTACGAGCCCCAGGCCGAGCCACACAAGGAGATTTTCCATATGGTCAATGACTGATGAAATCATATAGGTGCGAGTTCTTCGGGTTCAGTCTGTTGACGGATAATGCACAATTATTTTTGCGCAACGGCTTGCCGGCTGCGCCGGCAGTTGTCGCATGCCCCGCAACGCCCGGCATGATCCATGCCGAAATAATCGTGGATGAGCGCCTTGCGGCACCCATCCGTTTTAATATAACCGACCAGGAAATGCAGTCTTTTTTGTTCAGCCAGCAGCTTCGCCGCAATTTTTTTTGGGCAGCGCTCTTCGGGAAATGGTCCTGCAATCCGCAGATCGTGGTCTTCCAGACTGCCCTCGGTGGTGCCGTAACGGTCAAACAGGGAAAGCGCCGTCTCCAGCCGGAAATCAAACCTGTTTTTAAAGAGCAGTCTTTCCTTCAGCCATTCGACCCCGCCGCTGTTTACCGCCTCAGGATCGTCAGCCAGCAGCTGATAAAGACGGTGGTAAAAGTCGGCGTCCGGATTGTTCCATTTGATGAAATCCATCTGGATGAGCAGATCCTGCTCATCATAGAGCAGGGTGCAGTCAGCGGGGTCGCCGTCCCGCCCGGCCCGGCCGATTTCCTGGTAATAGGCCTCCATGGAGCCCGGCACCTCGGCATGGATGACATGGCGGATATCGGCCTTGTCAATGCCCATGCCAAAGGCGTTGGTGGCGAGAATCAGCCGGGCGCCGCCGCTCATGAACAGGTTCTGGATGCGGCGGCGCTCCTCCTTGTCCAGCCCGCCATGGTAACGGCAATGGGCAAGGCCCCTGTGCTCAAGCAGGGAGCTGAACCGTTCCAGGGTCTTGATCAGGGAAAAGTAGACAATGGTGCTGCCCGGCTGACCCTGGTACTGGCTGCAAATCGCCGCAAGCTTGCTGCCGTCGCCGTGCAGGTCCTTGACGCAGAGCTGGAGGTTGGGCCGGTTGATCCCTTCGTGGAAGATTTTGATGGCCGCGGGCTGCAGGCCGAGCTGGGTGATGATGTCCTGCTGCACCTCAGGGGTTGCCGTGGCGGTCAGGGCGATGGTGCGGGGACTGCCCAGCAGCTGGCGGAACTCCCTGATCCGGGTGTAGTCCGGCCGGAAATCATGGCCCCACTGGCTGATGCAGTGAGCTTCATCTATGGCCAGCAGGCTGACGGGACGCCGGTCGATGAGCGCGGCAAACTCCGGCTGGCGGAAACGCTCCGGGGTGACGTACAGGAGCTGATACGCCCCGTCCCCCAAGGCCCGCAGTCTTTTTTCCCGCTCTGCCCTGGAAAGTGATGAGTTGATAAAGGCCGCATCGATATTTTTGGCGCGCAGGCGGTCCACCTGATCTTTCATCAGGGCGATCAGCGGCGAGATCACCAGGGTGAGGCCGGGCAGCATGAGGGCCGGGATCTGATAACAAACGGATTTGCCCATGCCGGTGGGCATGAGCACCAGGGCGTGGTTGCCCGCCAGGAGATGGTCAATGATTTCCTGCTGGCGCCCCCGGAAGGAGCGGTGGCCGAAATATTTCTGCAGAATCTGCACGGAGGTCATGGGGGGCAATCTACCATCTTTATGGCCGGCAAACGAATGAAAAAGGTTTTTTGTATAATTCTTGACACGGATATAGCAAATATCGATAATGGTGGTATTGTTAGGCAGCAGGGGCTTCACCTGGATTGGCAGCGAGAAGCCTGCTGAAATCGTCAAAAGAAAAGGAGGAACCAATGGACGCCAAGGAAATGAAGAAGATTCTGACAGGGTTGGGCATCGCCGGTCTGCTGAGCGGCGCGCCCTTGGCTGGCGGTGTCGCTTTCGGCGGCAGCGGCTGAGGCGGCGGCAGCGCTAGCGGCTGAGGCGGCAGCAAAGGGAGTGCGGTCAGTACTCCGGAAAAAAAGATGGACAAGGGTGAGGCAGCGGTAGGCAGTGAGGAGCAGGCAACCGTTGACCCGGAAGAAGAGAAAAAGAAGGCGGAGGAGGAGGGGAAGAAGGCCCCGACCGGCGCCAGCAGCTGCAGCGGCAGCAAATAGCAGCGCGGCCGGCACTGTAGCAATTTCCCAGTAAATCAAGTAATCTCCGATTTAACACCACATGTTCAGGGGCGGAATGAACTGCTCATTCCTGCCCCTGCATTTTTATTGATTTCCACCACGGTTTCTGCGCATGCGACCTGAACTCATTTTCCCGGTATGTTTTTCTTCTCTCAGCCCAGGACAGCGGCAGCTGCTGACGACAAGCGACGAGACCTTTGTGCCGGGCCGTTTCCCGGCAACAGTGGCGGCACTGCAGGAAAGTCTGCAGCTCCCCGCCTATTTTGCCGAACTGGCCAGGCTTGAGTTCGCCCTTTTTCAGGTGCGGGAAACCGGTGTTGCCGCCATGCCGGCCCAGGTTGACCGCCTCACCATTAATCCCACCCTGCAGCTGCTGCAGCTCGGCTGGAAAAATCTGCTGTCCCTGCTGCCGGAGGCCGGGCAAGCGGGTGAGGGGGCGCTGCGGCCGGAGGAGGAACTGGTCCTGATCTATCGCCAGCCCGCCGACGGCCGGCTGGTCCTGCGGCCGGCCAATGATGGGGACCTGCTGGCCCTCAAAATCGTGGTGGAGCAGATCCCGCCTGAGGCGGCGGCGAGCGAAGGTCAGGTGACGGTGGGCAGGATCGACCGGGTGCTGGACCTGGCGACGGCAGAGGGGCTGCTGCTTAAACCGCCGTCCGCCATTTGCCGCAACCCGCAGACCTTCCCCCGCGGGGAGCAGATCCCAGCCGCCTATTTTGCCGCCCCGGTTTTCACCCTGCAGTGGCACATCACCCAGGTCTGCGATCTGCACTGCAAACACTGTTATGACCGCAGCGACCGGATGGCCCTGCCCCTGGACCGGGGGCTGGCCATTCTCGATGATCTGCGCGGTTTCTGCCGCGCGCACCAGGTGCAGGGCCAGGTTTCCTTTTCCGGCGGCAATCCCCTGCTCTACCCCCATTTTCTGGAACTCTACCAGGGGGCGGTGGATCGCGGTCTGCTGGCGGCCATTCTCGGCAATCCCGCCCCGCGGGCGGTCATGGAAAAGATCCTTGCCATCCATAAACCGGAATTTTTCCAGGTCAGCCTGGAAGGACTGCCGGAACATAATGACTACATCCGCGGTAAGGGCCATTTTGCCAGGGTGCTGGATTTTCTCGAGCTGCTGCAGGAACTCGGCATCTACTCCATGGTGATGCTGACCCTGACCCGGGACAACCTGGAGCAGGTGCTGCCGCTGGCCGAGCTGCTGCGGGACCGGGTGGACCTGTTCACCTTCAACCGGCTGGCCATGGTGGGGGAGGGGGCCAGCCTGCAGTCCGTGCAGCCGCAGGATTATGCCGGTTTCCTCAGCAAGTACCTGGCGGCGGCCCGGCAGAATCCCTGTATGAGCCGCAAGGACAATCTCATGAATATCATCCTGCGCCGGGAAAACCTGCCCCTGTTCGGCGGTTGCGCCGGCTACGGCTGCGGCGCGGCCTTCAACTTCTTTACCATCCTGCCGGATGGCGAGGCCCATGCCTGCCGTAAATTTCCTTCCTACATCGGCAATGCTTTTGAGCAGGGCATCAGCGCCATCTACCATGGCGAGCCGGCCCGGCGATATCGCGCCGGCTCGGCGGCCTGCGCTCCGTGTCCGATCAGGCCGGTGTGCGGCGGCTGCCTGGCGGTGGTCCACGGCTTCGGTCTTGACGTCTGCCAAGACAAGGACCCCTACTGTTTTTTTGCGGAGGCGCCTGCCGGGCAGGGCCGCTGAGCTGGTCCGCCCAGGACCTGCTGCAGGGTATGTCCGGGGCGCGGAAAGGAGAAATGATGAAGGTCGGGATTATCGGCACGGGCAGGCATGGCTCCCGCTATGCCACCCATATCAGCAGGGATATCGCCGGTCTGGAGCTGGCCGCCATCTCCAGAAGATCGGTTGCCGGCCTGGAGCAGGCGAAAAAGTGGCAGGTGCGCTATCATGCCGACTGGCATGATCTGGTGCACGATCCTGAGGTGGAGGCGGTGATCTCGGTCACTCCCCCGACGGTCAATCTGGCCATTGCCCGCTACTGCGCCGTGCTGGGCAAGCCGCTGCTGGTGGAAAAACCCCTGGCGGCTGACAGCAGGAGCGGGGCCGAGATAGTCGCCCTGTTCAGGGAGGCCGGGCTACCCCTCACCGTGGGCCAGACCCTGCGCTATAACAGCGTCATCCGGGATCTGCGCCGCAATCTGGCCAGCGTCGGCCGTCTGTTCAGTTTTTCCGCCTGTCATCGGCTGGAACCCTCATCGCTGCCCTGGCTGGAGGATGCGGCCACTGCCGGGGCGGGGGTCATCCTGCACACCGCAGTGCACATGTTTGATGCCCTGCGCTATATCACCGGCCTGGAAATCAGGCGGGTGCGGGCATCCCGCTATCAGATCCACAACCCCAACCTGGAGGACCTGTTCACCGCCCAGCTGGAAATGGCCGACGGGGTGGTGGGCACGGTGGATTCGAGCAAGGTCGGCCGGGGCAGATGCGGCCGCTATGAGTTTGTCGGCCTGGACGGCGAGCTGCACGGCGACCAGGTGCATGGCAGGCTGGAGTTGCTCCAGGGCGCCACCATCACCCCCCTTGGCCATGCGCCGCCGACCCCCACCCTGGTGCCGCTGCTTACTGACTGGCTGGCCTTTCTCCGGGGAGAGGGGACCAATCCGGTCAGCGGCGAGGCGGGACTCGCCGCACTGGCCGTCTGTGAAGCGTGTCTGCGATCAGCGCGGCAGGGCGGGTGGGTGGAGGTGGGCTCTCCTGCTAGGCCTTGATTTTTTTGATCAGCCAGGCCATGTTGCGGCCAAGGTCCTGCATGGTCTTGAGCCCTTCCTGGTCGTTTAACACCTCGCCGGGATCGCGGCCGATGCCGATGTTCCAGTAGGATGAGCCGACAATGATCATCTGGCCGATGGTGAAAAAATTGTTGAGGGAATTGAAGACATGGGAGGCGCCGGCCCGGCGCACCGCCACCACGCCGGCACCCGCCTTTCTTTTGAACATGTCGCCGTTGGCGCGGGATACCATGCCGCAGCGCTCGATCAGCCCTTTCATGGAGGCGGAAACATCGGCAAAGTAGGTGGGCGAGCCCAGCAGGATGCCGTCTGCCTCGCTCATCCTGGCAATGGCCTCATTGATGATATCGTTATCAACGGCGCACTGCTGGTTTTTCCGTTCAAAACACTTGTAGCAGGCGATGCAGCCCGGCACCGGCCGGCCGGCCAGCTCGATCAGCTCCGTCTCGATGCCCTCTCTGGCGATTTCCTCAAGCACCTGCTGCAGCAGGGTGGCGGTATTGCCGCCCTTGCGGGCGCTTCCGTTGAATGCGACAACTTTCATGGTGTAGTCTCCTCAGAAAAATTTCTCGGTGTTACTGCTGATTATGGGTAAATGATCACCGGGTTGCCACGTCTGGCCGGGGAAATCAGGCAAGACACGTCATGCCCGCTTTTTCATCAGGCAGACCCAGTTGCGGTGGGCGCTATCACGGTTGGTGTCAAAGAAGTTGGACTTGAGCAGCTGTATTTCGAAAAAGGGTTCCACCGCGCTGATGATATCCAGGGCCGAACGCTGGGGCGGGCCGGAGCTCTCGCGGATTTCATCACGGTTGCCCACCAGCGAGAGCCACAGGCCTTCCTGGCTCAGCAGGGAGGCCGCTTTTTCCGCGAAACGCCGGCGATCCCCGGCGCTGTCAAAGGAATGGAAGCAGCCCCGGTCAAAGAGAAAGGCAAAAGGGCCGCCGGTTACCGCATCCTTGAGGAAGTCGAGGCGCAGGAAGGTGCAGGAGACCTGCGCCTCCGCCGCCTTGGCCATGGCCTGCCTGACGGCGATTTCCGTCACATCGCAGCCGGTGGCGGTAAAGCCGTGCCGGGCCAGCCAGATGGTGTTGTTGCCGGTGCCGCAGCCGATATCCAGGACCGGTCCGGGGGCAATGTGGTAATCCCGGACCATCTCGATCAGATTGCAATCCGGCCGGTGCAGCTCCCAGGGGGTATCCCCTGCTTCGTACATTGCTCTGAACGTCTCTTCCATCATATCCTCACACCAGTTCGCAGCTCTGCGCCGGCAGCCAGCACTGTCTGCCGTCGTTTAATTCCACCCGCAGCCAGTTGCTCCGTTGCTCCAGCAGCCGGAATTCCGTGCCGGCATGCAGGGGCGCGGTAAAACTCGGCTGGTAATTGCGGCCGTCGCCCTGGCGGGCCACCACCTCGGCGGTGACGATCACCCCGCTGGCCTGACCGGCCGCCAGCTGCTCAACAGCAAGGGAGACCGCCAGCAGCAGGCTCAGCGCGAGCAGCGAGCCGGCCAGCCATCTGGGCAGCGGCAGGGGGGTAAAGGCGATAAGGCCGGCCGCCAGCCAGAACAGCACATAACAGCCGGCAAAAAGCAGCTGCCGGGTGGGGTGAGACAGGTCATAATGCCAGAAGAAGAGGGTTTGCAGCAGCTTCTCCCCCTGCCGGGCGGGGATGACGTCCTGCCGTTTACTTAAGACATAGCCGAGGTTCTGTGCCAGGTTTTCATCGCCCGGCAGCAGTTTTTCCGCCCGCCGGTAATTGACGATGGCCCGGCCGATATCATCAAGGGCGGCATAGGTGTTGCCGATATTATAGTACAGCCTGCCGCTCTGC
The DNA here is from genome assembly GCA_003605035.1 of Desulfurivibrio sp. Taxonomy (GTDB): domain Bacteria; phylum Desulfobacterota; class Desulfobulbia; order Desulfobulbales; family SURF-16; genus SURF-16. The sequence continues at coordinate 35,433 of QZKJ01000039.1, forward strand.
ACCTCCCTGGCAAGCTGTTCATAGCGGAGCAGGGCCTTTTCATAAAGCTGCCTGGCCTGTCCGGCATCATCGGCCGAGCCGGCCTGGTGGAAAAAAGAATTGGCCTGGGCGAAAATCTCGCTCTCTGGCTGGCCGGCAAAACCGGTTGCCGCCCCCTGGAAAAGGCAGGACAGCAGGATAAGGTGCAGGACAAATATCTTCATTAAAGGGATGCTAACTATTTCATTAAAGGGGAAAGCCGACCTGGCCGAAAAGGCAGCAGATCAATATGTTGCAGGCCGGCAGGCAGGTGAAGTCGGCAAAAAAAACCTGCAGCGGCAGCCCTTTTGCCGTCTTCACTTGACACGGGGAAAAAGCCCGTGATAATCAATTAGATAGAGCCTCTTGCAAAATGAACGTCGTAGCGAGATCGAGAGAAAAATATTCTGGGCAAGGATGAGTGGTGAAATCGCCCGGAAGCATAGCAGTGCTACGTTGAGGACGATTTCGCCATGAAGACGCCGCACAGGTTATTTTTAGCCGATCGGAGTAGATGTTCATTTTGCAAGAGGCTCGATAGGTAAAAAATTCGCAACGTTGTTTTCTTCATCAATCATACCCGGATTATTTTATGTCTTCATCAGAAAAAATTCGCAGGGACGGGAATAAGTTCTCCCTTTTCGGCCTGTATGAATGCCCGAGCGAAAGCATTCTCGGCTGTTTTTTTCAGCGCTGCCTGGATACCAGCGTTGCCGGCAAATTGATCGGCATGCTGGTGGTTTCCCTGGCCGGCTTTGCCATCCTCATCATGCTCAATATCACCGCGCTGCAGCAAATCGCCGAGCGCAATCATGACATCAGGGACATCTCCATTCCCCAGTACAAAGTGGGGCAATACATTCTGCGCAGCATCAACGGTTTCAAGATTTCCCTGCTGCATATTCTCTATACCCCCGATATCACCAAGGATGACCGCAATGTGCTGGCCAACCAGCAGCGCCTGGCCGACATGGGCCGCATGATCAGCTCACTGCAGCATGGCGGGCCGGTCTTTGACGTGGCCAAGGTGGCCGGCAACACCCTTGACGTATTCACCGTTGCCCTTGACAGCGATCCCGCGCTGATCGCGGTCATCGCCGATATCAATGAGGAGTACCGGCTGGTTGATAGGACCTATCAGAATTTCATAAGTTCCCTGGAAAATGCCGGGGCCGCTGATGAGAGCAATGAACGGCTTGACGATCTGCTGGCCAGTCTTGATGACATGTACGAACTGGTGGTGGGCATGACGGTGGCGGTCAATAAGCGGCATAATGCGCAGTTCGAGGATCTGGGCGATATCATCAACACCTCCATGTCGCGCTCCCTGGGCATAGGCGTGGCCATTGCCGCGGTGCTCACCGTGGCCACCCTGCTCTACATCCTGATTATCGTCATGCCGCTGCGCAGTATTCTGGAAAAAATCAGATTCATCGCCAAGGGAGAGGGGGAGAGGGCCCAGCGCATCGAGGTGAAAAGCAATGACGAGGTGGGACAGCTGGCCCTGCAGCTCAACACCCTGGTGGACAATATCTTCAGCCTGAACTCGTTCAAGGCCATCATTGAGGAGGAGGAATCCACCACCGAGGTCAATCAGCGCCTGGCTGCCCTGCTGAAGGAACGTTACCGCCTGGAGAGAACCTTCATCTATGAATTGAGCGGCAACAAGAACCGCATGACCGTGGCCTTTTCCTCCCAGATTGATGACGTGTGCAGCCCGGAGATCCTGGAGGATGCCAATTTCTGCCGGGCCAAGCGCACCGGCCATGACATTTCCTCCCTGGAATTCCCCCACATCTGCAAACAGTTCCCCCACAAGGACAGGCTTGAGCATCACTGCATCCCCATGATCGCCAACGGCCGGGTGGTGGGCGTGGTACAGTTTCTTCACGACAAGGAGAGCACGCCGGAAAACCTGGAGCGTTTTGAGCATATGGTGAAAAGGGCGGCCCGCTACATCAAGGAGGCCACCCCGGTCATCGAGGCCAAGCGTTTTGCCTCGGCCCTGCACGAGACCACCATGCGGGATCCCATGACCGATCTCTATAACCGCCGTTTCCTCGAGTCCTACACCGATACCCTGGTGGCCAGCACCATGCGCCGCAAGACCAAGGTCGGCGTCCTCATGTGCGACATGGATTTTTTCAAGGAGGTCAATGACACCTATGGCCATGAAACCGGGGATATCGTGCTGATCAAGACCGCCGAGGTGCTGAAGAGCTGCGTCCGGGCCTCGGATATGGTCATCCGCTACGGAGGCGAGGAGTTCATCGTGCTGCTCATTGATGTGAAGAGCAGGCAGGAGATTATCGATCTGGCCGAACGAATCCGCCGGAAGATGGAGGATACGGTGATTAATGTGCCGGACGGTTCCCTGAAAAAAACCATGAGCATCGGCGCCAGCGAATTCCCGGCGGACAGCACCGGCTTCTGGGAGGCAATCAAGTATGCGGACGTTGCCCTCTACCGGGCCAAGGACGAGGGGCGAAACCGGGTGGTGGCCTTCAGTCCCGAGATGTGGACCGAGGAAAAGTACTGAAAGTACTTGAAGTGCCTGAAGTGCCTGAAATACTTGAAGTTGCGGTGCTTCCTGTTAGAGACACTGAAGGGGCAGCAGGAAGGAGAAGACGCTGCCCCTGCCCGGTCCCGCGCTTTCCGCCCAGATGACGCCATGGTGCAGCTCGACCAGCTGTCTGGTCAGTGACAGTCCCAGCCCGGTTCCCGCATACTTTCTGCTCACCGAGCTTTCCACCTGTTCAAAGGGCGTGAAGATTCTCTGCAGATCCTCTGCCGCGATGCCGATGCCCGTGTCGCTCACGGAAATCCTGATGATCCTGTCTGGCCGCAGATGTTCGGCCATGGGGTTCCCCGGCGCCTGCCGGCGCCACTGCTCCAGGTCGGCCAGGCGCGCCGCCAGGGTGATATGTCCGCCGGCCGGGGTAAACTTGATGGCATTGGCCAGCAGATTAAAGATGATCTGTTTCATCTTGCGCTCATCCGCCGTAATGGTCGGGGGCAGCTCCGGGTCCAGATCCAGCGCCAGGGTGATGCCCGTTTTCGCCGCCTTGGCCTTGATCATGACAAAGCTGTTGGCGAGCAGCACGGCCAAATCGAACGCCTCGGGCCGCAGTTCGAGCTTGCCGGCCTCCACCTTGGAAAGATCGAGGATGTCGTTGATCAGCGAGAGCAGATGGCGGCTGGACTGCAGGACATTTCCCAGATACTCCTCCTGGGTCTGGTTGAGCTCGCCGAAATGCCTGTCCAGCACCACCTCGGTAAAGCCGATGATGGCGTTCAGCGGGGTGCGCAGCTCGTGGCTCATATTGGCCAGGAATTCGCTTTTGGCGATATTGGCCACCTCGGCCTCCTGGCGCGCCCTGCTCAGCTGGTTATAGGTTTCCTCCAGGGTGTTCATCATCAGGTTGAAGTCAATGGCCATGTTCTCCACTTCGTCGATGTCGCCTTGGCCGCTGTCCGGCGCCGGCAGCCTGATGCTCAGATTCCCCTCCCTTTCCGTCACCTGGTGCAGGGCGGTGATGAGCTGGTTGATCTTGTCAAAAACCCGGAATTTCAGCAGGAGAAACAGGGCGATGGACACGGAGACCGAGGCGAAGAAGGGGATCAGGTTGGTGGTGATCAGCCGCCGCCGCTGCTGGATATAGCTCTGCCGGTCCAAGGCCACGGTGAGATAGCCGATCGTTTCGCCGGCGCTGCCGGTCAGGGCCTGGGTTCTGGTGGCATAGGAGCGGTTGTGGTGGAACAGCAGATCGTGGCTGGGAAACTGGATCGGCATGCCGGGGAAGCTGGTCAGCACCGGCTGCCTGTACTTGTTGAACAGGGCGATCTCGGCGCCGGCGATATCCCGCATATGAGAAATCAGATCCTGGTTGTCGTTGATCAGCTTGATCAGCACGATCTGGCCGTAGAGATCGCCCGAGTCGTGCAGCAGATCAACAACCGACTGCAGGCAGATGGTCTGGTCCTGATCCGGGACGGTTTTGTCCGCCAGGCCCTGCAGGGCAAGCAGTGACGAGGGGATCGCCGCCAGCCCTGTCTGCTGCCCCAGGGACTTCCTGAACATCTGATAGGCCGCCGGATCTTTGATGGCACTGCCAAGCCGGTTGCAGGTCAGCAGCTTGTCATCCGGATCAAAGAGCAGCAGCAGATCAATATGGTGTTTGGCGGCAATGGTCTGCAGCATGACGGTGATCGGTTTGATCCTGTCGTAATCCAGGAAATCGACGAATTTGCGGTTCTGCTCGCGGATAATGCCGGCAACCATGCTGATCTTGTCAAGTTCGTAGCGTAAAATGGAATCGGCGATCACCATTTTGCTCTGCAGCTGCTGGTTCAGGCGCTGGTTGACCTTTTTGGTCTCCTGGATGGAGGAATGAATGGCATTGCCGATGATCATGGCAATGAGCAGGATGAACAGCAGGATGATCTTGCGGAAGATAGTGCGGCGCGGCCCTTTTTTCGGGGCCTGGGCGGCCATGGCTGTCAGGGCGGGGCTCGTCATGGGCAAGGACTCGCGGTGGAAGTGTGGTACGGCGGGAGCATGGCGGGCATGGCTGTTACTGGCAGGCCAGCTGTCTGTCTGCGCCGCTCTGCCCATGGACCAGCGGCAGCCCTTCCGTCTGCCAGCGCGACGTCCCTCCCTTCAGGATGCCGAGCACCTCATAGCCGTGCATGGCGAGAAATTTCGCGGCAATGATTGACTCCTTCATGATCCAGTCGGTGACAATGATCTTGCGGTCCTTGGGAATGAGGGCTAGGTTTTCCTCAAGAAAAACCAGGGGGCAGTGCAGCGCCCCTTTGATATAATCGCCGGCCAGCAGGGCATTGTCCATGGTGAAGACCAGGTCCTCCCTGCTTAAGGTGCCATTGTCCAGGCTCCTTGCATCCAGCAGGAAGATGTCGTTGTTCTCTTTCAGCATTTTTCGGCATTCCCGGGGCGGCAGCTTGGCGACCTTGACCTTCTGCCATTTTTCGCCAACCGTCAGCGGATAATTGAAATACCGCCATTCCGGGATGCCGCCCCGGAAATAGGAGACATTGCTGTAGCCCTTTGCCACCGCAATCCTTGCGGCGCGTTTACTGTATGCTCACCTGTCGCTCAGGCAATAAAAGACCAGCGGGGTGTTTTTGTCCCGCGGAAGCCTGCTGGTGTTCTTCATGTTGATAATCGGGATGTTGATTGAGCCCGGGATGTGCTGGCTGTCATACTCGATTGCACTGAGGACATTGATGATCAGCGCCTGCTGATCGCTGTCGGCCAGCTGCTTCAGCTCAAAGGCGCTGATCTCCTTGTAGCCTTCCAGGGACGGCTCGGCCTCCGCGGCATGGGCGCTCCAGGGGAGCATGAGCAGGCTGAGCAGCAGGAGCGCGACCAGAATTCTATTTGGGGATGTTGTTCCTGTCATTATTTTAATGGGTTATTCGGCGCAGAGCGCGGGATCGGTGGCCGGCGAATTCTCAACGCGGGCAACCGGCAGTTTCTCGGCACGCCAGCGGACAAGGCCGCCTTTCAGCACGCCGAGCACCTGATACCCCTTGCTGCGCAGAAATTTGCCGGCCAGGATGGCTTTTTTATTGGTCCAGTCGGTGATGACGATTCTGGCCTCCCGGGGGATCTGGTGATACCACTCATCCAGGTAGACCATGGGGCAGATGTTTGCTCCCCTGATGAAGATGTTTTCCCTGCTGCAGTCAATGGGCCGGACATCGAGGACATAGACGCCGGAGTCCGACTCGAGCAGATCATAAACCTGCCTGGGGCTCAGTTTGTCAATTTTAATGGCCGCATACTCTTCACTCACCGTCAGCGGATAGTTGAAGGCCCGCCACTCGGGGATGCCGCCCTTAAAGCAGTATACGCTGGTATATCCCATTTCCACTGCGATCCTGGCAGCTCTGGGGCTGTACGGTCAGTCCTGGCCCATGCAGTAAAGAATGAGCGGGGTTGATTTGTCTATGGGCAGCAGCCTGGAGGTACGGAAGTTGATAACCGGGATATTGATGGAGCCGGTGATGTGCAGCCCGTTGTATTCGATCCTGCTCAGGGTGTTGATCACCATCACTCTGGGATCGTTTTCCATCATGTTCTTGACCTCCGGAGCGGTGATGAACTGCACTCCCTGGCCGGCCACGGGGGAAGAGAAAAAGAGCAGCAGCAGGGGAAGCCAGGGCATGAGTCGGCGCGGCAGAGAAGAGAAGACCAGCGCCGCGCTGAACGGACAGCAGGCGCGGGTCATTTATCTGCCCCCATGAGCACCCGTACCTGCTTGGCAAAGCTGCGGGTGTCGATGGGCTTGCTGATATGGCCGACGCAGCCGGCCTCCAGGGCCTTTCTGCTGTCGCTTTCCATGGCAAAGGAGGTCACGGCGATGACCGGGATGCCCTGCAAAAGCGGGTCCTGTTTGATCATTTTCGTGGCGGTCAGGCCGTCAAGCCCGGGAAGCTGGATATCCATGAGGATGCTGTCCGGCCGCTCCCGGCGGGCGATGCTGATGCCCTGCTCGGCGTCAAGGGCCTCCAGTACGGCAAAATCGGCGAGTTCGAGCAGGGTGCGTACGAGCTTCAGGTTGAGCTCGTTGTCCTCGATAACCAGAATCTTTTTCCCTGTCATGTCCTTCAGATCCGTTGATTGTCTAACCTGCTGATATCATGTTGATTTGCCGTTTGCCTGTCAATAATCAGCCGATTATCGCATATTTTGGGGCAGAATTCAATATCAGCGGGAGAAATAACAGTGGCGGCTGCCGACCTTGCCGGCCCGGTCCGGCATGCGCCTCTGCAGAGTTGAATGATGAAAAGGGTGAAAAAGCAAAGCCGGGTTGCCTGTGAAGGGGGCAGCCCGGCTTTGCCTGTTTTTTGGGGGGGCACCAGGTGACTGGTTTCGAGGTGGAGACAGATGATTTTCTGATTTTATGGACGTCCCATCCCCATTCCATTTCTTGTTACGAAAGGATAATTTTGAATTTTCTTCTCCCCTGTATTCGATATATTGTAAAATCCCGATCAATTGTGGCAATGGTGTTGATATCGAGTTTTTCTGCTAAATATACAAGGCAGGAGTCAGCAAAATCCATTGGTAGATCACGATATTTTTCCGTAAGCTCTTTTAATCGTCCAAAATCCTCATTTCCGATGTTATGGATTTCAACCGCACCTCGGTGTACCCACTCCAGAAAATCTATCTGGGCACCTCGGTTGAAATCCAATAAATGGAGAGTCTCGGTTACGGATGCAAGGGTTGTGAGCAGGGTGAATTTGTTCGCTTTGATAAAATTGACCGCCTCAGCATGATGCTTGTCGGACGCGTCAAAGAGAGCTATTAACGGACCAGAGTCAATAAGGATTTTTTTCATTTCCTTTTGGCCCTGATTTTATCTTTCACTATCTCTTTTCTGTCTGAAGATAAATTGCCCTGCCCGCTTGAATACTTTCCAAATAAATCTTCGCCGGCACTCCATGCAGTTGCTTTGGCAAGCTTCCCAAGATAGGCATCAATGCTTTTACGTATCAACTCTGACTTTGTCAGGCCTAGATCTTTTGCTGCATTGTTAATGGTTTGTTCTAGCTTAGGGTCGAGTCGCAATGTGATCATCCCGGCACCTCCGTATTACGGATGGTAATACATAGCTGGTGTGCTGTCAATTTTCTTTCACATAGCGACAGAAAGGCTGTGGGGACGTCCATCAGATTATAAAATGGGGCGAGTGGCAACATGAGAAATTTTATTATTTAATGGACGTCCCCATGGTTCTAATCTCTTTCACCCCTGTTTCCCGGCCCGTTTGCGGCGCAGCCCGAGCAGCCCGAGCAGGCCGGAGCCGAGCAGCGGCAGTGCGCCGGGCAGGGGCACAGGATGCGGGTCGATCTCCCAGTCGAGCTCCACCCCTGGGGCCTGGGACGTCACCCCAAAGGCAAGGGTGTTGTAGAAATCGGCCCCGCCCCTCGCCTCTTCGCTAGTGGCAACATGAGTATTCAGGGAAGCGTCGATAACCAGGGTCTGGCCGATAAGGGTCTCGAATTCCAAGGTCAGCCAGCCGGTGTTGAAGTAATGACTGTCCACCTTTTCGCCTCCGCCGGATTGGCTGAGCTTGTCCGAATCAGTGTGGGACAGGATGGTGCCGGAGCTGTTACTGGTTTGCCAATTTTCCTCCCAGCCGCTGGAAAAGAGAAAATCCCCAGTGCTAATCATCCATGAAGTTATGCCCCACATTTTGCCGGAGGCGCCAAACCCGGCTATCTGGTTACTGTTCGCATCGCGTATGGCGAGGCCTGCGCTCATGTCAGCGGAGCTGCTGCCGCTTGTCCCGGGATGGGGGGTTCCCGCAACGAAAAACGAGCCGTCTAACCCGATTGCGAGCTCCAGGGTCACGGCGTCGCCGTCCGAAAGTCCGGAGGTTCCGGGGGAAACGGTAAAGCGGTTCGAGGCCTTGGTGAGCATGCTGCCTTCCGCCCTGTAGGTGTCCTGCATGGAAATGGCCCAGGTATGGGCACCCAGGTTCAGATTGGCTGCGTCTGCACGCCCTGAGGATGCAGCGTACCCCTCCCCCCTTTCAAGGGACGGGCCTATCAGCCAGTCCCCGCTTACTCCGGAGTCATAATCCACGTAGGCAACGTCGGTGCCGGATGATTCACGGGACACATAATCCGGCGTGTCATACTTATAATAGCTTCTCGTGTAGTAATATGCAGAACCGAAGACCTGCGAGCTCTGGCCCAGCAGGATGACCAGGGCTGTCGCGCCCGCCGTTAAACAGGATCTTTTCATCGTTGTTTTCTCCTCAAGTAAATGGAAATAAGTAAATCGCCCATTTCCGGCAGTGGCGCCGATAAGGTTGCGACATTCCGCGCTCTTCCTGTCGGTTTCCGCCCTGTGTCAGAAAGGAGAGGGCGGCTCGGACCGTATGGGGCAAAATTTCTCGGGTTTATTTTCAGCAATTAATATGCCGTTCGGTTGTCAGCAGTTAACAAGGCGATAATTCAGAAAGTTCTGTGATGATTGGACGTCATAATGTTTTTAACAGGATAATTATTACAGATTTCCGAACGTTTTGTCCGGAATTCCGGACGTGCAACCGCTCTGGCTCGATAGCAAAGAGGCTGGCAACCCCCCTGGCTGATCATCCGCAGCCGATCATAAGGGTAGCGGCAGGACCTGCTCTACCTCTGTTCCCCTTGAAATGCGGCGCCGGGGCTGTTACTGTGTCGGCATGTGCATGACGTATTTATCCTTATCCTTGCTTTTTACTCTAACCTGAAGGAACGACACCATGTTCAATCCGGAAAAAATGTTGGGCAGTCTGCTGAAAGGAGGTCTTTCCAGCGGCGGGAAGGGCAGCAACATGAAGGCCCAGGTGGGCCTGGGGCTGCTGGGCCTGGCCATCGGGGCGGTGGAACATTATACCAGTAAATCCCAGGCAAGGCCGCCGTCTGCCCAGTATGGAGGCACGGTTCCTCCGCCTTCACCGGCAATGACCGGAGCAGTGCCGCCGGAGATGCCGCCGTCCCCTCCGCCGATACAGCCGGTCATGGCCGCGCCGCCCCCGCCTCCGGTCCAGGCCGGCGATGCCGCCCGGCCAAACGATGCGGTGCTGCTGATCCGGGCCATGATCGCCGCGGCCAGCGCGGACGGGGTGATCGACCAGCAGGAGCGGCAACGGATTCTGGAGAAGTATCGCGGCGCCAATCTGAGCCCGGAGGAGCAGAATTTTCTGGCCGGGGAACTGCTCTGTCCGGCCGGCATCGAGCAGTTGGCCGCCGAGGCTCGTTCCGTGGAGACGGCCAGGCGGATGTATGCGGTTTCCCTGCTGGCCGTAACTGTTGATACCGAGGCGGAGCGGGTCTATCTGCAGACCCTTGGGGAAAGGCTTGGTCTGTCCGCCGGGGAACGCGACGCCATCCACGGAACCCTGGGGCTTTAGGGCCGGCAGCCGGGGCAAGGAATTGCCGGCTAACGGAATGGGGATTTGCCAATCGCGGAATTGCTGTTTTCCCGCATGGGGTTTTGCAGCGGGCTGTTGCCTCTTCAGGGCAGACAAGCGTCCAGCCGGCGGGCCACCTCAAGGGTTTTGCTTCTGATCCGCTCAATGTCGGGTGCGGTGCCGTTCGGCCCCGCGTACTGCCAGGTCTCGAAGCGGGCCAGCAGTTCCCGGACCTCCTGCCGCAGGGTTTCGTCAACCCGCAGGGCGGCGAGCGCCGGCTCCACGTCGAGGTAGGTGAGGGCCCCGGCCTTTTTGTCCAGTTTCACCGCCAGATACTCTTTCAGGGCAGAGGCAAGGCCCTCCGGGGTAAGGGACGCAGCGGCAAGCTGCCTTTCCAGCCTGGCCAGAGCGTGCCTGGTCTGGCGCTGTTCGCGGTTGTTCTCGCGCCTGCTTTTCAGCAGGCGGAGCAGGCCGGTCAGCAAAAAGAGCAGAGGCGGCGCGGCAAACAGCAGCAGCCACTGATCGAGTTGAAAAGCACCGTGCCGCTGGTCAATGAGCGCCTCTTCCCCTTCATAATTGGGGGCCAGCCCTTTTTCCGCCGCCTGCAGCTCCTTTTGCCCGGCCGGCGCCGCCTTGCCTTCGGCGTCAACGGCGGTGACCACCCTGGCCGCCTGCACGGTCAGCGGGATCGGCTCGGTGCTGGCCAGCCGGTAGCTCTGGCTGGCCGGATCAAAATAGCTCAGTTCAATAGGCGGGATGGCGGTGACCGCGGTCTCTTTCACCCGGATGGTCTGGGTGAAGATCTTGTTGTTGTCCCGGAGGTCGCCTGCCGCGATCTCCTCCGGGATCTTGAAGGATGAGGCGGGCAGAAAGCGGGCGAGATCAGGAAGTTTGGCCTGCCTGGCAGAGGGGCCGCTGATGGTCACGGTCAGCGTCACCGGATCGCCGATATGCACCTGGCGGGGAGCGGCATCGGCCTGGATGGCATAATTCCCCACCAGGCCGGAAAAGTCCGGCGGGCGGCCCTGCTCGGGCAGCGGCAGCACGGTCAGCTGGGGTGTATTGGCGGGCACCACCTGGGTGCGGTAGACCGGCTGGCTGCTGCTGCCGAAGAAATCATCAAAATTGCCGTAACCCTTGAAGGGCGCCCGCCGCGGCACCTGGCGGAAGGTGGAAACGGTCTGGCAGGCCACGGTGGCCCGGGGCAGGGTAAAGCTGCCCGCCTCCCTGGGCAGCAGCAGATACTGGAAGGTGACGGTGAGAAAGTCCCGGCCGGCGAATTCGCCGCGGCCCTTGACGGCCACCACCGCGCTGCTGCCGATGGGGATCTTGAGCGCCTCCTGGCCGGCGCCGGTGGTTTTGCTGTCCAGCGGCACGGCCTCGAAGCGGGGATCATCGACCACCGGCAGCTGAAACTCAAAGCCGTTGACATCCAGGCCGACAAACCAGGTGACGGTCATGGTCACCGCTTCGCCCACGTAGCAGGTGGCCTGGGAGAGGAAGATCCGCAGTTTGAGATCATCCGTCTCTTCAGGCTCAGTGGCCGTGATGGTCACCGGTTCGGTGTGAAAGGTGCTGCCTTCGACCTCAACGGCAATGGCCGGGATGGTCAGCCGGCCGGCCCTTTTGGGGGTGATGGTGTAGTTGAAAAAGTAGGTATGCTGCGTGATGCGCTCCCATTTGCCGTTGACATTGGAGACCGAGGTGCTGCTGGTGCCCTGGCCGCCCCGCTCCTGCACCTTGAAATCAGCAAGCTGGGAGAGATCCGGCGGCTGGGCCTCCTTGGCGCCGTTGACCCGGATCTGCATGGCGAGCGGCTCGCCGATGGTGGCTTCCTGCCGGTCCAGCAGGGTTTCCACCGAGATGTCCGCGGCGGCTGCGGCGAGCGTTGCGGCGGCCCCCAGCTGCAGGCTGAGAAAAATGAAGATAAGAAAAAGGGTTTGGCCGATTTTTTCCGGGTAGTTTTTCATCATCGTGTCTGTCGCTATGCGGGCCGGGCCGCTCACCAGTCCTTGTCCACCGTGTCGGGCGCCAGGCGCAGCCGCTGCCGGCGCATTTCCTGCAGTTTCTTTTCCGCGTTCAGGATGGCCTCAACCATCTGCTCCGTGCCTGCCCGGTCCTGCTCCGGCTGTTGGCCGGCCATGGGCTGCTGCCGGCCGGCTGTTTCGCCCTGCTTCTGCTGCTTCATCTCGCCGCCTGCCTGCTGCTCCTGGCCCTGCGGCGGGGATGGTTCCTGTCTGTCCTGGCCCTGCTGCCTGTCTTGCTGGTCAGCGGGTTGCTGCTGCTCAGGCCCCTGCCCGGGCTGCTGCTCCTGTTGCTGCTGTTCGGCATTCTGCGGATTCTCCTGCTGCTGCTCCTCCCGCTGTTGCGGGGGCTGCTGGTTTTCCGGTTTCTCTTCCTGCTGCTTTTTTTGCTGCTCGTCACGCTGGCGTTCCAGGTCCTTGATCTTGCGGCGGCAGATTTCCAGATTGCGACCGGCCCCGGCAAGCTGCGGGTCAAGCTGCAGGGCCTTCTGGAAAAAGCCGGCGCTCTCCCTGAGATCGGCGAGTTTGGCCTCTGGATCCTGCTGCTGCCCGGCAGTCTGAAAACGGGCGTTGCCCCGGTTGAACCAGCTTTTGGCCAGCAGCTGCGGATCTTTCCCCTTGGCAATGGCCTGCATAAAGGCGTCCTCCGCCTCGGCGAACTTGCCCTGGCGGTAGAGGCTGTCCCCGCGGTTGAAGGCGGCGGCCGGCTGATCGGGCCTCTCTGCCAGGGCCTGTTCATACAGGGTCTGCGCCTCAGCGAAATTGCCGCTGTGGTAAGCCGCATTGCCGCTGTTGACCAGCGCGCGGCCTGATGCCAGGCAGGGGTCCGGCTGCAGCACGGGCAGCAGGGTGAGCGCACAGATAAGCAGCAGCCGGCCGAGTATGCCTTCCATGGCCAGCAGGACAATGGCTGCGGCCAGAAAGATCTGGAATTTCTCCTCAAAGCGTTTGATGGTTTTTGCGGCCAGCTCCTTCTGCTCGGCGCCGGCAACCAGATCAAGATAGACCTCGCCCAGATCCACGGCGCCGGTCGCCACCGGCAGGTAGCGGCCGCCCGGGGTGGCCTCCGCCATCCTGCGCAGGGTCTGGCCGTCCAGCCTGCTCCATACCTCCCGGCCCTGGTATTTGAGAAAGCCTGTCTGGCCGTCCGCCGTGCTGACCGGGATGCGCTGCCCCTCCTGTTCGTCGCCGAGACCGATGATGAGCAGCCTGATGCCGGCCTCGCCGATCTGCTCGGCGGCCTGCACCGGAAAGCTCTCGTGATCCTCGCCGTCGGTGATCAGGATAATATCCTTAAACTGTTTTTCCTGATCGTCAAAGACCTGATTGAAGGTGGTGCGCAGGGCATCGCCGATCAGGGTGCCGCCCCGGCCCACGCTGTCCGTGTCAATGGCGTCAAGCATCAGCAGGAAAAAACCGTAATCCTGGGTCAGCGGACATTTTACCACGGCGCTGCCGGCAAAGGCCACCAGGGCGATGCGGTCGCCCTGCAGTTTTTCCACGCAGTCGCGGATGGCCAGTTTGGCCCGTTCCAGGCGGTTGGGCATGAGATCCGCGGCCAGCATGCTTTTCGAGACGTCGAGCATGAAGACCAGGTCCCGTCCGGAGCGTTTGATGGCAGTCTCCTGCAGGTTCCAGGCCGGCCGGGCCAGGGCGATGATCAGGCAGGCCACGGCCAGGCAGAAGAGCAGAAAGCGGCTGCCCCGTCTGGCCGGCCGGCCGGTCTTGCCGCAGCGGCCGGCCAGGGCCGGGTTGATAAAGGCGGCCATGGCCGCCCGCCGCCTGCCCGCGGCATGGAGAAAGAGCAGTCCCAGCAGCGGCAGCAGCCACAGCAGCAGCAACAGGTGGATGTCGGTAAAATGGATGTCGTTCATGGAATTTTCCGCAGCACCGTGGACCGCAGGGTCATTTCCAGCACCAGCAGGGCCAGGGCGGTGAGGACGAACACGGGAAAATGCTCAGCATAGTCAATGTGGCGGACACTCTCCATCTCGCTTTTTTCCAGCCGGTCGATCTCCGCGTAAATGGTGCGCAGGCTGTCGGCATCGGCGGCCAGGCGGAAGATGCCGCCGGTGGTCTTGGCAATTTCCGCAAGCGTCTTCTTGTCCACCCCCTGGGCCAGCCGGTTCAGCCGGGCAAAAAAGCCCTGGATGCCGCTGGTATCAACATCTTCGCCGATGCCGATGGTGTAGATCCTGATGCCCCAGCTGGCGGCAAGCCGGGCCGCCTCAAGCGGGGTGAGATTGCCGGCATTGTGCGCCCCGTCGGTGAGCAGGATGATGATCTTGCTTTTTATCTCGTAATGGCCGGCGCTGTCCGTTTTATCCTGTTTATTCTGCCTGGACAGCTGTTCTTCCGCCTTCTGCAGACGGGCGGCGGCGAGCGCGATGCCGTCGCCGATGCTGGTGCCGTCCTCGGCACGGCTGGTGACCAGCTGGACTTTTTCCATGAAGCCGGAGAGCGCCTCGTGGGCCAGGGTCAGCGGGCAGACGGTTTCCGGGTAGCGGGCAAAGCTCACCAGGCCGATGAGATCATTGGGCCGGCCGGCCAGCTCCCTGCCGTTGCCGCTGACAAACTCGGCAAAGACCTTTTTGACCACCTCCAGGCGGCTGGTGGCGTTGTTGTTGAAGACCATCTCTTCCCCCATGCTGCTGGAGCGGTCGATGACCATTTCAATGGCAATGCCGTGGCTGATGTCATAGGTCTTCTCAATGCCCTGCTGGGGCCGGGCCAGGCCGGTGACCAGCAGGATGAGGGCCAGCGCACGCAGGACAAGGGGCAGGCTGGCCAGCCGCTGCCGCCAGGTGCCGCCCAGCGGCCGGAAGAGGGCGATGGCGGAATAGGTCAGGGCCGGGTGCCGCCGGCGGCGAAATTGGTAATAGAGCAGCAGCGGGATGAGCAGCAGGGCCAGCAGGGCCCAGGGCGTGGCAAATCTCATGGCGCGCCCTCCGTGCCCGCCCTGCTTTCCCCGCCGGCCCGGATGAAATCACGGCACAGCACGACGGCGGCCTCCATCTCCTGGGGGTCAGGGATCAGGCGGGCGAATTTGATCAGGTCGCAGCGGCTGAGAAAGTCCCGCAGCAGCGCCTTCTGTTCTTCCGTAAAAACCGGGGACCGGCGCAGGGAGTCGAGGAATTCCTCGGTGGTCTGCTCCGGGGCCTTGAGGCCGAAGCGCGCCTCGATATAGTGGCGCAGGATGCCGGTCAGTCCGGCGTAGAAAAGGGCGGGGTCGCTGCCAGCGGCCTGATCCCGCAGCAGCTGGTCAATGGCCGCCAGCGCCGTTGCATGGGGCGGCAGCGGTGGGGGCGGGGCTTGCTGCCGCCGGCTCCTGCGCCAGAAAAAATAGAGCAGGGCGCAAAGCAGCATCACGGCGGCGCCTCCGGCCAGCAGGTAGTAAAGGGTCGGCGCAGGCTGGGTAAGCGGGGCGTAGATGTCGGCCAGCTGCGGGTCTTTTTCGTTTTGGTCCAGCAGGGAGGTGACCGCGATGGTGCGGGCCGGCATGGTCACCGTGGCCTTTTGATCCGGGTGCCGGCTGTCCGTGGCGCTGACCGTCATAGCCGGAATGGTGTACTCACCGGGCAGAAAAGGGGCCAGGGTCAGCGTGCGGCCCTGGCTGAGCCGGCCCCCGGTCAGGGTCTTGGGCGACGCCGTGGTGTTGGTCAGGGTGAAATCGCCGACGCTCTCGGTAAATTCCGGCAGGCTGACCGTGAAATCCTCGGGCGCCATGGCGGTCAGGGTGAGCTGCAGCTGCTCGGCAATGGAGATCTGCGGGCTGGAAAGGGTGAGCTGCACGCGCAACTCTCCGCTTGCCAGCTCCTCGCTGACCGCAGAGGCGGCAGGACTGCCCTGGTCCGGGGCCTGGCCGGTCCGGCAGCCGGCCGGCAGCAGCCAAAGGGTGCAGATAAGGGCAAGAAGTGGCAGGAAGATCGATTTTCGTAACATGGCAATCAGCGCCGCCGCCGTTCACGCATTCGGAAAAAACGGACCAGGTCGAGCACATAATCCTCATCGGTCTGCAGCGGTATATGGTCCACCCCCATGGCGGCGAACTGGCCGGCCAGCTCTTTTAATCGCCTGGCGGCTGCGGCGGCAAAGGCGCGGCGCACCGCAGGGCTGCTGCTGTCGATCAGCAGCCGGCCGCCGCTTTCCGCGTCTTCCAGCTCAATGAGCCCGGCCGCGGGCAGCTCACGCTCCCTGGGATCGGTGATCGACACGGCGATCAGGTCATGGCGGCGGGCGATGATGCGCATGGGGGTGGAAAAATCCTCATCAAGAAAGTCCGAGACCAGGAAGGCCACCGCCCGCTTATGGCTGATCCGGCCGAAGAAGTGCAGGCTGGCCGCGATGCTGGTGCGGCCCCGCTCCGGAGAAAAACTCAAGATCTCCCGGATCAGGCGCAGCACATGGGTGGGCCCCTTTTTGGGGGGGATGAACAGTTCCACCGTGTCGGTAAAGGCGATCAGCCCCACCTTGTCATTGTTTTTGATGGCGGAAAAGGCCAGCAGGGCGCACAGCTCGGCCGCGACCTCGTTTTTGAGGCGCTGGCCGCTGCCAAAGGCGCCGGAGGCGGAAAGATCGACCAGAAAGAAAATGGTCAGCTCACGCTCCTCCACATACTGCTTGACAAAGGGGTGGCCGGTGCGGGCGGTGACGTTCCAGTCTATGGCGCGGATGTCGTCGCCGGGCTGGTAGGCCCGCACCTCGTCGAACTCCATGCCCCGGCCCTTGAAGACGCTTTCGTACTCGCCGGCCAGGATGTCGTTCACCGCCTTGCTGGTGTAGATGCGGATGGTGCGGATTTTGGCGGCCAGTTCACTGCTGATCATGGCACCTCGACCGTGTCGAGCAGCAGCTGGATCACATCCTCGCTGCTCTTTTCTTCCGCCTCCGCCTCATAGGTGACGATAACCCGGTGGCGCAGCACGTCCATGGCAATGGTCTTGACATCCTGCGGGGTGACAAAGCCGCGGCCGGCCAGTAAGGCGTTGGCCTTGGCCGCCCTGGCCAGAAAGATGGTGGCCCGGGGGGAGGCGCCATACTGGATGAGATGGCGGATGTTCATTTTGTAAGCCTCGGGATGGCGGCTGGCGTCCACCAGGTTGACGATATACTCCTCGATCCTGCCGTCCACATAGATCTGCTCGGTTTTGCGGCGCAGACGCCGGATATCCTCCGGGCCGATGACCGGGGTTACCTGCGGCAGCTCGGCGGCGGAGGCCATCAGCCGCAGAATCTGCTGCTCCTCGACTTTGGAGGGGTAGGTGACCTTCAGTTTGAGCATGAAGCGGTCCACCTGGGCCTCGGGCAGGGGATAGGTGCCTTCCTGCTCGATGGGGTTCTGGGTGGCCAGCACCATGAAGGGGTCGTCCAGGGCAAAGGTGTGGTCGCCGATGGTGATCTGGCGCTCCTGCATCGCCTCCAGCAGGGCGCTCTGTACCTTGGCCGGGGCGCGGTTGATCTCGTCGGCCAGGATGATGTTGGCGAAAATAGGGCCCTTTCTGGTGGTGAAATCACCGGTCTTGGGGTTGTAGATCAGGGTGCCAATCAGGTCGCCGGGCAGCAGGTCCGGGGTGAACTGGATGCGGTGAAAGGAGGCCTGGATGGCCTGGGCCAGGGTGGTGACGGTGAGCGTCTTGGCCAGGCCCGGCACCCCTTCGATGAGCACATGGTTGTTGCAGAGCAGGGCCGCCAGCAGCCGTTCAACCAGCCTGGTCTGGCCCACGATGAGCTTGCCGATCTCCCGGCGTACGCGGTCAAGAAGCAGGGCTTCCGTCTCGATTTCTCTGGTCAGCTGCTGGACATCTAGCGTCATGGCCTCTCCTCATCCCTGGTGTTTTGTTACGGATAGACAGTGTAATCTTGAAAAGGTTGCAGATTTTGCAATTATCCAGCAGCACCGCATCGGGGCGAATCGAACGTTTTCGTCCCAAGCCGGATAATTACCAGATTTTTTAGCAAAGGAACATGTTCGGTGTCAAACTGCAAGTGTCATGGCGGTATATTCTGGCGAGAAAAAAATAACACATCACGTTTTATTCATGCTAGTATCTTGATTATTATGTTAGGAATGTGCTGCTTTTACCCTCATGGCCGGCTGGAACTGGACATGATTTTTTTCTGCATGGTATGGGGAGCTGCATGGGATCAGACAGCAACAACGGGCAGGTTTACGATCTGCGCCGCATTGAAGATGTTTTTGCCTGCCTGGAAATTATCAGTATCGCCCGCGGCATGCTGTTCGGCGTTGATCCGGCCCTGGCCAGGCGGATGGAAAAGGTGAGTGATGCACTGGGCGCCTTTTCCCAGCTGGTGCTGGAGGGCGACCTGGCTGAGCTTGCGGATGAACCGGCCGTTGAGGCGGGGGCGGCTGAGAAAAGTGCGGTGCGTGAGGCGCCGGCAGACATCTTTGCCGATCTGACCATGAAGGTGAAAACCACGCCGGCTGCGCCCGGCGTAAAAGAAACACCCCGGTCCGACAGCAAAAAGGCGGAGGCCGGGGCCAGGGAAAACGGTATTGTTGATATCCTGACCGGGGAGAGAATCAAGTAGCTGCCTGCCAGCCGGTAGCCCCGGCAGGCTCTCGCCGGTCCGTCCCGGCAGCATTGATTGATTTACAACTTCCTATGGTAGGTTGGAGTGTGTATGGCTAAGATCCTCGTCATTGACGATGAAGAGCAGATCCGCGGGTTACTCAAGCGTATATTTCAAGGTCTTGGGCATATGGTGATCACTGCCGACAACGGGGCGGTGGGACTCAAGATGATGGCCCAGGAGTCGTTTGATCTGGTTATTACCGATATTTTCATGCCGGAAAAGGAAGGCATGGAAACAATCATCGAGATAAAACGTGATTTTCCCGCCGTAAAAATCCTGGCCGTTTCCGGCGGCAACAGTCAGGGGTGTGATTACCTGCCCATGACCAGGCCGCTGGGCGCCGACGCCAGCCTGACCAAACCTTTTAGCAGAGAGGATATCGTCAGTGTGGTCAACGGCCTGCTTGGGGTGCATGTGTCTGGCTGAACATGGACCCCGCAGGGCGGATCAGCCAGCTCCATGATCTGTTCCGCCTTGCGGTATCGTTTGCGTCTCCTGTTCAGCTGACCTCAGACCGTCCGGCAGAGCCTGCCAAACCCGCCGGGGATGGTGCCGGAGGCCCAGTAGACCGTGCCCTGTATGTAATCGCAGAACCAGAAGCCGCCGGGATCGCGTCTTCCCGCCAGGAAGATAAAGGGCTCATTGGCGGAAAAGCAGCGGTGCAGGTAAAGCCCCTTGTCGTTTCGTTCCGCTTCCATCAGCGAGAGCGCCTCTTCCATGGAGGGCAGCCGCCAGTCGTCGTAGCCGGCAAAGCTACTGTCGTTCATCTTCCTGATATAGCCCTGTATTTTGCGGATGCTGGTGATGTCGCAGCCGCCCCGCTGCCACATGATGCCGGTAACATTGTCGGTCACTGTCAGCCCGTCAAGGTTGTCTACCAGGAAATTGGTGAATCTCCCCTTGATGTTGTACTGGCTGTCGAAAAAATCACCCTGCCGGATGAGGGCGTCCACTTCGGCTTCCCGCAGGTCCCGGGGAGCGCTGTTCAGGGCGATCCTGGCAAGCCCTGCCGGCAGTTCGGCATCCCGGCCCGGCAGGCCGGTCACCAGATCCTCCTGGGCCAGGACATTTGTCACCAGGATCACTTTGGAGTCGTCATCAGTATTGATGACATGAGCCAGCAGCCATTGCTTCAGGGTGTCGTCAATGGCATAGCTTTTATCGAGGCCCAGGGTTTTCCCCTGGGATTTTACCGCGTTGTCGATCAGTTCCTGGGGCGCGTCAATGCGGGCCAGGACGCGGGCATATTTGATGCCCCGTTCCATCAGACAGAGGATGGCCGGTTCCTGCCAGGTGTCAATGAAAAAATAGTAGAATCGCTCACTATTGCTCTTGATCCGCAGCCGACCGCCCCAGCTTTCAAAGATAGCGAAGGTTTCCGCCGGGATAAGCTGCCAGTCAATGGTGGGCGTAACATCTGCCGTGAAGCCGAGTTTTTCAAATAATCCCATGATCTCCTCCTTGGATAAGGTTAACGGGCCATATGGTCAAAGACGTGTCCGTGATTTTTTAATGGTCTTTAGTGGGTAACATAATCAAATTCCGTTGCTAAGTAAATAGTAATTATTATCTTTATAGTTGCCGCGGCCAAAATAAATCCGCGGCAGCGCCATGGCTGATAAACTGTTGCTGCCGCGCTTCATTCGGTTATAATGATTGACAGGAAGATGTGATTCGCAAATGTGCCGGAGGTTGCCGCATCCCATGCAAAGAACAGAGACAGTACTGCTGCTGGGCGATTCCCTGGTTGAATTTTTTGACTGGCAGGCCCGTTTCCCGGAGATGACCATGTCCAACCGCGGGGTGGCCGGGGAAAGGGTCAGGGGGCTGCTCGCCCGGCTCGCCGATGAACTGGCCGCTGCCGGCAGGGTGGAGGTGGTGGTCATCATGATCGGCGCCAACAATCTGGCCGGCGGGGACTATGCCTTTCTGCGGGATTACGAGAAGATCCTGCACAGGGTGCGCCAGGTCCTGCCCGGGGCGCGCATCGCCGTAACCAGTCTGCTGCCCTTTGCCTTTCCCTGGCTGGCGGCCGATGCCATCAGCCGGCTCAATGGCTCGCTGCGCTCCCTGGCAGGTCTCGCCGCTGCCGATTATCTTGACGTGCATGCCGCCTTTGCAGCGGCCCGGCAGGCCGGGCAAAGCTGCTTTCTGCCGGACGGCGTGCATCTGACCGGCAGGGGATATCAAACCTGGGCAGAGGTGCTGGCGGCGTATCTGGCCCGCTGATGTAAAAAAAAGAAAATATGTGCCCGGTTTTTTGCCGGGAGATTGCTTGCTATTTGCAGAAGGCGATGATATTGTTTTATAAAGTTGCATTGTCAGGGCCGTGTCCGTCATACATTTGCCTGTTTACAGTTCGTCTATCCCGGAGTGCTTATGTACGTAAAAATCGACAAGGATTCATTTGAAGTCATCATCCTGACCGCCAACCTGAAGATCGTTGGCATAGTACACACTCTTCCCCAGGAGAGATTAACGGATTTCATGGCTGAGGCAACCTCCGATTATCTGCCGGTCACGGATGCGGCAATCTATTATCTGGAGGATGACAAGCTGATTGCCCGGACAAAGTTTTTGAGTCTGAGCAGAAAAGATGTGACCCTCATCTTCCCCACCTCGGAAATGATGAAATAACCCCGCCGTCCCTGCCCCGGCTGTCTGTCGCCTGATCCGCCGCTGCTGCACGAAAAGTGTGCCATGGGGCGGCGTCTCAATTTTTTTTGCGCAACATCAAATTGTCTTTTTCCCGCTTATCGTTTACCTTGCAGGCATGACCTGCCGCCGTTACAGGCGTTCAGACAGCGGAACCGATTGCTCCGCAACGTCGTAAACAGATGGCGGATCAGCCGGCCAGGCCGATTTCCCATTGCTGCCGTCTGATTTTGCTGCCCTAAGGAAACGAACAGGCTGGCAGTGGCCACCTTATCCTGCTTTCGACAGGGGGCGCCTGCGCGCATGGAAATAAAAAGGCCAATGGATCAGAACACAGCAGAATACGAATTAGCCGAAATCACCACCCTCTACGAGATAACCAGGGTGCTTGCCTCGACCATGGATCTGCGCGACTGCCTGCAGCAGGTGATGGCCATCCTGGACGAGAAGAAGGGCATGCATAACGGCACGGTCAGCATTGTTAATCCCGCCACCGCCATTCTGGAAATAGAGGTGGCCCACGGCATGACCGCCGAGGCCAGAAAGCGCGGCAAATATCAGGTGGGCGAGGGGATTACCGGCCGGGTGGTGGCCAGCGGCGCCCCCATCGTCGTGCCGCAGATCAGCGAGGAGCCGCTTTTTCTGAACCGCACCCGTTCCCGGGGCGATCTCAGGCAGAAGATGGTCTCCTTTATCTGTGTGCCCATCAAGCATGGCCTGCAGTCCATCGGCGCCTTGAGCGTGGACCGGGAATACCGGGAAGGGCTCGATTTTGACAAGGATCTCCGCTTCCTCACCATTATCTCCGGACTGATCGCCCAGTCGGTTACCCGCATTCTGGCGGTCAATGAGGAGAAAAAGAGGCTGGAGCGGGAAAACACCCTGCTGAAAAAGGAGCTGCGCGGCAAATACCAGATCGGCAACATCGTCAGCAACAGCAGCCGCATGCAGGAGGTGTTCGAGATGATCTACCGGGTGGCGGACTCCAATGCCACCGTGCTGCTGCGCGGCGAATCGGGCACCGGCAAGACCCTGGTCGCCAAGGCCATCCATTACAACAGCAAGCGGGAGAAGAAGCCGTTCGTGGTGGTCAACTGCTCGGCCCTGCCGGAAACCCTGCTGGAGAGCGAACTGTTCGGCCATGAAAAGGGGGCCTTTACCGGGGCCAACACCATGAAGAAGGGGCGTTTCGAGCAGGCGGAGGGCGGCACCATCTTCCTCGATGAGATCGGCGATCTCAGCCACGCGGTGCAGGTCAAGCTGCTCAATGTGGTGCAGGACCGGGAATTCCAGCGGCTGGGCGGGGTGAAACCGCTCAAGTGCAATGTGCGGCTGATCGCCGCAACCCACAAGGACCTGGAAAAGGCGGTGGAGAGCGGCCAGTTCCGGGAAGATTTCTATTACCGCCTCAACGTCTTTCCGGTCTATCTGCCGCCGCTGCGGGAAAGGCGCACCGATGTGCTGCTTTTGGCCGAGTATTTCCTGAAAAAGTTCTGCGAGGAAAATCAGAAGAATATCTCCCGCATCTCAACCCCGGCCATTGATCTGCTCATGCAGTATCACTGGCCCGGCAATGTGCGGGAACTGCAGAACTGCATGGAGAGGGCGGTGCTGATCTGCGATGAGGACGCCATCAAGAGCTACCATCTGCCGCCCACCCTGCAGAGCGCGGAAAGCACCAGTGAGCGCAACCCGCTGTCGCTTGCCGCCGCGGTGGAGAACTTTGAAAAGGAACTTATCGTCGAGGCGCTGAAAAAGGCCAACGGCAACCAGACCAGGACCGCCGAGCTGCTCGACACCAGCCTGCGCATCATCAATTACAAGATCCACAAGTATCATATCGATGTGCAGGATTACAAGGTGCGCAACCAGTGAAGATCCTGCTGCATGTCTGCTGCGGACCCTGCACCGTCTATCCCCTTGACCTCCTGCGCCGGGAAGGGCTGGAGGTGCACGGCCTTTTCTATAATCCCAACATCCATCCCTTCCGGGAGTTCAGGCAGAGAATCCAGGCCCTGGAGGAGCTGGCCGGCCGGACGGGTTTTCAGGTGGAGATCAGGCGGGACTACGGTCTGCGCTATTTCCTGCGCCAGGTGGTCTTTCATGAGGACGAGCGCTGCGGTCTCTGCTACGAAATGCGTCTTGCCGCCGCCGCGGAGTATGCCGCCGCCGTCAGGGCGGATGCCTTCACCACCACCTTGCTCTACAGCCGCTACCAGAACCACGAGTTGATCCGGCAGCAGGGGGAGGACCTGGGCAGACAGTACGGGGTGCCCTTTTATTACCGGGACTTCCGGCAGGGATGGCAGGAGGGAATAGACGGAGCGATCGCCATGGGACTCTACCGCCAGCCCTACTGCGGCTGCATCTACAGCGAGCAGGAGCGCTATGACCGGCGCTGGCAAAAGAGCAATAAAAAAGGCGGCAGCCGAACTTAGGCCGTTTTTTGCGGGCCAGCCCTTAATCAGCCGGTTTACTACTACCGCTGCTGGACGGTTGATTGGGCGACACCCGGCCGAAATCGCTGAAGATGGACCAGTCAGGCAGGCCGATCTCCGGAATCCAGTCGCGCCATTTGCTTTTCGGCGGCTCGCCCGCCTGCAGCTGGGCCAGCAGCTCCTGCGCCTCCGGAGCCACCGAGCTGTCCGGGTAGTTATCCAGCAGAAACTCCAGCCGGGAGATGCTCTGTTCCAGTTTCTCCGTTTTCATATAGAATCTGGCCACATAGAGTTCATGGCCGGCCAGGAAATCACGGCAGTCCCTGATTCTGGCCCTGGCCTCTTCCGAATATGGCGAGGCAGGGTAGAGGCGGATCAGTTTGGCAAAGGCGGTCTCCGCATCCACGGCGCTGCCCGGGTCCCGGTCAATGGTGTCTATCCTGCGGAAGTGGCACATGCCGATCTGAAAGTAGATATAGGGGATGGCCTCGTTGGTGGGATGGTTTTTGACAAAATCCTCATAGGCGCCCAGCGCCTCGGTGTAATGGCCGAGATAGAAATGGCAGTCGGCTGATTTGAGTTCGGCCATCAGGCTGTAACTGCTGAAGGGGAAACGCTCCTGGATCTCCCGGAAAATCTTCAGGGCGCTGGAGTATTCGGCGTGGCTGAATTCATCCAGCCCCTCGATGGCCAGCGCTTCAGGCCCTGCCTGCACGGTCTCCGAGTCGTCGCTGAACATCGACTTGATGTCCTTGTATATCGAGCAGCCGGGCAGCAGGAACAGAGCCGCGCCCAGGAAAACCAGGGTAAGTTTTACGCCGAGATTACCCATGGGGTGCTTGGTAAAAAGAAGTTTCATGTGCGTCCGGGAGGCTGTGTTTAAAAACAAAAGGCAGGGACGCCATGTTTCCGGCGTTGCCATGCCCCGCTGGTTTCATTTGAGGTTGCCCAGATAATTTTCCGCAGCAACGCAGGCGACCGCGCCTTCTCCTGTTGCGTTGACAATCTGTCTCACTTCCTTGCTGCAGATATCGCCGGCCGCCATGACGCCGGGCAGTGATGTCCGCATTTCCTTGTCAGTGACAATAAAGCCGCCTTCGCTGGCCAGCTGATCAAGCGGCAGCATTTCGTTGTTCGGATACAGGCCGATCAGCACGAAACAGCCCTTGACCGCAAGCGTCGTCTCCTCACCGCTCTTGACATTCTTCAGCCGCAGCCCTTCGACTTCCTTACTGCCGAGCACCTCGGTGACCACGGTGTCCCAGATGTAATCGATCCTGGCGTTGGCAAAGGCCTTTTCCTGGAGGATCCGCTCCGCCCGCAGCTCGTTGCGGCGGTGAATGACCGTGACCCTGGTGGCAAACTTGGTCAGATGCATCGCCTCCTGGACGGCGGTGTCGCCGCCGCCGATGACGGCTATCTCCAGGCCCCGGTAAAAGGGGCCGTCACAGGTGGCGCAGTAGGAAACGCCCTTGCCGGTCAGTTCCTTTTCGCCGGGAATGCCAAGCTTGTTGGGCCGGGCGCCGGTGGCCAGGATCACGGTCCGGCTGGTCAGGGTTTCGCCCCCTTCCAGAAAGATCTTCTTGACCGGACCGGCCAGGTCCATGGATGTCACTTCGCAGACTTTGGTGGGCAGTCCAAAACGCTGAACCTGGGCCGCCATCTTCTCGGCCAGCTCAAAGCCGGAAATCCCTTCAGGAAAACCGGGATAGTTGTCTATCCAGTCGGTGTTCATCACCTGGCCGCCGGGGGCGCCTTTTTCCAGCAGGATGGCGTGCAGTTTGGCCCGGGCCGCATAAAGGCCGGCGGTGAGCCCGGCAGGGCCGCCACCCACGATAATCAGCTGATAGTCGGTTTCGGACATTACTACTTGTCAAGCATGGCCGCGAGCTGGGTCTTGCCCACTGCTCCGGTGATCTGATCCGCAACTTTGCCGTTTTTGAAGAAAATAAGGGTGGGAATGGCGCGAATACCGTACTTGCCGGGGGTTTCCGGGTTCTCGTCCACGTTCATCTTGGCGATTTTCACCTTGCCTTCGTATTCGCCGGCAAGTTCGTTGATCATGGGGCCGATTGCCTTGCATGGACCACACCAGGGAGCCCAGAAGTCCACCAAGGCCGGAATGTCGGATTTTAGAATTTTTTCCTGAAAATCTCCATCTGTTACTTGCATAACTCTATCATCAGCCATATTTTTCTCCTCCCGGATTAAGTATATCGAAATAACTGTTAACGTTCGATGGGTGCGGTGGATGGTAACATTAAATGTACGCAGAATATCGTCACCATTGTAACGGGACTTCCCCGTGATGACAAGAGAATTCTGCCTGCCCGCCGGACTTTGTCAGGATTGCCGCGGCTGTCCGGGCAGCGTTGCGTTCTAACAGATATATTCTTGTTTCTTGACAAGAGCATACTTCCTGCTATTGTGTCAGCAAAAGGCCATGGCGTCACTTCATACAGGATACGAAAATGAGCAAAAATATTACCTTTCTGCCGGATAAAACCACGATCAGCGTCGATGACGGCGAAAATCTGCTGACGGCCGCCGCTTCGGCGGGCGTCTATATTCATGCCTTCTGCGGCGGCGAGGGGGTGTGCGGCAAGTGCAAGGTGAAAATCAAGGAAGGGCATGTCGCCTCGGCGCGGTCCCATCTCAAGGCCGCGGAATATGAGGACGGGGTCAGGCTGGCCTGCCAGACCAGGGTGGTTTCCGATCTGCTGGTGGAAATCCCGGAGGCCATGGGCAAGGACGGCCGGGCCCTGAAGCGCAAGCCGAAGACCACCCGGGCCATCTCCGCCCGCGCCCTGGAAGCGCTGATCGGTAAATGGGACGTGGACCCGCCGGTGGAAAAGCGCTTTATCAGGCTCGATCCGCCCAGCCTGGACGACAATGCCCCTGACCTGCAGCGTCTGCTGCGGGGCATCAGGAAAGGCTGTTTTGATTGCAAGGAGCCGACCTACGATCATCCGGAGATGCTGCGGGAGCTGCCCTTCATCCTCCGGGAGGCCCACTGGGAGATTACCGCCATCCTGCTGCGCGGCAAGCGCGAGGAAGAACCTGACAGGATCATCGCCGTGGAGCCGGGCAACACCACCGACCGCCTGTACGGGCTGGCGGTGGATATCGGCACCACCACGGTGAGCGGCATCCTCATTGATCTCAATAACGGCAAGGTGCTGGCCGAGGCCTCGGCCTACAACGGCCAGATCCGCTACGGCGAGGATGTCATCTCCCGCATCATTTATTCCCAGCGGCCCGGCGGCCTGCGCACCCTGCAGGAAAGAGTGGTGCACACCATCAATGAGATCATCGAGTCGGTCTGCCGCAATGTGATGATCAGCCCCAGCGACATCAGTTATATCATGGCGGCCGGCAACACGGTGATGTCCCATCTGCTGCTCGGCATTGATCCGAAGTTCGTGCGGGAGACCCCTTATGTGCCGGCCTGCAGCCAGTTCCCCTTGACCCGCGCCGCTTCCCTGGGGGTCATGGCCCATCCCTCGGTCCGTCTTTTTCTCTACCCGTCCGTTGCCAGCTACGTGGGCGGCGATATCGTTTCCGGGGTGCATGCCTGCCAGATGCACCAGAGCCCGGAGCTGACCCTGTTCATTGACATCGGCACCAACGGCGAGATCGTGGTGGGCAACATGGACTGGATGATGTGCACCGCCTGTTCCGCCGGCCCGGCCTTTGAGGGCGGCGGCATCCGCTTCGGCATGCGGGCCAGCAGCGGCGCCATCGAGAATTTCCAGATCCACCCGGTCACTTTTGACCCGATGATCGTCACCATTGACCGCAGCAAACCGCGGGGCATCTGCGGCTCGGGTCTGATCAGCATTGTCGCCGAACTGCTGGAGGCGGGCGTGATCGACCAGCAGGGCAAATTCAACCGCAGCATCGAGCATCCCCGCATCAGAAGCGGCCATGACGGCTACGAGTATGTGCTGGCCTGGTCCAAGGACTCGCTGATCGGCGAGGACATCGTCATCACCGAGGTGGACATCGACAACCTGATCCGGGCCAAGGGCGCCATGTACGCGGGCTACCAGACCCTGCTCGAATCGGTGGGCATGGCCTTCACCGATCTGGACCGCATCATCCTGGCCGGCAATTTCGGGGCCTATCTTGATCTGGAACGGGCCATCAGCATCGGCCTGCTGCCTGATCTTGATCGCAACAAGTTCTTTTATCTCGGCAACGGCTCCCTGCTGGGGGCCCAGATCAGTCTCAATGATCACAAGCGCTTCCGGCAGCGCAACGAGGTGAGCAGGCTGATCACCAACATGGAACTCAGCGAGAATCCGCAGTTCATGAACCATTACATGGCCGCCCTGTTCCTGCCGCACACCGATCTCAACCTTTTCCCCTCGGTCGCAAGCAAGCTGGCGGAGATCTGACAAGTGGCGGAGCCGCGGCCGGATCTGACCCTCTGTCTGGCGGGTTGCGGCCCGCCGGCGGCCGCCCGTCGTTTCCTGCGCGCCGTGCATGACACGGCCGATCATGTCAGCCTGGAAATTTTTCTCATCTGCCGCGCTGACCGGCGGGATCTGGCCGCGCTGCAGGCGGAATTTCCCGGGCTGGCCGTGCTGGCCCTGCATTCCGGCAGTTATGTGAACGGCGCCGTCAACCGGGCCATTGCCGCCTCCCGCGGCCGCTACTTCTCGGTGTGGGACGACGGCGCCAAGGTGGCGGGCGGCTGTCTGCCGGCCCTGGTTGATTTTCTCGATGAGGTGCCGGACGCAGGCATCGCCGGCCCGAAATTGCGCGATGAACGGGGCGAGATTCAGCAGGTGGCCCGCCGCTTCCCTTCCTTTTTTTCCCTGCTGGCGCCATCTGGGCCGCTGCCGGGCCGCCCGGCCGCGGGCTGGCATGAATTTGCCGGCGGCGAGGCGGACTGGTTCGCCGGCCCGGGCCTCACCATGAGCCGGCTGCTGCTCGAAGACATCGGCACCATCCATCCGGGCCTTGCGCTCTACTGGCCCCTTGAGCTGTGCCTGCGCGCCCGCCGGGCGGGCTGGCATGTCCATTATCTCAGTGACGCCCAGGCCGAAGGCTCGCTTACCGCCTGGCAGCAGAGCCTGACCGGGGGCCGGCAGCTGTGGTGGCGTCGCCTGTGGGAGGCCTGCCTGCTTGCCGCCACCTGGCGTTTCCGCCAAGGGTAAACGGACGGCTGGGCAGGAGAATTACAGGTACGGGATGGCCAGCGGCCCGAACACCTCGCTTTTCCCCGGATTCCACTTAAGGCGTGGGCAGTGGGCATTTTGCTCACCCCGGCCTGGCTGCGCACCACCACCTTGCCGTCGACCCGCAGACCGTTCATCTTGATGCTCATGCCGGAGGAAGAAATAAGCAGAAACTGCAGATTTTCCGCGGTCTGCAGCCGGCCGACGTGATGATCCAGGCAGACCTCCATGATGAAGGTGATGCCGTCAAAGTTGAATACCCCGCCGCCCATCGTTCATCGGTGACCTGGCAGGAAAGGCGCTGTCCACCGCCCCTTCCGTGGGCAGGGGGGTGAACTTCTAGCGGCTGCCTCCATGATCCATTTTTATATAGGCCCCGCCCCCTTTAACCCGGAAGAGGGCAGCCAGAGGATATCGTGCGTGATGCTGAGGCCCAGACCGGTGCCCTGGCCCGTTTTCCCGCTTCCGTGCTGTCCCGTCCGGCAGGATCTGGTCCGGCGGGAGAGGATTGCCGGGACCGGGAAACTGAAAAGGGGTCGGTCAGGGGGCGGCCGGGAGGAAGATGTGGATCATTCCAGCGGCAGGGTGAAATTGAACGTGCTGCCCTCACCGGCGGCGCTGTTGGCCCAGATTTCTCCACCGTGGGCCTTGATGATCGTCCGTGCGATGGCCAGACCCAGGCCGGAACCCTTCTCGCCGCCCGGCACCCGGTAAAAGGCCTCAAACAGGAGGGGAAGATGATTTTCCGCTATACCGATGCCGGTATCCTGCACCTGCACCAGAACGCTGCGCAGGGCTCTGCGCACGCTGACGTTGACCGCTCCCCCTTTGGGGGTATATTTGATGGCGTTGTCGAGGAGATTGGCAATGACCCTCTGCATCATGCCGGCGTCCGCCTGCAGAAGCGGCGGCGGCGACACCAGAAACCCGCACTCCAGCCTGATGTTTTTTTCTTCCGCCTTGAGCCTGGCGGCCTCGATCTGTTTCTGCATCACGGCCTCAAGGTCAAAAGGGGCTTTGACTGGTTGGTACTCGGGCGCCTCGAACCGCGAGAATTCGATGAATTCCGCCAGCATGTTCTCCGCGGCCAGCAGGCCGTCCCGGACCGGGGCGATGCTGCCGGCGGCAGGACGGGACTTGCCGGTGATGATCCGCGATAAAAGCAGGCCGGCGGGGATGATCGCGTTTTTGATGTCATGGGCGAAGGCGGAGAGCAGATTTTCGCGCTCTCTCTGCAGCTTGCCGACCTCGCGCAGATTCTTCCGCAACTCCTTGAGCATTTTGTGGCGCTCGATGGCATACTGGATCGACTTGCCGAGCAGGGCGCCGTCGATCCCGCCTTTGACGAGATAGTCCTGGGCGCCGCTCCGTACCGCTGATGCCGCAAGGTCTTTATCGCTGATGCCTGTCAGGATGATGATCGGCACCTCCGGGACCAGGGTATGAATTTTGATGAAGGTCTCGATGCCCTGGCTGTCCGGCAGGCAGAGATCGGCCAGCACGACATCGAATGCCTCCTGCTGGAGCAGTTCCACCGCCTCGGCCAGCCGGGTGGCATGGCTGATCTGCGGCGGGGAGTCCCCGCTGTCGGCGGCGAACTCGCGCACCAGACCGGCGTCAGCCGGGTTATCCTCGATGAGCAGCAGCCTGATCACGCGCTCATCCGCCCGGCCGGCCCCTTTCCTGGTAAAGAGTCCGGGGGATTGCTTTTCCAGCTGCCGGAAAATTTCCGGTTCGTTTCTGGCAAGACAGTCAGGACAGATGCCGTGGGTAAAGGAGGCGTCGGTCTGCTCCTCGATGAATTTCTCAACTTTTTCCCAGTATCCCTTGTGACTGTGCACCTTGCGGCACCAGGAGCAAACCGGGATAAGCCCCCGCAGGGTCCGTATCTCCTTCAGATGCTTTTCACAGTCATTGAGCAGTCTTTGCCGTTCGATGGAATATTTGATTAGACGCAGGATGGAAGGCCCTTTGGCCCGGCCCTTGACCAGATAATCCTGGGCTCCATTCCGGACGGCCTCGATGGCGGCATCCTGGCTGTCGAAACCGGTAAGCACCACCACCGGCAGGTGGGGAAAGCGGGCGTGGATTTCCGCAAAAACATCATCCTCCGCGCGGTCCGCCAGCCGCAGATCGGTCAGGGCGATATCAAAGCTGTCGCCGGCCAGCCGATCAAGAGCGGCTGGCAGGCGGTCAACCCACTGCAGATCCACC
The DNA here is from genome assembly GCA_003605035.1 of Desulfurivibrio sp. Taxonomy (GTDB): domain Bacteria; phylum Desulfobacterota; class Desulfobulbia; order Desulfobulbales; family SURF-16; genus SURF-16. The sequence goes on from QZKJ01000039.1 coordinate 66,497, forward strand.
TGGCCGTCTTTGGTCTGCACCAGCCCGCGCAACATTTCGGCGTCATCTGGGTTGTCCTCGATCAGCAGGACCCTGATCGGTTTTTCAGGGGGAGAGGTTTGCCGCGTTTTTTTCTGCATGGTGGTCGTTGCTCCTGAGGTATCTTGGGGTTTACGGGTCATGCGCTGTCATTGGCGGGAAAGGTGAAGAAAAAGGTGGTCCCTTCTCCAGGAGAAGATTCAAGCCACAGACGTCCCTGATGTCTTTCCACGATGAATTTGCACAGGGCGAGCCCGATGCCGGTGCCGGGGTACTCATTCCGGGTGTGCAGCCGCTGGAAGATCTGGAAGATCCGCTCGTGAAACTGCGGCTGGATGCCGATGCCGTTGTCCCGCACCGAAAAGAGCCATTCCTGCTCCTGCCGGACCGCTGACACGCGGACTTCGGGGACGATCCCCGGCCTGGCGAATTTGACCGCGTTGCAGATCAGGTTTTGCAAGAGCTGGACCAGCTGGGTGTGGGCCCCGGAAATGACGGGCAGCGGTTCGCTGGTGACTGCGGCCCCCTGGTCGCGGATGTGCACGGCAAGATTTGCCACCGCCTCGCTGAAGACCGCATTCATGTCCACCTCGGTTTGATCAGCCGGCATGGTGGAGAGACGGGAATAGTCCAGCAGGCCGTCAATGAGCTTCTGCATCCGCTCCGCCGCTTCCACGGTGAAGCTGATGTAGGTGCCCGCCTTTTCGTCAAGCCGGTCCTTATACCTTTTCTGCAGCAGGTCCAGATAGCTCGCCACCACCCGCAGGGGCTCCCGCAGGTCGTGGGAGGCCGCATAGGCGAACTGCTCGATGTTCTTATTGGACTGTTCAAGCTCGGCGGTGCGCCGGCGCACCCGTTTCTCCAGGGTCCTGTTGGCCCGGCGCAGCTCGGCCAGCAGATTTCTGATGTCATATTGCCGCTGCCGCATATTGAGGGACATCCGCAGAACGGTGGTGAGGACCGCGGAGGAGACGGGCCGCTCCAGCAAGGTGAGGTTGGGGATGAACAGTGGCGCTGATTTGGCGAACACCGCCTGGCGCTTCGCATTCCTGATCAGGAGGATGGTCGGCAGTTCCGACCAGGCCGGCTGCTCGTTGATAAAGGTCTGTAAAAGCTTCAGGGCCGAGGCGGAAAGAAACTCGGCCTCCAGGAGCAGGGCGCCGCAGCCACCCCCGGCTTCGGCAATCAGGGTGTCGATGTCGGCGCACATCCTGAAGCCGAGTTCGGCGGCAGTCAGCACCCTGGACAGCACCTCAGAATTGGCGGGATTGGCCATGGCGATCAGAATGTCAAGCTCGCCGGCCATCATTACTCCCTCATGAGTTTGTGGGACTTTCCCGTATAGACCGGCATCCCGCTCAGAATACCCCGGAATTCGCGGAGGGGCTCGCCCACAGTGGCGCCATTGGCCGTGATCCTGAATTCCCGGATGCTTTTTTCGTGGTCGCCGTCTCTTTTCTTGAGAACCGATAGGGCGAGCCGGAAGCTTCCCATGGCCTCGAACCGCCGTAGCCAGATGATGGTGTCCGACAGAAAGCTGGCCTCGAAGTTGTCGGGGTTTTCAATGGTCAGCCCATGGGAGGTGACGGTGACTAGAGACAGCACCCGGTGCCGGCCCAGGAAGGCGAGCATGTCGTGCAGCTGCCCGACAAGCTGGGGCTCTTCGTGCGCCGCCCTGCGAAATCCGGTCAGGCTGTCGATGACCACCGCCCGCACCTGCCGCTGCTCGACGGCATGCCTGAGGTTGTGGGCGAACTCGCCGGAGCACCAGTCACCGATGTTCACCTGCCTGATCTCCAGCAGGTTCCGTTCGATCAGAGGGGCCAGGTCCATGCCGGCTCCTTCCGCTCTTTTCAGAAAGATGTCCCTGCGCTCCTCGAAGAGAAAAATGATGGCGGTTTCTCCCTGCCTGGCCATGGCATGGACATAGGCGGTTGCCAGCATGCTCTTGCCGGTTCCCGACTGTCCCATGATGAAACAGGCGGTCCCCTCCTCCAGTCCGCCGCCCAGCATGGCATCGAGGGACTCGATACCGCTTTTCACCGCACTTCCCCGGGGCGGCAGCGCTTTTCCGGCCTGCGGCAGCCGGGGAAAAACCACCAGGCCCCCGGTCCTGATGCAGAAGCAGTGATAGCCGCCGGCATGGCGGGTGGTCCGCAGCTTCAGCACCAGCAGGCGGCGCCGTATCTCGTTGGAGGGGGGTATCACCATGTCCAGCACGATTATTCCATGCACCAGGGTTTTGAACTCAGAAGCCTGTACGGAGGATTCCGTGAAAAACGCCGTGACGTTGATTTCAACCAGCAGCTTGAGCAGCTTCAGAAGCCTCTGCCGGAAGATCGCCGGATCGCCGGACAGAAGGCGGAACTGATCGACCGAGTCAAAAACCATGCGGGCGGGGCGGATTTCCCTGACTGTCTCTTCGATGTTGTTCATCAGGTCGTGCAGCTGGATCTCGGCGATGGGCAGCAGGGTCTGCTCGGCCAGGCTGGTTTCTTTCTCCGCCTCGGCGAGAAAGGTTTTGATTACGATGCCGGTCAGGTCCCAGCCGTGGGAGGCCGCGGTCTCCTCGAGGTCGGGGACGGTTTGCATAAAGGTGAGGTAGAGCGCCTTTTCTTTCCGGCGGACCCCTTCCAGCAGGTATTGCAGGCCGAGGGTGGTCTTGCCGGTGCCCGGGTTTCCCATGAGCAGATAGATATGATTTCGGGGCACTCCATCCCCCAGAATCTCGTCAAGACCGCTGATCCCGGTCGGAATAATGTCAGGCCGCATGCTCTGCTCCAGTTGCACCGTAAAAAAGATATTGTTGGCCGATGGTCCCGCTGCATTCTCCCTGCCGGTGCAGGAGGGCGGTTGCCGTTTCCCCGGACGTGCGGGCGGAACCCCGCTGTAGTTGATAACTGTTAGTTGATGCTGATGCGTTTCGGAATAAGCAAGTTGCACGCCAATACCAGGCTGCCTGTCGGATCGTATCGCTATTTATTTGCGTCAGGCAGCGGGCGGAGAAACAGCGGGGCCGGAGTTTGCCGCGGAGAGCGGCAACCGTCTGTCCCTTATCCCGCCGTGCCCCGCCTCTTCTCCCGGCCGATGAAAAAGAGCAGCAGCGAAGGGATGACGAAGATGGTGAGCACAGTGGAAAGCACCAGCCCGCCCAGCAGCACCGAGCCCAGCCCGCGGTAGAGCTCCGAGCCGGGGCCCGGGGCGAGTACCAGGGGCAGCATGCCGACCACGCTGGCGACCGCGGTCATGTAGATGGGCCGCAGGCGGGTGCGGGTCGATTCCAGCACCGCCGCCTTTGCTTCATAGCCCTCATCGCGGATATAGTTGAGGGCCTGGAAGACGATGAGGATGGCGTTGTTCACCACCACCCCCACCAGGATGACAAAGCCCAGCATGGTGAGGATATCGAGCGGCTGCGGGGCGATGAAGCGGTTCACCAGGGCGAGTCCCAGAAAACCGCCGGCGCCGGCCAGGGGGATGGTGGCCATGATCAGCAGGGGATAGACAAAGCTTGAAAACATGGCGGACATAAGCAGGTAGATGATCATGGAGGCCAGCAGGAAATTCCACTGCAGGGCCTGGCGCGCCTCGGTCAGCTTGTCGGCCGTGCCGGAGAGCGACACCTCGATGCCGTCAAGCAGCCCGGCCGACCGCAGCCCCGGCACCAGCTCGCCGCGGATGGTCTCCATGGCCTGTTCAAGGGGGACATCGGTGGGCGGCGTCACCTGCAGGGTGATGGTGCGCTGCCGCTCCAGGTGGCGAATCTCGGTGGTGCCGGTGGCCTGGATGACGGTGGCCAGCGAGGAGACCGGCACCACCTGGCCGGTGGGGGTGCGGATCGGCGCCGCGGCCAGTTCCTCCGGGGTGGTGAGCCCTTTTTCCTCCGCCGCCAGCACCAGATCGATCTTCTTTTTGCCTTCCTGCTTGAATTCCCCCACCTTGCGGCCATCCATCAGCACGTCAATGGCATGGCCCAGGTCCCGGGCGCTCATGCCCGCGGCCTGCAGCCGGTCCAGGTTCGGTTCGAAGCGGATCTCCGGGTAGCTGATCTCAAGCGACGGCACCGGCCGCACCTGGGCGCCCGGGATCTTCTGCAGGATGGCGCCGAACAGCGCCCCGCCCGCCTGCACGGTGCGGCCGACATCCTCGCTGGTGAGATCCACGTCAATGGTCCGGCCCCGGCCCAGGGTGGTCTGGAAGACGCCGGCCTGATTGCTGACCCCGAAGATGCCGGGGATTCCCTGGATGATGCGGGTGAAAAACGGGATGAGCTCCGCGGCCCGCTGCTCGTGGATGCTGATGGCGCCGAACAGCATGATGCGCTCGGCGCCCACGTAGAAGATGTTTCTGATGCCGGGCACGCCGTCCGCGTCCCGGCGCATGTGGGGCTCGACCTGGCCGTAGATCTGGCGGCCGATGTCATAGCGCTCCTCATAGGAGAGGCCGGGGGGCGGGATGAGGATATTGATCACCAGGTTGCGGTTGCCCTGGGGCAGGTACTCCATCTTGGGAAAAAGCAGCACGGTGATAAGCGAGCAGAAGCCGATCCAGAAGATCACGGTGGCGAGCCGGGTGATGCCGTTGGTCAGCGCCAGCCGCACCAGCGCCATGTAGCCGTTGCTCAAGGCGATGCCGGTCCGCACCAGCAGCGAGGGCCGGCCGGGCCGGGCAGGGGTGGAATCCTTTTCCCGGCCCGGCCTGGCCAGCCACTTCACCAGGATGGGGATGGTCAGCACCGAGACGTAGAAGCTGATGAACTGGCTGGCCGAGACGGCGATGGCGATGTCCCGGAAGAGCTGGCCCACCTCCTCCTCGATGAACAGCACGGGCAAAAAGACGAACATGGCGGTAAAGGTGTTGAGCAGCAGGGCTCCCCATACCTCGCGGGTGCCGTCATAGGCGGCGGTGACCGTGTCCTTGCCCAGGGAGCGGTGGCGCTCGATGTTTTCGATGACCACGATGGCGTTGTCGACCAGCATGCCCACCGAAAAGGAGATGCCGGCCAGGCTGATGACGTTGAGGTTGCGGCCCAGCAGGTAGAGCAGGATAAAGGTGCCGATGATGCTGACCGGGATGGTCAGCGCCACCACCAGGGTGGGCGAGATGCGCCGCAAAAAGAGCAGCAGCGCGCCGATGGCCAGCAGGCCGCCCACCAGGATGTCGTCCTTCACCAGCTGGATGGCGCCCAGGATGTAGGGCCGCTGGTCATAGACCCATTCCAGGCGGAGATTTCTGTCCTTGAGGGTGTTGTCGTTGAGATCCCGCACCACCGCCTCCATGCGGTCGGTCAGATCCAGCACGTTGACATCCGGCTCGGGTTTGATGCCGATGGCAATGCCTTCCTCGCCGTTATGGATCATGGCGTCGGCAAGCGGCGCGTAATCGAGATGGACCCGGGCCAGATCACCGATGGTGAGCCGTTCGTCGCCGTTGGAGCGGACCACGATGGCGGCGACCGCCTCGGCGGTGTTGGCCTCCCCCACGGTGCGGATGCGGTAGTCGCGCCGGCCGACGCCCATGGTGCCGGCCGCGATGTTGACGTTGTTGTCGTCCAGCACCCGGATCAGCTCAGCCACCGTCACCCCGAAGGCCGCCAGGCGGTCGTCGCGCATCTCCACGTGCAGCTCCTGCTCGCGGCCGCCGCCGACAAAGAGATCGGCCACCCCATCGACGCGCTCCAGGTACTGGCGGATATCGTCCTCGAAATAGGTCCTGGCGGTATAGACGGACTCATGATTGCCCTTGCCGGCCTTCAGAATGATCCAGATGACGGGCGAGGTGGCGGAGCCGGTGGCATTGATCACCGGCCGTTCGGCATTCTGGGGATAGCTGCGGACCTCGTTGAGTTTGTTGGAGACGCGCAGCAGGGCGTTGTCTACGTCAACTCCCACCTTGAAGCGCAGGGTGATGACCCCGGAGCTGTCGTAGGAGCTGCTCTCCATCTCGGAGAGGCCCGGGATGCCCTTCAGCACCTTCTCCTGTTCCTCGATGATCTCCCGCTCCACCTCGTAGGGGGTGGCGCCGGTCCAGACGGTGGTGACGGTGATCTCCGGCTCGATGACGCTGGGACTCAGCTGGTACGGCATGCGGGAAAGCGAGATGAGGCCGAAGAGAAGCAGCAGGATGACCCCCACCACCACGCTCACCGGCTGCTCGATGGATTGTCTGATGAGATCCATGCGATTCTTATTTATTCAACTTTCTGAGTTGTGGTAACATGCTGAAATTAAATTGAAATTCTCATGATCCCCGCAGCTTGTTTCCAGAGAATTCAGCAGCCAGAAATCAGGAGCCAGAATAAAACGTAACAAAATCAACCATTCTGAATTCTGTCTCCTGTCTCCTGAATTCC
>QZKJ01000004.1 GCA_003605035.1 Desulfurivibrio sp.
CGAGGTGGAAGCGCCCACCAGATAGTAACCAACCAACTCACCTCTGTTCTCCGGCGGCGCATGATCCCCATGCGCCGCCTCTTTTTTCCCCGCCAGACCATCAATACGTTCATCAACAGCCGTGTTTGATCAGAAAATCCTCAACCATCTCCTGCATGATGTCAAGCTGGCTGCGTCCTGTTTCATGGATGATGATCCAGCTGCAGCGGTGAAATGCCCGGTACAGGTCGGGCCGGATCTTGATTGTAAGCGATTCGAGACAATCGTCCCCTGCCTGCTGCGGCTTATCATCATCCAGGCCGTTCCCGTCATTATTACCTGTTTTCACGCCAATAATTCCTTTATGCGGATAAACTCCTCTTTTCGTTTAAAGAATGCCTCAACCACCAGGGGATCAAAATGACGCCCCTTTTCCGCCAGAATAATCCTTTCCGCCTCGGCAACCGGGAAAGCCTTCTTATAGATGCGCACCGTGGTCAAGGCGTCAAAGACATCAGCCAGGGCAACGATGCGCGCCTCCAGGGGAATGGACTCGCCGCGCAAACCGTTGACATAGCCGCTGCCGTCCCATTTTTCATGATGGTAGTAGGCGATATTGCGGGCCATGGGGTCAATCTCCGCGTTATCCAGCATACGGTGGCCGATCACCACGTGCTGTTTCATTGCCTCGAACTCTTCCGGCGTATAGCTGCCCGGCTTTTTGAGAATGGCATCGGCAATGCCGACCTTGCCCACATCATGCAGCGAGGCAAACAGCTTGATCCGCTTGACAAAAGTCCGGTCCGCTCCATAGGTATCCGCCAGCAGCGTGGCATACTCACTCACCCTTCTGATATGATTGCCTGTTTCGTCATCATTGGCCAGGTTGGCGTTTTCCAGCACCGTCACCAGGCCCAGGGTCATTTTTTCAATGGTTTGCGTCTTTTCATCCACCAGATGGGAGAGATGCTCTTCCCGGTTGGCCAGCATATTGTTCTTCTGGCGCAGTTCATCCTGCAGATTTTTCAGCCGGAGCTGGGCCTTGACCCTGGCCAGCAGCTCATCCTTGTTAAAGGGCTTGGTCACATAATCCACCCCGCCGTTGCGGAAGGCCTCCACCTTGCTCTCCACATCCGTTTTGGCGGTGATAAAGATAATCGGAATTTCGCGGGCCTTCTGCTTGTCCTGCAGCAAGCGGGAAACCTGAAAGCCATCCATGCCCGGCATCATGATATCAAGCAGGATCAGGTCCGGCAGATCATGCTCGATCATGTCGAGCACCGCCGCACCAGTGGCAGCCATGCGGATCTGGCAATCCAGGCTCTGCACCAGCAGTTCGGCCAGCAGCCTTCGGTTCTGGGCAATATCATCAACGATCAGGATCTTGTTGGGCATCTTGACACTTGCGGCCATTGGGTAAAAATGTCTCCAGTTTTCTGATGAGCTGCGGCAGGGCCTCATCATCAAAAGTCGCGGCAATCTGCTGCAGTTCCTGCTGCAGATCGCGTATTTCCTTAATATAGACAAAATCGGCAAAAGAGGCGGCCAGCAGACGGATCTGGTCCGGATTAAAAATCTTCAGGTTCTTCTGCAGCACTTCAATGGCCTGGGCAAGATGAAAACATAATTCCGGGCTGAGCACAAAGTTCCTGCTGGCCGCAAACGGCTGCCCCGGCGGCTCAGCCCCCATGTTTTCCCGGATGGCCAGGGAAAATCTGTCAGCCACCAGCAGATACATTTTCCGGTAAAAGATGCCCAGCTCCAGCGGTTTGGCCAGATAATCATTACAGCCGATCTGCAGAAATTTTTCTTTGTCGCCCGGCATGGCCTCGCCGGTCAGGGCAAGGACATAGAGGCTCTTCAACCGGTCGTTTTCGCGGATGCGCGCAATGGTCTGCATGCCGTCCAGCACCGGCATCTGCATATCGAGAATCAGCAGATCAAAATCAGCTTCCGCGAGCCGGTCCAGGGCCTCCTGCCCGTTGGCGGCCAGCACCGCATCGAGACCGAGATTGCGCAACATCTCTTTGATGAGATTCTGGTTCATTTCATCGTCTTCAGCCAGCAATACCCGCAATTTTATCCCGGCATGCGCCAGAGCGGCAGTCAGCATTTCCCCGGAAATGCGGATATCCTGTTCCGGAACAGCGCCCGTCTCGGTTGCCGCCGATTTCTGCAAAGGCAGCCGTACGGTAAAGACGGAGCCCCGGCCGCTATCACTCTCCAGGCTGATCGAGCCGCTCATCAGCGATACCAGGCGGCTGGTGATGCTGAGGCCAAGCCCTGATCCGCCATACCTGCGAGTGGAGGCGGCATCGCCCTGCTGGAACTCGGAAAAAATGACCTGCTGCTGTTGCCGGGAAATGCCGATACCCGTATCCGCCACCGTGAAAATTGCCGTGTCCTTCGCATAGCTGCAATGCAGGGCAACGCTACCCTTTTCGGTGAACTTGAAACTGTTGCTGAGCAGATTGACCAGAATCTGGTTCAGGCGGATGCTGTCGCCGATCACCCAGTCAGGCATGTCGACGTTGCCGGAAATGCGGAAATCAATCCCTTTTTCCGCGGCCTGCGGGGAAAATATCTGCCCGAGATCGTTCATGGACTGGCGCAGGGAAAATTCCTGGTGCACGATTTCCAGCTTGCCCGCCTCGATTTTGGCAAAGTCAAGAATGTCATTAATCAGGGCCAGCAGGTTCTTGCCGGCGCGGCTGATGGTGGCAAGCCGCTTTTTGTCCACCGGGCTTTCCGCCTCCATCAGCATCAGATCCGCATAGCCGAGAATGGCATTTAAGGGGGTCCTGATCTCATGGCCCATGTTCGCCAGGAAAAAGCTTTTCATCCGGCGGGCCTCAACTGCCTCCTGTTTTGCTCGCTGCAGGGAGAGCCCGATCTCCTGCAGCGGGGTGATTTCCCTGCCGTAGATGCGGATCAACCGGTTTTCCCGGATAAATTTCACCTGCCGCTCAATATTCGCGCCATCGATATCGACTTCATCAGTAAAATCCTGCCACATCTTCTCATCAAAATGAAGCAGCCTGGAATCGAACCCTGCCAGCAGCGGATGGTCGAGATCATCCCCGGCGTCAGGAAAGCGGTGGCGGGAGGCCGGATTGGCATAGGTGATCCGGCCATGCAGATTGATCTCAATGATCATTGCGGCATTCTCTTCGGGAAAAGAGGCCAGACGCAGCAGCTCCAGCTGAATTCGCCGCTGTTCGGATACATCCGCCTTGACCACGGCAAAATGGCTGATCGCTCCATCCCTGTCTTTCAGGGGGGCAATGGAGACATGCTCCCAGTACTTCTCCCCTTCCTTTTTCCTGCTCAGCACTTCTCCCTGCCAGGGCTGTCCCGAGCGGAGACTTTCCCACATGGCCAGCATCGGTCCTGCGGCCGGTTCGCCGCTGATCTCCCGCAGATTCCTGCCTGCGGCCTCCTCAGCCTGGTACCCGGACAGCAGACAGAAGGCCCGGTTGACCATAACAATATCGCCCAGCCGGTCGATGACAAGCAGAGCGGCACTGCACTGCTGCAAGGCCTGGGAGACCAGAGCATCCTCATCAGCCTGCATCCGGGAACGGCTGCGCAGACCTACCGCCACGCCCAATGCCGCCAGGAGGGAGAGGGCCGCCCCGGCGATGAAAAACTGCCGGATAAAAACCACATTGTCAGTGCTCAGTGGCCAGGCCTTGAAATGATTGATAATTTTCCAGTAATAATCACTGTCAGGGCTGGCGGCAATGCGTATCTCCGCCTGTGCCGCCGAGCCGGTCGCCCCGTTGGGCCTGGCCGGCTGACAGGTGACAAAGGTGACAATCTCCTGCCGGTCCAGGAACTGCCCGTGGTCAGCGCTGGCGATTTTTCCCCAGCTTTCCGGGTAGCGGATGGCAAATGAGTCATTCCTGCTCTCCGGTACAGCGGCATCATGAGAGTTGCCGGCCCCGACAAATTCCTTGCCCCACCTGTTCACCAGGGCAATCCTGCCCGGAAAGGCCGCGGCAATCTCCTGCAGTTCCCTTATAAAATGCTGCGGCCGGCATTCAACCACCACCATCCCCTGGTGGCGCCCCCTGTCGTCAAATACCGGGGCTGCGGCAACCAGCAGCGGTCCGGCTGCGTCCTTGCCCCCCGCCGTGCCAGCATCCATAGCGGAATCAGCCAGATACATCGCGCCTTTGCCAAGCAGTTTGGTCTGCTGGAAAAAGGTGGCCCGGGAGGCAGCCGACAGCTTTTCCCCGGTGATCATTGCCGCAGACAGCGCCGCCGAGCCTTCCCTGACCAGAACAACACCGCTGTCAGACAGATAGGTTATGCGGGCATAGCTGTCGCCCCTTGTGGCGACAAAGCCGGCATACTCTTCCGCCAGCCTCTGCCGCGCCTCATCGTCACCGTGCGACAGGAAGGAATGCATGGCCTGATGGGTGGCAAGATACCGCAGATCCGCGGCAAGTAGGGAGATGATATTGTCGATGGCGGCATGTACAACCTTGACGCATGCCATGGCCTTTTGCCGCTGCTGCCGGTTGCCTTCGCGGATATGGGCGTAGGAGCCGGCCAGCACGATGGCCAGAAGAAAAAGAAAGAGCGGGATATAGTGCTTGAGGAAACGTTTGACGGCAGTGACAAATTGTTTTTTGTCCGGCATCAGCTGGCCTTGAAAATGGATGGGCACATTAACAATTTTCACAAATTCCTAAGAAATATTCACAGTTATCCTAATGCGGCCAGGCGGGGATTGCCAGAAAAAAATCATCCCCTCCCCATGCTCACATGTACATCATCTCATACCAGGGGGCATTGCCGACGATCTCGGGAATAGCCTCCACGGCAAGGCCCAGTCGCCCCATCCTTTGCGCCAGCCTGGCCGTATTTATCTTTTCAATTTCCACCCCGGCCATAAACCATGAGGAAAGCAGGTCGGCTATATAGACGGCATGCACCAGTTCAGGATTGATAACCGCTCGTTCCGGGTAATGATGGAGGCTGGCCGCCTCACCCAGGTTTTCCGGCAGATTCCAGATGATTGCCAACTCTTCACCGATCTTCTGGTGGTCGGTGGCAAAGGCCTCCCGCTCAATGCTGATCAGATCCGCCACTCCATCCCGCTGGCTGCAGTAAAACATCGGCCTGGAGGCAGCCACATACTGGTCCAGCACAATTTTGCCGATGTCATGCAGCAGACCTGCCGTATAGGCGGTCTGCACATCCAGGCCCTCAATTTTCCGGGCAATAACCTTGGTCAGATTGGCAACGGCCAGCGCGTGCTTGAAAAGTCCACCCCTGAGCAGGGAATAGCCCCCTTCCTGTTTTTCAAAAAAATCCTGCAGCGAAGTGGAAATGACAATCTCCAGCAGCCGGATTTCTCCCAGCACCAGGGTGGCCCTGTCGATGGAGTCGATCTTCCGGTACGGGCTGATCAAGGCTGAATTGCAATAACTGATGACCTTGGCGCTCAGCACCTGGTCGCGGCTTACCTCGTCGGCAACTTCCTGCATGTCATAATTGCCGCCATGCATGAGGCGTATCAGCTTGATGGTGATCTGGGGTATCGGTTTGGCTTTGACGATGGCGTCCCGGATATTCTCCGGCGTGGGTTTGACGATCTGTCGGGCACAGTCATCCGGATGGAAAAAAGGCGTTATCCTGACCTGCCAGGTCGCCGTCTCGACGGAAATTTTCATGCCGAAACAGCCGCCTGTTTCCGATTTTCTTACCGGGATGGCCTTATCTTTCAAAAACCGGTAAACACATTCGCAGGTCCGGCCGCCGATATCAAGATTCAGATCATACTGCGAAAAGGGGATCCCCAGGGCGCCCCCGGCAACCACCGCCTCAAGCCTGCCTGCATCGGCCCCGCTTTTGATCAGGTCATCGACAAAGAAACCCAGACATGATGAGGCGTAGCTCCTGGGCTGCCAGGAATTCTCCAGCCCCGGGGAATCAGGCAGCAAAATGTGGCAGAGCCCTCCCACCCGGGCAATCTTATCATAGATGGCAACACCGACGCATGTCAGCAGCAGGGCCTCAAAAATACGATGCTCGCCGGAGGATTCGATCAGATAATCCCCGGCGCTAACCAGCCTATGCTCCATTGCACTCCTTTGTACGGCAAATTTTCCGGACAGGCATGAAGAGAGTTACTGCAATTATTATATCATGGAAGAAGGCGCGGCATTTGTCAATCAACCTGGAAGATCCGGCGAAAATCGTGTATTGCCAAACAGATGGAAGGATTAAGGCAGGACAAATAGCACAGCAAGGCAACGCCCCGGAAAGAGCGTTACTGCCGGCGCCAGGTTGCCAGCCGGATGCCGGCCACGGCAAGAAAAATCCCGGCAACCTGCACGGCGGAAAGAATCTGCTGCAGAAAGACATGCCCCCAGATGCTGGTCAGCACCGGCTGCAGCAGCAGCAAGGTTGACGAAACCGCCACCGGCACATGGGGAAGAGCGGTGATGATGAGCCACCAGCCCACCACGGAGGAAAGCAAGGCATGCAGGGCAAGCCAGCCCAAAGCCGCCCGGCCGGGAATCGTCAGAGTGCCCTCGCCCGCCATGGGCAGCAGCAGAAAAAGAGAGGAGATCGCCGCCACCCAGAAAAGCACCTGCTGGGGAGTGATCTGATAATTTCTGAGCAGACGCAGAATAATGAGAAAAAAAGAATAGGTCAGGGCGGTCACCAGCCCATAGATGAGCCCGGGCAGCACGGCCTGGCCGATGCCGCGGGTAAGGGTCAGCAGGGCAATGCCCAGCAGGGCCAGCAGGCAGCCTGGCCAGAACCACTTCTGCAGGGCCTCCCGGAAAAAAAACAGCGCCAGACCTGAAACGATGAGCACCTGCAGATTGCCCAACAGGGTGGCCGGGCCGGCCCCGAGGAAAATGATGCTGCGATGCCAGGCCCACAGGTCAATGGCAAAGAAAAACCCCTGCAATATCAAGAGAAAAGCAGCATGGCGGCCGCGCAGGAGGAAAGCGAGTCGGGGACTTGCCGCCTCCTGGGCCGCCTGCCCTTCTGCCTTCCGATGGGCGACCTGAAACGGACGGGTAAATGGATAGAGTGCCAGCCAGATGAGGGCGGCAAAAAAATTACGGTAAAAAGCGGAAACCGTGGGATGCACGCCGGACAGAGTGACCAGGATGGCCGAGGTGCTGATGCAGCAGATGCCCAGGACAAGCAGCAGGTACCACCTGTTCATGGCAGATCAGCGCGGCGACCGGCAGTCATTCATGCCGGCCCGCAGGATCGGCGATGAAAGGCCACTGCCTCGGCGTAGGTGATGCCGCTGCCGCCGAAGATATCCAGGGCGCTGCCGATGGTGGCGTCAAGACGGTTCCGGCCGAGGGCCTGCAGCTTTTCCAGATCAGCCAGACTTTGCACGCCGCCGGCATAGGTGGTGGGAATGGGCGTCCAGCGGCCCAGTTTTTCGGCCAGCTCATCTTCAATGCCCGCGCATTTGCCCTCCACATCAACGGCATGGATCAGAAATTCATGGCAGAAGGAGGCAAAATAGTTCAGCGATTCTTCCGTGATGGCTATTGAGGTGAATTTCTGCCAGCGGTCGGTGACGATATAATAATCATTGCCCCTTTTCCGGCAGCTCAGATCCAGCACCAGATGCTCGCGGCCCACAGCGGCCATCATGCCGGCCAGCCGCTCTTCATGGATCATGCCGTCCTGAAAGACATAGGAGGTGACGATCACCGCTGAGGCCCCTTTGTCGAGCCAGTCGGCCGCATTGAGGGCATAGATGCCGCCGCCGATCTGCAGCCCGCCCGGCCAGGCGGCCAGGGCCTCTTCGGCAGCCGCCTGGTTGCCCGGGCCAAGCATGATCACATGGCCGCCGGTCAGCTGGTCGGCCTTATACATTTGCGCGTAATAGGCAGGTGGATGGGGAGAGATAAAATTGGTCGTCAGGGACGCAGAAGGGGAATCAGACAGCGTGGAACCGATAATCTGCTTGACGCAGCCGTTATGCAGGTCAATACAGGGACGAAATCTCATAACATTGCCAATGCGGGCCGGGATTTCCGGATGCTGGATAAAAAGTCAGGGCAATCAATCCATGATCCGGAAACCCGCTCTCCGGAGGAAAATCAACAGTTTTCCAGAATCAGCAAGGTGGACGGATCAAGAGTCAGACTCGGTTTGGCGCCGCCGACTTTACCATCGCGCTTGATGATATTCAAGGCAATACATTTCTTTTCCGGATCAGGCTGCAGCAGAATAATGGTGTCAAACAAGGCATCCGCTTCATGGCACGGGGCAGGGACACCGGAGTTGCTGACCCGCTCATCGCCACGGTGGCAGACGGCGGAAAACCAGATGCTGATATTCATATCCTGGGCCAGGGCCCGCATCTGCCCAAGCACCTTCTCGGGCGAGATGGAACAGTCAAAACCGTCCACCAGCAGGCAGTCCGGCTGGAAGATGTTCTGGTCGATGAGGTCTTTCAGCCGCTCCCGCAGCTTGGCGACCCCGAAGCTCTCTTCATTGAAGGTCATGATCATCCGCTGGCACATGAGCTCTTCTTCAATTTCGGCGGCATGCTCCAGATTACACGCCGTGGCGATGTCCTTGAAAATATCCTCATACCAGATTTTCGTTTTCTCCAGACTCTGCCCGATGCTCACGTGCAGCACCTTATTGCCCCGCAGCATGCTGTCCAAGGCAATCTGCACCAGGATAGCGGTCTTTCCCAAGCCGGCACGGGACATAACCAGTCCCATCTTGGGGGCTTCCGACTTGCCCTGATCCGCCGGACTCAGGACACGAAGCGGATTCTTTTTAATCAGATCCTCTTTCAACATAGTGTCACCCCTATTTCCCCTGCTCTTTCTTTTTCTTGCGCAACTCTTCGATCAAACCTTCCGCCACATTCCGGGGTACCTGCTTGTAATCGCTGAACTCCATGGTGAATTCCGCCTTACCCTGGGTAAGGGAACGCAGCACGGTGGAGTAACCGAACATCTCTGACAACGGCACCTCGGCTTCAACAACCGTATAATCCCCCTCTTCCAGGGTGCCGATAATGATGCCGCGGCGCTGATTCAGACTGCCCATGATCGAACCCTGAAACTCGGTGGGTCCTTCAACGGCAACCTTCATGATCGGTTCCATCAGCACGGGATTGGCCTTCTTATAGCCTTCCTTGAAGGCGCCGATGGCCGCCAGCTGGAAGGCGATGTCGGAGGAATCCACGGCATGGGCCGCGCCGTCGTTGATGACGCAGCGCACCCCGCTGACCGGAAATTCCGCCAGGGCGCCTTTCTCCAGGCTCTTCCGAAAGCCTTTATCGCAGGAGGCGATGAATTCCCGGGGAATGGCACCGCCAACGATATTATCAACAAATTCGTATTCGCCCTCTTCCAGGGGCTCCATGTAGCCGGCCACCCGGCCGAACTGACCGGAACCGCCGGTCTGCTTCTTATGGGAGTAATTGAACTCCGCCCGCTGGGTAATGGTTTCCCGGTAAGCCACCTGAGGTGCGCCAACCTTGACCTCGGCCCCGTATTCCCGTTTCATGCGCTCGATGTAGACATCCAGATGCAGTTCGCCCATGCCGGAGACGATGGTTTCATTGGTTTCATGATCCACATAGGTCCTGAAGGTGGGATCTTCCTTGGTAAAACGGTTGAGCGCTTTGGACATGTTGCTCTGGGCCTTGTTGTCCACCGGGATGATGGCCAGCGAGATGACCGGGTTCGGCACATGCATGGAGCTCATGGAGTAATTGATGTCACTGGAGGTGAAGGTGTCACCGGAGGCGCAGTCAATGCCGAACAGGGCCACAATATCACCTGAACCGGATTCCTCGATCTCCTCCATCTCATCGGCATGCATGCGGACCAGACGGCCGATCTTCACCTTTTTGCCGGTGCGGCTGTTGATGATGGTATCGCCCTTCTTCAGATGTCCCTGATAATTACGGATATAGGTCAGCTGACCATAGCGTCCGTCCTCCAGCTTGAAGGCCAGGCAGACCAGGGGGTCCTCAGGTTTGGCGGAGAGGACAATCTCACTCTCATTATTCTTGAGATCGAGGGCGATGTTTCTGATATCCGTGGGGCAGGGCATATACATGGCAATGGCGTCCAGCAGACACTGCACCCCCTTGTTCTTGTAAGCGGAACCCATGAAAACCGGCGCCAGCTCGAGGTTCAGCGTGCCCTTGCGCACCGCCTCCTTGATCATCTTCTCGGTGGGCTCGCCCTCGAGAATCGCTTCCATCAGTTCATCGGAAAACATGGAGACGGCATCAAGCATTTCTTCCCGCTTTACCATGGCCTCATCCAGCAGGTGCGCCGGAATTTCCGCCTCGCGGACCTTCTCGCCGTTATCGCCGTCAAAATAGATGGCCTTCATCTTGACCAGATCGATCACCCCTTCCAGGTCACCTTCCAGGCCGATGGGCAGCTGCAGCATTACCGCGTTCAGTCCCAGCTTGTCGCGGACCTGCTTGGTAACCCTCTCGGGATTGGCGCCGGTCCGGTCGCATTTGTTGATGAACACCACCCGCGGGACCTTGTAGCGGGACATCTGCCGGTTGACCGTGATGCTCTGGGACTGGACGCCGCCAACGGAGCAGAGAATCAGCACCGCGCCGTCCAGCACCCGGAGTGCGCGCTCCACCTCGATGGTGAAATCCACGTGACCGGGGGTATCGATGATGTTGATGGAATGGTCCTTCCAGCTGCAGTAGGTTGCGGCCGACTGGATGGTAATGCCCCTTTCCTTTTCCAGCTCCATGGAATCCATCTTGGCGCCGACGCCATCCTTGCCCCTCACCTCGTGAATGGCATGGATGCGGTCGGTATAATAAAGAATCCTTTCCGTCAGGGTCGTTTTACCGGAATCAATATGGGCGCTGATTCCAATATTACGAACTTTCGACAAATCTTTCTGCATCTCTGTTTCCTCAAACTTTTTTAACTCTGTAACTACATGTCCCCGCCCGCGGGAAAAAAATGACGTTGGGTACATTACAATTAAAAAACGGCCCGCAGAACGGGGCCGTTTCCAAATACACATGAGAATCAAGTTACATAAACCATCCGCCGACAGCTTGTCAAGAAAATTTATCGACTGGGCCCGAAGGAACGGGCAAAGAGATCCTCAATGGCCGCCCTGCCCTCATCGTTCAGATTCCTGGTGCCGGAACCGGCAATGGAATCAAAGGCGATGACAGGGGAATCCGGCTTCCAGGCCCCCTCTTCCCAGGTGAACCAGGCCTTGCGCTCCTGGTCGTAGACGCTTACCGGACGATTGAAAAGCCGGGCCAGTTCAACCGCCCAGCCGGTGCCGCCCTTGACGGTATCATCCTCGAGGATCTTGCCGACGGCAAAAACCTGGTGTCCTTTATTGACCATATGAAAAATGGACTGCAGCACCTTCCGGATCTTCTTTTTTTCATAATAGGTGCGGTTCATCATCTTTGAGGCGAGTTCCATGCTGATGTCGCCCCGGGCGAGTTCATCCTCGGAAAGCACCACCACATTTTTGTCCCTGGCCATGGCATGGCCCTCATAGGAAAAATTCGTCTCCTGCAGCCCCCATTTTTCGGCAGCCTCGCCAAATGCGGCCTCAGCCCCTTTCATGCCACCACTGTACAGCGTACACCTTGTCTTCTCTACCATAACGCCCCCACCCCACTTTCCTAACGGGTTTCACCTATGACGGCCCGCCACATACACAATGGCCGCCGCTTCAGGCATAAAGTTTCCCCCAGCCGGGGTATCCATTGCGGTTAAACTGCCACGCCGGTGTAAGCCGGCGTACATATTGTCTGTTGAACGATTGATTAATTAGCGCAGCCGGCAGATGCTCTTTCCGGATGTCATGCCGGAAGGCGCCATGCGGCTGAACGGATAGAAAAAAGGGGCTGCGCGGTTACGCAACCCCTTTCATATCTCTGGCGCCGATACCAGGAACTGTATCAGGGAAACACGGGTCTCCACGGCGTTTAC
Organism: Desulfurivibrio sp.; assembly: GCA_003605035.1. Classification (GTDB taxonomy): domain Bacteria; phylum Desulfobacterota; class Desulfobulbia; order Desulfobulbales; family SURF-16; genus SURF-16. Next base: position 11,946 of record QZKJ01000004.1, read on the forward strand.
CGCGAATTATCCCCCATCTGCCGATTTGTTTTTCCCATAAGACGACCCCAGAAGCATCAGCACTTTCTTTTCAGTCACGTAATTTAATCGTGAATATATAGCAGAATACCTCTCCTGTGGCAAGAAAATCGTGTTGTCCCAGGAAAAATCTGGTCGCTCTCTATTTTTGTCAGCGATATCAGAACAGTGCCCTGCCCCTGCCGCGCAGACCAACGCCCCGCAGTTCACTCACCCGCGGCAGGCGGCCGGCATATTCATGCAAAACAATGTGCAATTCCCCCACGGTTTATCAATCAATTGACGCCCAAAAGAGAATAGGTTATTAAAAAAGAGGTCGCAACTTTCCGACTTGATCTATTTTGCCGAAATAGCAGTATTTCTGTGACATAATTGTTGCTCCGACCTTGGTCACGGGAATTGCAGAAGACCGGAGACAGAATTCAGAATGATTGATTTTATTACGTTTTATTCATGCTCTGAGACGGCTTCCCGGTTTCGTGCGGGCCTGCACCGCGCCAGGTGCACGGCCGTGGTCGCACGGTGACCTCCCGGCCTCGCCAACCACATTTTTTAACAGTTTTCCGATTGAGAAAATCAAGATGGGCGAGTCTCATATAATGACCAAAGCGCTGCTGGTGATGGCAGGCGGAAGTCTCGGTGCCTTGAGCCGGTATGGCGTGGCATTACTGGCTGTCCGGCTGTTCGGCAGCCGGTTCCCGTGGGGCACCCTGATCGTCAATCTGGCAGGTTGCTTTTTCATCGGCCTTGCTTTTTCCCTGGCCGAGCGCGGCAGCACCCTCATGAATCCATCGATACGTTTGTTTTTCGTCACCGGTTATCTGGGGGCGCTGACCACCTTCTCAACCTTTGCCCTGGAAACCGTAACCGCGGCACAGGCTGAGAGCTTCACGCCCCTGCCGAACTTATTGGTCAATAACATCGCGGGAATGGCCCTTGTGCTGCTGGGCATGTGGGTGGGCCGCTTCAGATAAGAGGCTTGCAGGAGACTGACATCATGCTGCAATACAGAACGATCGAAATATTCACCAGCGAAGAGGCGCGGTGGCACGGCAAGTCTTTAAACGTGGCAATCATGCACTATGTGCGGGATTTGAAGATTGCCGCCCGCTGCCTGGTGACCAGGGCCATCGACGGCTGCTACGAGAACGGTGAGGTCGCCACCTGGAGACTGGAGGCCCTTTCCTACAATATGCCCCTGCACATCGTCATCGTCCTGCCCGCCTCCGCGCTCGACCGGGTGCTGCCGGACATCGAGGCGATGGTAACGGACGGCATCGTGGCGGTGCAGCAGCTGAACGTCATCTCGCACAAAACACGAAAATCCATGCTGCCCAGGCACACGCGGGTGCGGGATATCATGACCGCCCAGCCCCGGAAGGTTGCGCTGGCAACCCCCCTCGACGAGGTGGCCCGGCTGCTGCTCTCTTCGCTTTTTACCGGCCTGCCGGTGGTCGATGAAAATGACCGGCCGCGGGGCGTCATCAGCCAGGGGGACTTAATCAACAAGGCCGGCCTGCCCATGCGGCTCGGCCTGCTCGCCGCATCGAACGGCGACAAGCTTGCGGCAATCCTGGCGGCGCTTGCCGGAAAAAAGGCCGAAGAGGTCATGACCAGGCCGGCGGTTCTTATTGAGGAGGGGCGGCTGGCCTCCGAGGCCGTTGACCTCATGCTCGAAAACCGCGTCAAACGTCTGCCGGTCGTCAATGGCGACGGGCGACTCGTCGGCATGCTGTCGCGTATTGACATTTTCCGCACAATCATGAAAGAAGCGCCGGACTGGAAGACTTTTCAGGAACAGCATGTCGAGATCGGCAATCTGCGTCTTGTCGCCGATATCATGCGCCGGGACACGCGCACGGTGCGGCCCGACACCTCGGTTGAAGAGGTCATCCGGATTATCGACGCCAATGATATCCAGCGGGTTGCCGTGGTCGATCAGGATGGCCGTTTTCTCGGCCTGATTTCGGACCGGGATCTCCTGGTCATCTTCTCGCCCGCCCATTACGAGGGCATCTGGAACTATTTCGTGAGCAAGATCCCGTTCACGGAGCGGGGCCGGCAATGCCGGGAATTCCGGGAGCTGCTGCAGGCGAAAACCGCCGCCGAGGTGATGAACACGCACATCGTCACCGTCATGGAGGACGCTCCCATCGACGAGGCCATCAGGCTGATGACCGAAAAGGGGCTCAAGCGCCTGCCGGTCCTTGACCCGCAAGGAATATTCAAGGGGATGATCAACCGCGATTCACTCTTGCGCACCGGTTTTGGGCGTGGCGGATAAAATCGGCCAGCGCCGCAGGCACAGCTGAACGGCTTCCCGCCTGTTGCAGAATGATACACGAATTTCATTCTGCAACAAACAGGCCGGCCGACAGGCAGTTACCCCATCCTCCCCGGGGGAACTGACAACCTCGCGGCGCAGGCGGACTTGCCCGGCAGGCTGACCGCGCCCAGTTCTCCTTCATCATTTCCCTGCCCCTTCACTCTTTTGTTGCACCACGCAACACCTGGACCCTCCCTCAAGCCGGGAACTGCACCGTACACCACTATTTCATCTGCAATTATACAATTTTACTCAATAATTTTCAGCCCAAACAAGCTGGCACGATTGATGCTTTTCCTGTCAGCGACAGAGATTAACCATCATGCCACTATGTTTTCAGCAATGTTACATCGTTATTATGACATGAATAAACGGAGGAACAGTATGCCTTTTTACAACTGGCTAAAGCCAGGCAAAGACAAGGATGTCAACGTTGTCAAACTGCCGGAGGAACACATCGGCATCGGTGAAATGGCTGCCGGCCACCCGACCGGCGCCGCAGCCGCCATCAAAAGAATGATGGAGCAGAAAAACGGAACAGCCAAGATACTGGTGGTGGGCGATGGCCGCTACTCCAAAAAACTGCGCGACTACAGCCTGAAGCTGGCCCAACGCCTTGATTGTGATATCGTGGCCCTCAACGTCGCTGAGTCCCCCCTGCCTTTTGCCGGCGGAAAACCGGGTACGGAAGTCGGCATGTTCCCGGAACCACAGGCCAATAACCTGGGGCAGTTCATCGAGCAGTCACAGGCCATGGGGGTAAACGTCAAGCCTGTCATGCAGCCCGGCGACCGGGAGCAGGTGATAGCCGAACTGAGCGCCCAGGATCCAACCATCCGTTACGTGGTGAGCGAACCTGATTGTATCAAAGAAAAAGGGATCGGCGATTTCCCGCTGCTGGATATTGATCTGGGCTATTCACGGCTGTAACAAATCTGGCTGCAGAAAAGAGAGTTACCAAAGGGCCTCCGCTTCCCGGCGGCAGGTCCTTTGGTATTTTAAGCGACCAGGCCCCTTGGATTCTAGCCGCCACAATGGAGTTGCCGGATGGCTGCCATGAAGTTGCACCTGTTGCGCAATAGCCAGCAGTGATGGAGGAGGCCATTGCCGGTTTTCTGCGGTAAAAACGCCCCCACATCGAACTGAAAAGGCCCGGGGAGGAAAAGGCGGCCGCCGCAGTGGTCACTTTGCTGGCCTCCGAGGCGGGCTTCCTTTGTCAATGGCGCCACTTACCGGGCGGATGGCGGTTCCGTGGCCAGCGTCTGACCAGCGGCAACCGCTGACGCCTTCCAGCGGCCGGGGCTACATGATCAGATCAGAATTTCTCCGAGGCCTTGTCAAAGGCCTGCTGCAGCGCATGGTAGCTGTCGACAAAGCCTTTTCTCATTTCGTCCCAGGCTCCGGCGGAACTGTGCTTCATACCTCCGTACCATTCGGCAATGTCATTGCGTTTCCTGCGCAGTTCACGGAGCGCCTGCCGGCTTTGCTCCCGGCTCGCCTCGCTCATGTTCTGCCACTGCTCGCTGCTTCGTTTTTCCAGCTCATCGATCTTTACATCCATTTTATCCAGCACATCTTTGGCCTTGGCCATCACCTGCTCTTTTTTATCAATGGAATACTCCTTGATTGCCTGCAGGGTGTCGTCCGCTTCCTGCCGAACCTGGGCCATCTCCTTGTTTTCATCCTTGGGCATCTGTTCCGCGGCGCGGAGAACCGTGCCGGGGATAAACACGAAAAATGACAGAGCCAGCGCCCAGCACTTCATGGTGCGCTTCCGTGGTTTCAGCATAGCCGCTCTCCTGTTTTGAACTGGTTTATTCTACTGTTTTGGCAGTGAAAATTCCGCATTGCGTGATTTCTGCCAATACCCATTCCAACCACCTCATTGCCCCAAAAAGTCAACATATCCCTTCTTGAAAAAAGTCACAATATTGCAAACAGCAGGGAGATTTGTTGACTTTTTTGGCATAATCAACAAAGAGATCTGCTCCGGTTTTATTGTTATTGTTTCTCCCGATCACTTTTCCTCAAAGAATCGCACGGCATTGAGCAACTCAGGGAAATTATAAATAATATAGTCAGGCTCAACGCCCTTTTTTTCCTGCGTCCCCTGGTTTGATTTAAAAAACACCGTCTTCATGCCGAGCTCCTTTGCCCCATATATATCGCGGTACATGTCATTGCCCACAAACAAGACCTCTGCCGGCGCCATCTGCAGAGCGGTCAACGCGCTTTCGAACATCCGCTTATCCGGCTTGCGATAACCTAAGTCCCCTGAGACCGTAACCGTCTCAAAATAGTCCGCCAACCCCACCGCGTTCAACTCAGGAACCGCGTAGGCCGTCTGGCCGTCAGATATGGCCGCTAAACGATAGTTCGGGATCAGTTGTTTTATGGTGTTTTCCACCCCGGGATAAAGCTGCAGTCTGAAGCGAGATGCGGCACGATACGTCTCGGCAAGAAACAGCGGAAGCTGTTCAAGCTTTCCGGGTGGTAGACGCTGCGTAAACTCTGTCGAGTTCCGCGCTATCATCTCGCGGAAAATACCGACCACGTCAAACTCGGGATGTCGCTCAACGCTCGCCGCCCGCTGTTCCTTCATAATCTGAAAATACAATTCTTTCACCGTGTCTGGGTCAAGAAATATCCCCTGATAGGAAAGCAGATTGCTGATTACGCGATAGATATCGTCGTGCATCTCGTTGGTGTGGATATCCGTGAGCGTTCCGTTGATATCAAAAATTATTCCCTTTACAAGCATCAAAACCTCCGCAAACATTCCTTTGCTTCGTTGATGAGGCGGCGGCGGTATGGCGGGTCGACCCAATTATTCCGCGCGATACGCAGCAGAGTGATGCCAATGTAGAACTGCGTCCTGCCGGTTATCGATTTGAAGGCACTTTCGCGGTCTGGAAAATGGCAGGCGTATTCCCACAGGAAATGACCGATAAAAGAATCAGCGGCATCCTTGTTGCCCGTCGCCCGCATGAAGAAATGCTTCAGCTCGCCGGCAATGCGTCCTGTATCGAAAACACGATCCGCGCGCTTGGTTCGTTCCAGATCGAAGGCGATCACGTTCAACCCGTCATCGAACATGAAATTATCCGGCGTCGCGTCTCCATGCACGAGCACCTTCTGATCCTCCCACATCCTGGGTTGATTGCGCCACTGATCGCGCAACCAATACAGTTCGCGCGTTTCGTCCCTGCTGATCGCTCCGATGGCAAGGAGCCTGTCTATCAGCAAGTCCATATAATCGCAGTCCTGATTGAAGTTGACTCCCACGCCAAAGGCCGTCCGATTATGAAAGGCCGACAGAAAATACGCCAGGGCCGTCAGTTTGCCATAGAGGTACCCTGCGTCCCTGCCTTGGATCACGGACTGTATCACTTCACTGAGCAGTTCGCCTTCGCAATATTCAGTGACCAGCAGGGCGCTCAGCGAATTGTTGCGCCCCAACGGCCTGACAACGTGGTGAGGATAGCCATCCATCCCGTAATCGCGCATAAGACAGAGATTGTTGAATTCGCTCGTCAAGCGCGAGAAAGCCTTCTTCGAGTCCCATTTCCGCGACGAAAGAAAGAACTTGCCGACGACCTTCACCCCGGTGCGTCTGTCCTCGTACAGGTAAACATCATTAGATCCATGCAGCCTGAAAACCCGGTATGCCGCATGGCCTGTCGAGCCGTTGATCAATGGCTGGATATCATACTGGAGATAACCGTGCAAAGGGTCGTTCTCCGGCAATCGCCCAAGGTAATTCTTACTCATTGTCGATTATTCCTTTACTTTTCAACGTGATAGCATCTTGCGGCGCGATTCGCAGGATCAATGGTGTTAAGCGAGCCGGTCCGGAGAGTTTGGACAGATCGTTACGTGAAAATTCCGCTTTGAGTGATTCCTTCCAACTTCCCATTTTAACAACCTGATTGCTCCAAAAAAGTCACCAGATCCCTTCTTGAAAAAAGTCAGCCCTCAATTCGACGCCTTGTTGCTGGCCTCGCTGCTCAACACGATGCCCTGTTTTATTTTGATTTCTCTGGTCTTGGCCATAATCTCATCATGGGTCAGGATCCCTTTCTCAACCAGCACGTCGATCAACGCCTGATTGATGATCATCTCCATCTGCAGCGCTTCGGCCAAAGCTATCAACTGCTGTTCTTTATCCGGTTTTTCACTCATCTTCTCTCTCGCGTCCGCGTATCGTTTGCCGCCACGGTATGCGATGCGGCGGCTTTTTGCTCACCGCCGGCAAGGCTGATACCGCTGGGGTCGAGGGTGATAAGTCTTTTTTTGTACAGGGCGCCGATGGCCTTTTTGAAGGTTTTTTTGCTTACCCCGAACAGGGAGTAGATATCTTCCGGCGGGCTTTTATCGGTGACGGCAATCCGGCCGCCATGGTCTTTTACAGCCCGCAGAATGGCCTGGGCAATATCATCCACTTCCTGGTAGCCAGGTTTCTGCAGGCTTAAGTCGATTTTGAGGTCTTCGCGTATTTTTTTTATGTAGCCTTTCAGCTGCCGGCCAATGTGAAGCTGCTGGAACACCTCATTTTTATAAAGCATGCCGCTGTGGGAATGGTTGACAATCGCCTTATAGCCCAGATCTGTTTTCTCATAGATGAGAAGGTCCACCTCTTCTCCCTCTGCATAGTTCGGGGGCTGCGGACTGAGGAATTTGTCCAGCCTTGCCGAGGCGGTGATGCGGCTGGTTTTTTCATCAAGGAAGACAAAGACAACATATGATTTGCCTTCCGCCATTATCTCCTGCTGTTCACTCTTCGGCACAAACAGATCTTTTTCCAGCCCCCAGTGCAGAAAGGCGCCCGACGAGGTGCTTGCCACCACCCGCAATCCGGCAAACTGACCGACCATGGCCCGGGGTTTGCGGGTGGTGGCCCGCAGATGATCCTCCCGGTCCGTGTAAACAAAGACCTCAATCTCATCACCGGCCTGGCACTGCTCGGGGACGTCCCTGATGGGCAGGAGAATATCTCCCAACTCACCGCCATCAAGGTGGGCGCCGTAGTCCCGCGTTCTTTTTACCCTAAGCCTGTTTATTCTGCCGAGTTGTGCCATTTTTTCCCCTGATTTTTTTTGCGCGGTGGCCGAGATCCGGCGCCGCCTCCCACACCCCGGGTGCCGATGCTGAACTCCGCTTCATAGCCCACCGTGAACTGGCTCGCTGTGTTATTGCGAAGACTCAGGAAATGGGCATTATCTTTAGCAAAGGGACAAAGCGGCATGGCACAGGGCGCAAAGCCGAATTTTTGAAAAAAACGGGGATCACCCAGGACAAAGATGGTATTTGCCTTGATGACCTCCTGCCGCAAGGCAAAGCGCAGCAACTCGGAGCCTATTCCCTGCCCTTGCAACTCCGGCTTTACCGCCAGCGGGGCCAGATGCAGACCGCAAACCGCAGCGCCGTCATAGGCATTGGAAAAAGCGATATAGGCGATGACCGTATTGATGTGAATACACACCCACGCATGCACGGCCTTGCCATGCGCATGGAGATTTTCAACTACTTGCACCTCATAGGTGCTGCCGGGGAATGCCTGCCGCAACAAGGCGGAAACCTTGGCATGATTTTCAGGGGTGAGTTTGCGTATCTTCATTGCTTTGCTATTGAGCGGTCAATTGCCTCCCTTGCCGAAGATCCGACCTGGCGGCAGATCTGCTCGACCAGCCGTTTCAGGCGGACACGGGCTGCCTCGATATCGGCAAGGCAGGCAAAGGCCTTGACGTCCTCGGCCTTGGCCGGATCAAACCCGCCGTGCAAGGGGTGACGGCCGAGCAGTGCGCTCACAAAGGCGCGCTCCAGCCGATCAAGTGGCTCATCCGACTGTTGCGTGTCCGCCAGCTCATACCAGGCACGAAAGCGGGGCTCGCGCAGGGCATGCCGCACCTCCTGCTGCAGCCCCTGGGTCGCGGCAAAGCCGTGCCGGAACAGATCGGTCATGTCCCAGACCACCAGCAGGTCGGCTGCCTTGGCTGCTGCTTCCGGGCCATCCGGCGGGCAGTTGGATTCCTGCTTTGCCAGCAGTGATTCCAGGCCCAGGGAAATGGTGTCACGCACCCGCTCGGCAATGTCCGTGATCTGCTTGATGTCCTGCGTTTTTTCCCCATAGGCGATGATCGCGCTGTTGATGGCCCAGACGATTTCCTGCTCCAGGCGGGACAGAAATTCCTGGTCAGTAATCAGGGACAGGGCCTGCTGCAACAGGGTGGTGGCGAGCAAGGTGCCGGCATACACGGACGGCACCCGGGTGAGTACGCTGTCCAGCGGTTTCTGCGGCCGGGACAACGGCTGCCGCATGGCTGGCCTGGAGAAGAGAACCGAGGCCTCGTCCGGGGTGACAAAGCCCATATCCTGCATGCGGTCGTTACGGAAGCGCAAGGCCTCTTCCTCGATCTGAGTCGGCAGATCCACCCGGACCTGACTGAGGAGTTGCTGGGCACCGGCAGGATCATATTGGTACATGGCATCCAGCAAAGTAAAGGGATGGATCTTCAGGGCCATTTCGGTTTTCAACTCCAGGAGATAGAAGCCGTCCGGGGTCATGGCCCGGGGCTTGCCGTTCTCCCCGTCCTCCCGGGGAACCTGATCCGTATCAGGATCATATACCGTGACGGTCTGGGTCAAAAAGAGGAGCTGCACCACATAATCCAGAGAGAAAAAAGCCGTGGCCAGGGCTTCGGGGCCGGCCAGCGCAAAGGCGGCCAGCCATTCATCCAGACTGTCGACGGCAAAGTCGTAGCGGTTCCAGCAATCCAGATCGATACTGGCCTGCAATTGTTCGTGACTGAGCTGGAGGAGGATGGGCAAGGCCTGCCCCAGACCGATCTCCCTGACGATATAGTATGCTTCCAGGGGTTCGAGGATCGCGACCTCGTCGGCCAGGTCGTTCGAGGCCAGCAGCCGCTCCCCCCGGCGTGCCAGGGCACGGGTCAGATCAATACGGAACGGAGTTAATTCGATGATATTATCTGCTGTCATGTTCTCTTGTCATTTGGAGTTGATGGAAGCCGGCAACAAAACGGAAACCGCGGCATTTTTTTGTCCCGGGATTTGAGCCCTTCCCCCACTGTTACTCTTTGCCGGCAATGTCCATTATCGTCTGAAGGCAATAAGCCAAAACCAGACAGTATCCCGAATTGAACACTCCGTATTTGTGGGGGCTATATGTATTTAAAATCTTTTGCCACTCATTAAGAAGATACGCTTGATCTTTCTGGTTAACAAATGTCTTAAAATCAGGGAGTTGCTTGCCAAGCATATCAAAAATTGTTCCTGCAGCAATGGCATCAGCCGTTTCATTAAGCGGCAGACTCTTGCCTGAATCTATAGTTTCGTTAAGAAGATAAGACAGATGGACCAAGTTACTAATTTTCATTTTATTTTTCCTTTTTACTTCATTTTGACCAATTCCGGGTCAATTCCGTGGACACAATACTTTATCAGGCCATCCGGGTTAAAACACAAGGGAAGCAAATCTCACGAACCTATACATACCACCAATATGCACTTTAAGGTAATAATTTGCTATGGAAAATGGCGGGACAGAGAGGCGGGGCTTGACAGGCCGGCGATCCAATGATTTGCAATGAAAATGAACCGCAGAAGGGGGGACCGAACAGGCGGGAAATTGACGCAGGGGAGGCTGAAACGGAAAAAGGGTTTACAGCAGAAATGCTGCAAACCCTTTAATATCTGGTGCCGGGACCAGGAATCGAACCAGGGACACACGGATTTTCAGTCCGTTGCTCTACCGACTGAGCTATCCCGGCGTAAAGGCGCTAAAGTATCGAAATCGGGTGTCCTTGTCAAGATTTTTTTCTCAGGAGCCTCTTGCAAAATGAACGTCGTAGCGAGCGGCTCTGAGGTTACAGATAAATGACCCGGCTGCAGGCCAGCTTGTCGTGCCAGGCGGCATGCTGCTGATCCACGGCGGCCCACAGAAAGCCGGCCCCGAACGGCACGCCTGACAGGATATAGCCGACCAGCCGCAGAAACGAAGCGTCGAGGGATAGCATCCGACCCTCCTCGGAGACGACCATGATGCCCATGAAAACCTTGCCCAGGGTCTGCCCGCCGAAACTGTGCAGCACGATAAAATAAAATCCGGCCAGCAGGAGGGGCCAGACCAGCAGCAGAATTCCGGAAAAAAGCAGCAGTGAAAGCAGACGCTGCCAGTCTGCCGGCGGTTGCAGCATCACCGCCCTGGCAAAGAAAAAAAGCGTAAAGCCGACCAGACAGGCCAGGAAAACAGCATCAATCAGCAGGGCCATGCTGCGGGCGCTGAAATCGGCCGCCGTCCCGCTCAGTTCTTGATGATCCGCTTCGGCGTAAGCGGCCGGCGTTAATTCGTTCGCAATCATTTCCACGGCACCTACAGTTCAAGATCCGGCCGATCCTTTGCCTTTTTATCCTTCCCCTGCCGCTCCTGCTCCTCATCGCCCAGATCAAGATCCTCCATGGTCAGATCCATGGGGGCATCCGCATCATTGCCCTTGCCGACACTGAGAAAGTCTTCCAGATCAAGCGCCGTGTCCTCCGGCCGCCCGGCTTCCTCCTCCTTGGCTCCGGATTCGTCGATGACCAGATCGGACATGTCGATGTCTTCCAGATTAAAGACCATCTCTTCCTCCGGCGGCTCACCTTCCTCCAGATCGACATCAATATCCAGGTCCAGACCAGGGCCTTTCGCGGCTGCCCTTTCCCCAGCCGGGGGCTCCTCCTCTATCTCAGGCTGATCACCGCCTTCAAGCTCCAGCGCCTCCCCGGCCTCGCCGCCCATCTCAAGCTCCAGCTCCGGCAGGGATTCCTCGGTTTCCAGGGCAGCGGCCTCCGACTCTTCCTCCAGCGCCAGCGCCGCTCCGCCCAACTCTTCCAAGGCCTCTTCGCCGCCTGCTTCCTGCATGGCAAGATCGCGCCCCGGGGCTGCCCCGGGCTGCAGTTTCTCCTGCGCCGCTGCGCCGCCAAAACTGAAATCTATGGTGCCCGGCATGCCTGACTCATCTTCCTCGCCGGCAAGCTGAGCGGCCCCTTCCTCTTCCACGGCCTCTTCCCCGCCGGGCATGGCGAAACTGATGCCGGCCTCCTCCTCAGCAGCCGCCGGCTGCTCAAAGGGAGACAGATCCACCACGGGAATCTCATCCTCAGCCAGAGCAATTTCCACCTCGGCATCCGGCACTGCCTCCGACAGATCGAATTCCACCTCTTCGGCAGCCTCCTGCTGCCCCGCCTGTCCTAATATGGAAGCAAGAAACAAAGGCTCTTCCACCCTGACTGCCGTTCCGGCAAGGGTTCTGCTGATTTCAGCCAGACTTGCATCGCATCTGGTACAGGTTTCCTCGCGATCAAAAGAGATATATCCGCATTTTGGGCAGCGCATTGCAATTGTCCTTCATAAAATTTATTATGAACAAATTTGTGACTGTCTCGTATGTATGGCCCATGGAATGAGAAAAAACCACTTGCCAGCCGTTACGGGCATGATTAAGTCGAGGATTTTCCCAAAAATATATAATAAATTATTATAATTCCCTCCACAAGGTCAAGACATTCCCGGTCAGGCCCCTCCATTTTTTATGGTTTTCCCACGATTAACCTTGCACCCTGCGTTGAAATCTTGCAAAAATCAATCCTACAGGATATTTATAGGAGAATCACGCTCCCCTTATAAAAACTTTACCGTGCGAACAATGGAACTAATGATACAGAGAATCCTTTCAGCATCGCTGCTCATCTTCTGCCTGTCTTTTCTGCCCGGCTGTTTTTTTAATGCGCCTGTCCGCCATCTGGCCTCCGATGTCTGCCTGCTCAGCCAGGGCACCACCCGGCAGGAGGTCATGAGGTACATGGGGCCGCCGGATGACCAGCAGGTCGACCAGTATGGAGAAATGTGGATTTACTACCAGGTGAACAAGAGCCTGCTGCGCAAGACCCCCTTTATCGGCGACGGATTGGGGACTGAGGATGTTGATGTGGTAACCATCCGCTTTCAGGAGGACCAGGTCACCGCCTGCGCTTACCGGTCACTCACAGCTGACGAGTTCAAAAAATCCGGAATTGCTTCAACCCCTGCCCCCGATGTCGAATAACTACGAACTGGCCAGAGCCAGGATGGTGCGGGAGCAGCTCATTCCGCGAGACATAACTGATCAGCGCGTCCTGCAGGCCATGGGCACGGTGCCCAGGCATGTGTTTGTCGAGGATGCCCTGCAGAGCCAGGCCTATGGTGATTTTCCGCTGCCCATCGGCGAAGGGCAGACCATCTCCCAGCCCTATATCGTCGCCCTGATGACCCAGGCCCTGGCCCTGCAGGGCCAGGAAAAGGTGCTGGAGATCGGCACCGGCTGCGGTTATCAGAGCGCCATCCTGGCCAGCCTCTGCGACCGCGTCTATACGGTGGAGCGCATCAAAAACCTCTACATCAAGGCCCGCCGCATCTTTGACCGGCTGAAACTGCTCAACATCGTCTGTAAAATCGATGACGGCACCCTGGGCTGGCCGGAATATGGTCCCTATGACGCCATCATCGTCACCGCCGCCGGGCCGCAGATTCCCGCCCCTTTGCTGGCCCAGCTGGCTGATCCGGGCCGCCTGGTGATCCCGGTGGGCGACCGCGCCAGCCAGGATCTGCTTGCCGTCACCAAAAAGGACGGCGTCATCACCGAGAAATGCATCGAAAAGGTCCGTTTCGTCAGCCTGATCGGCAGCGCCGGCTGGGCCGCGTAGCACCCCTTCTCCCCGTCACATCACCAGCTTCAATACGGCAAAGCCGCCGACCAGCAGCACCACAAAGGCGACACAGAGCAGGTTGAAGTAGCGGTCGATGAAGGCCTTGGCGGGTTTGCCCCATTTCTTCAGCACCCAGGCCACGGCAAAAAAACGGGTGGCCCGGGCCGCGATCGAGGTCACAATGAAAATGGGCAGATTGATCTTGGCCACGCCCGCGGTGATGGTGACCAGCTTGTAGGGCAGCGGCGTCAGCCCGAAGATATAGACGATCCAGGCATTCCACTTGTCATATACCTGAAAGAGATACTCCCCGCCCAGGCTCTGGCCCATGGCATTGACGATGTATGACGGCAGGGCGATATCCTCCCTGCCGTTGACCGTTACCAGCTGCACATGGGTGATGTTTTCCACAATCCATTTGCCCACCGTCTCCCAGGCAAACACGCCGATGCCATACCCGGCGATGCCGCCCAGCGCCGAGGCGACGGTGCACCAGAGGGCAAAGCGCCACCAGCGCGTGCTGGAGCCCAGCACCAGGGCGATGAGCAGAATATCCGGCGGAATGGGGAAAAAACTGCTCTCCGCAAAGGAGATCAGCATGAGGGCGGGCAGACCGTAGGGGGTGTCCGCCCAGTGCAGAACCCAGTCGTAGAGCCTGCGGTGAATATGCCAGGCTGGCGTTGCCGCCGCGCTTGTGTCGTGATTCATCTTCGTCTTCTGCTTGAATAATTGTTGAATGGTTACAAGGGGTGGCGAATCCCGCCGACCTCTGCCGCCATGCGGCGCACCACCTCCATAGCTTCCGCCACGTCAAAAGTCAATATCTTCCTGTCGGCCATGATGAGCCGGCCGTTGATGATGACGCTCTGCACATCCGCGCCGCTGGCCGCATAAACCAGATTATCCACCGCATAAAAGGGGGTGAGGTGGGGTTGGTCCAGCCTGACCAGGATGACATCGGCCGGCATGCCGGCGGCCAGGACGCCGCCCCCGGCAAATCCCGGCAGACCGGCGCCCTGGACAGTGGCCATGCGCAGCACCTCCCTGGCCTTGACCGCGGCCGGGTTCAGGGCCTGCACCTTGTGCAGCTTGGCGCAGGTGTCCATTTCACTGAAGAGATCCAGATCGTTATTGCTGGCGCAGCCATCCGTGCCCAGCCCGACCCGGATGCCGGCGGCGAGCAGCTCGGCCACCGGGGCAATGCCGGCGGCCAGTTTCATATTGCTCTGCGGGCAGGTGACCACCGCGGCCCGGCTTGCGGCAAGCAGCGCGATATCGTGTTCATCAAGCCAGACAGCATGGACGCAGACGGTCTGGCTGTCAAGCAGGCCAAGGGAGTGCAGGTAGGAGGTGGGCGAGCCCTGCCATTTTTCCGCAAGCAGCGCCCTCTCGGCCCCTGTTTCGGCCAGATGAATGAAAAAGGGGACCTGTCTGGCCCGGGCCAGCTCCTTGGCCGCCACCAGGGTGCGGCTTGAGCAGGTGTAGGGCGAATGGGCAAAAACAGCAGGCACAAGCAGCTCATGCCCCTGCCAGCGCTCGATAAAACGGGCGGCCGCCGCCACATTTTCCGCGGGATCAGGCACCCCGGGCGCCGGGAAATCGATGACCCCCTGGGCCGCCACAGCGCGCATGCCGCTCTCCACCAGGGCCCTGGCCGCTTCATCCTCATAAAAATAGGCATCGGCCACGGTGGTGGTGCCGGACATGATCATCTCGGCCGCGGCCAGCCTGGTGCACCAGTAAACCATCTCCGGCGTGACGAAACGGGCCTCAGCCGGGAAAATATGCTGCGTAAGCCAGTCCATCAGCGGCAGATCATCCGCCATGCCCCGGAACAGGGTCATGGCCGCATGATTATGGCCGTTGACCAGCCCGGGCATGACCAGGTCCCCGCGGGCGTCGATCACCTCGGCAGCCGGGGACGGCACATAGCCCGCCATGGGGCCGAGCGCGCTGATGCGGCCGGCGGCGATGCTGATAAAGCCGTCCGCCGTAAACCCTTCAGCCGTGTCGGGAGCGAAAAGCCTGGCGTTGATGATGGTAATTTCTCCGTGCATGAGCTGAAAAATACCGTATGGAGACTGATTGCGCAAACAACTTAGGGGTCGAGCAAAAATAAGTTGAGACCTTGGCTGCCGATTTTTCCACATCCTGCCGGAGTACCAGGATGAAATATTGACATCAGCACCATGCTTCAGTACATTTCAACCCAGATTCCCTGAGATCAAATCCCGCTGACCCCTAACCGAGGAGTTTCCCATGCACCCGAACTGCCTGTTCTGCAAAATCATCAACGGCGACATCCCGGCCAGCAAACTCTATGAGGATGACGAGGTGACGGCTTTCTGGGACATCGCCCCCCAGGCGCCCAGACATTTTCTGGTCATCCCGAAAAAACACATCACCGGCCCCGCGGCCCTGGGCAGCGAAGACGAGCAGCTCATCGGCAAGGTCATGCGGACCGGGGCCAGACTGGCGGCGGAGAATGGCATCGGCGACGGCTTCCGGATGGTGTTCAACAACGGCGCCGAGGCCGGCCAGACCGTCTTCCACCTCCACATGCATGTTCTGGGCGGCCGCGCGATGAACTGGCCGCCGGGCTGATATGCCGGCCGCGGCAAGCATAAGCACAGAAACCACTGGAGTCATTCTGGCCGGCGGCGCAAGCTCCCGGTTCGGCAGCAACAAGGCCCTGGCCCTGCTGCAGGGCAGCCATGTCATCCAGCATGCGGCAACGGTCCTGACAAAACTCTTCCCCCAGCTGCTGCTGGTCACCAATTCCCCGGACAGTTACCGTTTTCTCGACTGGCGGATGACAGGCGATATCTATGCCGACAGCGGGCCGCTGGCCGGCATCCATGCCGCCCTGCGCACCATAACCACGCCCCAGGCCTTTATTGTCGGCTGCGACATGCCAAACCTTGACATCCGGCTGATTGCCTATCTGTGTAATCTGGCCGGGGACTGGGACGCTGCCCTGCCCTGGCTTGACGCCGGTCCCGAACCGCTCTACGCGGTCTACCGCAAAAGCTGCCTGCCGGTTATCGAGCGGCAGCTGCAGGCAAGACAGAGAAAAATCAGCCTTGCCCTGGAACAGCTCAGGCTGCGCAAGGTAAGCCAGCAGGAGGTGCTGGGCATAACCCGCGATCTCATGACCTTTCACAACATCAACCGCATGGGGGATCTGCAGCTTCTCCTGGAAAATGAGCCCGGGCGTGACTGAACCTCTCTCCCTGGCAGCCGCCAGAAAACTCATCACCGGCCACGCCTGTCCGCTGCCCGGAGAAACCCTTCCCCTGCAGGACTGCCTGCACAGGAGGCCTGCGCGCAATTTGCTCTCCGCCATCCCGGTCCCCCACTTCTGCCAGTCCACCATGGACGGCTACGCCATCAACGGCGGCAGCATGGCCGGCAGCAAGCCCCCGCTGGAACTGCCCGTTGTCGGAGAAATTGCGGCAGGCTGCACGGAAATCGTTGCCCTGGCGGGCGGGGAGGCGGTGCGCATCATGACCGGCGGCTCCGTGCCTGCCGGCGCCGACCGGGTCATCCCCTTTGAATGGTGCCGGGAGGCAGATGGCCTGGTCATCATTTTCAGGTTGGGCAGCAAGGGCAGCCATATCAGGCAGGTTGGCACCGACCTGCGGAAAGGCCAGCTGATTATCCGCCAAGGAGAGGTCATTTTCCCCTGCCATCTGCATCTGCTGGCCACCTCCGGCATGGCCCGGATCCGGGTCTTTGCCAGACCGTCCGTCCTCTTTGTCTGCACCGGCAGCGAGCTTGTCGAAAAAAGTCCCCTGCCCGGGCAGATCATCAGCGGCAACAGGGCCCTGCTCCACGGCCTGATCACCGAGGCGGGCGGCAACCCCGGCTATTTAGGGGCGGCGCTTGACGACACGGACCAAATTGCCATGAAATTACAGGAGGCGGGGCAGGCCAGCATCATCATCACCACCGGCGGCATGGGGCCGGGGAAATATGATCTGATGGGGGAGGTGCTGGAGAAGATCGGGGTGCAGATCCTTTACCGCTCCCTGCAGGTAAGACCCGGCCGGGCCACCATTTTCGGGGTCAGGGAGCAGACTATGTTCTTCAGTCTGCCGGGGCCGCCGCCCGCGGTGCAGATCCTCTTCAACGAGCTGGTGCGGCCGGCGATTTTTGCCCTGCAGGGCAAGCGGGGTGGGCCGGCAAAGGTACGGGCCATCCTGGATCAGGATATTGTCAGCCGCAAAAAAGGGGTGCTGAATCTGAAAAACGGCATCACCAGCGTCCGCTCAGGTCTCTTCTGTGTGCGGCCGGCCGGCCTTACTGAACCATCCACCGCCACCATTCTCATTCCGGGCAATCGCCGTCTGATCCGCGCCGGAGAGAAGGTGACCGTTCATCTGCATTAGCAGAACACCACCACCGCCGTAATATTATCCTTGCCGCCCGCCACATTGGCCTGCCGGACAAGATTGTCGCAGGCCTCCTCAGGGGAGCTGGCCAGCTCAAGGGTCTGATGCATCTCCTCATCGCTGACCATGCCCCACAGGCCGTCGGAACAGAGCAGCATCTTGTTGCCCGCCGACAGCGGCACCCGGTGAAATTCCGGGTCTTCGGCAAAGGCAAAGCCGATGCCCCTGGTGATGATATTGCGGCCCGCCCCCCTGCCCCCATCCTGCAGGCCCAGGGTCTGGTCCGCCACCAGCGAATGGTCGGTGGTGAGCTGTTTCAGCATATAGCCATCATCAAGATAGGCGCGGACATCCCCCACATGGCAGAGATAGGCCACGCCGTTATCGATCAGACAGGCCACCAGGGTGCAGCCCATGCCGCGCAGCTCCGCATTTTCCGCCGCCAGGCCCATCACCTTGTCATTGGTTTTATAAAAGCTGGCGATGAGTCCATGCTGAATGGCCGCGGGATTGCCCTGGATTTCCCGGATTTTCTCGATGGAAAAATAGTTGATCAGATACTCCGTTGCCACCCGGCTGGCAATTTCTCCCGCCTGATGGCCTCCCATGCCGTCCGCCACCACAAACAGGTTCCGTTCAACCAGAATGGCAAAATTATCCTCATTGTTTTTCCGCACCAGGCCGGTATCCGTGCGGCCGAAACAGGCCAGGCTGCCCTGTGGTGCCCCAAAAAATTTCTTCAGAAACTGCAGCATGCTGCCTCCATGGTAAGGGAAGGCGAACATATGTTCCCGCCTATCCCTGTGCCGGGTCCTTACGGAGTAAATTTTTCCTCGTATGAAGAGCGTATCCGCCAAAAAACAGCCGCGGACAAGCTGTTATAAGCTGCGCAAGGCCGAAGGCAGCCCGTCATCAAACTCCAGGTGATAGATAACACTCCACATGACAATGGCGCCGTCCTGGCGGCCGGAAAGAAAGGTGTGCGGTTTGGGTCCCGGCGCCAGGCTGCAGACGCCGTCTCCCCGGGCGTCGAGCAGCTGGTTGCATTTGCCGGTCTGCCAGTTCCACAGCCGGATGATGTCATCCTCACAGCCGGAAACCACCGTCTGCCCATCCTCAAGAAATAAAACCGAGGTCACTGCGTCTTCATGGCCGTCGATGGTCAGCAGACAGCGGCCGACCGTGCAATCCCATATCCTGACCAGCCGGTCCGCCCCTCCAGTGGCGATTCGCGTCCCATCAGCACTCACCGCCATGGCGGCCACCGGCAGGGCATGGGCCTCGAGTTCCCGCCGGCACTCACCGGAGCGGCCATCGTAAAAACGCAGGGAGCCGTCTTCACAGGAGACGGCAAAACCGCCATCCTTCAGCCAGGCAAGACCGCGTACCCCGCCCCCGCCGGAGAGGCCGATCTTCTTCAGTTTGCCGTCCGCCGTCGCAAAAACCATAAGATTGCCGTCCGCCATTCCAGCCAGCAGTTGCCGGCCGTCGGGACTGAATGACAGCGACTGAATGGCGCTTTTGCCGAATGCCACCTCATGCTGCTCGCCGGTCTTGAAGCAGCGGAACCTGACCGCACCATTTTTCTGCCCCACGGCCAGTGAGGAGAGACCGGCGGCCAGGGCGGTAACGGGCTCTGGCGTCTCGACAAAAAGCACACTCTTTTTTCTCTCCCCCACGCTCCGCACCTGTACCATGGTGTCGGAAGTGGCGGAAAAAACAAGTTTTCTTGCCGGCAGAGTGGCCAGAAAGGTAACAGGACCGGCCTCGCCATCCGCATGGGTCATCAGCCGCTGCACCGTGGACAGCGCCCGTTTACGCCCCTCGGGCAGCAATTGTTCATAAATCTTGTAATAGAACTTGTCCTTCTTGAACTGTTCATTGCTCCAGCTGACCAGCAGGGTGTCATAGCATTCCGTCAACCGCCTGTTCTGCAGGAGGGTAAGGATATTATGGTGCACCGAGCCGCGCAGCTGGGCATCCCGGAAAATCTCCATGGGCGCCTTGGGGAAGCAGAGCAGCAGCTGGGGTTCCCTGTTGCGCTCCTTGCGCTGCACCTCCCCTTCCAGCTCGATATAGTCGCCAATCTCCCTTTCAAGCTCGTCGAAGATGGAGAGCTTGGGAAATCGCTTTTTGCTTGCCTCAATGCGGCGCAGCAGACGCTCCGGGTTTTCCTCGCTCTTGCACCACTTCATCATATAGGAGTTGTAGAGGGCCTCGGTCAGCGCGTCATTGATCTCCAGGGTGCGGTCAAGATAGCCGACCGCCTCCTTGTATTTGCCCAGTTCCGCCAGGGAAACCGCCCGGTTATTCATGTTTTCGGCGCGCAGATCGATTTTGCCCATGATGGCATAGGGGCAGGCCACCTGGAAAAGTTCGAGATAAACCTGATTCAGGGCCTCCTTCAGTTCGGTAAAATCATGAAAACGGTGGTCCGGCTGATAGGCCACGCTCTTTTTCAGAATATCTTTCAGGGTCTCAGACAGGATAATCTGTGCTTTGGCCGGCTCGGGTTCCGGACACTCCTCGCCCTGGGCATTATGCTTATAGGGTCTTTTGCCGCAGAACATCATCCACAGGCAGAGGCCGAAGGAATATGTATCCGTCCGTCTGTCCACCTGATGGGCATTGCGCAGCTGTTCCGGGGAGGCATAATTGGGGGTACCGCGAAAACCGACGGTGTCATTTGCGCCCTGGCCTTTTTTCCGGGGAGTGTCAAGCTCCCTGCTTTTATCATCAATGAGGCGCAGGATGCCGAAATCGGTGATTTTCACCAGGCCGTCCTTGGAGAGCAGGATATTCTGGGGTTTGATGTCGCGGTGGATGAAGCCCTTGGAATGGGTATACTCCATGCCGTTGCAGAACTGGATGGCGATGGACAGAGCGGTGCGCATGTCCTGGCAGCGTCCCCGGTTGATCCATTCCTCCAGCGTGCCGCCAGCCACATATTCGATGAAAATATGGGGTATGCCGACAATGGACTTGACGTAATAGCAGGAGGCGATGTTGGGGTGCAGACCGAGACGGACCCAGCTGTTGGCCTCCCGCAGAATGCGCTGCAGACCCTCGCGGTCCGCCCACACCTCGGGTTTGGGCGCCTTGATGGCCATCCAGATGCCCCAGGACAGGTGTTCGGCAATATAGACCTTGCCCATGGCGCCGCTGAAGATGCGGTCGATGCGGTAGCGGTCCTGGACAACTTCACCCGGCAGCCAGTTCAGCTGGTGGGCCAGGCCGGCGTCAGGCGGCGCGGAGACAATTTCGGTGGCATCGGCCGGCGGGGTGAATCCCGCGGCCTCCTGTCCCCGGAAACCCTTGCTTATTCTTTTTAAAAAACGGGTCAGCATCTTTCACAAACCCAGGCAGATATAGACCAAGGCAGAGAGAAGGAAATACCTTCTGCGCTCTGTTCAGCATCATGGGGAAAAGCGTTGTTAACCGGCCGCAAGCCTTGCGGCAAAGCCACTGGACCCGGCTGCCAAGGCAGAGCATTGCGGGGAAAGGGGCGGCGGTTATTCAAATCGGATCTGGACCCCGCGGATCTGGATAATATCGCCCTTGTGCAGCTCCCGCTCCTGTCGCACCGCATCCCCGTTCACCGTGGTCTTTACCCAGCTGCGCTGCGGGACAAGATAAAACTTCTTATCACGGTTGATGATGTAACACTGGGCCTGGGCCACAAACCAGCCCGTCACCCGCAGGTCGCAGTTGATGTCCTTGCCGATTTTCACGCTGCTGCGGCCCAGCAGGGGAACCTCCGCCGGGCTGCCATCGCCCTGGATTACCGTCAGATGGTGAGGGGCTTTCCCCTTTTCCTTGGTCTTCTGGGCAGGGGTCGACTTGTTGCCCGACCGGGTGACGAAAACCGTTTCATCGCCATAATCCAGCGGCGCGCTCTGGGAGGCGAATTTGGCATCCTTCAACGCCTCGGCCGGCAGCAGCAGAAATTTACCGATTTCAATGACATCATCATCAAAAAGCTGGACACATGAATCGATCTTCTTGCCATTGACCATGGTACCGTTCAGGCTGCCGAGATCCTCCAGGAAATAGACCCCGCTTCTTTTCTCAAGAGCCGTATGCTTGCGGGAAATAGCCGTATTATCAACCACGACGTCCGCTTCAGAACTCCTGCCGATCACCAGACGTTCACCATCCTCAATGGCAAACTGCTTAACAACCTTGTCATGAAGCTTAATTGCCCATACAGCCATAATACACTCCTCGGCCAGCCACTGCGCCGAAATGAAAATTAACATTCCCGCCTGCCGCCCTTCCGACAGGTAAGCCGTTGTAAAAAAATAACTGCAGGATCGAAGCACCTTGAACGGCATAAGGCGCCGTAAGCAAATGGTTCGACATATAATGGTTATTCCGCAACGGCCCCTAAAATCAGACAACCTGCGGACGACAAACATCTTCCTGATCCATCGTCCCTATCCCAACTATGTCACACAATTTAGCAAATGTCATTTCCGAGCTTATTTTTTCAGCAAAGATTTCCATTTGCACAGATATTGCCGGAGATTTGCAAAGGAAATACCATAGGTCCGCAGGGATTCGCTCTTGCCTTTGACCGTATAGGTCTGGGGGGTAAAATATGCCGAGGCATCTTTGAGCTGCAGGTAGGTGGTCTCGCCGAGAATCACATCTATCTTCTGGCGGGAGGTGATCTCCTGCAACCGGAAGGCCACATTGACCACATCGCCGACAATGGTGAAATCCCGCTGCCCGTCAACCCCGATATTGCCCATCACCGCTTCACCGCTGTTTACCGCGGCCCCGATCTTCAACTCCCGGCTGATGCCCGGCACACTCTGGCCGAGCTTGCTCGTCAGGAGGCTGATTTCCAGGGCGGAAAGCAAAGCCATGGCCACGGCGGTGAAATCCGCGCCATCGGGCCACACGGCAAGCACCGCATCTCCGATGAACTTGTCAACCTGGCCGCCGTTTTTCTGCACCACCCCATCCACCTTCCTGGTCCACTGGGCCAGCAACTGCGATACCGGGCCGGCGCCCACCTCCTCTGACAGCGGGGTAAACTGCCGGATATCGCAGACGAGGATGGTCACCTGGTTTTTCTGCAGAAAGGCGACGGTTTCGTCGCCGGTTGCGCTGGTGTCATCCCCGGACTGCTCGACAGCCCGGTTTTCCTGCAGGAAAATCAGCTCCGATCTGCCTATTTTGACATGGTCATTGCTGCTTAATCTGGTGGGGGTATAGACGCGCCGGTTATTGACAAAGGTGCCGTTGGCACTGCCGAGATCCACGATATTGTGGCTGAAATTGGCCTCCATCTGGATCATGGCATGCTGGCGGGACACCCAGGGGTAGGGCAGGAGAATATCACTCCCTTCGCCGCGGCCCACGCGGTAGGTGCTTTTTCCGGCCAGGGTCCAGGTTTGTTCTTCTCCACCTGCTACAAGTTTGAAAAACGCTTTGGGTGAATCGCTCATTGTTCTCTTTTTCTGCGGAAATCAGGGCGGCTGACAGGCACCCATCCGACATCCGCAGGGTATGGATGCCATGGTCCGGCAGGCTGCCTCCGGCTTCCCGGGAGAAAGGCCCATACCGGCGGAGAATGTTGCCCCTATAGTGTGGCAATTCTTTTTTTTTTCCCGTATAATACCATGTTATCGGGGCAGGGTATAATTTTTTAACCAGTTAAATGATTATAAAATGACAGAAACGCCAGGCAAACCATCCGGGAAATTAGCTGAAATTTTTGCCAAGATCAACATGAGTGAACTGCCTGCCATGTCGAATCATGTGCAGGAGCTCATCTCCCTGGCACACAGCAGCCGCAGCGCCTCCTATGACCTGTCGCGGGTTATCCTGAAAGACTACTCCCTGACTAACAAAGTCCTGCAGGTGGTCAATTCCGCCTATTACTCCCTGGGCCAATCGGTCAGCTCCATCTCCAAGGCGGTCACCATTCTCGGTTTTGATGCGGTGCGTGATCTGGCCACGGCCATCGCAATTTTTGAAGATTTCATCAAATCCGGGGTCGAAAAGGAGGGAATCACCAAACTGATGACCCGCTCCTTTCTCAGCGCCCTGCACTGCAGGGACCTGGCCGGCGAGAAAAATCTCAACGTGCTGCCTGAAGAGGCTTTCATCTGCGGGCTGCTCCACCATCTCGGCAGGATTATCTCCTTCATCTACCTGCCCGAGATCTATAAAAAAATTGAGCGCGATGTCGCACTGGGCATCCCTGAAGAAAACGCCACCCGGGCCCTGCTCGAGGATCTCACCTTTGCCGAGCTGGGGAAGGAGATTGCGAAATTCTGGAATCTCTCCCATAAGGTGATCATCTCCATGGAAACCCATCCGGCCAAACCAAGGAGCGCCTACGACGCTGAAGGATACCTGCAGAATCTCGCCGATTTCAGCAACCGCTTCGTTGATCTGGTATGCAACGAAGAGGACACCAGCGAACTGCTGAACCACTACGCCGATGTCATTTCCATCAATCAGGAACAGGCCCTGGCCCTGCTGAACAAAGGGGTGGAGGCCTCCCAGGACATCTCCGACTCGATCCGCTACGGCCTGTCGAAACTGAAAATCCACAGCAGGCTGGAAAAAGCCGCCAAACGCGAGCCGGCGGCCGCCGACCAGGCCCAGGCCGCCAAAAAGCCCCAAAAACCCGGGCCGGACATTGAGGAACTGGATGAATTACCCTCCAGCGACAAGTCCATCAACGATTTTATCAAGGAAATGGCCGAGACGCTGATGGGGCCCTTTCAACTCAATGAATTTTATGCCAACCTGCTGGAAGCCATCTACCGGGGGGTGGGCTTTGACCGGGTAATTCTCTGCGTGATGAGCATTCAGGCCACAAAAATCGTTTTATCCGGGCGCTTCGGCTTAGGCGACATAGACGCCGCGGATATTGCCAATTTCGAACAGCCGCTGGCCAATGTGGATCAGGTCATCCCGCGGGCCATGAAGCAATGCAAGGACATTGCCGTGACAGCTGATACGCCGGGAGTTTTTCCGGAAAACATGCATTACCTGGTCAAAGGCAGAACCATTTACCTTTTCCCCATTGTCGTCAATAACAAGGCCATCGCCCTGCTCTACATGGATCGCAAGGCAGGCAGGCCCAAACTGAACAAAGAGCGCATCAAGGCCCTCAGGCTTTTCCGTGATTTTGCCGCCATGGCCATCAAGAAAAGCAGCAAAAAAGGATAAGAAACCATGCTGGAACTCCGTTTCATCCGGGAAAATATCGACCTGGTTAAGGACAAAATGAAACTCCGCGGCATTACCAACAGCCGTATTGATGAATTTGTCGACATTGACCGCAGTCGCCGGGAACTCCTCGCCGAGGTTGAGGACCTGCGCAACCGCCGCAAGACCGTCTCCCAGGAGATCGCTGATCTGAAAAAAAGGCAGGCCGACGCGGAAGGGCTGATGGCCGAGATGCGCCGGGTGAACGAGCGGATCAAGGTGATTGAGGAGAGTCTGTCTGCCATTGAGGAGGATCTGCAGCAGATCGTCATGGATATCCCCAACATCTGCCACGATTCGCTGCCGGTCGGCAAGGATGACGGAGACAACCTTGAGGTGAAAAAATGGGGGGAGCCCCCCTCTTTTACCTTTCCGCCCAAGGCCCACTGGGAGCTTGGCGAAGCGGACGGCACCATGGACTTCAAACGGGCCGCGAAAATTTCGGGAGCCCGTTTCGCCCTGCTGAAAGGTTTTGCCTCCCGGCTTGAGCGCGCCCTGATCAACTTCATGCTGGACCTGCATACCCAGAAGCACGGCTACCAGGAGGTGCTGCCGCCCTTTCTGGTCAACAGCGCCACCATGACCGCCACCGGCCAGCTGCCGAAATTCGAGGAAGACCTCTTTAACGCCAGAGGCTGGGATCTCTATCTGATTCCCACCGCCGAGGTGCCGGTTACCAACATCCACCGGGACGAAACCCTGGCCGCTGACCAACTGCCCATCAAATACTGCGCCTACACCCCCTGTTTCCGCTCGGAAGCCGGCTCTTACGGTAAGGATACCAAGGGCCTCATCCGCCAGCACCAGTTCGACAAGGTGGAACTGGTCAAATTCACCACCCCCGAGACCTCCGAGGCCGAACTTGAATCCCTGCTCAGCGATGCCGAGGAAGTTCTGCAGCTCTTACAACTCCCTTACAGAGTGGTGGTGCTCTGCACCGGCGATCTGGGCTTTTCCGCCACCAAAACCTATGACATCGAGGTATGGATGCCGGCCCAGGACAGGTACCGGGAAATCTCGTCCTGCAGCAATTTCCTCGATTTCCAGGCCAGAAGGGGCGGCATCCGCTACCGCCCCAAGGGCGAGAAAAAAAGCGCGCTCGTCCATACCTTAAACGGCAGCGGCCTGGCGGTAGGCCGCACCCTGGCCGCCATCTATGAGAATTACCAGCAGCAGGACGGCACCATCAAACTCCCGGCCGTGCTTGCCCCCTATTTTACCAACCACTTCGCCTGATTAAACCAAACAGCATCGCGTTCCCGTCTGCCCGCCGCAAAAGGGTAAGCGGGAACGCTCTCCTGACAGCCCGCGGCAGCCCTTATTTTCTCCCTTTCCGGCATCCCGGAATCATTCCTCCACAAACCTGAAAACCTCACAACTGCTTCCTCTCGCCCTCCACTGACAAAAAGCGGCAACCAAGCGATAACGCGGCAAAATGTCTCACTCGTATCATCTGGCACGAACAATGCTTATGTATCAAGACACGTTACAGCGGGATAATGAGGGATCCCCGGGAAACCAGACTGCTTGATGATTTGCCGGAGCATGAAGCAAAGGAGTGAAAAATGAAAAGGACAAGGTTCATGATTTTAAAAAAATACGCAGGTCAAGCCATTGTTGCCCTGATAATAGCAGGCGCAGCCTGCCAGCCGGCAAATGCCGCCCCCATCACCACCGTTTTTGACGCAGGCTGGACCCAGATTGCATCCGAAGATTACGTCGGCGCAAGCGGCTATGTCAATCCCGGCTATGGCGGCCAGGATTTCGATGCCGAGTACCTTTACTACAAACTGTCCGGCACTACTCTTTCCATCGGACTGCAGTCAGGCTTCGACCTGATTGACGGCAGTGTTTACTACAGCGGCAAAACATATTATGCCGGCGACCTGGCGCTCTCCTTTGACAACAACAAATCCGTCTATGAGTATGCCTTTGATTTCGGCCTGCTCACCAAAGACTATTACGACCGTTTGGTTGATGCCGACCTGGCAGCAAGCGACGGCAAAGATGCAGCCGGCCTCTATGCGGTCTCGCAATGGAATAACAGTATCTACTTCACCGCCGCAACCCCCTTTGCCATGGATGGCGGCAGCCTGATAAGCTCTGGTGCCACATCAGCCGGCTACGACGGCACACTTGATTCCTATTGGCGCATCGTTTCCTTTGACATCACGTCAATCGGCGATTTCGATGGCCTGGACGCCCACTGGACCATGTCGTGCGGCAATGACGTTATTGATGGACACGCTGCCGCCCCGGTGCCCGAGCCGGCGACCATGCTGCTCTTCGGTACCGGCATCACCGGCCTGGCCGCCTGGCAGCGTCGCAGGTTCAGAAAAGCATAAAATACCCCCACCATCTCTTCTTTCCCCTGGCGGAGCCACCCGGCTCCGCCTTTTTTATTCCCCGCACCAAACCCCGGCATGCCCCACCCCGACTATCTGACAAATCCACCGGCATCCCCCACTCATTGGCGAAATCCTCAGCTGTTTTTGGGCATATCACCCAGCAATTCCTGCCACGGGAATGCGGCAGCCAGTAGGAGCAGGCCAGAAGCAGTCAGAGCAAATGGCATCATATCAATAAGTTAGCCAAAAACAGCCGCCAGCATACAGGGCGGAACAGCAAAGTGGCACCCTTATTGCTTTTACCCCCTGCACAACACCAACAAACCTAGGCAAAGAGGTGCAAGCCATGTTTACCCGAGAAAACGGCCAGATATGGGTGAAAAGCCCGGAAGCGGATGGGACGACAGCAAAAGGGGTGTGGGTCTACCCCAGTGAAGACATTGAATGGCATTATGCCTGCACCCCGCTGGGCATGCTGGTGACCGGCTACACCATCAAACCCTCCCGCATCGACAGCCAGGCCCTCAACGAGGCGCAGTAACCTATTGCCGTTCCAGCGCCAGCCCGATCAGCAGGTCAAGGAGTTCAGAAAAGCTGTAACCCACCGCCTGCGCAGCCTGAGGCAGCAGACTGGTTGGCGTCATCCCCGGGATGGTATTTGTTTCAATAACATATACTTCCCCCCCCTCCGACACGATCATATCGGTCCGGCTGTAACCCCGCAGATGCAAGGCGCCATGGGCTCGCACGGCATAATCCTGGGCCTGGCGGGTTATTTCTTCGGGAAAATCAGCGGGACAGATCTCCCTGGTGGCGCCGGCCTTGTACTTGGCCTCATAATCAAAAAACGCATACTCCTTGCCGGGAATGATCTCAACCAGCGGCAGGGCCTGCAGGTCATCATTGCCGAGCACCCCGCCGGTGATTTCCCGGCCGCGGATAAATTCCTCCACCATAACCTCGCGGTCATAGCCAAAGGCCCGCCCAAGCCCTGCGGCAAGCTCCCCATTATCTCGGGCGATGCTCATGCCGAGGCTGGACCCCTGCCCCACTGGTTTCACCACCAGCGGGAAACGCAGCGGCGCTGACAGATTTTCCGGCCGCTCGATATCCCCGGGCGAGGCCATCCGCCACTCCGCCACCCGCAAGCCCGCCTGTTTGTAGTGAATTTTAGCCAGATTTTTATTCATGGCCAGGGCGCTGCCCAGCACCCCGGACCCCTGATAGGGCAGCCCCAGCAGATCGAGAAAACCCTGCATGGTGCCATCCTCGCCAAAGGGGCCATGCAGGAGGATAAAGGCCATGTCAAGACCAGCCGCATCCGCCGCCAGCCTGGCCAGGTCACTGGCCGGGTCATAC
Source organism: Desulfurivibrio sp. (assembly GCA_003605035.1). Lineage (GTDB taxonomy): Bacteria > Desulfobacterota > Desulfobulbia > Desulfobulbales > SURF-16 > SURF-16. The sequence continues at coordinate 40,370 of QZKJ01000004.1, forward strand.
TGACGCACATCATATTTCTGCTTATCAAGAGCAGCCAGCACACCCCGTGCGCCGGCCAGGGAAACTTCACGTTCGCCGGATTTGCCGCCGGCCAGCAGGGCAACCCGCAATCTCGTCGTCATAATCGTCCTCATTTCTTAATAGTGATCCTGTTTGGGCTTGCATATTACATTTTCCACAATACATTAGCAAGGTGATGAAACGTGAAATTGTCAAACAACTGCAACGCATCGTCGGCAAAGACTATTTGACCACCGCCCCGGAAGAGCTGCTCTGCTACTCCTATGACGGCACCGGCCGGGAGTTTCCGCCGGAAGCCGTAGCCTTTCCCGCGGACGCCGAAGAGATAAGCGCCATCATGCGCCTGGCCAACGCCGCGCTGTTTCCCGTGGTGCCGCGGGGAGCCGGCAGCGGCATGACCGGCGGGTCCTTGCCGGTTGCCGGCGGCGTGGTTCTCTCCTTGAGCCGGCTCAACCGGATACTGGAGATCGACGAAGCCAACCAGATAGCCGTGGTTGAGCCGGGCGTCATCACCGGCGACCTGCGCAAAACCGTGGCAAAGAGAGGGCTCTATTACCCCCCTGATCCGGCCAGCCTGAAATTCTGCACCATGGGGGGCAATGTCGCCGAATGCGCCGGCGGTCCCAGCGCGGTGAAATACGGGGTGACCCGTGATTATGTGCTGGGCCTGGAGGTCGTGCTGCCCGACGGCCGCATTGTTCAAACCGGCGTCAGAACCGCCAAGGGGGTAGTGGGCTACGACCTCACCCGGCTGTTTATCGGCTCAGAGGGCACCCTGGGCATTATCACCCGGATAACGGTGCGACTCATCCCCCATCCCGGCGCCAAAAAGACCTTCCTCATCCTGTGCAGCAGCATCAGCCAGGCCGCCACGCTGGTAGCCGAGATCCTGACCAGACATCGCCCCTGCACCCTCGAGTACATGGATCGCACGGCCATCCGGATCGTCCGGGACAAGCTGCCCTTTGCCTTGCCCGAGGGGACGGAGGCTCTGCTGCTGCTCGAGGTGGATGGCGATGCCCCCGGGGTCGGCATCCAGGCGGCGGCCCTGCAGGAGTTTCTCGCCGCCAGAAGCGACCTGCTGGCCGTGCGGCAGGCCGACCAGGCCGCGGAGATCGACGCCCTGTGGACCGCCCGCCGCGCCGTCTCCCCAGCCGCCTTTTCCTTGCAGCCGCACAAGATCAGCGAAGACGTGGTGGTGCCCCGCAGCAGGATTCCGGAACTGGTTTTGTTTGTGGAAAGCCTGGCCGCGGAACACGATTTGACGATTTTCACCTTCGGCCACGCCGGGGACGGCAATATCCATGTCAACATCATGCTGGACAAAAGCCAGTCCCGGCAGGTCAGCCATGCCGAAATGGCCACCAGAGCCCTGCTTGAGCGGGTGATCAGGCTGGGCGGCACCCTTTCCGGCGAGCATGGCATCGGCATCACCAAGGCGGCGTTTCTGCCCCTGGAGCTTGATGCGGCAAGCCTGGCGGTCATGCGGGGCATCAAGAATTTTTTTGACCCGAACAATATCCTCAATCCGGGAAAGATCTTTCCCGCCGCATGACCCTTAAAAAACGATTGACAAAGCAGGCGAAGTTAGATTATAAATTTTTGTTTTTTACGGAATGTAAAAGGCAGATACTTCTGCGCCACATAGAATAATTTAACAAATTCATTTTTTCGGAGTTACCATGATCGAGGTTGAGGTACGAGGAGACATCGAATACGCCATTCGTCAGCTGAAGAAAAAACTGCAGCTTGACGGCATCAAAAAAGAGCTGAAACGCCGCGAGCATTACGAAAAACCCAGCGTGAGAAAACGCCGCAAACAAGCGGAAGCAAAACGCAAGCTCCGCAAGGTCATGTACCGCATCGAGCGGGAAGGATAATTCCCGCACTCCTCGGATGATAAGAAAACGGGGAACTTCTCCACCTCCCTCGCCCTCTGCGCCTCTTTATCAGAACAGGTCTCCTGGCAGCATCCTCCCTGCTGAACTGCATCGCTGCCAGGACCTGTTTCTTCATTATCTGGCCGCCGAAAAAAGACTTGCCGACAACACGATCCGCTCCTACCAGGCTGATCTCGAATCATTTCTCGCCTTTCTTGCCGAAAGCAAGACTCCCCTGCCGCAAACCAGCCCTGCCCAGATCAGGGACTATTTCTCCGCCAGCAAAAAAAAAGGGCTGGCAAACCGCAGTAATGCCAGACGCCTTTCCTGCCTCAGAAGCTTTTACCGTTTTCTGCTGGCTGAAAAAATCATCGAGCACGATCCGACCAGCATCCTGGAAATCCCCAAAAGCAGCCGCACTCTGCCCGAAGACCTGTCGGTGGCCGAGGTGGATCAGCTGCTGGCCGGCCAGGGCGACAAAACCCCTCTTACCATCCGCAACACGGCCATGCTCCATCTGCTTTACGCGACCGGCCTGCGGGTTTCCGAACTGGTCAATCTGCCCTTCATGGCGCTCAACCTGAACGCGGGCTTTGTCCGGGTGATCGGCAAGGGCAGCAAGGAGAGGCTGGTCCCCTTTGGCGAGGAGGCCAAGGAGAAGCTGGTTTTCTACCTGCAGCACAGCAGGGCCAGACTGCTGGGCGCCAGAAAAAGCCGCGCCCTGTTTATCACCAGCCGGGGCACCACCATGACCCGCCTGCGCTTCTGGCAGATCATCCAGGAAACCGCCTATAAATCCGGCATCGCCAAAAAAATCAGCCCCCACATGCTGCGCCACTCCTTTGCCACCCATCTGCTGGCCCATGGCGCCGATCTCAGATCAGTGCAGCTCATGCTCGGCCATGCCGACATCTCCACCACCCAGATATACACCCATGTGGACAGCAGCCGGCTCAAAGCCATCCATCAGCGATTCCATCCGCGCAGCACCAGGAAAAAGTGACGGCAGATCCGCCAACATGCCTCTTTACTTTCCAGCTGACATCAAGCATTATGCCTGCAAGGGAGCTTAACTGCCGATGGAAGTCATCACCACTCATTTAAATGCCGATTTCGACAGCATGGCCTCAATGGTTGCCGCGAAAAAACTCTACCCCGAGGCAATCCTGGCCTTTTCCGGTTCACAGGAAAGAAACCTGCGCAAATTTTTTGTCCAGTCGCTGATGATTTATGAATTCCAGCGCCTGAAAAACATTGATCTGGAAAAGGTAAGCAGATTGATCGTGGTCGATACCAGACAGGCCTCACGCATCGGCAACTTTGCCAAATGCCTGGACAATCCCGGCATCCAGGTCCATCTTTACGACCACCATCCCGACGCTCCCGGCGACATGAAAGGCGACGTGGAGGTGGTGCGGCCGGTAGGCTCCACCGCGACCGTCTTCATCGAAATCTTTCAGCAGCGGGGCATCTCCATCAGCAAGGAGGAAGCCACCCTGCTGGCCATGGCGGTGCATGAAGACACCGGCTCCTTCACCTTCAGCACCACCACCCCGGCCGACCTGCTCGCCATGGCCTGGCTGCTCGAATGCGGAGCCGAGCTGCATACCGTTACGCAGCATATTGTCCATGAACTGACCAGCTACGATATCTCCCTGCTGCATGAACTGATCAAGTCGTCCACCACCTATACGATCCAGTCCATCCCCATCACCGTCACCCGCATCGCCTGCAAAAAGTATGTTGATGAATTTTCCCTGATCGTCCGCCAGTTCATGAGCATGGAAAATCTCAACGTCATCTTTGCCCTGGCCAGCATGGGAGAACGGATCTATCTCATTGCCAGAAGCAGAATCCCCGAGGTCAACGTGGGCAAGATCGCCATGGAGTTCAACGGCGGCGGGCATGCCTCGGCGGCGGCGGCAACGATTAACGACATGACCCTGATCGAGGCGGAAGAAAAACTGATCCGTTTGCTGCACAAGCATGTACGGCCCGAGAGCAAGGCCTGGGAGCTGATGTCCTCGCCCATTATTTCCGCAGGCGCCGAGCTGACCACCATGGACGCCTACGATATACTCATCCGTTACGGCATCACCATGCTGCCCATCATGAAGGACGGCAGGATGCTGGGTCTTTTTTCCCGGCGGGATGCCAGCAAGGCCATCTACCACAATCTGGGGCACCTGCCGGTCACGGAATTCATGACCACGGAATTCGCCACCCTGCCGCCCTCCGCCACCCTGGGCGACATCCAGGAACTGATCATTGAGCACCGGCAGCGCTTCATTCCCATTGTGGAAAACGACACCCTGGTTGGGGTGATCACCCGCACGGATCTGTTCAATCTGCTGGTCAACGATCCGACCTATCTTCCCAGCCTGAATACCACCCAGAGCGAGCCCTCAGTGGAACGTAACAGAAATCTGACCAACCTGCTCACCCAGACCCTCAAACGGGACACCCTCATTCTGCTGCAGACTATCGGCGAGGTGGCCCGGGAGAACCATTTCACCGCCTATGCGGTGGGAGGTTTTGTCCGCGATCTGCTGCTGCATGTTGAAAATCATGACCTGGATATCGTCATCGAAGGCGACGGCATCATCTTTGCCAAGAAACTGGCCCAGGCAGTGGGCGGCATTGTGCGCACCCATGTCAAATTCAACACCGCCATGGTGAAGCTGCCCAATGGCCTGAAAGTCGATATCGCCACCGCCCGTCTTGAATACTATGAATACCCGGCCGCCATGCCGACGGTTGAGCTGAGCTCCATCAAGCTGGATCTCTTCCGCCGCGATTTCACCATCAATGCCATGGCGATCCACTTAAATCCCGGCAAATTCGGCATCCTAGTTGACTTCTTCAACTGCCAGAACGATTTGAAGGACAGACGGATCCGCATCATCCACAACCTGAGTTTTGTTGAAGACCCGACCCGGATCTTCCGGGCCATTCGCCTGGAGCAGCGCATGGGTTTCACCCTGGGCAGTTTAACGGAAAGGCAGCTGAAGAATGCGGTGAAAATGAATCTGTTTGACCAGAAACTGGGCCGCCGCTATTTCCACGAGATCCAGCTGATTCTTTCCGAGCATAATCCCCTGCCAGCCATCCAGCGCATGGACCAGTTCGACCTGCTGAAATTCCTGCATCACTCCCTGATCCTCGATCCGCGCCTGATGCAAATCCTGGAGGAGACCCAGCGCGCCGTTTCCTGGCACAAACTCCTCTATCTCTCCGAAAGCTGCCAACCGTGGATTGTCTACCTGCTGGCCCTGATGTCCCGCATCCAGACCAGGGCCATGCTCTCCTTCTGCAGGAAATTCGAGGTGCCGGAGCGATACACCCAGATTCTCATCAAGGAAAAGATTGAGGCAAAACGGATCGTCCGCATCCTGGAACGCCGCGCCCACCTGTGCCCCAGTGAAATCTACTGGCTCCTCAAGGGGTTAACCCACGAGGGGCTGCTGTTTGTCATGGCCCTCTGCCGGAACAAAATGGGAAAGCAGGCTGTCTCCCTGTATGTAACCCAACTGCGCAACATGCGCACCTCCCTGCGCGGCGAGGACCTGAAAAAGCTGGGATACCGGCCAGGACCGCAATTCCAGACCATGCTGAATCACCTGCTGGAAAATAAACTGAACGGGGAGCTGCACACCAGGGAGGACGAGTGCAGGTTTCTTGAGAGAGAATACCCTCTGCCAGAGAAAAATAAGGGCTCCAAATGAACCTCATGCAACAGATCATCATCCTTGCGCCACCCTTTCTTTTCGCGCTCACCATCCATGAGTACTGTCATGGGCTGGTGGCGTACCGCCTGGGTGATCCTACCGCAAGCAACCTGGGACGCCTGACCTTGAATCCGCTGAAACACCTGGATCCCCTAGGCGTGCTTGCCTTTATCATCATGAAAATAGGCTGGGCCAAACCGGTGCCGGTCAATCCGCGTTACTTCAAAAATCCCTTGAAAGATATGATATGGGTCGCGCTGGCCGGGCCAGCGGCAAATCTGATGACTGCTATGGCGAGCAGCCTGGTGGCGCAACTGCTTGGACTCTTGGCGGCCTTTATCCCCAAGGCCATTCTTGTCCCCCTCTTTCAGATGGTGGGGGCGAGTATCTGGATCAATATCGTACTGGCGGTTTTTAATCTGCTGCCTATTCCACCCCTGGACGGCAGCAAGGTTCTGATGGGCATCCTGCCGCCCCGCCAGGCGGCCTCCTTTGCCCGGCTCGAACCATTCGGCTTTCTCATCCTGCTGGCCCTCTTCTATACCGGCTTCCTGCAGAAGGTGCTCATGCCGATCATCGGCTTTGCCGAGCGCATGATAACAGGCTGATCAGCCCGGATTGCCTTATCTGGCAAGCCCATCATACAAGGCGCAAAACTCATTGACAAGTTTCCTTCTTGCCGCAACATCAAGCCGGAAGTAGATGGGGCTCAGCATCAGAACTCTAATTGCCTGTCGAGGTGTCATAATGGTCCTCCCTTGCATGGCATGAATGAACTTGCTCATATAATTTAGCAATTTCCGGACCACCAACACCAGTTATTGTAAAACATATATAATTCCGGCATGTTGCCCAGCCAACTCCTCCTGTTCAATCAACAACTTTTCCCCATTTTTCTGCCTTTTCCTGCCGTTTTTTCGGAAAACAGGAAAAGCGAATTCAGCCTGTCCATTTTCCCGGAATACCCGCGGCAAAGGGCCAATAAAGCGTTGGCTTTTTTTTTGCATTCTTTATATGGTGAGATATGGTGACCCTATGAACGAACCAACAGCGCAAACCAAAATAGAAAAGAGTAGAGAACTGGCCCGGATCCAGACCTACAAGCTCTACTATGAAAGCAAAATCGCCTGCCTGAGCAACAAACGGCTGTCCCCCGCGCTGCACCTCCTTGCCTGCAAAGACGCCCCGGTGGAACGGACAAACCTTGATTCCACCTGGCAGCGCGGCCGCTACATCAGCAAATGCCTGCGCTATTACAAAAAAAAGTTAAACGAATTGGAAAAAGAACTAAAGAAAATTAAATGAAAGAAGGCAAAGCAAAAACCCTCTTTGCCTGTGAAAACTGCGGCGCAACCTTCCGTAAATGGGCTGGTCAATGCCCTGACTGCCTGGAGTGGAACTCCGTCAAGGAGCAGAAACAGGCTCCCGCATCCTCCCCTTACCATGGCTACAGCGGGGAAATCTCCGCCGTGCAGCCGATCTCCCAGGTCGCTCTCACCAGCACACCAAGAATCAGTACCGGCATGTCCGAATTTGACCGGGTGCTGGGCGGCGGTCTGGTCCGGGGATCGGTGGTGCTGGTGGGTGGCGATCCCGGTGTCGGCAAAAGCACCTGCCTTTTGCAGGTCTGCTGCCGACTCAGCGAAGAAATGAAGGTGCTGTATGTCACCGGCGAAGAATCGCCCCAGCAGATTGCCATGCGGGCTAAAAGGCTCCGTCTGCCGAGCCAGCATCTGCTGCTCATGGCGGAGACAGAGGTGGAAAATATCTGCGCCACCGCCTACCAGCAACAACCGCAGGTCATGGTGATCGATTCGATCCAGACCATGCATACCGCCACCATCTCTTCCGCCCCGGGCAGCGTGTCCCAGGTGCGCGAATCCGCCGCCCAGCTCACCCATTTTGCCAAGCACCACGATCTGGCCATTTTTCTGGTCGGTCATGTCACCAAATCAGGAGATCTTGCCGGCCCCCGCGTGCTTGAGCATATCATCGATGTGGTCTGCTATTTTGAAGGGAACAGCGACAGCCGCTACCGCGTCATGCGGGCTGTCAAGAACCGCTATGGCGCGGTAAACGAACTGGGCGTCTTTGCCATGACGGAAAGCGGCTTGAAAGAAATCAGCAATCCCTCGGCCATCTTTCTCAGCCGCCTCGCCGAACCCATGCCGGGCAGCGCCGTCATGGTCATCTGGGAGGGCAGCCGCCCCCTGCTGGTTGAGGTGCAGGCCCTGGTTGATGAAAGCCATGCGGAAAACTCCCGCCGGATCACGGTGGGTATTGACCAGAACCGGCTCGTCATGCTCCTGGCCGTACTCCATCGGCATGGCGGCATCAGCACCTTCAATCAGGATGTCTTCGTCAATGTGGTGGGAGGGGTCAAGATCAATGAAACAGGGGCGGATCTGGCCATTGTCCTGGCAATCACCTCAAGCCTGCAGGACAAGCCGCTGCCGACTGATCTGATCATCTTCGGCGAAATCGGTCTGGCCGGAGAAATACGGCCGGTGCCCAACGGCCAGGAGCGGCTCAAGGAAGCAGCCAAGCACGGCTTTCGCCGGGCCATCATTCCCAAGGCAAACGCCCCGCAGGAAAAATTTGCCGGGCTCACCGTCTTTCCCGTGGAAAAATTACACGATGCCCTGGCGGCGATTCCTGGCTTATAAAAAGCGTACCCCCTTTCCCCCCACCTGCGGCCGCTGTGGAAAAACACCAAAGATTCCGGGGCAGAATTTTCCTTTCATTGCTCGGCAAAGGAACTTCTAACATTGACATGAAAATGTTGAAATGGTAAATAACGGGGCAAATAACGTGGAGGAATGGCCGAGTGGTTTAAGGCGGCGGTCTTGAAAACCGTTGAACGAAAGTTCCGTGGGTTCGAATCCTACTTCCTCCGCCATTCCAAGCTGCTGATTACGGAGAGATGACCGAGAGGCCGATGGTGCTCGCCTGCTAAGCGAGTGTAGGGTCAAAAGCTCTACCGAGGGTTCGAATCCCTCTCTCTCCGCCACACTTGAGACCTGATTCTGTCACAGAAAGGGTCTTTTTTATGCGCCCCTTGCCGTTACAGGCACCATAAAAATTTTTCAGCCTTCCTGCATCATTTCCGGCCAGCCAGTAAATCTGCAACAATATCGACGCACTCCTGCGCAAGAATAGATCCAGCCCTTTCTTCAGCCGGACAAACAACTGCATAAAATTACCAGGAAAAGTCCCTGCCGCCTTCGCGTATTCACTGCACTAACTCTTTACTTTCATGCAATTGTTTTGATAGAATTTAACATATGTTTGCGTGCTCATCACTTACCCACAGCCGTCTGGCCGGATACGACATCACCGCTTATGAAATCTCCCATTGCCTTCTTCACCAGGCTGCTGTGCCGCAAAAGCAGCGCCGCCTTGCATCCGGACGGCAATAAATCTAAGACCGCAACCGCCGGTTTTACCCTCATTGAAATCTTAATCGCCATTGCCATTATGGGAACGCTGACAGCCATCGCCATGCCTTATTTTACCTCCTATATAGAAATGGTGAAGGTGAAGAAGGTCCTGATCGACATCCGCATGCTGGAAAAGGAGATCAACATTTTTCATGATACTTATGGCCGCTATCCACAGAATCTGGCCGAGATCGGCCTGGACGACATGAAAGACGCCTGGGGCAATCCCTATCGTTATCTGCCGGTGGAGGGCTCGCCGCCCGGCAAGTTGCGCAAGGACCACTTCATGGTGCCGGTCAACTCGGATTTTGATCTTTACAGTGTGGGCAAAGACGGCAAAACCGCCTCGCCTTTTACCTCCAAAAACAGCCGGGACGACATTGTCCGGGCCAATGACGGACAATATTTAGGACTTGTTTCAGGATATTAGCAGCACCTGCCGCCCCTGCGTGAGCTTTTTTCGGATATCACCGTTCAGGAGAAAAAAATGAATTTTGCCTCTGGTTTTCTGCGCAGCAAAGTAGCCCGCCGGTTTTTTCTGTTATTTATCTGCTGCGCCCTGCTTCCCATGATTGCGCTGACCATCCTTTCCTTTAACCAGGTCATCAGGCAGCTTGAGGTGCAAAGCCACAAAAGGCTGCAGGAACAGACCAAATCCTATGGCATGTCCGTTTACGAACGTCTCATGCTGCTTGATACGGACCTGGAGGTCATGGCTGCCCATGCCCTGATGGCAAGCACAACAAGCAACACCACCGAACATTTCCATGACCGCCTGCAACAGCGCTTTGCCGCCATCAGCGAGCACCGCGCCGGCCAGCCCGTGATCAACATTGTCGGCCAGCTGAGCGACCCGCCGGCATTAGACCCGGCGGAAACCGACGCCCTCCACAAAGGGAAAACCGTCATCGTCGCCCATCCTCTCCCGCACCAGCCGGCCCGGCTTTTCATCATAAAACCGGTTCATGCGGGCGCGCCTGGCGAGTTTTTTCTCTATGGTGAGATTATCCCTTCCTATGTCTGGGGGCTGGGTTTTGAGAACTTCCTGCCCTCGCAGACCGAGCTTTTTGTCCTCGATATGACCAAGAAAGTGCTGGTCAACTCCCACCCTGTCCCGGAAAACCTGGCCCGCAAGGTGGCGCTGCGTCAGGAGGGGGCGGTGGTCCGCCAGTTCGAATATCAACATGACAATGCGAACTATCTTGCCAGCTACTGGCCCATCTTTCTCAAATCCAAATTTTTTGCCCAGCCCTGGACGGTGGTGCTCGGCCAGGCAACAACCGAGGTGCTCGCACCTCTTGCCCATTTCAGAAAAATCTTCCCCCTGGTGGTGCTCCTCTCGCTGTGGATTGTCCTGCTGCTCAGCCTGATCTTTATCAGGCGGACCCTGGCCCCGGTGGAAGTCCTCAAGGAAGGCACCAGGAAAGTAGCCGGACGCGATTTCAGCACCAGGGTTTCCGTCAACAGCGGGGATGAATTTCAGGAACTGGCCTCATCCTTTAACAACATGACCAGGCAGCTTGACCAGCAATTCAAGGCCATGGGCACCAGGGCCGAGATTGACCGGGCCATCCTCTCCTCGCTTGACAGCGGCAAAATCATCAATACGGCCCTGACCAGCATGTATGATTTTTTCGGCTGCGACCTGATTGCCTTCAGCCTGATAAACCCCTTGCAGGAAAATACCGCCCAGCTTTTCTCCCTGCAGGGCGCTCAGCAGAAGAAACCCGCCATGGAAACCATAAAAATTTCCGCGGCTGACACGGAGCTGTTAACAAAAAATCCCCAGTATCTTTTATGTGATAATCCCCGGGCCACCCCGGAGCATCTTGCGGTTTTCAGCGAAAAAGGCCTTCATGCCTTTCTGCTGCTGCCGGTCTTTCTGAAAAGCCGCCTGGCCGGGTTTATCACCCTGGGCAGCAGGCAGCAGTGCGCGGTTGAGGAGGAAAAACTGCAGCAGGCCCGCCACCTGGCCGACCAGCTGGCCGTTGCCCTGTCCAACGCCCGGCTGATTGAAGACATGGAGCATCTCACCCTGGGCACCATCGAGGCCCTGGCCCGCACCGTTGACGCCAAATCCTCCTGGACCTCCGGTCACTCGGAACGGGTGGCGGAAATGGCGGTGAAAATCGCCAGGGCCATGGGCTGGGCGGACAGACAGGTGGAAACCCTGTTCAGGGGCGGGCTCCTGCACGACATCGGCAAGATCGGCATTCCGCTGGCCATCCTGGATAAACCTGGCAAACTCACCGATGAAGAATACGCCAAAGTCAAGGACCATTCCGCCATTGGCGCCAAAATTCTTGAACCGATCAAGGCCTATGCCGATATTATCCCCATGGTCATCCAGCATCACGAACGATATGACGGCAAAGGCTATCCCTCCGGCCTGGCCGGCCAGGCCATTGACATCAATGCCCGCATTCTTGCTGTTGCCGATGTCTACGACGCCCTCATATCCAGCAGACCGTACCGGCAGGGCTGGATTGAAGACAAGGTGATCACCCTGCTGAAAAACGAAGCGGGCCGCCAGTTTGATCCCCAGGTGGTGGAGGCCTTTCTCGGCATTTTAGCAACCCGCAGCATGCATATCTGAGGTGGCGGGCAGTGAAGTCTACGGGAAGGAAAAAGAAAAAGGAAATAATCGCCAGGAAACCCGGCAGGACAGGCCTGCTGGTCACTGTCATTGCCGGACTATGCATCGCGATATTTCTTTTCTGGGTTACCAGAAAAGAGATTACCAGGTGGGAAGTTCCGGGCTATCTTGTCGGCCGCTGGATTTCCTCCGCCCCCGGTTACCAGGAGAGATATCTTGAAATCAGTGACGTATCACTGATTTTTGCCACCAGCCCGACCACCGTGTCGGAATATTTCATTACCAACATTAGCACGACAGCAACGGCGAAAGAGACATCCCTGGCCATTGAAAGCAAGGACGCCCAGGACATCACCTACCATTTTGCCCTGACCTATCAGCCGGTCCAGGGCGGCCTGCTTTTTTTCAAAAACCAGCCGCACATCATCTGGAAGAAAGAGTCTTCCTGAGAGGGCAAAGGCCTGCCAAGCAAAAAGCTACCAGCCCCACAGCAGACTCCGCAGCATCCAGCCGGTGACATCTTCCTCCTCATGTCTGACCTTGACCCAGTCACCCTTAGTGCCCACGGTCCGGAATACCACTCCCTGCAGGGCCTGGCGGACAATGCGGTAATTTTCCCCTGGCCCGCTGCGGATGTTGACGGCTTTGATTTTCACCACCATATAGGCCTTGTCAGCGACCTGATTTCTCTGTACCCAGCCGGTGTCATCCTCATAATCCACTACCTGCAGCCAATCGCCCTGCTCCGCGATAACCTGTAAGGGGTAACCCTTGCCCAGCTCCCACAATACCTCGTAATGATCGCCCGGACCGGAGCGCATGTTGACCATCTCCCCGGCAATACTGACCATGTTTGCCTGCGCCGTCGCGATCCAGCCCAGGAGAAGCAGTATTGTCAGCGCAATCCGTTTCATTTTCTTGTCCACTCCTGCCAGCCGGCTTATGGGATTTTCGTTGCCACAGGTTTGCGTACATCGCCGGCCCGCAAGGGGATGCCCCCCACGGTCAGCGATATCGCGTCAAATTTACAGGCCCGGTCCATGCAGGCAAGACAGGTGATACATTCAAAATCGTCCGGCGACTCATTAAACTTGACCCCCATGGGGCAGACATGATGGCAGGCTTCGCATCTGGTGCACTTTTCCTGATCCAGCTGCAGCTTCACCAGACGGACGCGGGTGAACAGCGCATAAAATGCCCCCAGCGGGCAGGCCACCCGGCAGAACGGCCGGCTGGCCACTACACTCCAGCCCATAAAAAAGACCAGGATCGCCAGCTTGTTATAAAAGAGCAGGCCGACCGTCTTCCGGAGATCCGGCTGCAGCCAGAGCAAAGGCAGCCCGGCCTCAAGGGTGCCGGCCGGACAGATATACTTGCAGAACCACGGGTTGCCCAGGCCAAAATCATTGACGACCAAGAGCGGCAGGAGGAACACAAAGAAGAGCAACAGGCCGAATTTGATATAGCGCAATGGCCGGGGCACGGCAAACTTGCGCGAGGGTATCTTATGGAGCAGCTCCTGGAAAAAACCGAAAGGGCAGGCCCAGCCGCAGACCAGCCGGCCGAGAAAGGCCCCCACCACGCCGATGCAGCCCAGCACATACCAGCCCAGGAAATACTGGGCGTTTTCCAGGTTGAAGCGCAGGGTCATCATCAACTGCTGCAGGGCGCCCAGAGGACAATAGGTGGTGGCGGCCGGGCAGGAGTAACAGTTCAACCCCGGGGAACAGACCACCTTGAGCGGCCCCTGGTAGATGGTCTTGGTGACGGGAAATCCCCAGTAGCCATTGGTCAGCATGGCGATGACCAGCTGCACCCACTTTCGTGCCAGTTCCATGTCAGCCGATCCCTATGCAGCTCAGACAGATCTGCCAGGACTGCTCAAGGACCCGCGAAGGTTCCCCGCTGATCACGCCGGCCAGGAAGAGGATGAGAAAAAACATCAGGACAATGAAGGGAAGTTTTTGCAAGGGCTTTTTCTTTCTCATGACGGAGAACCGGGCAGGCCTCCGTTACAGTCTTTTGCGCACCGCATCAACCTTATCTCCTATGCCGACCTTTTTGTCCCGCCGGTCATCGATGACCAGCTGGGTCACCACCCGCCTGGCCCCTTTCTGAAACGGCAGCTCATAAATTCTTGCCACCAGGGCCAGCAATTCTCCGGCCTCACCCTCTATCACCGTCCCCATGTCGTGCAACTGAAAGCGAACCTTCTCTTTTTCCAGGGCTCTCTGAATATCGGCCACATACTCGCCGACACCGGGAGTCCCCGTTCCAAGCGGAATCACTGTGAGCTGTAAAAGTGCCATGACAAACTCCTCAATTGCAATACCAGCTATTCGACAAAGGATCCTTCCGGAATGTTCTCCGTCAGTTCATTTTCCACCTGGTCCGGATCATTGGCATTATAATAAACGATATTCTTCAAATGAAAAAACGTATCAATATCGATTTCTTCAAAATGAATGCCGACTCCTTTATCATCCTGGCGCACCACTTTGCCGGCCATGTTCAGCTTCAATTCGCTGCTGGTACCGGTCAGAAAAAGCGCCACCTCACACTTTTCTCCCTGGCGGCGCCCGGAGATCCCCGCGAGATAAACGCCCCGCAGGCTCAAATCGCCTATGGCAAGCCGCTCAAAGACCTCGCCGGCAAAGTGGACAGTGGCTGTTGTATGAAAGACGACTCTGGTATTTTTTCTTCTTTCCTCATGTGTCATGACAGTATCCCCGCAAAAATTATCATACCATGGTCAGAAATCCTTCCCGCCGCAATATGGAAACGACATTCAACAGGGGCAGCTCAAGGCCGGCCTCGGAAAACCCGACTCCCAGAAAATCACCGTTCTTGGCGCTCTTGAACTTGACCATGGTAACCGGCTCTTTTGCCACCTCCGCGCAGACAATAACCCCGTTCCACTGGCCATTGGTCACAAACATCAGCTGCCGGCCATTCTCATCGGGAACATCCGCCAGCAAATACCCGGTGGGAACCATGATCGGCAGGGTAAGCTTTTTCAGTTTCTTATCCGGGATGGCGGCCAGCGATCCCTTGAATTGCTTTGACAGTCGCTTGAAAAAACCAGCAAAATCCTTGAGCGGCACATTGCTGTTACGCAGATACTCCTGCAATCTGTCCTTGGGCACCTCCCGGACCAGGGAAATGGCATTTTCCTGAACAAAGGCCGGAGAACCCGCCAGGGTAATGCCGCGCAGTTCGGTTGCCGGGCAATTTTTAATATCCTCAGCAGCAACCGGCGCGGGCGCCGATCCGGCGTCCTCGCCAGCTGGAATCGGCTGCTGGGCCCCGGCACCGATATCCGCGGCGCCATCTTCAGCAAGGTCCTCCTCCATATCGGCAGGGCCATCCTCATAAATCCCGGGTTCAGTTTTCCCGACAGCCGCTTTGGCCCTGACCTGCAACAGCTCGGTCAACAGCTGCCTGATGGTTTCCCCCACATATTCGGCCCGCTCCAGCGAATTCTGCAGGTCCTGCACCAGCCGGTCCACCTCGGAACGGTCAAGGGACAGCTCGCTTTCCTGCAGGTTGAGCACCTTCCGGCGCAACTGATCGATATTTTCCGGTACCAGCGCCTCTTCATCAAAATCATCCTCCGGCGCCGCCAGCTGCCTGGCGCCGGCCTGGGAGGCGGGAGGTCCGGCCGCTTCCGCCGCCCCTTGAGTTTTTCCCGCCTTAATTTTTTCTTTCAGGCTGTTAAAGCGGAAATAGAGGCCCTTGAAAAGCTTTTCATCCTTTTCCGGATCAAACTCGTCCGCCTCATAGAGATTAACGATATGGGCCATGGCCTCCTTGAGAAAATCAATGGATTCCGAAGGGGTGCTTTCCCCCTTGCGCTTCACATACTCCAGCACGCTGCCGGCCATGATCAGAATGGCATGGGCGGCCTTTCTGTTCTTGAACCGCTGTTTCAGACAGAAAAAGGCAGCCTCCAGCAGCTCAATCCTTTTGGCGGAGAGCCCCCAATCCTGGGCAATAATTTCTACCTTGAGCCGCTTGATCGACTCGCTGATGGACAATTGAATCACTTTTTTCTCCCTGGAAGAAGCCTGCTGAAGAGTTCGTTTTTCATTGTATGCCATAAATGAATTTTGTGGTATTCTTAACAATATTTTTTCTCAGGTGCAAGCAGCAAGCGCTGCCGGGAACATATGCAATACTAACAAATTATACATAAAGATGTTCTTATATCCTAGCTTTCTCATTGCCTTTCTTTTCGGCCTGGCGGTCGGCAGCTTTCTTAATGTGGCGATCCTGCGTCTTCCCCACCCCGACCAGTCCGTGGTTTTTCCCGCCTCGCACTGTCCTGCCTGTCAAACCCCGCTCAAGTGGTATGACAATATTCCCCTGCTGAGCTTTCTTCTCCTCAGGCGGAAATGCCGCCATTGCCAGGCCCCCATTTCCTGGCAGTATCCCCTGGTCGAGCTGGCCATGGGGCTTTTTTCTCTGGCCCTGTTCTATCGTTTCCCCTTCCCCTGGCCGTTCATTGGATTTTTTCTTTTCACCGCAGCCCTGCTGGTGATCATTGTCATCGATTGTAAACACCAGCTCATTCCCGACGTCATCAGCCTGCCTGGCATCATCATGGGTTTTGCCTTCTCTTTCCTCAACCCAGCTCTTTCCTGGAGCGATTCCGGTCTGGGCATTCTCTTTGGCGGCGGCATCCTTTTCCTCATCGCCTGGGGCTACTATTTTCTCACCAAACGGGTGGGCATGGGCGGCGGGGATATCAAGCTGCTGGCCATGATCGGCGCCTTTCTCGGTTACCAGTCGCTGCCTTTTGTCATCTTCAGCAGTTCCCTGCTCGGCACGCTTGCCGGCGTCGGCGCCATGCTCAAGCAGAAAAAAGGCGGGCAAACCGTCATCTCCTATGGACCTTTTCTTGCCGCCGGCGCCCTTATTTATCTTTTTTTTGAAGCGCGGATTCAAATTTATTTACGATCCCTTTTACTCCCGGCCTAGCTTATGGTATTGTCTATTATTATAAAGACGAAACCGGGACATCCGGCAGTCTCCAGCCACGAGACGGAACCTGCGGAGAGAGACTTCATGATGCTGACAGGAACTGCCTCGGTAAACTTTTTTACCAATGAGCAACGAAACAGCTGACATTCTATGGAAGTCCAACATCCGTACAACTTCTCGAATATAATCGCCCGCAGCCACAAAATGCAGGCAATTTTTAATACCATCAAAAAAATTGCCGATTTCAAGACCTCCATCCTGATCACCGGCGAATCCGGGACAGGCAAAGAGCTGATTGCCAAGGCGATTCATTACAACAGCAAACGCCGCGAGTCTCCCATGATCGCGGTCAACTGTGGCGGCATTCCGGAAACCCTGCTGGAAAGCGAACTGTTCGGCCACACCAAAGGGGCCTTTACCGACGCCTACCGGGTCAAGAAAGGGCTGTTTGAGGAGGCCGACGGCGGCACCCTGTTTCTCGATGAAATGGGGGAACTGCCGCTGTCACTGCAGGTGAAACTGCTGCGGGCCCTGCAGGAGGACGAGATCCGGCCCCTGGGCGACAGCAAAACCGTCAAGGTGGATGTGCGCATCATCACCGCCACGGCCAGAAACCTGGGCGACATGGTCAACAAGGGCCTTTTCCGCGAAGATCTCTTCTACCGCATCAACGTGCTGACCATCGAGGTGCCGCCTCTGCGGGAACGGCGGGAGGATGTTCCCCTGCTGGTGGAGCACTTTGTGCAGAAATACAACACTCGCTTGGGCCTCGAGATCAAGGAGGTCCACCCTGACTGCCTGCAGCGGCTGATCAATTATGACTGGCCCGGCAATGTCAGGGAACTGGAAAATGTGGTGGAAAGAAGCATGGTGCTGGCCGAGAAAGATGTGCTGACCACCGAAATCCTGCCGCCGGAACTGCTGCGTCAAAGCGGCAGCTCAGCCCGTGACGATGTTTTTTTCTGGGACGAATTTTCCATCAAGACCAACACCAAAAAACTGGAAAGGCAGCTTATCAGCAAGGCCCTGGCCGAGACGAGAGGCAATAAAACCAAAGCCGCCAGCAAGCTGGAAATCAGCCTTCCCGCCCTGTTATACAAAATCAAGGAATACAATATCGAAAGCTGATTGCTTTCCCGCCCGGCAGATTTCTTTGCATGAGATATTAGGCAATCCTAGCCGATCATTTTATCATATTTTTTTTATCTCTTTTTTTTCCTTGACTTTTTCCGCTCAGAAAGCGAATTCTACTTGACAAGCAGTTTGATTTTTAATAGTTTCAGCTAACTACTAATAACTATTATCAATATGCTTACTCGAATACTCCAGTTCTATGTCGACGGATTCCGCTCGATGAAGGTCGGCCGCAAGTTGTGGGCCATCATCTTCATCAAGCTGTTCATCATGTTTGCCATTCTCAAGGTCTTTTTCTTCCCCGATTATCTGCAGACAAATTTTACAAATGACGAGGAGAGGGCCGCCCATGTTTTCAAGAACATTACCCGGCTCTCTCAAAACAAATAACAAGCGGAGGTTATAATGGTTGAACAAATCGATCTCACACAGGTCAATTGGGCCAGGGCTCAGTTTGCTCTCACCGCCATGTACCATTGGATCTTTGTCCCCCTCACCCTGGGACTGTCCTTTCTGGTGGCGTTTTTTGAGAGCATTTACGTGCGCACTGGCAATGAAGAGTGGAAACGGCTCACCAAGTTCTGGATGACGCTGTTCGGCATCAACTTCGCCATCGGCGTTGCCACCGGCATCATCCTGGAATTCCAGTTCGGCACCAACTGGTCCAACTACTCCTGGATGGTGGGTGATATCTTCGGCGCCCCCCTGGCGGTTGAGGGGATCTTTGCCTTTTTCCTGGAAGCCACCTTCTTTGCCGTGATGTTTTTCGGCTGGAACAGGGTTTCCAAGGGTTTCCATCTCTTTTCGACCTGGATGGTGGCCTTCGGTTCCAACCTATCAGCTCTGTGGATTCTGGTTGCCAACGGCTGGATGCAGTTTCCCACCGGCATGAAATTCAATCTGGATACCGCCCGCTTTGAAATGCAGAATTTCTGGGAAGTACTTTTCTCGCCGGTGGCCATCAGCAAATTCACCCATGCCACCAGCTCCGGCTTTCTGCTGGCCTCCCTTTTCGTGGTGGGCATCTCCTGCTGGTACCTGCTCAATGAACGGCACCAGACCATGGCCAAGCGCAGCATCATCGTGGCCGCGGTCTTCGGTCTGCTCTCCGCAACCTATGTGATCTTCACCGGTGATGAAGCCGCCTATACCGTTGCCCAGAAGCAACCGATGAAACTGGCGGCCATGGAAGGCCTGTATGTCGGCCAGGAAAGCGCGCCGCTGGTTGCCGCGGGACTGATCAACAGCGCCAAACTGCCCGGCGACAACATGGACCCTTTTGCCCTGGAAGTCAAGATACCCGGCCTGCTGTCGCTGCTGGCCAACCGCGACCCCGGCTCCTTTGTCCCCGGCATCAATGATCTGGTGTTCGGCAACCAGGAGCAGCGGGTTATCGGCGCCGCCGAGCGGATTGAAAAGGGCAAAATAGCCCTGGAACTGCTCCGCACTTACAAGGACGCCCGCAAAAGCGGCGATCAGGCCGGCGCCGAGGCGGCCCAGCAGGCCTTTGCCGGCTATAAGGATCACCTGGGGTACGGCTATCTGAACAGCCCCTCCGAGGCGGTGCCGCCGGTTGGCCTCACCTTTTATGCCTTCCATATCATGGTGATAACCGGATCGATCTTCCCGCTGGTGCTGCTGCTCATCCTCTACTTTCAGATCAAGGGCAACCTGGCCTCCCATCGGTGGCTGCTCTATCTCGGCATCCTCTGCGTGCCGCTGGGATACGTTTCCAGCCAGGCCGGCTGGGTGCTGGCCGAAGTGGGCCGTCAGCCCTGGGCCATTTACGGGTTGCTGCCGGTAACCGTAGCCAACTCAAACCTGACCACCGGCGCCGTACTGACCACCTTCATGATCTTTCTCGCCATCTTCACCCTGCTGCTGGTTGCGGAAATAAGCATCATGGCGAAACAAATAAATATCGGACCGGAGGAAAACTGAAATGATCGGAAATCTTGATTATTCTACCCTGCAGCAGATCTGGTGGATCATTGCCTCCCTGGTCGGCTCGCTTTTTCTTTTTCTCACCTTTGTGCAGGGCGGCCAGACCCTGTTGTTCACCGTCCCCAGGGGCGACGAGGAAAAGGCGCTGATCATCAATTCCCTGGGCCGCAAATGGGAGTTGACCTTCACCACCCTGGTGCTGTTCGGCGGCGCCCTGTTTGCCGCTTTCCCCAAATTTTACGCCACCAGCTTCGGCGGCGCTTACTGGGTGTGGATGCTGATCCTGTTCACCTTCGTCATCCAGGCGGTCAGCTATGAATACCGTAAAAAACCCTGGAATTTTCTCGGCGCCACCACCTACGAGGCCTTTCTGTTCGCCAACGGCAGCATCGGCATTCTGCTCATCGGCGCGGCAGTCGGCACCTTTTTCACCGGCTCAAGCTTCTCGCTCAATGACCTCAATCAGGTCACCTGGCAGACCCCCTACCGGGGGCTTGAGGCGGCCCGGAATTTTTTCAATCTTTCCCTCGGCCTCTTTCTGGTTTTCAACGCCAGGGTGCTCGGCGCCATGTACCTGATCAACAATATTGACCACAAAGCCCTCACCGACCGCTGCCGGAAATCGGCCTGGAAGAGTTTTCTCTGGTCCCTGCCCTTTCTGCTCTATGTGCTGGTCAACCTGCTGTTCATGCAGGGGTATGCCCGCAACCCGGAAACCGGTGAGATCTTCCTGCAGAGCGGCAAATATCTGCAGAACCTGTTCGGCTGCCCCATTACTCTGGTGCTGCTGCTGCTCGGCCTGCTGTTTGTCATCTACGGGGTGGCCATCACCTGTTTCCGCGGCAGAAACAACGGCATCTGGTTCGGCGGCATCGGCACGGTGCTGGTCGGGCTGGCCGTTTTTTTCCTGGCCGGCTTCAACAATACCGCCTTTTACCCGTCCAGCTATGATCTGCAGAGCAGCCTGACCATTTACAATGCCTCGAGCAGCCATTACACGCTGACCGCCATGACCTATGTGGCCCTGGCAGTACCCTTTGTCCTGGCCTATATTGCCTATGTCTGGTGGCAGATGGACAGCAGGCGGCTGACCATTGACGAGCTGCAGAGCGAAAACGCCGAGGAAATGTATTAATACCCTAAAGGAGAATAACGATGTCCGCCATACTCATCTTAAGCTGGATTGCCCTGGTCGCCTTTTCCTACCTGGGGGCCATGGTCATTCTGAAACTGACTGACTGTCTGTAAAACGGCAGGACCTGCGGCGCCGGGAAATGACGAAAGGCATTTCCCGGCGGTGCGGCCGTTGTTGGATGCCAGGCCGCGGTCCGGCCCGGCTTTGCAATAAAGGATAGCTCTCCTGTCCCGCTTATAATTTTGCCCGCACTTCCTCGGCTTTCTTCTTCTCGCCCATCTCCTCATAGAGCGCGGCCAGTTCTTCCAGCACCCGCGGCTCCTCGCCATTTTTTTCCACGAGCTGCTGGCAGCATTTCTCCGCCTGGGCAAAGTCATTCTTGAAGCGGTAGGCCTTGGCCATGCCGAGCAGGGCAAACTGGTCATAACCGATCTTCAGGCTCAGCTGGTAATGCTCCAGCGCCTCATCGAGCCGGCCCAGAATAACCATGGCATCACCGACCCGGGAATGGAGATTCTGGTTGTGCGGCTCCTTTTCCAGGATCTTCAGCCAGTAAAAGACCGAAGTTTCATAATTCTGCAAGCCGCGCTGGGAGTCGCCCATGCCATACAGGGCAAAGATGTTCCAGGGCTCCTGCTTCAAGGCCTTTTCATAGAAGTAGGCCGCCTTCTCATACTGCTTGCGGCGGCGGTAGATGTTGCCGGCCATGGTGAGGACGGCGATGTAGGTTTCATCGAGCTCGATGAATTTCTCGAAATAGGCCAGGGCCTTGTCATGGTCCGCCAGCTTGTAATAGAGATTGCCGATGCCGCGCAGGGCGTATTTATCGGTGCCGTCCAGGGACAGGGCTTTGAGGTAGAGGGCCTCGGATTCGGAAAAGTTGCCGATTTTCACATAGGAATCGGCCAGCCGGGTGAGCACGTGAATATCATCATGGTTCTGCTGCAGGTAGCGCTGCCAGAAGGAAATGGCCTTGCCCGCCTGGCCCAGGCCGCGGTAGGCGTCACCTACCCCGCGCAGGGCGAACATGTTCATGGGATCGATTTCCAGGGTCTTCTCATAAAAGCCGATGGCCTTATGATACTTGCCCGTCTCCCGGTGCAGGTCGCCCAGGCCGACCAGCACATAGGTGTTCTCGCTGTCAATGGCCAGGGCTTCCTGAAAGGCGTTCTCCGCCTCCTTCCAGTTCCTTTTCTTGAGGAAATCCGAGCCCTGCCGGGAAAGTTCGATGGCCTTCTTATGATCAGACTGCATGTTGCCCTTGGCCCACTGCAGATACTCGGCCATGACATGCTCCGCCTCCACAGTGATCCACTGCGGCAGCTCATAGGGATGCTTTTCCTTGAGCCATATCTCGAACCTGCCGGCATTCTTGGCCAGAAACTTGAAGGTGATGCGGTATTCTTCATCGCGCTCCAGATTTTCCTGCCACAGATAATAGGAGCGGATCGGCCCGTCAATCTGGGCACAGGCAGCCAGCCGTTCGTTCACTGCCTCGCTGGCCAGCTTTTCCGCCTCTTCAAGGGTAGCAATCGTTGTCCATCCAATATACATTATCATTTTGGCCTACTCTTTTTTGCTTTTCATCTCAATTGCCTGCTGGGCAAAATCGCGAAATCTTCTTACCTGTTGCACCTGGTCGCTGGCAAGCCTCGGCTTCTCCTGGCTGCGGTCCAGATAGAGCAGGGCAATCCCCTTTTCCTTCAGACAGACAGGGAAGAGATATACCGTGCGATACGCCACGAGAAACTGCAGTTCATCAGGCAGGGCCTCAACTTTATCCGCTGCAAGGGCAATGTCCTTGCACATTGTCAAAGATTTCTGCACCAGATTCGGCGTTGTGCGGGAAAACGCCACCTGGAACTTCTTGAGCTGGTCCGGGGTAATATCGCCTCGTCCCAGCTGACCGATCAGCACCTTGCCCTCCCCCCGCGACTGCAGCATGGCAAAAACAGCCCGGTCGACACCCACGCCAAAACAGAACGCATCAAGCAGCAGGGGGAAAAAGTCATTGAGCCGGAAAGGCCCCTTTACCATCTCCTGGGTTTCCCGCCAGAAATCATCGACACTTTTGCCGCGGACAAAGGAAGCCTCCAGGGCGCTTCTGGCCTGAATCTCCTCAAGTCTCTTGCGAAAATCAAATTTGAGGATCCCCGGCCGGATCGAATCAAAAATCGTCTCCGAGGCCTGGGTGGCGACAATCAGCATCTCCACCGCCTCCTGCTCATCCAGGGAAAGAGGATAGCCGTATTTTTCCGTCAATGGCTCGATACTGTGCTGAAACCACAGACAGTCGACATAGCGGTTGCTGAAATCAACAATACTGTGCAGATATTTTTCAACATCATGGTCGCTTTCCGGCACCGGCGGGTCCGGTTCCATACATCTTATCACACTTTCCGTCATATTCCAGAAAATAGCAACCTCCCTGCCGACCCCGGCATAGGTCAGTCCATCGAGCAGGGACATGGCAGCCTCGTCCTCGGATACTCCTTTTGCCGTTTCATTTTTAATGGAGCTGTAAATAACCGGCAGATAGATGCAGGCAATGATTTTCCCCAGATTGCGCATGAGACCGCAGATAAAGGCCTCCTCCGGCAGCACCTTCAGATAGCGGGATTCCGCTATGCTGCGGGCCAGCAGGGCGGCCAGAAATGAGCGGCCGAGCAGTTCGCTGATCTCCTCGGTATTGACCCCGGCCTGAATGAAATCATCAAAAAGCGCGATGCCGAGAGCCAGATCGCGCACCGTATCAAAACCCAGCACCGCCACCGCCATGGAAACCGTGGAAACCTTCTGGCCCAAGGCATAATAGGCTGAATTGGCAAACTGCAGAACCTTATGGGTAAGGGAGAAATCCTTGAGAATGATCCTGGCCAGATCATCATAATTGGCGCTTCTCTTATCGCTGGTCAGGGCGAGCAGCTCCTGGACATGGGCAGACATGGCGGGAAGCTCGCTCATGTTGATCTTGGCGAAGACGTCGGCCAGTTTTCCCTTTGAACTCAGGTGACTGTCGGTCATGAAGGAAATTGTTCTCTTTTGCAATTTATGAGGAAATCAAGCCCGGTTCCGGCAGACTCAAGAACATTGCAGGAAAAGACCTGTTGTCTGCCCGGAGCGCCGGCAAACCGCAGGAAACGGACAATCCCCTCTTGAGTGCGCCATCAGGTTGGCAGGCAAACACCATGAACCGCGCAGCTGGCGTCACCTGCCAAAAAAAGGGCTACAGCAGATAGAGCTGCAACCCTTGACTTTGCATGCGGCAGCGGGCAGCGACCTGGCATCATAACTATTTGCTTTTCCACAACAACTAATCATGATTTTTTCCCCGCGTGCCCCCCAAAAGCCCCCGGAAGCGGAGGCTGCCAATACAGGACGGCTTTTTTTCTGCTCTTTTCACTTTGCCAGCTGTCGTACCTGTCTGGAAAATAACTAAAAAAGCCCGGATAAGGCAATGATTTTTTCGCGCGGCGGCTGCGATAATATTTTGAATCCTTTCAATGAAATCAACAGGAAAATTCCCCCGGAATCCAGGCTCAGACAGCTGATCCCGGCAGGCTGGCCATTACGGGACTCGGGAAATACTCATTTACCATCACGCATCCCGTCTTCGGGCCATCTTTGGCTGCCGGTACAGGAGCAAGAATCCTTCGCAGCGGCATCTTCCTGAAACTGCGCTGCGACATCAGAATTTCTGAAGTCATTCTACATGATTGTATCTGTCCGCAACAGAACTATTTTCCCGCGGCAGAGATCTCCTCCCGCGACAGGAAAGCAAATCCGCCAACCAGGGCGCCACCCGGGGCAGCTGGTCAATCGAGCAGGGAGGTAAGCTGATGGCGCTCCAGTTCAGCATTGAATTTGACATGGACCGAATAGTCACTGAGCACCAGATCCGAGGCCTGGACGCCGATGACCACGCCCCGGAGAACGGCATCCGGAAGATTTGTCACCGGAATTATTACTTTAATATTGCGCCCGAGAAGCAGGCGGATGTTCTCCTTGTTGGTGATCCGGACATAAAAGGAAAGCCCTCCCCGGGAGATGTCCGTCAGGTCGCCTTTGAAGGCGCTCAAGACCCTTTCCCTGTCATCAACAATCTGCAGCTGGATTTTGCACTCCTTCCGGTAGCGTTCATGCACCCTGCGGTCCATGCCCTTTTTTTTCATTTCGGCATAGATATCGCTGGAACGGTTGTAAAAATCGATCAGCTTGGATTCAAGGCCGGGTATTTTTTGTTCCAGCCGCGCCAGGCTTTCAAGTTTCAGGACGGAAATGCCGGTCTGCTGCCGGGCGGTGAGCGACACGGTCCAGACCGAGGGGTTGAAGAAATTCTCGCCGATTATCTCGCCCTTGCCCATGTTCTTGAAAAAGAACTCTTTCCCGCCGCCGGAGTATGTGACCCTGACACTGCCATTGGTAATGAAAAAGAGTTCGTCATTTTTCGCGCCCTGGGCGACAATGATTTCTTCCGGCTGGTAGGCGCGCTCTTCCATCTCGTGATAGAGGGCGTTGAATTCCTCGGAGGAAAGCGCCTGGAGGAGATTTGCCCAGATTGCCACATGGTCCTTGCTGATAGCCTCCTGTTTTTCCTGTTCAATGACATCGCCCGACTGGATGATCTCCAGCAAGGCCAGCGGATCAATTTCATACATTCTCTCCCGCAACCGTTCCGCGTTATGAAAATCCTTTTTTTTGGCACAGGCGACCACCAGCTCATAAAGCTGGGTTTTGGCGGCAACGGTGTCCCCTTGCGCGGCCAGCTGAAAAATCTGCTCTTCCCTCAGGGCGAGGGAATCCTTTGTCTGGGCGCCGCCCGGGGATTCAGCCGGCGGATGAGCTGGCTGGTGCGCTTTTGCCTGACGCAGAACCTTATCAGCCTCCCCTCGGACCTGGTCATTCAATTCCGGGCTGGCCATCAGGGCCTGCAGGGCGGGGACAATGCGGTCGAGGCGGTCCCAGTGTCCAGCCCGGCAAAGTTTTTCCGCGGTCGCAACCAGGCAGGAGGCGGATGCGCCGCTGATGTTCTTGTCCACGCTGCGGGTGGCAAGGACTATCTGTTCAAGAATTCTGTCGGCTATCGGCTCTTTGTGATTGTCAATGAGGCGGCTGACTGTTTGGGCCGCGGCCGCGGCAAGGGCAGGATGAAGCAGTATCTGGTGATCACCTTTCAGGAGCCGATTCAGGGCTTCCTGCAGGCTGGCTTGTTGGGGGGTCAAACTTCACTCCTTGAAAATGGCCGGAGCCATATTCAGTGGTCATCATGATTGTATCGCCGGCTGCCTGCCCAGCGGCTGAAGACTTGTCATCCGCCTGAACCTGGCCAGTCCCTTGTTCGTTTTTCTGCATTATAATACGCTCACCGCCATTTTGGTAATATTAAGTTAACAACAGTAAACTTTCCGCGAGTCGTTACCAGGGGAGGCATGGCATCGCGGGGTTCCCTCTGTTACCTATCATGGCGACGGGGGCTGGCTGAGGTGGGGTTTGTCGCAGTGCATCTTCAAGGACCTGGAGGCTACCGCCTGCCACGGGCGATCCGTATGCCACAGCCAGCCTGCACTCAAGGCCTTTGCCACCTTGCCGAAAGCCTATTCAACGTTTACGACGATGTCATTAATGGGTACGCAGCTCAGGGTCAGCCTGTTGCTCCCTAATTGGATATTGTATGGCAATGTTTCGACTTTTATTACGCCTTCACCCAGGACTGTCTGGTCAAACATGGCCCTGTACTGACAAGTGCAGTTTTCGTTTTTTATAAATATGGCCACTCTTTTGTTTTTATGAGCCGAGTTGCGCAGATTTTCAGTAATTACCGTAAATGACAGTATAGCGAATTCAGCCGAGATATCGATGCTCTCCCCGGAACCACACCTCTCTTCCCGCCCGGCAACGGGCGGCGACGTCCTGAAAACAGCATCCTTGTCAGATATTTACAGCATGATCCGTCATGCCCTCCTTGACTTCGCCGCCCCGGCATGAAAAAATAAAATTCAATGCGGTGTTGAGCATTTACCGCCAACAAACCAGGGGGGAAAAGCGGAACAGGGAGAAAGCACCATTTGCCGGCTGGGCCGGGAGAGCAGTCCTGCACGGCCCGCCGGCAGGGTTTCTCTTAAAGCCGCCACTCTCATTTTTTTGCGTAAAAGCCATATGTCACTGAAAAACAAAATCATTATACTCCTGCTCTGCCTCTTCGGGGTGTATGCGGTCATGGAATATGGCGTGCAGCGTTTCGTCCTGCTGCCCGCCTTCGTCCGGCTCGAACTGAACGCCGCCCGCAGCAACACGGAGCGGGCGATACAGGCCCTGGAGCGTGAGGTGGAGCTGCTGATCCCCTCGGCCACCGACTGGGCCACCTGGGACGACACCTACCAGTTCATGGCCGACCGCAATGCAGATTATCACAATGCCAATCTGAATGCGGTAGCCCTGGAGAGCCTGAAGGCGAACCTGCTCGCCTTCTACGATGTCGAGGGCCGGCGCGTGTGGGGGCTGGGCTATGATTTCGACAACGGGCAGGAGATGGCGCTTGGCGAACTGTCGGAGGCAGGCCTGCGTCTCCCCCATCCCCTGCTGGGCAGTCCGGGCACGGAGGAGACCGTGGCCGGGCTCTACCGGACTGCTGCCGGCATCTTCCTGATGGCCAGCCGCCCTATTTTGACCAGCGAGGGGGAAGGACCCGGCCGGGGCCGGGTTGTCATCGGCCGCCTGCTGAATGAGGAGGCCATCCAGCGTCTGGGCACGCAAGCCCGGGTGGATTTGCGGGTGGAAACCCTGCAGGATGGGCAAGGCATGCCGCCGCCCCGGAATACAAACGCGGGCACCATCGGCTTCACCCCGATCCAACTCAGAGAAGACGGCGAGACGACCCACGGCACCGCCACAGTGCTTGATCTCACCGGCAGGCCCATTCTCGTTTTCCAGGTGGACACGCCGCGCTCCATCGTCGCCCAGGGCCGGACCACCCTGCAATACGCGAGTCTGTCGCTGGCCGCTGCCGGCACCCTGGTCCTGCTGGTGCTCCTCGTATTTTTACGGCACACCGTTTTCGCCCCGCTGTCACTTCTCAGCCGGCACGCCAAGGCGATCGGTACGCAAGGGGACCTGAACGCCCGTCTGCGGCTGGAGCGCGAGGATGAAATCGGGACCCTGGCCCGCGAGTTCGACGTCATGGTGGAGCGCCTGGCGGAAACCCGCCAGCGCCTCATGGAGCAGTCGTACCAGTCAGGCATCGCGGAGATGGCCAGCGGCGCGCTGCACAACATCGGCAACGCCATCACCCCCATCGGCGTCAAGCTCATCAACCTGCGGCGCGAACTTACCCGGGCGCCGGTGGCGGAAATGGCCATGGCCGGCGCCGAGCTGGCCGATCCCGCCACCCCGGCGGACCGCCGGGCCGATCTCGCCCAGTTCTCCGAGCTGGCCGGCACGGAACTGGCCTCCCTGGTCACCCGGGCGGCCGATGAGCTGGACGCGATGCGGACCCAGATTGACCATGTCCAGATGATCCTGGCCGACCAGCGGCGTTTCAGCCTGGCACAGCGGACCACGGAGCCCCTCGTGCTGCACCGCCTCATCAGTGAGACGGCGGAACTCCTGCCGGAAGAGCTGCGCGGTCCGCTGCATATCGAGATCGATGAGGGGATTGCCGCAATCGGCCGCATTTATGCCCCGCGGATCGCCCTGCAACAGGTAATTTCCAATATATTGATCAACGCCGCTGAATCCATCGCCGCCGGCGACCGGGGAAAGAAAACCGGACGGATCCGGGTGTACGCCGGGGCCACGGAGGCAGGCCGCGAGAACCTTGCCCATGTCTGTTTCGAGGACAACGGCACGGGCATTGCCCCAGAGGTGATGCCGCGCCTCTTCGAACGCGGTTTCTCTTCAAAAACCCAGGGATCGGGCATCGGCCTGCACTGGTCCGCGAACACGATGACCGCCATGGGCGGTCGCATCTACGCGACCAGCGCAGGGTCCGGCCAGGGAGCCTGCCTGCACCTGCTGCTCCCCCTGGCCGAGCAGGCAAACACAACGACGGAGAATACGACATGAGCTTTTCGACCGAAACCACCGACCAGGTTCCCATCCGCATCCTGGTGGCGGACGATGAGGCAGCGATCAGGGACAGCTACCGGGACATCCTCAAGCCCCGAAAACCCGAACCAGCCGGCACCAGCCTGGATGACATGCGGGCCCGGCTGTTCGGCACGGCCAAGCCCGCCGCGGCCTCAGCCGAGCGTTTCGAGCTGACCTTCTGCCGCGGCGCGGAAGACGCCGTCCTGGCTGTCAAGGAAAGCTGCCTCGAAGGCTGGCCCTTCAGCGTCATCTTTCTCGACATGCGCATGCCGCCGGGTCCGGACGGCCTCTGGGCCGCGATCCGGATTCGCGAGCTGGATGCCAGGGTTGATATCGTGGTAGTGACCGCTTACTCCGATATCGATCCGGAGGAAATCTCCAAACGGGTGCCCCCCACCGGCAGCATGTTCTACCTGCAGAAACCCTTTCACCCCCATGAAATCCGCCAGATCGCCGGGGCCCTCGGCCGGCGCCGGCAGGCCGAGGAGCGGATCCGCCAGCTGGCCTATTTCGACGACGTCACCAAGCTGCCCAACCGGGTCTTCTTCAGGGAGCGGCTTGCCAATGCCCTGGGGGCGGCCCGCCGCAATCAGCACCATTTGGCCCTGATGTTTATGGACCTGGACAATTTCAAACGCATCAACGACACACTTGGCCACTCCTTCGGTGATCTGGTGCTGATTGAGGTGGCCAAACGCCTTCTCGTCAGCCTGCGGTCCACCGACAGCATCGCCATAGGCTGCCTGGTGAACGCGGCCGAAAGCCTGGCCCGGTTCGGCGGTGATGAATTCACCGTACTGCTGCCGGAAATACGGCGGGGTCAGGACGCCGGGCTGGTCGCCCAACGCATCCTGGAAGCATTTAACGAACCTATCACCCTGACCGGGCATGATATCATCGTCAACGGCAGCATCGGCATTGCCGTCTATCCGGAAGACGGGCAGGATACCGAAACCTTGCTGAAGCATGCGGACATGGCGATGTACTACGCCAAACGCCAGAACGGCGCCACCTTCCGTTTTTTCACCAACGAGATGAATAAGGCGGCATTGCAACGGCTGGCTCTCGAGAAACAGCTGCGCCTGGCTCTCGCGCGGCAGGAGCTGACTCTGCACTACCAGCCCCAGCTCGATGTGATGAGCGGCTCCATTTCCGGCGTCGAGGCGTTGCTGCGCTGGGAGAATGCCGAGCTGGGCAAGGTCATGCCCGAGGAATTCATTCCCATAGCGGAAGAGACGAACCTCATCGTGCCCATCGGCGAATGGGTGCTGCGCACGGCCTGCGCCCAGGCCAGGACATGGAAAGAGGCCGGGGTGCCGGTCCCGCGAGTGGCCGTCAATGTCTCCGTGCAGCAGTTTGCCCAGGCCGGTTTTCCTGCGCAGGTGGAACGGATACTGAAAGAAACCGGGCTCGAACCAGCCGGCCTGGAGATAGAGATTACCGAGAGCGTGCTGATGAAGGATGGCGACACGGCCACCGCTACCCTGCGCGAGCTGAAAAGGCTTGGCGTGCAACTCGCCATTGACGATTTCGGCACCGGCTATTCCAGTCTCGCCTACCTGAAGAATTTCCCCATAGACCGCCTCAAGATCGACCGCGCCTTCGTCTATGCCCTGACCACCGACATCAATGATCAAGCCATCGCCTCGGCCGTCATCTCCCTGGCTGAAAACATGCGTCTGGACGTGACCGCGGAAGGCGTCGAGACCGAGGACCAGTTTGCCTTTTTGAAATCACGGAACTGCAACGAGGTCCAGGGGTTCTTCCTCAGCCGCCCGCTGCCGGCGGAAGAGATCAGCGGGTTCATCCGCACACGGACGGACGCGAAAAAAAAATAGGCCATCGTGCCACCCGGCACCTCATCAGGCATTGTCCGGGCAACTGCCCGGCCCTCTGGCCCCCGAGGTGCGCGCACCCTGCTGGCATGCGGGCCGGGCATTCCGCCGGCTGATTTTTTCAGCGGGGTCGCCAGGGACTGGCGGTGTGAGGCGGCCGGATGGGCAGGCGGGCGGCAATCTCGCATTGCACGGGACCTGGCCCGCCCCCTAGTTCTGGGGACAGCATACATAACTAGCGACAAGCAAAACGGGGTGGTTCGATACAAAAGGAAAAGCCCTTATTTCTAAGGGCTTTCAAGATGATCCCGGATGTTCCTGGATTATATTTTGGTGCCGGAGGTCGGGATCGAACCGACATGACCTTGCGGTCGCGGGATTTTGAGTCCTGCGAAAAATTAAACTCAACTAGCTGTAATTTATAGATTTATACGAAACAAAATGGCAATTTGTTCCACTTTTGTTCCACTTTTCT
>QZKJ01000008.1 GCA_003605035.1 Desulfurivibrio sp.
GAAACCTGAGAGAGGGCTGAAACCACCGATACCCATCATGATCAGGTCGCCTTTGGCGCGGGCGCTCACTTGAACTTTTTTCAGACCAGCGGCTTTATCTTTCTCAGCAGCCAGCTCACTGCCATGCAGCAGTGCGCATACAAGACCTTTCCCACCATGCGGCGCAACTAATTTTGCCATTTGATTCCGTCTCCTTTAATAAAGTTACAGTCAGATATGTCCTCTCTAACAGATAATGAACAGATAATGAACCATTATTCATTTCCGAATGGTTTATATAAAATGGGATTGATTGATTGTCAAGGGAAAAAAACAGGCGGGGTGGGGAAGAAAGGCTCCGTGCCCTAGTGAGGCAAGGGCGGACGTGTGCGTTGACGATCGGGAAATCGCCGCTGTTTTCAGTGCGAAAAGGGGGGGAACTGCTCAGACTTTTTCGTCAAAGAGCAGGCCGATGAGATCCTGGAGTTTCTCCCGTAATTTGAGCACTTCTTCAGGCGGGAACTGCTTGACGACCTCACCGGTCTTCTTGTCCCGCAGCTGGGCCACTATATTACCGGCATCACCGTCATGCCTGTAAAGGCCGAATTTAAAACTGCTGCCCATGGACTGAAACCGCTGCTGGATTTCCTCAACAGCATCCTCCAGTTCCTTCTGGCTGAGCTTTCCCTGGCTGTCGGCATCTTCTTTTGCCGACCGGCCCTGGCGAGCCTGGTTATTGAGCTTTACCGTATCACTTCCGCTGCCTTGAGGCACCGGCTGCACATTTGGCCTGACAGCATCTTCAAGCTCAACACTTGTCGGCACCACCGACACATTAACACCCTTCATATCCGTAGCGATATTGACATCCATGACAACCTCCGCTTGTTAAGCTATGCTTTACTGCTCAGATACTTTGGCTTGGGGCCTGCCCCGTGATTGAGGCAGTACCCCTTGAGCATTCCTTTGCCCCGGCGCAGTATCTGTAATTTTCCGCGAATCTCACCCAACCGATCTTGCACCTGCATCTTGAGTGAACGTTCATTATTCACTATTTCTTCCATGATTTTCCTGAGCTGCACCGCGCCTGCACTTTTCTCATCAAGTATTGTCCCGGCAAAGCGGGCAATACATTGCCGCAGATGCAAAAAGACATGCTCCCGCTGCTCGACCCACTCCGGCAGGCTTTTCAGACGGCCTTCGGCGAGAAGGTCGGCATGCTGCCGCTGCATTGCGGCAAATTCCCTGAGTGCCGCGGTAAGCTTTTCCTGCATATCCGCTGATTGGTCCACGTTCCGCCCCGCCATCAAATGGAAAAGGATACTCCGCCACTCTGGACAGCCACCTTGCGCTCGACGCCGCCCAGGGCCTCACCTGTCGCCGTCTGAAAGGACTCCTGTTTACCTTTTTCCCTGCTTTCCATTTCGGCCATGGCGGTTTCTTCCCAGATTTCCTTCAGGCGGCGCAGATAGGACATGGTCTGCCGCACAATCTGCTCGTCATTATTAATAGCCGCCTTGGGCAGCTCCACCAGAATCGCGTTATAAAGACCCCGCAGAAAAAGAGCTACTTCCGAGTCATCATCCTCCTTCACCGAGGCATTCAATTCGGCGATAATCGCAATGGCTTTCCCCAGGTTTTCCCCTCTCAGCTGAGGATTTTTGTTTGCAATACCCACCAGAGCCATATCAAGATGAACCAGTGTTCTTTCATACATGAGGTGGATAAGCTTTACCGGGTGAATTCTCGACTGGGATTCGGACTGCCGGTAGGCGTTGCGTGCTTGAGCTGAATTCATTCTTTTCTCCTCTTTAGACAAAGTTCCATTCTTTCATTATGTTACGGCGCTAGTCGTTGTTGCTGGTTCCACTCCATGACTTGGCGATGCTGTCAAACTGATCGGCCAGATAACTGGAAAGCGATGTCATCTGATTCATATATCGGTCTAATTCGATAAACTGTTTAGTCATTAATTCATATTTCTTGTCCAGCCGGTTATTTTCCTGCTCAATTTTCAATTCCAGGTCAGCGATTCTTGCCTGGGCCGAATCCTTTTCACCCTCAATCTGCCCATCCGCGCCGGTCATGAAACGCAGGCGATCATTCACCTTGTCGGCAAACCCTTCCATATCACGAGTGCTGTCACCCAGGAAAAAGGCGCTGACGCCCTCGGGAAAATCCGCCAGGGCCTGGTCAAACATTTCTTCATTCAAGGAGATGGAGCCGTCCCGATTGAACTCCAGGCCAAGGTCAAACAGGGTCTTAATGTTGCCTTCCTCATCCGCATTTACAGATGAGGTCATGAGTCCCTGCAGGGTTGAGGGCAGATCCCGGATCGTCGTGCGAGCCAGCACCCCGAACTCCTCGGTTTCGCTGTCATAGCTTGTATCGGCCTTCACTTCGGCAACCGCGTCATTATAGGCGGCGACGAGATCCTGGATCATCTCCTTGATGGCATCATCATTTTTCTGGATGCTGATGCTTGCCGTTCCCTCCCCTTCGAGAGTGAGAGTCAGGCCGGAAACAATATCGGTAACGCTGTTTGACTGACGCTGATAGTTGATGCCATCCACGGCAAACTGGGCATTGAGTGACGCACCGCCGGCGCCTTCCTGTTCCGCCATGGCCATATCGGGCAGCTGGGAAAGGAAACTGATCCGCCCATCCTCTCCAGTGCTGTTTGAACGAAGACTCAACCGGTAGGGCGCCGTCGGATCACCGTCATTAATCACCCGGGCGGTGACCCCGGGATTGTCGGTGTCGTCATTGATCAGGCCGGCAAGCCCGGCCAGGGTGGTATCCGCTGCTATGGCAAGGGAAACGACGTCGCCATCACCCACCTGGTAGAAGAGGGTCTTGTCCGGGGCGGCAAAATCAAGATCAGCGAGATCTTCACTGATCATGACCCGGTTTGCTTCACCGGCGCCGCCGGCAACATCGCTGCGGATACGCAGAAAGGTTTCGCCGCTCACGCTGTATGTTTCCGCGGTGACCAGCCGGCCATTGTCTCCCCCGCCGACATTGTCAACATGGCTGTTGATGGCCGAAACCAGATCATCCATGGTCATGTCTGAAGAAATGGCCAGGGAGATTTCATCGGCGCCGCCAAAGGTAATGGTCATTGTTTCTCCGGCATGGGCGACAATATCAACGGCGCTGTCGGCCACGCCTGTGGTCGACTCCTGACTCACCGGCACATACACGCTGGTGTCGGCTGAGGTTGCGCCGGCGGCCGACAGCCAGGAACTGTGGGCGGCCAGCTTAGTGACATCCAGCGAGATGCTCTGCACAGCCGTACCGTCAAGCACTGTCGCCCTGGCCACGCTTTCATCGGAACTTGTCGCGGTTCTGCCCAGAAAGGAGCCTGACAGAGAGAGTTTCAAGGCCACGTTTTTCATGGCCAGCAGCTTGTTATTTACCGTAGTCAGGCCTGTCAGCTGATTCTTAACCCTGGTGATTTCATTCTCTTTGCGGTCAACTACCTGCTGATCAATCTCCCGCAGCTGTTCCAGCATGCCCTGCAGATCAATGCCGGAGCCCACACCAAGCGTTGTTATTGCCCCTGCCATCACGCACTCCCCAATGAATCAAAACATTATTCTGTCCGTTCTTTCTCTAGAATATACTATCGACATTTCAAGCGGCGGGCTTGAATGTTTTTTCCTTTCGCGGGAAAGCCAAGATCACGACTTTGGCGCACCACAAAAAAAGGGACGACAGCCTTACGGCCATCGCCCCTGTTGAGGTTACTCTTCCTAACGCTTAATCGCTGCAACGCTCAAGCGTTTAAACGTTTTTCAATCACCCATTATCCCTGCAGCAGACTCAGCACGTTCTGAGAGCTTGCATTGGCCTGGGCCATGGCAAAGGTGCTGGCCTGGGTCAGAATCTGCATTCTGGAGAAGTTGGCAGACTCCTCGGCAAAGTCAACATCGCGGATTGAGGATTCAGCGGCAGAGATATTAACCCTGGTAACCGAGATATTGGAAATTGTCGAGGTCAGCTGGTTCTGTACGGAACCGAGATCAGAACGAACCTTGTCCAGATCCTTCAATGCCGCATCAGCGACCGCAATTGCCACTTGCGCTCCTTCCTGAGTCAGAACATTGACATCGGACAGACGGCTCATCTGCGTTTCGGTCACTTCAGTACCCGAGGCGCCGCCGGCGTTTGCTGCTATTTCCGTGGTTGCGGCAAGAACAGAACCGGCCTTTACGGTTTGATCATAGGTAAGGGCATTGGTTCCGCTGGTTGTATAATCCTGCTCAAGCGTCGTACCCGCCGTCAGGGTTGTCGTGCCGGCAATACCGCCGGTATTGCTGACAACAACATCATTTGCCAGCACTGTTCCAGACTTCAGCACAGAGCCATTGGCCAACGTCGAGGTAGCGGCCAGGGTCACATCGGCCGAGGCAGTCTCCGCAGCGGTAATGGTAATGCGGCCACCCAGAGTGGAGCCGGCGGCAAAGGCGGACTGGCTCAGAACCGTTGAGTTGGCCTTCAAGGTCATATCCTGAGTCATGGTTACATCGGCAGCCACTGTAAAGGTGCCACCGATGGTCGATCCGGCGACAATACTTGTCTCGGCACCGCTGTTAATGGTGGAGCCGCTCTTCAAGGTCATATCTTCCGTGATATTCATGCTTGAAGCCAGGGTGATGTTATCACCATAGGTTGATCCGGCAGCCAGCTGACTGTCAGTAACCAGATTGCTGCCAGCCTTCAGGATCATGTCGGACTGCAGGGTAACCCCGCCGGACAGATAGGTATCGGTCTGCAGGGTGGTTCCGGCAGCGATAGTACCGTTGGAACCGACGATATCCTGGGTCAGGACAGTGCCGGCGGCCAGCAGTGAACCGCTGCTCAGTACGGACCCGGCCGTAACGAGCGAATCTGCGGTAGTGGTATTTGTTGCCCCTGCCACCGTGCCCTTGCCTCCGAAGACCGAACCCGTGCTGATTACCGAGTTGCTGGTCAACACCGACCCCGCTTTAAGTAATGAGTCAGTGGTGGTGGTGATCGGGGCGCTGGCGACGGCGTCGGTCAGGGTGGCGCCGAAAGTGGAACCGGCAGCCACGGTGCTGCTGCTGCCGAGTACCGATCCCGCAGTCAGCGTCGAATCAATGCTGGTTACGAATGCATTATCAATATCAACATTACTCTGAAAAGCAACAGCAGAGCCTGAGGAAAGATCGGAAACAAGCAGCTCATTGGAACCCTGCTGTTTCAGCAGCACATGGCCGAAAGAAGACATATTGGAACCGGCCAGTACATCCCCTGTCCCGCCTGTCACACTGATCGCCCTGCCGTCAACAGCAGTTAATTTGAGCTTGCCATCCGCAGCCACACTGGCTACCACCCCATGATCCGAGGTCTTATTATTGATAGCCTTCACCAATGAACCATCAGCATCATTGGCTACGGTGGCTACCTCGCCAATGGCAACGCCGTTAATGGCGAAATCAGAGCCGGTAGTTCCTGAAGCGACTGCGTTAGTACTGGTTGACTCGACAACGGCATCCGCAGAGATACCCAGCACATCAGACAATTTGTTGATGGCATCAGCCAAAGCCGCCATGCCGTTTTCAGCACTGTTATTTGCCTTGATATCAACGGCCTGCAGGGTAAAACTCTGGCTTTGCAGATTACTGTAAATGCTGAGCTGAACAACCCCACCACTGGCATTGGTCAACCCCAGCTTGCCGGTGGTTACATGGCCAATCTTGGTGGACTCTGAGGAGCCAATGGAAATATTAACGGTTTCACCGGAATACGCGCCTACCTGGAATTTCTTGTCAGTAAAATTACCGGAAAGGAGCTTCTGGTTGTTGAAAGATGTGGTCTTGGCGATGGTATCAAGCTCCTCCATCAACTTGGATATGTCAGCCTGGATGGCTTTCCTTGACTCTGTGGTCTGACCATCCTGGGCCGCTTGAATCGCCTTGGTCTTGATGGTGTTGACAATATTGATGGACTCCTCAAGAGCACCATCCGCGGTCTGTACCATGGAAATACCGTCATTGGCATTCCTGATGGCCTGACCCAGACCGAGCGCCTGAGATTTCAACGAATCGGCGATTGCCATACCTGAGGCGTCATCCGCAGCCCTGTTGATCCTTAATCCGGAAGATAATTTCTCGAGTGATGCTGACAGAGAATTATCATTCTTGATCATGTTTTTATGTGCTGACAGAGCCGATATGTTGGTATTAATTCGAAGTGCCATTTTTTCCTCCGTGATTGTATATTTGGGGATTCCTTTCCCCGAGTTTTTTTAAACAAAAACATTAATTAACTAGAATACCGTCATTTCGCCTGGACCTCATCACCTCCTTTTCTGCGCCCAGTGATAAAAATTAATAAATCCACCTGCAAACACGTGCTGGCTATAATTTCTAAATACATATCGACCCATTTTCAACAGACTTGAATTTTTTTCATTTATGCACCTGCGATATTTTGGCTTTACAAAATTACCCTGCCACGCTAGGCTAACTAAAAGAAAATCTTATCCCTAAACGTCCCAACTCACCTGACTTTCTTTCTTTTTTTAATGAATACCTTCCAACGAAACATTGAGGCTATAACTCGACACAAACCGGAACTGCTGCAAATAGTGCAAAGCACCACTGCCGCACAGCAGACCTGTACCCTTGTCCAGACGCCGGGCGGTTTCCCCAATTTACTCTTTCAGCCTTCCGCAGCTCCCTCTTTTCCAGCCTACAGCGATTCTGACCCGTGGGCAGATGCGGAAAAACATCTGCATACCGTCACCCCAGGGGCAAAGGGCCTTGCTTTTTTTCTCGGCATGGGGCTTGGTTACGGTCCGCTCCTTGTTCTGCGGGAAAGACCCGCTCTTGACCAGATTATTATTCTAGAACCCTGCAGTGAACTTTTTCGACTGGCCCTGGAGGCAATGGATCTTACCCCGCTTATCACTTCCGACAAGGTTTCCTTTTTTGTCGGAAGCATTGACTGG
Source organism: Desulfurivibrio sp. (assembly GCA_003605035.1). GTDB lineage: Bacteria > Desulfobacterota > Desulfobulbia > Desulfobulbales > SURF-16 > SURF-16. Next base: position 6,959 of record QZKJ01000008.1, read on the forward strand.
CAACAGCTGGAAAAGGCGGCGACCATGTACGCGGCCATGAATGACACCTTCATTCTTCACCACAAACCGAGCGCCACCTGGCAGCCGGAACTCTACAAAAATGCCACCGATCGGGCCTTTACCATTCTCAACAAAATCAACATCGGGGGTGCGACCTCAATCGCCTTTGGCGAGACATTCATCCGTAACCGGCTGCACAATCTTACCTTAACCCGCCACAGCCATAACCTTGAGACTCTCAAGGATCATTTTTGCGGCATCCCCGCCATACTGGTGGCATCAGGCCCTTCCTTGACCCAAAGCCTGCCGGTATTAAAAAAAATGCAGGACAGATGTATCATTATTTCCGTTGATGGTGCCCTTGCGCCGCTCCATCAAGCCGGCATCACCCCTGATTTCGTTACGGCCATTGACATTAAAGAATTCAGCCTGGAAAAAGTAGCCCCTTTTCTCCGGGAGGAAAACACCTACTGTCTGGCCTGCAACTACAAGGTAACTCCCGCCATCCCGAAACGCTTACCCTGCCGGCACGTTTTTTTCGCCAAGGAGAACAGCACGTCTGAGTTCTGGTTTGCCGAACCCCTGCGGGCCACCATCAATGCGCCCAACATGAGTTCCGTCGCCCACATGTCCCTCGGCCTTGCCTTGATTTCCGGGGCCGACCCGATCGTTTTCATAGGTCAGGACCTCTCTTATCCAACGGCAAAAACCAAACACGCCAAAGGAGTTATCAACGTCCTGCCGGGGGAAAAAGAAGGAACCTTCAAAGTCAAAGGGATTGATGGGGGCGAGGTGATTACCGACAGGGCTCTCCATGAAATCCGTTCACGGCTTGAGGAGGAAATCCAAAAATACCACGATCGTCATTTTATCAATGCCACCGCTCATGGAGCACATATTGCCGGAACCGAGGCCATGTCTCTTGCGGAGGTTGACCACCAATTCTGCACCAGACAGCTTGATATCCCGGCCATCATCCAGCAGGCCCTGGACCAGGCAGGTCCTATGCCTGCTCATCGCTTAATCAAGACGCTGCAAACCACCATAAAATCCATAGAAACTCTTTCCCGGAAATTAACCCGGAGCCGCCGGCTTTTGACCGAACTCCGTCAGGAACTTTCGCACTCTCCTGCACCAGATCAGCTCAAATCTCACAATGATCTGCCGGTTCATTTCCGCACCAGGCTGGAGAAATTCAACCAGGCAAATCGTGAAATCGAAAGCGCCAAACAGATCTGGTTCCATATTTCCGAGCTGACCTATCCATACCTCGGCAGCAATGAAAGGCAGAAAACGGCCAGTGAACACAAAAAGAAATCCGGCGACTACCATGGTTGGCTGCTTGCCGAGCTGGACAGAATTGCTACGGTATTTGATATCCAGCACAAAACCCTCAACCGATACTGGCCCTGGCTTGAAGAACTGCAGGCGTTTCTCGTCGCCGAAAAAAAACTCGGCAAGGATGCTGCGCTTGCCAAAAAAACATCACTTGCCAGCCAGATAAAACTTATCAATCTCTATCTGCAGACGGAGAATTACCGGCTGGCAGCGCAGGCAGGCAAGGATGCCCTGGCCAGATGGCCGGAACAGGCCAGGCTCTATCTTTACCTCGGCACAGCCCAGATTCATCTTTTAGATTTCATCCAGGCTGAAACGAACTTCCACAAGGCCTGCAGCCTGGGGCCGTCCTCTGCGGCAGAGGTCCTCAGGCAAAAGGAAAAAGCTGCTCTCGGCTGGCTCGGCCATATTGATAAATATGGTTCCAGCCGGCCCAATTTCTGTCGACAATGGCTGTCCCGCGCTATCACCCTTGGGGGCGACAGGGAGATGGTGCTTAACAAATTGCAAGAAATCTGGGGAAAAGATCGGGAAAACCTGCAAAACGCCCTCGACCATGCCGACATGGAACAATTGAACCGACATCTGGCATCATGGGAACCGGTCAATGACATGGTGCCGGAATGGTATATCTTCAAGGCCCGGCAACTCATTCACGAAAAAAACAGCAATGAGGCAATCGCTGCTGTTTCAGCTGCCCTGAAAGCAATCCCCCAGGAGGGCCAATGGCTCGCCCTGCTTGCCAGACTGTACATTGAAACCGGCAGATTTGAGGAAGGAATTCAAAGACTGAGCGAAGCAGTCAGACTTGATCCATCCACAGCGGTTTTGTGGGAAGAACTGGGAGACATCCTGCAGGCCCAGCAGGATTACGCAAACGCGATCTCCGCCTATGAACATTGTTTTCTTGCGCTGCCCGACCGACTTGACGTCCTGGCTAAAATGGGGGAAGCATATCTTCGCAATCAGCAGCCTGAAGCTGCCGGCGCAGCCTTTGCCGCCTTATTATCCAAAGATGAAAACAATGCCCGCGCCAGACAAGGCCTGGCCTCCTGCCAGGCCCTGCTTCCCAGGGAAAGCGGCCCGGAGCAAAAAGCTCAACCCAGGCCAATCGAAGCGCTCCAGAATCCCGAGCAAACGAAGCTGCTGGCCAGGATGTTGCTCAACTATCAGCTTGCCAGCGGAGAACTCAAAAAAAACTCCCTGCACCAGAGCCCTCATTGGCAAACAATCAACGAGGAGGTTTCAGCTTATTTCAGACAACCCGAATTATGGCTCGACTTCAGAAGAAACATTATCAGCCAGGGCATGGATGACGCTAATCCCCACAGGGGTCTCAGTCTCCCGCCAGACCTTCGCAAATCACTTGAAGAAGCAAGCGAACAACTGGCAAAGCACCTTGATCCGCAATTGCTCGAGCAGCTCGAGGAGAGCTCTGTCGGCAATCCCAGAACTATCGCCCTACGGGGCAAAAACCTTACCTTGAGCATTCTGCATTATGTGTACTTTGCTTGGCGCATATCCTGGAGCCTTGGCCATAACCGTCATTCTCCCATGATCTTCCTGGAGATCGGCGGCGGCATAGGGGCATTGGCCCGCATCCTGAAAAACATCTTCCCCAAGGCAAAGTTCATGCTGTTTGATTTGCCTGAAGCCAATGCCATTTCCACCTATTATCTCCAGCAAAACTTTCCGGATGCCAACCTGTTTCTCCTGGAAGACATGCGCAACGGCCTCTCGCTGAATTGGCAGCGTCACGATTTTGTCATCCTACCAGGCTGGTGCATGTCGGAGGTTGCCCCCCTGAGCATAGATTATGTCATCAACACCAGATCGATGATGGAAATGACCCTGGAGGCCATTGCCTTTTATTTTACAGAGATCCAGCGAGTGCTTAAACCTGGCGGCCTGTTCTACTGCGTCAACCGGTATAATAAAAAAATCGGGGATAAGGAAATCATCCTGGCTGATTATCCATATGATTCCCTGTGGCAATTCATCTTTTCCCAACCCAAATGGCTGCAACCGCATATCCATGAACTAATTTCCAGAAGACTGGCCAGCCCGAATCCCGATTTCCCCCACCCGGTCTTAATGAACCTTTCCCGGGAAATAAGACTCAATAGCAATAGGCAATAACTCCAATCAGCAAACACAGCCAGGCTTGAGATCATGACATCTTCCACCCGCAGCAGAGTAATCCAGTCAAAGGATCATTTTGACCGGATCCGGCACATGCTCGACCATATGGCCGACAACCGGGCCTATAAAACCACTGTTTCCCGTCATCCTGCCAAAGACCCCAATGAAGTGCTGGCAGAATTCAAACAACGTTTCCAGCAATACCGCCACAACTGGAGCAGCCTCCCTCAAAGCGCCTGCAACGATAAAATATATGGTCAAGCACTTAAGGAACAAAAAATAGGTCCCTTATGCATTGATCTTGAGATGGCAGCCATCTGCAACCTGGTCTGCCCATTCTGTTATCGCCAGCATATTGCTACCCCGGACAAACTCATGCATGAATCGCTGTGGAAAAAAGCGATTGACCAGGCCGGCCAACTGGGCGTGCCTTCCATGAAGTTCAACTGGCGCGGCGAGCCACTCATGCACCCCAGATTAGCGGAAGCGATTGCCCGGGCAAAAGGCAACGGCATTATCGATACGATGATCAACACCAATGCGCTGCTGCTCGATGAAAAAACAAGCCGGAAACTTATCGAAGCGGGCCTTGATCTGATGATCTACTCCTTTGACGGCGGAACTGCCCAGTCATACGAACGGATGAGGGTCGGCCGCTTTGCCGAAAACAGCTTTGAGGCAGTATGCCGCAACATCAAACGATTCAATGATATCCGCCGCGAAATGGGGTCCGTATTCCCCCGCACTAAGATCCAGATGCTGCTCACCAAGGAAACATTTCATGAGCAGGAATTTTTTTTCAAGTTATTCCAGGACTGTGTCGATGATGTGTCTGTGAAAGCCTATACCGAACGGGGCGGCTCCCTGCATGACCTCGATCCGCAGAGTCAGGAAAAACTGAAAAACTTTCTTAACAGGAAAAAATTAGCGCACTCCACCGCCTACTGGCGGGACATGCACGACAATATCTCAGTGGCCCTCGGACGCCTCCCCTGTGAACAGCCATACCAGAGACTGATGATTGCCTACGACGGCAGGGTAGCCATGTGCTGTTATGACTGGGGTTGCGAACATCCGGTGGGCTACCTGGATAAACGGGCCTTCGAGCGTGGAAACAGGGACTACGAAGCTGTACAGCATGCCTCACGCGCCGGGGCCAAGGGGTTTGAGAAAATCGTCAACCTGCGGATGCCGAAGCCCTACTCAGCACCACCGCTGAAAGTGGAATCAATTGAACAGATCTGGCATGGCGGGATAATTAACTGCGTACGGGAAAAACATGTCTCCGGCAGGTCGGAAGACATAGAAATCTGCAGAAAATGCCCGTTTAAGGAAACCTTTCTCTGGGAGAGAATCTGACAGGCAGGCATGGTAATGACTGAGCGAAAAATTGAGATAATTGCCGAGATTGCCAATGCCCATCAAGGTGACCCTGACCAGGCCAGAAAACTTGGCGAACAGGCGATCAATGCAGGGGCTGACGCCATAAAATTCCAGATTTATTCGGCAGAAGAGCTCCTGGTCCAGGCTCATTCCCGCTATCAACATTTCAAGAACCAGGCCTTTTCTCCGGAAATCTGGCGTGATCTGCTCAGCTATTTTATTTTGGGCAAACAGGCCACGGTATATTGCGATGTATTCGGGCTGGAATCCTATGAAATTGCAAGGTCAGCCGATGCCGCCGGCCTGAAAATCCACTCATCGGATCTTGGCAATATCCCTTTACTGGAACGGGTCGCGGCCAGCGGTAAAAAAATTTTCCTGTCCTGCGGCGGCAGCAATGCCAGAGAAATCGCCACTGCCATAAAAGTTGTCGGGGGCAAGCCTGCCAAACGGCCCATCCTGCTGCATGGCTTCCAGAGCTATCCCACTGCCGTGGAGGATTCCTGTCTCAACCGCCTGGGCTGGCTGAGAAAAAATTTCGGCAGTATCTGCGATATCGGCTATATGGATCATGTTGCCGGAGATGACCCTTTTGCCACCATCCTTCCCCTGGTGGCAATCGGCATGGGCGCAACAACCCTGGAAAAGCATATAACCCTGAATAGAGAAGCGAAAGGGGTCGATTATTATTCATCATTAAATCCTGATGATTTTGCCCATTTTGTCAAACAGGTCAGGCGTTGTGAGGCGGCAATCAAATCCCATCCTGAACAGTTTGCCCCATCCGAAAAAACGTACCGGTCCCAGGTGAAGAAACATTGGGTCACCCGGTCAGCCCTTTCTGCCGGCCATGTTTTAGGGCGGGATGACCTCATCATGAAGCGGGTTGCCAACCTTGACAGCCATGCGGCCGATATCAACAAGCTTTTAGGAAGACCCCTGCTGCATGATTGCCCGGAAGAGCATGCCTTGTCCCGGGCGGAAGTGCCTGCCACTGTCTGGGCCCTGGTGGTTGCCCGCATGCGCTCCTCACGCCTGCCCGGCAAGGCCCTGCTTGATGCAGCGGGATTACCCGCCCTGCTGCATCTCTTTGAACGCCTCAAGCAGATTAAAAGTCTTGACCGCATCGTCTTTTGCACCACGGAAGAAGAGGCGGATGACCCCCTTGTGCAGCTTGCTGCCGGTGCCGGGATCCCTTTTCATCGCGGCCCGACTGATGATGTTTTAAGCCGTATGCTGGGCGCTATAACGAATCAGCCGGTGGATCTTATCTTACGGGTTACCGGTGACGATATCCTGGTGGACCCGGACTATGCCCAGACGGCCATTGAATATCACCTGTCCATGAATGCCGAATATTCCGACCTGAAGAATCTGCCTTCAGGCACGGAAGTGGAAATATTTGATGCCACCCTGCTGAAAAATATCCATTATCTGGCCCAGGATACCGGGGGAACCGAATATCTCACCTTCTATATCACCCACCAGAAAGACCAGTTTGCCACCACCATCGTCCCGGTGGCGGAAAGGCATAAGCGGGACTGGCGCCTCACCCTGGATACGGTTGAAGATTATGAAGTCATAAAAACCTTTCTCGCTGCCATGCGCGCCGAGGGAAAGGCGCTGAACTACTGCCTTGATGATATTGTTGATTTTTTCAGCGCCCGACCTGAGGTTTTAGAAAAAAATGCCATGGTGCGGCAACGCCAGGCCCCGATTGAAGTGACAACCGCCATAAACTGGAGTAAATTCCTATGAGTGTTTTACTGGTGATCCCGGCCCGTGGCGGTTCCAAGGGGATTCCCAGAAAGAATCTGACCATGGTGGCGGGGCGCCCGCTTATTGCCTATGCCATTAAAAACGGCCTGTCTGCTGAAGAGGTTGACCGGGTTATCGTCTCCACTGAAGATGAGGAAATAAGCAGCGTGGCCAGGGCATATGGGGCGGAAATACCCTTCATGCGACCACCGGAGCTTGCCACTGATGATATTTCCCTGATACCTGTAATCGCCCACGCCGCCCGTTCACTGAGAGATCCCGACTTTTCCGCGGACATTGTCATCTCCCTGCAGCCAACCACCCCCTTTATCTCCGGCAGCATCATAGACCAGGCCATCAGATTGCAACGTGAGACCGGTTGCGACTCCGTCACCAGTGTCGTCAAAGTGACCCACAATCACCCCTACCGGGTGCAGTCCATCATGGACCACACTCGCCTGACACCTTACTATCCGGAGGGTGAACGGTTTCTGCAGCGCCAGGATCTGCCCGCCTTCTATGCCTTTTCCGGCGGCCTTTACCTGCGGAAACGTCAGCTGCTCGATACCTGGTCCGGCAAAGATTTCTGCCTGGGAGAAGACAGGCACTGCGTCATCGTCAATGAAAAAGAGGCGTTGAACATTGACACCCCCATTGATCTGGCAGTCTGCAAGACGATCATGGAAATGTCAACCAGCAAGCAGGATCAGCTGCCCTGAAGATGATGCTTTAACAGAGAACGGGCCGTATTTTTTGCAGAAGCACACAACAAGTTTTTCACATACGGAACAGCCATGACCAAGCCACTTGTTTCGGTATACATCACCAACCATAATTACGGAAACTTCATTGAACAGGCAATCAACAGTGTCCTGAAGCAGACGCTGCAGGATTTCGAAGTAATCATCATCGACGACGGCTCCACGGATAATTCCAGGGAAATCATTGCCCGCTATGAAAAACTTCCCCGGGTCGTGGCCATTTATCAGCAGAATAAAGGCCTTAATGTCACGAACAATATCGCCTTAAGGGCTGCCAGAGGGAAATATCTCATGCGGCTTGACGCCGATGATTATCTTGACGAAAATGCGCTGATGATCATGGCCGAGACCCTGAAGCGCAACCCGGAAATCGGCCTCGTTTTTCCTGATTATTACCATGTAACCGAAGAGGGAGAGATCATAGAAATAATCCGCCGGCACGATTTTGCCAAGGTAACCCTGCTTGACCAGCCGGCCCATGGCGCCTGTACCATGGTCCGCAAACGCTGTCTGGAGGAAATCGGCGGTTATGACGAATCATTCTCCTGCCAGGACGGCTACTATCTGTGGATCAGATTTATCCAGCTTTTCCCCGTAAAAAATATCAACCTGCCACTTTTTTACTACCGTCAGCACGGCAAAAGTTTGACCAAAAATGAAAACCGCATCCTGGAAACCCGTTCGAAAATTGTTGAAAAGCAAAGCCAGAAATCATTCCGGCAGCTTTCTGCCACAGCCATCATCCCCGTACGCGGACCTGAAATCGAACCGGGCTCCATTGCCTTGCGGCCATTAGGCGGCAAGCCTTTCATCAACTGGACCATTGATGAGGCCTTGAAATCCAGCCGGATATCACAGGTGATTATCTCAACACCTGATCAGCAGATCCTGGAGCATCTTGAAAAGGAATACGGGAATGCCATCACCATTGTCCGGCGCCCGCGTGAGCTCGCCGCCTTCAACACCTCCATTGTGGACACCATTCACCACGCCTTTTCCTGTCTGCCGGATGATCAGCAAAAAACGGACGTCTTTGCCGTCCTGTACACCGAAGCCCCATTTCTCATCGCCCATTACATCGACACGGCCATCGACCTGCTGGAATTATTCAATTCCGATTCCGTTGTGGCGGTTCGCCTGGAAGATCACAATGTCTTCCAGCACCGGGGCAAAGGGCTCGAACAATTACGGCAGTCATCATCCCTGCGTCTGGAAAGAGAGTTTCTATTCAGGGATCTGGGGAGAATGCGGGTAGTCCGCCGGCGATACTTCGAGAAACACAACAAAATTCTTGGCGGCCAGATAGGGCATATTGTTTTAGACCAGACCGCCGCCTTAAATGTCCATTCGGAATGGGATTGGCACCTGGCCGAGTTGATAGCCGGCAACCTGGAACTCTTCCGGCCGGCATACTGATCCGCTTGTCTTCCACCCTGGTTAATAGCTGAATAAGAGGCAACATGAATTATTTTCAAGGGAAAAACGGTCCTTATATCATAGCGGAAATTGGCGGCAACCATGAAGGGAACATGGAGTATGCCAGAAAACTTACCTGCCTGGCGGCTGAATCCGGGGCAGATGCCGTAAAGTTTCAGATTTACACCGGCGACTCGCTGGTCAATCCCCTGCTTGATCCTGACCGCAACAAGCACTTTAAAAAATTCGAACTGACTCCCGAGCAATACATCGAACTCGCCCTGCTCTGCAGGAAATTGAATGTCGCCTTCATGGCCTCGGTCTGGGACATCAATGCCTTTCACTATATTGATCCTTATATAGGGATATACAAGATCGGTTCCGGCGACCTCACGGCGTTCAACCTGCTCAAAAAAGCTGTCGCCACCGGAAAACCCCTCATTTTATCAACCGGTCTGGCCACCGGCGACGAGGTGCTCGCGTCCATAGCATTCATCAGACAGATTGACTCCTCTTATATCACCGATAAGAAAGTGGCTATTTTACAATGCACTGCCATGTATCCCATCCCGGACGGCGACGCCAACCTCAACGTGATGCATACCCTCGCCCGGCAGACAGGCCTGCCTGTCGGCTACTCTGATCACACTGTCGGTATGGAGGCCTTGGAGACAGCAGTGGCAATGGGCGCGCAAATTCTGGAGATGCACTTTACCGATACCAGAGAGAATAAAACATTCCGCGACCATCAGGTATCGGCCACTCAAAATGAAATTCAGCAATTAATCGAAAAGATAAAAAAAACCCGCCTCCTGCAGGGCGGTTATGAAAAAAAGCCGGCGCCATCGGAGATCGGCACCGGCCATATACACTCTTTCCGCCGGGGTGTTTACCCTGCCCGCGACCTGCGCAAGGACACCATCATTCAGGAAGAGGATCTGGTAACCTTAAGGCCCTGCAAAGGGATTGCCGCTTCTTTTTTTTATGAACTGATCGGCAAGCGTCTGCTGGTTGACGTGCAGAAAATGCAGGAATTGTCTTTTGATTTTTTCGAATTCCCAGCGCTGCAATCCGAGGAAAAAAGCATTGTCAAATCTTTTTGACACCAATTGCGCATTATTGCAACAGCATCGGCCTGCCCTGTGGAGCCGGATTGAACCATACCTCAGCAAACCTTTCCCGGGCCAGATTCTGCGTAGCAGGGTTGATCTGATAAACCTCCGGTGCAAAGACCCTGATGGCAACTGGATCGATATCCACCCCCAGCATGATCCACAGGCCAAGTGCAGCGAATATCTCGATTACCTTCAAGGCAGGGAAGGCCAGCTTATTTTTCTCCTGGGTTTTGGCCTTGGTTACGAAGCCCTTGCCATCTGCCAGGCGTATGGAAGCCTCAATCAGATCAAAATAATTGATCATGATCCGATATTTTTTGCCCAGGCCGTAAAATTTATTGATCTCAGCCCGCTCATCATAAACCCGGCCATTTCCCTGCACATAGGTATTCCGGTCAGCGACTTTGCCCAGATTGTCGCCAGTCTTGATCGCTGGTACCTGCTCCATGCGCCCCCTGAAATGCTGAGGATTTTACCTTTGGGAAAAATCTTTCCGGAATACTACCAGGCCGCTGCCGCCACCCTTAAACGGCTACTGCTGGCGCAGTACATGCAGAGCAACACAACCATGCTGCGCGGCAAGGATATGGTGGAAAATTCCTTTCAGCTTCTGCCGGACGTTATTGCCGCCAGTCCATTGGAGTCCCTGCGGGGCTTTGCGCCGGGGGTACCTGCCATTATCACTGCAGCAGGCCCATCCCTTAAGGAAAATATCAAGCAACTGAAGGGAAAAGAAAAAGAAATCATCATCCTGGCTGTGGATTCCGCGGTCCCGACCCTGCTGGAAAACGGCATCACCCCCCATTTCATCACCACCATGGATTACCGCCATCGCAATGCCGATTTCCTCTGGGGCAACCTGGAAAAGTTATCATCCTGCGCCCTGATATTTCTCGGCTTGACCACCCCCTTCATCCCCAAGCTCCTGCCGGGGAAAAAATTTGCCGTCTATGACGAAGCCCCTGTCAACTCCTGGTTCAACCGGATGACCGGCGGCCATCTGCCGATAAAAAATCTGTCGAGCGTGGCCCATCTCTCTCTTTTTGCAGCGCAGCTCATGGAATGCAATCCGATTATCTTTGCCGGCCTTGATTTGTCCTGGACCGGGCCAGTGGATCAGGCAACCGTCAAGAAAGAGGATTTACAGCAGGTACCCGGGATAAAGGAGGAAGAGATCCTGACCACCCCCAACTTTCTGGTGATGATTGACAAGTTCGAAAAAATGATGGAATCTTCAGTCACCACTTTTATCGATTCCACAGAAGGTGGCGCAAGGCTGCAGCATACCCTGCTCATGCCCCTGCAGCAATCCCTGGCCACCTACGGCCAGGGCCCGCTGCAACTGCCTGTCCTGCCCGAAAACGTCTCTTCAGCGGCCATCAGAAACACCTGCCTGACGCGCCTCGCGGAAACCAGAAAAAATCTGCTCACCCTGCGCCAGGAGTACCTGACCATAAAGGAACAGGCTGACTGGGCCTGTAATTTCCTCAACAACCACATTCAACAGAACAAACCCTTAAGAGTCTCGCAGCAACTTGCCGATACCGTCAATTTCCTCAAGCAACGCCATGCTGAACTGGTCAGCTCGGCAGGCAGCGATGAGCTCAATGCCACGGCTCACCTCCTCGACATTCTGTTAGCGAAACAGCGCCTGGCCAGTCATGGAAAACGGATCGAGTGGCAAAAAAAATACCCTGACAAATCCGGCATTTCTGCTCTACTGGTCGACATGCTGTTCCATCAGATGCAGGCCTCGGATATGCTGGAAGCAATATCCTGGTTCATGCAGCGCGTTGAAACGGCGCTGGCAAGAATCGAATTGAGCGCCCACCCGCCTGAGATAGAGCAGAACAGCTCCGGTGATGCATTGCTGCATATCGGTAAAATCTATTTTGATTCCTTTGATCTGCTCCAGGCCAGACAGGTTTTCATTACGCTGCTCGAACGGCAGCCGGAACATGGCCAGGCCTACTATTATCTGGGGAAAATTCATCTCCTGCTGCGCCAATTGCCGGTCGCCATGGATCATTTCCGTGCCGCCAGAAGTCTTTCTCCCGAGCTCGGCAACATCATAGACGCAATTATTGCCGACATTTCAGCTGAGTTTCTGGAAAATGCAAAGGATAGAATCAAACGGAAAAGACACGGGGCCAGAAAATATCTGCAGGACATTCTCCCCGGGTTCCCAGACTACGAGGAAGCGCAGTTGCTGCTGGCATCAATCAACTGACAGGCCATGGTAACCCATACCTTCCACACCATTCCCGGTACTCCGGATTTCGAACTCGGCTTTGCGCGGAAAAGCAAGATTGAATACTGGCTCACCCTCCCGGACTCGGGAACCCCGCAAGGTCTTGTCTTCTATGTCCATGGGTTCGGGGGAGAGATGCTGCAGGGTTATGCTCTCAAATTACGATCCTTTATTGCTGAAACCTATAATCTTGCCTGCGTATCGGTTCATCCGCACATCTTCTACAACCGGCCGGCCGGGAAAGGGGAAAACGTTTTTTTCGAATGGCCGGATCTCGTGTATCTCAACCAGAAGCTCCAGCAACACCAATGCCCGCAATATTGCCCGCAGCAAATGCCGTGCTCTCTGACCGGCATGCTGGCCCCTTTAAAATCCCTGCACGATGCCCTCGCAGCATCCTCAGCCAGTTCAAGAGAAGTATTATCGGCCATGATTTATCCCCCGCATGGGGAATTGCACACCTTCGGCATCATGCAGGCAATGGATCATCTGCTGGTTTACTATGATCTATTGAACAAAATCCGTTTCGACACGGGCAAAATCATAGCTGTCGGCTCCTCGCATGGCGGCTACATTGCCAATCTGATGGCCAAGCTGGCGCCCAATACCATTACGGCCGTATTCGACAACTCAGCCTACCCCGCTCCTCCCAATTATTACATAGCTGGACGTGAATTGAATCTCTATGAGCATCTTTACCACATCAGTGAACATTTGAGCCTGGGCTGCATGTTAAAATCAGGCTGGACCTTCAACGAAAAGGCTGCCAACTTCTACTCACCCGACCGGGAAAGAATCCGCAGCTTTCTCTTTGCTGATGACATAAAAAAAATGGCCCGGGCAGGCAACTGCAAAACTCAGTTCCGCTTTTATCACTCCAAATATGATGACCTAGCGCCGGTTGGCGAAAAACAGAAGATGATCGATCTTTTATTGGAACATGGCTTTGACCTGCAATATAAACTGATGGATCATGAAGATGTTGACGGAACCCTGGTGAAAAATCTTCAGCACGGCATGGATCTTTCCATAAAAACCATGTTTAAAAATTTCTACCCGACTATTGCGACAAGGGGCGGGGATACTGACATCGACATACAGAGCCAAATCACCTATTCAGGCTCCAACCTGGGATACACCTTCAAATTTAATAAATCCACCGTCATACCACACGTACGGTGATCGCGGAAACGTTCACGGGTTCACCCCCTATCAATCCTGCGCCATCTCTTCCTCTTCGGCATCCACGGGTATTCTCCTGCCTAACAGCCAGACGGCGATGATGCTCACCTCGTAGAGAATGACCAGCGGTACGGCCATGAGCAGCTGATTGACCACGTCGGGGGTGGGGGTGAGGATGGCGGCGATGATAAAAGAGAGCAGGAAGGCGTACTTGCGGTTGCGGGAGAGAAACGGCCGGTCGACAATGCCGAGCTTGGCCAGCAGCACCATGAAGACAGGCATCTCAAAGATGACCCCGAAGGCGATCAGCAGACGGAGGCAGAGGGAAAAGTACTCGGTGACCGTGGGCAGGGCGGAGAGAAAATCGGTGGCATAGCCCATGAGAAAACGAAAGGCCGGCGGGAAGACGATATAATAACCAAAGGTGGCGCCGCCGAGAAAACAAACGGAGGAGAGCAGGGAAAAGGGCAGCACCACCCTTTTTTCATGCCGGTAGAGGCCGGGCGCGACAAAGGCCCAGAACTGCCAGAAGATGACCGGGCTGGCAAGCAGAACCCCGCTCACCAGGGCTAATTTCAGATAAAAAAAAAGGCCTCCTGGTAGGAGGTGAAGATCAGACTGGAACCCTTGGGCAGCACCTCAAACAGGGGCCGCACATACCAGGCGCCGATATCCTCGATAAAGTAATAGGAAACGCCGAACCCCACGGCCACGGCAATCAGGGAGCGAATCAGACTGTTGCGCAGATCCCGCAGATGCTCGGTCAGCGCCTGTTTTTCCATGGTTTCCATGCTTGCCTGCGTCATCGGTGAAAATGGTTGCTGGTTGATAGGTTGGCGGCTGCTGCAGAAAATGCCACTATAGTCTCAAGAGCCTTGCCGGTCAAGCAAAGTGTGAGTAAAAAGAGGGCGGTTCGCGAACCGCCCCTACTCCTTACTTTTCCCTCCTCCCTCCTCTCTTTTCACCTTTCACTTTTCACTCCTCACTCCTCACTCCCATAAACATTGATCTTTCCCGCAAAACCCGTTATCTATTGACATGCTCACCACCCGCCAGATATCACTGTGCCGTCCCGGTCTTGCCCGGCTGGCAAACCCCGTCCTGCCGCTGGCCAGGCTGGCCGGCCTGCTCTATCTCACCGGCCCCTTCCCGACCCTGGAAGACCTGCTGGCCGAACTCCATGAGCCGGTGGAAACCGCCGGCATCAGCTATGAGCAGCCGGCCGCTCTGCTGCGGCCCTATCTTGACGCCATGCGGCCCTTTGAACGGCTGAAGAATCCCCGGCAGCCGAGCCGGTTCATTGTCGATGAAAACCTGCAGCAGGCTGAACAGTTCACCGCTCTCGACAGCTGGATCAGCCAGAATGTGCTGACCCGGGAGCTTGAGGAGATCAACAGCCTGCTCTGCGGACCCTGCGGCTGCACCCTGTGCTGCACCGGCCCCTCGGGGCAGCAGGAGCAGGAGTTTTTCGAAATCCCCCTGGCTGAAAGCGAAACCGGTTTTTTTGCCCTGCCCGCTTTTGATGATGAAATAACCCGGGCCGCCTCCCCTGATGACGAACCGACCCTGATGAGAAACGGCGCCCCCTTTTACGCCAGCCCCGCCGCTCTCTATCGCTGGCGCCAGGGCTGGAGCATGATCCTGCCCCGTGACAGCCGCTGCCCCAACCTTGATCCTGACAGCGGCGGCTGCCGGATCTATCCGGATCGTCCCGATGTCTGCCGCAGGCCCCAGATCTTTCCCTATATGCTTGAGCGGGAACCGGCCATGGACATGGAGTACGAAGGCCGGACCCTGCCCGCCTTTGTCATCCAGGCCAAAATTCTGGCCATCTGGGACTGCCCTTACGTCAGGCAGTTTCAGGATGAAATCGCCGCCTATGCCGAGCTGTGCGGCCTGGAGCCCATTTTCAAGCAGAACAAGTCATGATGGCGTCGCAAAAAGTCGCCAACTGCTTCGTTGCTGCAAATTATCTCGTCACTGCGGCGTACACAAGTACGCCTCATTCCTCGAAATTTGCGCGCCTCGCATTTGACGATTTTTGCTTAGCCATCCCCGAAAAAGAGAAAATCAGCCCCCGCTTAAGGGCGGTTCGCGAACCGCCCCTACACGTACCGCCCCTACGGCCATAAACTCGTCATTCCGGCATGTTTTCAGCCGGAATCCAGCAATCACACCGGCATGGAAAAATTCACCCGGGAAATAAGCGTCACCCCTGACGACCCGCTCACGGCCTGCGAGCTGCTGGCACGAAAAACCGGGCTCGCCAAGGGCCGGATCAAGGATGCCATGACCAAGGGCGCGGTCTGGCTCAAGAAGAGGCAAGGCAAACTCCAGCGGCTGCGCCGGGCCACCGCCGCTGTAAAGCCGGGCGACCAACTGGCCATCCATTATGATGCCAGCCTGCTGGCCCTGGTCCCGCCCCGGGCCCGCTGCGTCAGCGACCAGGGCCATTACAGCGTCTGGGAGAAACCTGCCGGACTCCTGGCCCAGGGCACCCAGTACGGCGACCACTGCTCGCTCCTGCGCCAGGCCGAGCTGTTCTTTACGCCGCCACGCCCGGTCTTTCTCGTCCACCGGCTCGACCGGGAGGCGGCCGGCCTCATGCTCATCGCCCACAGCCGGGAGGCGGCAAGCCGGCTCTCCCTGCTCCTGCAGCGGAACCTGATCGCCAAACGCTACCAGGTGCAGGTGCTGGGCAACATGGCGAGCCGTCCGGGCAAGCGTATCGATCTCCCCCTGGACGGCAAGGCGGCCGTCACCGAATACGAGGCCATCGCCTATGATCCGGTCACCAACACCAGCAAAGTCATGGTGCGCATCCACACCGGCCGGCTCCACCAGATCCGCCGCCACTTCGCCCTCATCGGCCACCCGGTCATGGGCGATCCCCGTTACGGCATTGGCAATAAAAACCAGGAGGGGCTGCAGCTCAAAGCCGACCAACTCATCTTCATCTGCCCCTTTGCCAAACAGGAGCTGGTCTTCCCCTAGGGCGGGCCGTGGAGCTGGAAACCGGCGGTAAACGCTTATTTCGTATGCATCGTTTTTTCCCTGTGCACTCTGCGGCCCGGTGGGATATCTTGACTTCTCCCGGGGCCATCCCCCAAAAAACCACGGATCTATCGACAGACGGCAACGAAAAACCCATGCTCTCCCAACTGCTGCAACCGGCCAATACCATTCTCCTGCAGGCCATCGGCAAGCTCTTTCTCATCAGCCTGCTGGGCTACGGTGCTGTCCGTCTGCGTATTCTCAGCGGCCAGGCGGTAGCCTCTCTGTCGAAATTCGTTCTGGCCATCTCCCTGCCCTGCCTGATCATTGCCACCCTCGGCAGGGAGCTGCAATATTCTCTGCTTCCCCAGATGGGCCTGTGCCTGGTGGCGGCTCTGGTCCTCAATCTGTCCGGACTGCTCATCGCCCTTGCCGGCCGCGGCATCATCCTGAAAAAGGAGCAGCCGGGCCAGCGCCTCTTTCTCTCGCTTTCCTCCCTGCAGAACTCAGGCTATCTGCCCATCCCCCTGGTGACCGCTGTCCTGCCTGAAGGCCTGCAGGCCAGCGGCCTTCTCTTTATTTTCGTTTATATGCTGGTGATGGGACTTATTTTCTGGTCGTTCGGCATCCTGCTGGTGGGGCGAAACCATGCCCCCGGCAACCTCAGGCAGCAGCTCAAAAACATGGCAAATCCGCCCCTGCTGGTCACCCTTGCCTCCCTGTTTTTTCTGTTTCCACCCGTCAAATCGGCTCTGAGCGCCCTGCCGCTCCTGCAGGATACATTGACTGCCGTGGGCGAGACCACCATCCCCCTGGTCCTTATCGTCCTGGGCGGATCGCTGGCTGAAAAGCTGCCGCCGCTTGACCGCGGGAAAATCATGATCGCCGGCAGTTGCGCCATCAAGATGCTCCTCATTCCCGCCTTGACCCTGCTGGCGATCACGGCAGTCAGACCCGAGCCGGTCTTCGCCTTTGTGCTGCTGCTTGAGTCAACCATGCCGGCGGCCTTGAATCACATTGTCGTGGCCCGGGAATACGGGGGCGATGTTCCGCTTACCTCACGGGCGTTGCTGGTGCAATACCTGCTGGCTCTTTTCACGGTGCCTCTTTTCCTGATCCTGGCCAATCTCCTCTTTTCCCTGCCGGTCTAAAGCCCATACTTCGCAGGATCCCTGCCCTCCTGCCCGATCCTCTTGGCCAGCCTTTTCAGGTAGGCGAGATCATCCTTGTCATTTTCCCAGTACCAGACGCCGAAATTCTGCACTGCTCCGTGCATGAGCACCGCCTTGGTTTTCCCTACGTTGCTGGCGCGCAGCAAGTCGTAGAAGAGTTCGTCCGCCGAGTCCCTGTCAAGCTGATGCGTGTGGTACAACCAGTCATGGAAGACGGCGGCAACCATGAATCGCGGGTGAAACGGCGACCCGATCAGCTGCCAGGCGGCAGACGGGATGCTGGCGCCGTCATACTGAAAACAGGCGGGCACCCAGACGGACGTGCCTTTGTATACCGCCTCGATATCGGCGCCGACTTCATAGGCCTCTTCAAGCTTGTTCGTGTCCGGTTTTGCCACGGGAATCAGGCGTAGTGCTTCCATTTCGTCTCCTCCAGGTAAGATGTTTGTACTGCCGACGGCTACACCTTGCGGGCAGGGGCCTTTTAGCCCCGCCCCGGTACAGCGTTAAGTGCAATAATTACCGCGTACCGCCCTGCCCGGAAATGCCCGGCACCGGACACTTGCCCCGCTTGCTGCCAGATACGCGGACGCCTGCTTCAGGAAACAACTCAACTTCCCGAGCTGATTCATATTACTGGAATAGCTGCGGACGGCGAAGGCCGCCATAAAGGGGCGTTTACAGCAGAGACGGAATACCAAACTGGCATTGCTGGGCGGATTTCATCAGCCCCTTCAGTTTGCCGATGCCGGCCTTGAGATGATCATCGATGGCCGCCGGATCATCGATCTGCAGCAATTCCGCGATGTTGATGTATTCTTCCATGAACCCCTGCATGCCGCGCTCGCCGGCCACCAGGGACTCAAACAGCAGGAGCAGGTCGTTTTTCTTGTTGATGGGGGTATGCAGGTTCTCATCGGAAAAAAAGTTTCGCAATTCGATGGCCGCATGCATGATGGGCGCACACATCTGATTCATGCGGGCATGCGCCTCGATTTCCCCATTGGTCATGCTGACGAGGATCTCCCGCTTCTCCGCGAGGTCCTTCTTCAGCAGCGCCTGATTGAAGCGCATCGAGGTGTAAATGCAGGCCTGGAGAAGCGCGGCCGAGAGATTGTTGACCTCGGCGATGATCTCTTCCCGCACGTCCCCTTTCTTCTGCAATGCCCTGCCCAGATAGCCCAACATTTTGACCGGATCCATGCTCATCTCCTTCCGCCCTCCTCACCCAGGCAGAATTCTCCGCCTGCTTCATTTCATCAGCAGGATAAAACCAGGGCGCCACTTTCGTCATCTCGTGATCCATGACGTCATTCCCGCGGGTGACGGGCAGATCATTCCTTGATCAGCTGCTGGCCGCCGGCGGCCTTAAACGGTCCGACAATGTTCATTTTCACTTTTTTCCCTTCAATCAGTATTTCTTCATCCATCACCATGGTTCCTGCAAAGGACAGCCTGGTATCGATAAAACTGGATAATGACCTGTGCACCATTCCTGATCCCCCGACCTTGAAGCGCACCAGAGTGCCGCTTTCCAGCATGGTGCCTTCCAGCTCCATGCGCTTCACCGAAATTGCGGCAAATTTCTCATCCCCGCTGTCCACCAGCTTCTCAAAGGTCATGGTGGCCGAACCATCAACGGAGAGGAGATTGCCGAATCCGCTCAGGAGGCCAGTTGCGGCCCATCCAGCTTCCAGGTCGCCCCGACCTCGACCATGCCGGCGGGGTAGGTCTCATACTCGTCCGCATAGGGTGACCGCAGCTCGGTCCGCTGCTCCTCGGTCGGTTCCGCGTCAAGGAGCCGCTTGCTCCAGATGCCGTCCTGTTTTTCAATCAGAATGCGGTGCCCGGCAAGCGGACCGTTGACCGTTTCGTTTGTTATGTTGCCGGCTATCTCTATGGTGGTTGTGGTGAACTCCGACAGGATGGTTTTCTTCAAGGCAGTCGGTCGGCCCTGGGAAGAGGAGAGAATCTCGTGCTTGCTTGATTCACCACCCTCCATGGTGATCCTGCCGGCCGCGACCTGATCATCGTTCTGAAATGTCAGCGTTCCCTCCGACAGGCTGAATTGCATTTTTTCCTCTGTGATGCGGCCTGAAGGCAGGGAGCTGGCGCGCAACTGATAAGCGTTCTTTTCGACAGTTTTGGATGGAGACTCCTTCCGGGGAACCTGGGTGGGCAGTTGCCCGGCGAAATAAAGGGAAATCCCGCCGATGAGCAACATTACCCCCAACAAACCGGCAAATTTTCTCTTGATCGTGTCGGTGGCTATCTGCGCCCCGAGGCGGCCGCCGATGCTGAGAAAGAGAAAAATGATGCCGGCGACCACCAGGATGGTCGGCAGTGGGGTTTGCGACAGGGATTGAATCAGGTCAGTCACGGCGCCTCCTCCTCATCTCACTTATGGACGCCAAGACGGGCATCGGCCGGGCTCATTTGCGGCCCGGAACCCGCCGCTGTCAGGTAAGCCGCGCGGCCCGGCATCCTAACAATTGTCTATCCTGTAATCCCGCCTCTGTCAAGAGGATTCATACAGCTGGCAAATGCCGGGCGCTTTATGATCTTCCGCCCACGCTTGCCCGTTTCCTTTCCCGCCATTTTCGTTACTTGCTGCCGCACCTGTGCCGGCGGCCCGGTGCCGGAGGTGATCTGATCGAGAGGGACCAAGAGAATAAAAGCGAAAGCGGGGTTTGGCGGGAGAGCCAACCCGGCCAAAAGCCAAAAGCAGACTTGACCCCTTTTTGGCCCCTTTTGACCCCATTTCTGACAATTTCATCAATAAGTTACCATCGAACGCGAAGCTAAGGGGAGCGGCCCTCTTGGCTGAGATGTCAGCAGGTCTTCGGATAAATCTTTACTCCATGATACGAGATAAATATGCAGGAAACTAATAATTTTAATGGACGTCCCCAATATCCGCTATGGTTTGTTGAAGGTTTCCACATAGGTATCGATGAGCCTGCGGATCATGCGCTGATACTGTGTATGGTGCTTGGCTGCCTCAGATTTAAAGAACTCGACACTCTTTTTGCTGAGAGCAATGGTAACTTTCACCCCTTCTTCCCGAAAGGCAAGCTCTTCGGGAGGTGGGAGAAAGTCTCTAATGACCTTGGCATCAATAGGCTCATTGGTGTATTTAATTTTCGCGCTCATAAATTGCCTTTCCCTTTCGCCAGTAACCGGCGCCAAATATGCGAATAACACCGCCGCGATAGGTAAATCGGACAGTGAGAACACCACCCTCGACCTCGCCGAAACAAAAATAGCGTTTTTCAGTTCCACTGTGAGCGAGGTCTTCGGCTATGACACGGCTGGGGTCGGCGAAAGCATACTGCGCAAGAGAAAACTGTACTCCATGTTTTTTCTGGTTTTAAGCATCCTTTTTTTCGTCCCATTCAAACCGTGTTTTCTTCATAGATTGAATTTAGCATAATGAAATACGATTTGCCATATTTATGTATGGCTTTTTATACGCTTTCAGCCAACGTCGGCTGTTCGAGCGAAGCGCAACAGCCGACGATAGATAAGCTGACTGTGGGCGTAGCGAAGCGGAGCTCACGGTCAGCTTATCGCCTACATCAGTTGCCCGCCGTGGAGGTTGTTGATTAATCAGGCAGTAGCTATAACCTTGAACCTGCCAAAAAATCGGGTACGTGATGCGGGTCAACTGAATGTGATGGTTCGGCAATTTTTGCTGTTTGATTTCTATATTGCCCATTTTGGTCCCAAAATCGACAATGCGGTCTTGTAATATCAACTAGTTACAGAGTACGCAAACTGGCATTACATTGTAATCTCAATTGTTTAGCGTGGTCCGACCCCATTTGGATTTGGATAGGCCATTTGGATAGGCGGAGCGTGAGCGGAGCCTGTCAAGGAGCGTTCGAGCGAAGCGCAACAGCCGACGATAAGCTGACTGTGGGCGTAGCGCAGCGGAGCTCACGGTCAGCTTATCAGTGTTAATAAGTGGAAACTTTCCATAATATCAACCCATATAGACGGACTAATTTTCCACTTGTTTATGATATTAAATGGTTAAACATGGAAAGTCGCCCCCTTATGGCTCGGCACGGCAGACAAACCACCAGTCAACTCTTCAGGCCAGCAATTTGCCCGGAATCTTGGTTCAATCCGGCTGCCATCCCTGACAAAATGCCCAGTTGACATTCTGTCTTTGTTATGACGATAAAATGCCGCAGATTTGCCGGGTTGGCAACCATTTTATTTGCGGAAGAGAATAGCCGGATAAAACGAACGTAGCGACATCCATTTTACTGCCTGGCATCGACAAAACAAAAAGACCGGCCGTCAAACAATCCCCGGTCGCTCAGTTTCAGTTCCGGGATCACCAGCAGGGCCATGAAGGAGAGGGTCATGAAGGGCGCCCTGAGATTGGAACCCAGCCCGTGGGCCAGCTGGTCCAGTTCGGCGTAGCGCCGGCCCACCTGCTGACCGTCACCATCGCTCATCAGGCCGGCGATGGGCAGCGGCAGCAGGTCCACGCAGCTCGCGTCCGCCACGGCAATGCCGCCTTTGGCCTCGATCACCGCATTGACCGCCCGGCAGAGCGAATCGGCATCGGTTCCCACTGCCACCACGTTATGGGAGTCATGGGCCACGCTGGAGGCCAGCGCCCCATTTTTCAGCCCGAAGCCGCGGATCAAGGCCAGGGCCGGGGGCGCCTCCTGGTATCGGTTGACCACGCAGAGCAGCAGGATGTCCTGCTCAGGATCGGCTACCGGGACGCCCCCAGCCCGGCGCGGCTCAAGCAGGAGCCTGCGGGTGATCAGTTCACCGTCAATGGCCTCGATGACCGGCAGCGGGCCCTGGCCTGCCGGCAGCTGCAGGTCAGCGGCAGTAATGGGCCGGGCCCGGAAGTTGTTGACCGGGGCAACCGCAATCTTTGGCAGCAGGGTGAAGCCAATCAGCGCCGCCAGGTTGCCGGCAAGCCAGACCTTCAGCACCAGGAAGTCGCGCAGATCAGCAACCAGGGCCGCGTCCATGGCATCACCGGGCCGCAGCAGCCCCACCGGAAGCCCGTAATGCAGCACCGGGTTGACGCAGGCGCAGCGCAGCACGGCCAGGGGATGGTGGCCCAGGGCCACGGCCCTGGCCGCCAGCCGGTCGAGGTAGCCTGCGGCCAGATCGTCCGGATGCTTGTCGTCGCAGCAGAGCATCACCTGCTCGGTGTGGGTGGTGATCAGGGAATGGAGGGCCGCAAAGTTGCACGCCGCCGAACCTTCCCGCACGAGAATATGCATGCCGCAGGCAAGCTTGTCATGGGCCTCGGCCAGGGTAAAGCATTCGTGATCCGTGCTAATCCCCGCCGCTGCGTAGCGCGCCGCCTCGCTGCTGCGCAGCCCCGGGGCATGGCCGTCCACCGGCCGGCCCAGCCGGCGGGCCAGCTCGATCTTTGCCATGACCTGCGCATCACCGGCCAGCACACCGGGAAAATTCATCATCTCCGCCAGATGGCGCACTTCGGGCTCCTGGAAAAGACTCTCCATTTCCGCCAGATCCAGCGCGGCGCCCGCCGTCTCAAAGGGGGTGGCCGGCACGCAGGAGGGCACCCCGAAAAAGGTCTTGAAGGGCGTGCGGCGGGCGCTTGCCACCATGAAACGCACCCCGTCCGCGCCCAGCACGTTGGCGATCTCGTGGGGGTCGGCCACTGCCGCCACCATGCCGTGCCGCACCGCCTGCCGGCCGAACTCGGCCGGCGGCAGCATGGCGCTCTCGATGTGCACATGGGCGTCGATGAAACCGGGAATCAGATAGGGGTAACCCGGCTCTTCATCCCCCAGTTCCTCTACCTCCGTGATCACGCCCCCGGCCCAGCTCACCCGGCCCCGGAAGATCCGCTTGTCCAGCACCTGGACCACATTGCCTTCGATGCTGCCTGCCGCCTTATCCATGCTCCCCCGCCCCTCTCCGGCCCTCATGCAACCCTCACCCCAAGCAGTCCCTTCAGGTACAGGCTTTCGGGAATGTGCAGTTTCACCGGATGATCGGGGCTCTGGCCGAGCCATTGCAGCATCTGCACATCGCAGCCGGCATCAATGGCCCCATCGGCCACGATTTTCTGGAAGAGTTCCACATTCATCAGGCCGGAGCAGGAAAAGGTGAAGAGCAGGCCGCCCGGCCGCAGCAGTTTGCAGGCCAGCCGGTTGATATCCTTGTAGCCCCGGCTGGCGCGCAGCAGCTGGCTTTTTGCCTCGGCGAACTTGGGCGGATCGAGGATGATCAGATCAAAGGAGCGTCCTTCGGCATCATAGTGCCGCAGCAGCTGAAAGACATCGGCCTTGAGGTTGGTGCAGCGCTCTTCGGCAATCCCGTTGAGCTGCACGTTTTTGTCGATCAAGGTCAGCAGACCGGCCACATCCTCCACATTGGTGACATGGCTGGCCCCGCCCCGCAGGGCAGCCAGGCCGAAGCCGCCGGTGTAGGCAAAACAGTTGAGCACCTCCCTGCCCGTGCTGAAAGAGCGGACCAGCTGGCGGTTGACCCGTTGGTCCAGATAAAAGCCGGTCTTGTGGCCCTGCTTGACATCAACGAAAAATTTCAGGCCATGCTCCTCGATGGCGATCAGCTCCGGCGGCTCCTCGCCCCACAACGGGCCGCGCCGCGGCTGCAGGCCTTCCTTTTTACGGACCTCGGCATCGGAGCGCTCATAAATGCCGCGCACCCCGGGGAGGGTCTGCAGCTGTTTGATAATCGTCTCCTGCCAATGCACCACTCCCACGCTTAAAAACTGGCAGACCAGAAAATCGCCGTAGCGATCGACAATCAACCCGGGCAGCCCGTCAGCCTCGGCGGACACCAGCCGGAAGGCGGTGCTCTGCTCAGGAATCCGCAGTTCCTCCCGCCGGGCCAGGGCGGCCTGCAGGCGGCGCTTAAAAAAAGAGCGGTCGATCTCCTCCTCCTGATCAAAGCTCCAGAGGCGCACCCGGATCTGCGAGACAGGGGACCAGGCGCCCCGGCCCAGGAACCGGCCGTCAGAGGAGGCGACCTCCACGGTTTCGCCGGGCTCGGGATCTCCTCCCAGGTCTTTGACCGCGCCGGAAAACACCCAGGGGTGCCGGCGCAGCAGCGAACGCTCACGCCCTTTCTGCAGGATGACTCTGTTCAATTCCCGATCCTTTGCCGTCATTGCTTGACCGTTACCGGCCGGCCCGCCACCCCGGCATAGAAAACCAGGATTTCCGCCGTTTCCCGGCCCTCGTTTTTGCCGTAATGCCAGGTGTTCACCACCTCGACAAGCGCCTCGCCGGCTTTGAGCCGGAGGGTCCGCTGGTCCTTGCTGATCACCGTCAGCTCACCTTTGAGCAATACCCCGGCATTGATCACCGGGTGCTCGTGCAGCGGCAGCTGCGCGCCCGGCGGGATGCTGATTTTCAGGATGGTGATCTCCGGGGTACCGGCCGGGTAAGCCGGCAGCGGGGCGCCGTCCCAGCTTACCCCTGACTTGACCAGCTCCTCCACCCGCAGCCCTTCGCCCGCCGCCTGGTCCGCGGCCCGCACCGGGCCGGCGGCGAGCAGCAGCAGGCAGATGACAAGGATCAGTTTTCGCATGTCCGCCCTCTTCCTTTTTTTGCCCCTGCTCTACAGCAGGTCCGGCACTCATTGCGGCGACAATCCGTAGATCTCGCCGTATTTGCGCCGCAGATAACGCAGATAGGGGGCCGGGTCGATTTTTGAGCCGGTCACCCGCAGCACCAGTTCCTGGGGGGTGAACTTGCGGCCATGGCAGTGGATCTTTTCCCGCAGCCAGGCGAGCAGGGCCGCGAAACTGCCCCGGCGCAACTGCTCGTCGAGATCCGGGATATCGCCGTGGATCTTCTCCCACAGCTGGGCCGAGATGAGGTTGCCCAGGGTATAGGTGGCAAAGTAGCCCAGCGAGCCGCCGGACCAGTGCACATCCTGCAGCACTCCCTGGCTGTCGTCGGGCGGAGTGACGCCGAGATATTCCTCCATCCTGGCGTTCCAGATGGCGGGCAGCTCATGCACGGCGATGGTGCCTTCGATCATGCCGATTTCCAGTTCCAGGCGCAGCATGACATGGAGATTGTAGGTGGCCTCATCGGCATTGACCCTGATCAGCGACGGCTCCACCCGGTTGATGGCCCGGTAGAAGGTGCGGAGATCCACCTGCCCCAGGGCCGCGGGGAAGCGCCGGCGGTATTCGGGATAGAAATGCTCCCAGAACGGCAGGGAACGGCCCACCAGGTTTTCCCACAGCCGGGACTGGGACTCGTGCACGGCAAGCGACGCCCCGCCGGCCAGGGGGCTACGTTCAAAGGACTGGCTGCAGCCCAGTTCATAGAGGGCGTGGCCGGCCTCGTGCATGGTGCCAAACAGCGAGGCCACCGGGTGGTTTGCCTCAAAACGGGTGGTGATGCGCACATCATTGATGCTGAAATTGGTGGTGAAAGGATGGGCCGAGCGGTCCTGGCGGCCGCGGTCCCAGTCATAGCCGAAGGCGGTAATCACCTTGACTCCGAAGTCCCACTGCTGCTGCTGGTCAAACGGTCCCTGGAGAAAGGAGTCATCCACCTGGGGTCGGGCGGTGATCTCCTTAAGCAGCTCCACCTGCCGGGGCCGCAGGCCGGCAAAGATGGCCTGGACCTCGGCGGTCGTCATGCCGCGCTCATACTGATCAAGCAGAAGGTCATAGGGATGCTCCGCCGGCGGGAAGAAGGTGATATAACGCCGGTTCAGCTCCACCACCTTTTCCAGATGGGGACGGAAGAGGGCGAAATCCGCGGCAGCCCTGGCCTTGACCCAGGCCTCAAAGGCCCTGGAGGTGGTCAGGGCGAACTCGGCGACAAAGTCGGCCGGCACCCGGATTTTACGCTCATAGTCATGGCGGGTGACCGCGAGCAGCCGGGCCACATCCCCATCCGGCTCCGCTCCGGCAAATTCCGCTTCCACATCGTTCAGCAGCGCGCCGATCTCCGGGTCGGTGAACTGCTGGTGGGCGATGCGGCTCAAGGTGGCGAGCTGATTGCCCCGGGCTTCGGCCCCAGCCTTGGGCATGTAGGTCTGCTGGTCCCAGCCCAGCAGGGCCATGGCATTATTGACGTCGGCGATTTCAGCCAGCAGGGTGGTCAGTTTTTGCAGTTTGTCGCTCATCGTTTCTCCTTTCGCTTACGGCATGGCAGGCTTGCCAGTGCCATAATAGGCCGAAAATCGGATGGTTACAAAGAAATAAATCATTTTTTTTTAAGGAGAACCCCGGCCAGCCGCCCCGCCCCGGGGTCGCGGTGAGCCTGCCCAGGCCCTTTTCCCCGACCATTCTGCCGCCGGATGAATCGTCAGCGCACCGCCTGGATGCCGGACTGCTTGCCTGGCGTTCTGGCCTGCCCCGGCCTACGCGAGAAGAGCTTGACCAGCAGGGCGGTGCCCAGGCCCCAGGCCCCGTTGATCAGAAAGGCGGTGATGAGCAGCGGCGGGTGCCAGCCGCCGCCCAGGGGTTTGCCTTTAAGGGGCAGGACCACCAGCAGGGCGACCAGCGAGGGGAAGATGGCGCCGAAGAGAAAGGAGACCGGCCAGTAGCCGAAACCGGTCGGAAAACGTCGGTCGATCAGGACAAAAAAGATGCCCCAGAGGCCGCCGAAAAAGGCCAGGGATAAAACGGCTGGCACGCCGAAGGGCTTGGTGGCTGCCATGGCAAAGGGGGCGAAGGGCGCCAGCTTGATGGCCCACAGCAGCGAGAGCGTCAGCTGGTGAAAAACCAGGGTGGCCAGGAACCCGGCCAGAAAGCCGATCAGCAGCCTGGCCGCCAGGCTTGGGAATGATGGGGTGTCTGTCATGATGCTTCTCCTTTGTTGGTTGGGCCGGCAGCTGACCGGCCTGATGAAAACTGAAAAATCTTTGTGATGGTAATACCGCCTGCGCTCAGGACTGCTTGTCCTGCGGACGCCTGACTTTATGGTGATGAACGCCGCCGCCATCCGCCACCAGGAGATCGGTGACCAGGCCGAGAAAAAGGCCGTGGCCGGCCAGACCGGCCCGCTGCTGCAGAGCCTCTGCCAGTCTTTCCGGCTCCGCCAGCGGGCCGAAGCGGCAATCGGCCAGCACATTGCCCTGGTCGGTGCGAAACAGCCCGCCGCCTGCGGTGCGGCGCAGCAGCACCTCGGCCCCCAGCCCTTCGAGATAGCGGAGCTGGGAGGCCAGACCGAATGGCACAATCTCCACCGGCAGGCGGCAGCGCGCCCCCAGCTGCCGCACCAGCTTGGCGCCGTCCACCACGATGATCTCCCGGCTGCTGGCCTGGGCCACGATCTTCTCGCGCAGCAGGGCGCCGCCAGCCCCCTTGATGAGGTTTCCATGGGGGTCCACCTCGTCTGCCCCGTCAATGGTCAGATCAATGGCCGGGATATCGTTAAAATCGGTGAGGGCAATGCCTGCCTGGCGGGCGTCCTGCGCCACCTGGCTTGAGCAGGGCACGGCCCTGATGTCCCGCAGCACGCCCTGTTGCAATCTTTCCGCAATCAGCCGCAGGGCCCAGATGGCGGTGCTGCCGTGGCCCAGGCCGATGACCATGCCCGACTCGACCAGCCGGGCCGCCGCTTCGCCGGCCTCTTTTTTCTGCAGGGTTTGGGGTTCGTTGTTCACCGTCTCAGCCTCGCCTTGCCATTCCAGGCCAATGCATTCACCGGCCGGCAACAGCCCGGCCAGCAGAAAGCTCACCAGATAAGAATGGCAGGCCCGACGCGACCTCCCTTACTCCTCGAAAACCAGGCTCTCGGCCTTGATGCCCATCTCCTGCAACGCCGTCGTGACCTCTGTCAGGAAAATTTCCGGCCCGCAGACATAAAAATAGCCGCTGCGGTCGACGAGCCATTCCTCCAGAAAATCCCGATCAATACGGCGGTCGTCGTAGCCCGGCCCGCTTACCCTGGTACAGGTGAACAGCGCATTGACCCCAAAATAGTGGCGCAGCTCCTTTTCATAGATGACGTCGTCCGGGGTCTTGTTGGAAAAAAGCAGGCGGCTGCGGGACTGCCCGCCTTTTCTGGCCTGCTGCCGGAAAATGGCGAGAAAGGGGGTGATGCCCGCCCCGGCGGCGAGAAAGGTGCCAGGCCCTTTGTAGCTGATGGTGCCGAAGGGCTCGGAAATCA
This sequence comes from Desulfurivibrio sp., assembly GCA_003605035.1. Lineage (GTDB taxonomy): Bacteria > Desulfobacterota > Desulfobulbia > Desulfobulbales > SURF-16 > SURF-16. Next base: position 35,591 of record QZKJ01000008.1, read on the forward strand.
GCAGCCGGGCGCCCGGGGCCAGGGTATGGAGCCGGTCGGTCACCCCGGCATGGTCTGGGTAGCGCTTGATGGTAAATTCCAGGACCCGGTCGTCGGTGAGGCAGGTGGGGGTAAAGGGCCGGCCCTCCTCCCGCCAGCGCGGCTCATCAATGACCAGCTCAACCCCCTGGCCGGGGGTGAAGGAAAATCCCTCCGGCCGCTCCAGGACAAAGCGCTTGACATCATGGGTGACAAACTGACTCATCAAAAGAGTTGTTTGAAATTGCATATGGTTTGCTCCTCGTTTTTGATTAATCTCAATTTTTGCCGACCAGTTCCCTGACCTTGTCCGCGATGACTTTGGCGGATATTTCCTCAAAATCAAGCAGCTCCCGCGGTTTGCCGCTTTTCGGTTTCCGGCGGACCGCCAGGCTCGCCACCCTTGCCCCGTCATCCCACAGGGCGCTGCGCACCGCCTCCCCCAGCCCTCCTTCAGGCACATGGTCCTCCACGGTGATGAGCAGCCCCGAGGCCGCCGCGGCCTGGCGCAGGGTCTTGTCATCCAGCGGCTTGATGCAGTACAGATCAATGACCCCCACGGCAATGCCCTCCTGCTGCAGGGCCTCACAGGCGGCCAGGGCCTCGTGCACGGTGATGCCGGCCGCCACCAGCACGGCCAGGTCGGCCTCGCTGGCGCGCAGCACCTTGCTGCCGCCCAGGGGGAACTCCTCTTTTGGCTCATACAGCACCGGCGTATCCATGCGGGTGGTCCGCAGGTAGACGATGCCGCGGTGGCTGGCCGCCTCGGCCACCAGCTTTTCGGTGCTCACCGCGTCACAGGGGTAGAGCACCACGCCGTTGATAATGGTGCGGAAAAAGGCGATGTCCTCCAGCCCCATCTGGCTCGGGCCGTCCATGCCGATGGAGACCCCGGCATGGGAGCCGACGAACTTGATATTGGCGTCGGAGTACTGGCTCATGCGGATCTGATCATAGGCCCGGCTCATGAAGGCGGCAAAGGTCGAGACAAAGGGGATCTTGCCGCGGCCGGCAAAACCCAGGGCCGCACCCGCCATATTCTGCTCGGCGATATACATCTCGAAAAAGCGTTCGGCATGGATTTCCTTGAAGTACTGGGCCATGGTGGAATTGCTCACCTCGCCGTCCAGACTGATCATCTCGGGAAAGGCCGGGAAGAGCCGGTTCAGGGCCCTGCCGTAAGCCTCGCGGGTGGAGACCAGCTCTCCCGCTGCATAGACCGGCGGCGCCGCCTCGGCTGTAACCCGCCGATCCGGCTGCAGATCATGGGGCAGGGGGATAAAACCCCGCACCCCTTCATCCACTTCCCCCAGTTCGGCCAGGCCCAGGGCAAGCTCCTCCTTGTTCAGGGTCTTGCCGTGCCAGCCGTTCTGGTCCTCGATAAAGGAAACGCCCTTGCCCTTGATGGTCCTGGCAATGATCATCACCGGCCGGTCGACATACTGGTCCGCCTGGCGGTAAGCGTTCAGGATCTCTTCCAGGTTATGGCCGTCAATCAGCAGGGTGTGCCAGTCAAAGGCCTCGGCCCGCCGCCGGTAGGCGTCAAGATTATGGCCGTACATGGTTTCCCCCCGCTGGCCCAGGCGGTTGACATCAAGCACCGCCACCAGGTTGTCCAGCCGGTAATGGGCGGCAATCTCCATCGCCTCCCACACCGAGCCCTCCGCCATCTCGCTGTCGCCGAGCAGCACATAGGTCCGGTAGGTCAGCTTGTCCAGCCTGGAATTGAGCGCCAGGCCGACGCCGATGGACAGCCCCTGGCCCAGGGAGCCGGTGGCTGCTTCGGCGTAGCGGAAAGCGGCGGTGGGATGCCCTTCCAGGGCGCTGCCGAAGCGGCGGTAAGTCTGCAGCTCCTCCTGGGACACCTTGGCGGCCGCGGCCCACAGGGCGTAAAAGAGCGGCGAGGCATGCCCCTTGGAGAACAACAGCCGGTCATTATTGAGGTGATCCGGGTGATCGGCATCAAAACGGAAGGTGCCGCCAAAGAGCAGCCCCACCATCAACTCCACCGCGGACAGCGACGAGGTGGGATGCCCGGAGCCCACCCTGGTGGTCATGGTCAGAATGTTATAGCGGATCAGCCGGGCGATTTTTTCCAGCTCAACCTTGGTCTGTAGATTTTTCATTATTTTCCTCCGCTGCGCCTTGTTTCATGCCGCGCGATCTTAACCTGGACGTGGAAAAACCGCCGTCTTCCGCTCGCTGTGGCAGCAGCCTGGACCGGCATCCAGTCAGACAGGACAGAATCCGAAACCACAAGACAGAAATGGCTGCCTGCCCCCCTCCTTCAGCCTCAGTAATACCCTGACTCCCTGCTGAGACAAAAAACATGCCACAAATCTTCTCTTTTTCCGGCAGGGGGAAAAGGCCATAACACCGGACTGCATAACGGTTTCTTGTCGATAGTGTCCGGTCAGCCGTGGCCCAGCTCCAGCAGGTAGCTGCGAAGCGCTGCCGCGTTGTTGTGCTCCAGGTCCCTGGCGGCAAACACCAGGGTCAGCCTGCCTTTGGCTGCCAGGGCGGCAAGTTTGCGTACCAGTTCGCCCCGGCTGTCCAGCTCGCGACGGTATTGCTCCACAAAACCCTCCCACCTGGCGGGATCATGGTTGAACCACTTGCGTAATTCGCTGCTCGGGCCGATATCCGGCAGCCACTCGTCAAGTCCGGCCTCCTCTTTGCGGAGCCCGCGGGGCCAGAGCCGGTCCACCAGCACCCTGGCGCCGTCACTCTTTGCCGGCCGTTCATAGGCCCGTTTCAACCTGATATCCATCATCGCTTTCTCTCCAACCCGCCGGGCGGCTGACCGCATTTACCTGCCTTGCCGGCCCGGGAGGCGCCGGAACGTCAGGCTACCTGACAGCTTATGCAAGCAGGCTGCCAAGCGCTCGCCGAGTACCCGGCTGGCATGCAAATTGATAATGCTGACATGGTTGAGGGCTTTGCGGCAGGATGATCCCGCGAAAATCAGACAAGAAAGAGGAGCAGGCCATGGGAACTGACAGCAATCAGGATTACAGACAATTTCTACGATCCGCATACGCGGCCATGGAGCCGGACGAGGCCCTGCGGGCCGCGCCAGGCGCCTTGATCGGCGTCAGCCCCGCAGCCGAATCGGCGCTGGCCGCGCTCAACATCAGATCGATTTTCGACCTGGCCGCCTCGCAGGTGTTTGCCGCGGCGGAGGGCCTGGTCGCCATCGGGCAGGACCCGGCGAGCGTTGAGGCCCGCCTGAACGTGGTGGCGGGGGATGTCGCCCGCGTACCGGCCGGCATGCCGGTGCGCGAACTGGCGGGCCAGCCCATCACCATTCTGCGCGCCGTCGACGAGGCCGCGGCAGCCGCGCTGGCCGCGGCGCTCGATGTGGCAAGCATCAGGGATCTCGCCCTCTGGCCTCCCTATCTGGCGGCCAGGGCCATCCTCAACGCCGGCTTTTTCCCCGAACAGACCGCGGCATTCGATCCCCAGGCGCCGCCGGATCTGCTGCCAAAAACCGGTGTGTACCCGACGGAACGGGTCTTTTTCAAAAAGCTGGTCATCGACGCCGTCCCTGAGCCCGCCACCGGCGCCCTGCCCATCGAACAGGCAGAACCGCTGGACCTCACGGCGGTTCTGGCGGCGCCGGCCGGTTTCAGCCGGCTTGCCACGGGCGCCCTGCTCACCTTCAGCCAGTCGTGGTTCTCCCAGGGACTCACCCTCGGCTCTCTACTGCACAGCACCTCCCTGGCGCCCGGCGAGAGCACGCGGATCGCGGTGATCGACTGGTCGCGGCGGAGCCGGGCCGCGGCCAGCGAGGACATCTCTGAATCGGAACTGCTGTCCAACACCATGAGCCACAGCCGCGCCATCAGCGAGGTGACGAACGCCACGGCCAGCGAGTTTCAAAGCGGGCGGTCCAGCACCTCCGCCAAATCGACCACGGAACAGGGCGGCGTGGGTTTTGGCCTGGAAATCGGCCCCCTGGCCATCGGCGGTTCCGGCGGGGTGTCCAGCACCACCACGGAGGCGATGACCGCCTCGTCCTCCTTCGGCGCACGTGATCTTGCCGCCCAGTACGCCCAGCAGATCAACGACCGCAGCCAGCAGAACGCCTCGTCGGTGCGCAACCGGCGGGCTTCGGTGGTGCGCGAGGTTTCCCAGGCCGAACACGAACAGATTTCGACCAGGGTCATCACGAATTACAACCACATGCATGCCCTGTCGATCCATTACTACGAAGTGGTCCAGGCCTTTCGCACCACCACCCAACTCGAACGGGCCGAGCGCTGCCTCTTCGTGCCGGTGAAGCTGGCCGACTTCGGCGACCCCGCCACGGTGGAGCGCTGGCGCCTGACGCTTGCCGCCGCGGCCCTCACGGACCGCACCCGCCGCCAGTTGACCGTCGAGTACGGCGTGGTGGAAATCATTCCCCAGACGCCGCGCATCAGGCCGGGCGGCATTGTCCACGGCGGCCTGGGCGGCGGGGTCTTCACCACCTTCAGGCTGGCGCGGAGCGTGCCGGCTGGCGCCCCAATTCCGGCTGACGGCGAGGCGGCCCCCGCCCCTGCCGGACCCGAGGCTGACAACCCGGCGGCCCCGGCCATTCCCCCGGCCGCCGCAACCGTTGACTACCGGCGCGCGCCGCTCAATGCCCCGGCCGCGCTGCTCAGCCTCAAGGGCTGGAACATCGAGCAGCTGAACAGGGCCGGCTGGGCCACCGGCCGGGTGCTGATGAAGGCTGGCTCGGACTCGGTCTTCATCTCCGACGATGCGCTGCTGGTAGGATTTTCGCTGCAGGCCGGCGCGGCGGCGCGTTTTGTGGTCCGCCTGCACAACGGCGACGAGGTGACGCCTGCGGCCACGACCGCTTCCGCCTTCACCTGCGGCGCCCCGGTTGCCATCGGCGAACTCGCCTCCATTGCCGTGCAGTTTGCCGGCCCGCAGAATCTCGGCACAGCGCTGGTGTTGCAGCTCAACCTGCTCGGTACCGTGACTCCGCTTGATGTGCCGGTCGTGCTCCAGCCGATGAGCGTGCCGCGGGAGGTGGTCAAATTCGGGGGCGCGAAGTCGGCCCGCGAACTGCTCGATCACCTGCAGGCAAACCGCCTGCACTATACCCAGGCCATCCTGCGCTCCCTCGACGCCGCCAGCGTGGCGGCGCTGCTTGCGCGCTTCACCTACCGCGGCCTGCCGCTTGGCCAGCTGGTCGACCCGCAGCCGTTTACCGTGATGGCGAACTTTCTCGTCTTCCGGCTGAACGTGGAGAGCGGCGGCGAGCCGGCTGATTCAGGCTGGGCCGCGGAGCAGACCGCCTGGCAGGAGTGGCTCAGGCGGCGGGGGCTCGACAGCCCGGCCCCGAGGAGCGAGATCATCCCGCTCCCCTCCGGCGGGGTATTCGCCGAGGCCGTGCTGGGCCGCTACAACGCGGCGGAAAAAACCGATCTCACCCGCTTCTGGAACTGGCAGGATTCGCCCATCCCCATCATGGCGCCGGAGATCGCGCCCCTGCAGGCCGGCTCCCGGGCCCAGGCCGAGAACCTCACCCCCGGGCAGCTCTCCGCCCCGGTCCTGTCGATCCAGAGCCCGACAGCCCTGCCTGATGCGGTGGGCATCGCGGCCATTATCACGGCGATCCAGAATGGCAACATGTTCCGCGACATGAGCGGCATGGCGCAAACGGCACTGCTGGCCCAGGCGGCCCTGCAGGCCAGCGCCCAGGGCGCCACCGCGGTGGGCGAGCAGGCGGGACAGAACCTGAAGACGGTGATGGAGAACAACACGGAGCGCATGCGCATCGCCGCGCAGGTCGCCACCGGCGGGGCCTCCGGCCTGGCCGGGGGCGGCGGAGGCGGGATGACGGGCCGGCCGGCCAAAAATGTGACCGAGGAGGGGGCCCGCCTGAATTTTGCCCGGGACCTCGATGCCCGCCCGCCGGCGCCGGCGCAGGCCACGACGGCCCCGCGCAGCGGGCCGGTCGCCTCGTCGGCCGAGTTTGCCGCCAGCGCGGAGGTCACGCCGCCGCAGACCATCGAACGCGACCTCTTCAACCGCCAGACCGGCGGCGCCGCCGAGGACCTGGCCAACCAGACCCTGGGCTTGGCCTCCTCGAGTTCCGGCACCCTCCCCGGTCCGCAGCTTCCCCGCATGATCCTCTTCGAACTGGCGAGCTGTGCGGCTTTCGCCGCCCCCTGGGCCGACGAACCCGCGGAAGTGCTGGCCCTGCAGAATGGCAGCTGGCGGCCGGCGACCCCTGACTTCGACGTGGTAGCCACCCCCACCACCAGCGCCGGCGGCCGGGCTACCAAGCCGATCCCGCAACAGGTGGCTACCCTGGAAAATCTCATCAGCTCGATCGTTTTCTTCGCCCCGAAGATGACAAGCATATTCCCCAACCAGGCGCCGGTACCGACCCGGGTGCGCCGCCTGAATCTGTTCCTCTACTGCGGCAGCCAGGTCCTCGAGCTGCAGGGCACCCTCAACCCGAACGGCACGCGGGTGTCCACCCTGGGCCCCACGGCGGACCTCAAGGCAGGGGTGCTGGATGACAACATCCTCACCACGATCAGAAACGATCCCGCCAACCAGGCCACCCTGACAACCCTGCACCAGGCCTGGACCGAAGACGCGGAGATCTGGCTTTACAGCAGCGGCGGCGTCCCCGGCGATGCGCTGGCGCAGTCCTTCGCCACCACCATGGGCGCCACCGTGCGCGCCTTCAGCGAGCCGTTCTGGGTGCTGCCCGCCTTTGACGCCCCGGCAAAAAGGATCCTCGCCCGCAACGAGGCCGGCATTGGCGCCGACTTTACCGCGGCCCAGGCCACGAAAACAACGCGGCTTTTCTCACTCGACCCGCTGTCGACCCGCTCCTTCCGGCCATGACCCCTTATTTTCCGTATAGAGGCGCCGGAATTGCGTGGGTATTTTCCGCATCACAGATAATGCGATACCGCGGGCCAGAGCCTTCGCCCCATCTGGACGAGATCCGCCAGGGCAACTAACGCGGACCAACGGCCAGGCCCAGGAGCCGAAGCGGTCGCTTTCGTGGAAATCAGTTTTTCCGGCGCATTTTTCAGGTTAGAAATGGAAACAGGCAGGTGTCCCCCGAATTCGCCCGCGGACTGCTTGTTCCTTCGCACTCCATCCGCAGCTGCCGGAACGTGATAATCACCAGCTTGTCTGGTGCATTTTATTGTTGGAAATCAGTCAATTATCAGCGAATTCAAAAATATACTCAAGCTTTCTTCTGACATTCCATGCAGTAGATGTTGCCTGCGAAACGTTTTTTATTAACCCAACAGAACTTCGCGACATTGTATGTGATCGACACACCGCAAGAATGACAAACAAGCTTTTGCTTGGGCTTTTTCGCCTCATCAGTAGAACCGGCCTTGGCTTCAGCCTGAGGTGGCTTTTCCGGTCCGCCCATTGTCGTTTTCACCGCCTTGAGCGTTTCAAGGGAGGAAGCCAGAGCCGCGAGAGGTGGTTGCCACGACGAGGACAGCCCAAACTTTGCCGCCCAATCGAACTGGATCGGCTTATGGCACTGAGCGATCTTCTCCCCGAGATCTTTCAAAGTCTCTTGCCCGATCAACTTGGCAATGTTGAGCGGGTTGTTGTTGTCATCTATCGCCTTATCGATGGTTTTAAAGAGCTGATCTATCTTGATGATGCTCTCAATGCCATCGATCCTTGCTTTTGGCCTGCTGATCCTTGCTCCATTTGATATCAGAACAAGGCTCTTGAGGGTGGGCTTGATGGTTAAGCCCATCCGAGTTGGTAGTGCAATTCCGCCGGAATCGAAGAAGCGCTTCAGTATGAGGAGATGCTTGTTGTTCTGTTCAATCGGAGATGAGACTCCGTAAGGCTTACTGCCCCTGAACGTAGAGAACTCGCCATGCTCATTTATTGCGATACCCTCCGAGAAATGTTTGCTCTCACACACCCACACTTCCATGAACCGGTTGATCAAGAGGTGGTCAATCTGCGCAACCAAACCGCCATGCTCGATGCGGAGATCGTGGATTACCACCCAGTTTTTGGACTCACCCCAGTGCACCTTTATCTCGTAAGCAGCTTCTTCCTCTCCTCGAATACCGGCTTTTATGTTGAGGATTTCGCGCTCTATTCTTCTCTTGGTGCTCGAATCGGCTCCTGGATGTGCCAAGAGAGTTTGAAGAGCTTCTATTTGGCATTGCTTGTCATCGGCGTTCTTAATGATCATGATTCAGCAATTACATTTCTTGGTGATTGTTAAAGAGCTGTAAAGTCAGCATATTGGGTAGTGGCTCAGGTCTCTTTTGTACCGGATTTCCTATCCGCAACAATATTGCCAGCAAGGAATTAAGCCAACCAGTTATTATCTAAACGGAATAAACTTACCACAATTTTTTCAGCCGGCCAACACGCACCAGCAAATTGACGTTAACTGTTTAATTTCGTTACAGTTAATAAATTACTGCCAGGCAATTCACGTAATATCCCATCTGCAACGGCTACTATGCTGTGCGCGGCTTAATCACTGTTGCTTTGCTGCCAACTGCTGGCCTCGGATGTGCCCCCTTCAGGGCTTTTTTCCCCCGCTGAGCCACCAGAGCGGGGTGATCTTACGGATTTTCCGGTCAGGCAGATGCTCCCAGAAGATGGGGCGGGGCGGGGAGGCAACATGCTGGGGCCGGAAAACCTGCTGCTCGCTGATGATGATGTCAAGCGGCACATCCCAGCAGGCCACGGGCAGGGGTTTGGCCATGATCTGGCCGGCATCGACCAGGGCGACAAGCACGGCGTCGCGGCTGATGGCCCCCAGGGCCGCCAGGATGGCCACGCTCAGATCAAAAAAACCAAGGCCGTCGCCCAGCCGGTTGCCCTGCTGGTCAACCGCCACGGCGTCGGTGATACAGAGCGACACAGCCAGGCTTTCCACCTCCGGCCGGCTGAGCCGCTGCCCGGCTTTGGCAAAACCTTTGATGGACACGCTGTGGGCAAGCTGCGGAAACGGGATGGAATAGGGCTTGAGGAGATAAAAGCCGTCTTTGAGACCTGGGGCCGGGACGATGAGTTCCTTGCCGTCCAGCAGAGCGTTGATGCGCACCTGCTGCAGGGATGGCAGCGGCGAGACCAGGATCTGGCGGGCGCCGCGATAAGCCGGTTCCCGGCGCAGCAGCTCCGCGATGCGGCCGCTCAGTCCCCTGGCGGCCGCAGCCAAGGCAAGCTCTTCCCGCAGCGCCTGCTTGGCCAGCTGCACTGCGGAAAGATTATCGCGGTCCGGGGCCACTGCCTGCTGATCGCTTATAAGGGCTGCTTGTTGGTTCCGGTCAGAACCGGCAGGGAATTGCTGCGCAAAGATACCGGGGTGGCGGACAGGGCCAGCGGGCCGTCGGACGCGGCAGGCTGGCTGCCGTTCATGGCGGCGAGCTGCCGCTGCCTCTTGAAACCATACTCAACCAGGCGGCTGACATCACTCCACATGGTTTCGCTGCCCAGCAGCGCCACGATCAATTCGGCGTTATCCCGGCTGAACTTGCCCACATAGGTCTGCCGGGCCGCCACGGTATAACCTGTTTTGCCGCCAACCGCCCCTTCAACCCGCCACAGGGCCTTGTTGTGGTTGCGGAGGACCTGACCGTAACGGGTGCGGATCTTGGTCCTGCCGATGCGCTGGGCAAACTCCCTGTCCTGCATGGCCTGGTTGAACACCGTGGCCAGATCGCGCGCCGTGGTCTGCTGGCCCGCTGCGGTCAGCCCGCTTGCGGTTTTGCACTGCGTCCGGGTGGCTCCCAGGGAGCGGGCCTTGCTGGTCATCAATTTGGCGAAGCTGCTCTCGGAGCCGGCCACCTTTTCCGCCAGGGCGACACTGGCGTCGTTGGCCGAGGCCAGCAGCACCGCATTGATCAGATCATCCGCGGCATAGGTCTTTTTGGGACTGATATAGATTTTTGAGCGGGGCATGCCGGCCGCCCTGCTGCTGGGCTTGACCAGATCGTTATCCCGCAGCGACTTGATGGCGATGAGGCCGGTGATGATCTTGATGGTGCTGGCCGGCTGGCCGGGACGGTCAGGCTCATGGGCATAGAGGACCTGCCCGGTGCGCGCATCCATGACAATGGCGCTTCTTGAGGAAAGCTTCTTGCGCAGATCGCCGGAAAACGCAACTTCCCGGGCGCCCGCCTCGGATTTCTTCTCAGTCGGGCAGGAGGCGGCGCTCGCGTTGGGGTCATCACTGAGCCGGGTACGCTGCACCGCGCCCGTTGCCGGGGGCGACTTATGCGTGGTGGCAATGATGTCGATATTTGCTCTATTCCTGGCAAGAACGGGGGAAGAGACCCCGGCAACCAGCAAGAGGAGGCAACAGACAATGGCAACCCGGCTGCGACTGGAATGTTTAAAAAAATGCGGGATCGGCGACATAATTTCTTCTGTCCAGGGTATTTTTTTTTCGGATCAGGATATATGATTATTTATTAACATGAGTTAATAGAAGAGAATCAATGCTCTATAATTGCTTAACCCATTTATTTCACCATATAAAACAGAAATCGGAAAAGCAATATTTTTCTTTAGGGAAATATGACCATCTAATTGTTTCTCTGTTATTAAATGGCATTGCCTTTTTGCCTGCCGCACGTCACCCATCCGGGCGGAAATAAAAAAATAACGTTATTTCAGGAGGATATATGAATAAAAATATTACGGAACTCGTAACCGCGGTGGATTTTTTGGTCTTTTACCAGCTGCTGCTGGGCGAGCGGACCATCCACCTTTCCTTTGCCGAACAGCAACACCGGCAGGCGGCTGACCGGCTGCAAAAGATGTCCTATCAGCTCAATCACCTGCCAGACAGAAAGATGACGGTCGCGGAATTGACCGGCATGCTGCGCCGGCAGAGGCCGTTTGCGGAATTCAGCCAATCGCTTTTCATCCAGCAGGGCACCCCCTTTCAGCAGCGGGTGTGGGAACTCATCAGCCGGATTCCCTGCGGCGAAACCAGAACCTATGGCCAGCTCGCCCTGGCGCTCGGCAATAAGACACTGGCCCGCGGAGTCGGCCAGGCCTGCGGCGCCAATCCCATTGCCCTGCTCATTCCCTGCCACCGGGTGGTCGGGCACACCGGCCTCGGCGGATTCGGCGGCGGGATTGCCCTCAAGCAGCGGCTGCTGGACCTCGAAAAAGAAACCCGCAACTCCTGAGGCCGCGGGCTGGAAGAGCGTGTGGGCACTTTAAGTACTTTAGCGCACTTTAAGCACTTTTCCGGTATCGGGCCGGAATCCGGAGTGGTGACATAACTTATTGAAATTACGTTACGACATCAGGAGTTCTGAACTTGAGGCGCTTTCCATACTTCAAGAATTGCCGCCATTGCAAAGGCCGGGATCACACCAGATCAAGGATGGCCTGGCCGATCTGATCAAGGGGCAGCACCCGGTCCACCGCGCCCAGGGCAATGGCCTCCTTGGGCATGCCGAAGACCACGCAGCTGGCCTCGTCCTGGGCGATGGTCCTGGCGCCGGCCTGATGCATCTTCAGCATCCCCTGGGCCCCGTCCTTGCCCATGCCCGTCAGGATGACCCCCAGGGCGTTCGCCCCCCCATAGGCGGCCACCGAGTTGAACAGCACGTCCACCGCCGGCCGCTGATGGCAGACCAGCGGGCCGGTCTTGACGTTGACATAATAGCGCGCCCCGCTGCGCCGCATGACCAGATGATAATTGCCGGGCGCCAGCAGGGCGCGGCCCGGCAGCACCACATCGCCGTCCTCCGCCTCCTTGACGCTGATCTTGCAGAGGGTGTCAAGGCGCTGGGCAAAACTGGTGGTAAAGTTGGGCGGCATGTGCTGGACAATCATGATGCCCGGGGTGGTGGGCGGCAGATTGATCAGCACCTGCTTCAGGGCCTCAGTGCCGCCGGTGGAGGAGCCGATGGCGATCACCTTATGGGTTGATTCGGAAAGGGATTTCTTGAAAACCAGGGAGGTATCCTTTTTCTCCGGCGCCGCCACCCGCCGGCGCAGATCATCCGCCCTCACCGAGGCGGCGCCGCGGATCTTGTCCGCCAGCTGCTCGCTCATGTCCCCCACGGAATACGCCTCGCCCGGTTTGCAGATGACATCCACCGCCCCCGCCTCCATGGCCTCCAGGGCCAGCACCCCCCCCTGCTTGGTCAGCGAACTGACGATGATGACCGGCAGGGGGAAATGCTTCATCAGCTTGCGCAGAAAGGTCAGGCCGTCCATTCTCGGCATCTCGATATCCAGGGTGACCACGTCCGGTCTGAGCTGGACGATTTTGTCCCTGGCCACATAAGGGTCGGGCGCCGTGCCCACCACCTCCATGTCCGGCTGCCTGGAGAGCTCCTCGGAAAAGACCTTCCGCACCACGGCGGAATCATCGACCACCAGCACGCGAATTTTCTGCATATTTCCCCCAGGGCCTCTGTCAACTTCAACAACCTGATCCCGGCAGATTTTACTTTGATACCTGAATTGCGGTTTGAGAAAAGCGTTTAACTTCAGGGACTTTAGCGCACTTTAGGCACTTCAAGTACTTTAGGCGCTTTACTGCGACTTAACTCTCTGAAATTACGTCACGCCACCCGGAGTTCTGAACTCGAGTCCTAAATATTCAGCAACTCCTGGGCCCGGTCCAGCTCGGTCAGCAGGTCGGCCATGCACAGCTGCAGCATCTCCATGGTAATGCCGAATCGTTTGAGGCCATCTCCCCGCAGTTCCGAGGCAAGACCATCGTCGCCGACGCCGATGCCGATGGAAATAACCAGACTGTTGCTCAAGGCGACCAGGGCGGTCAACGGCGCCCCTTCCAGGGCCATGGCATTATGATGCTCCCGGACCGCGTCAATCAACTGCTGATCAAACTCCCATTTCTCCAGGATCATGCCGCCCAGCACCGCATGGTCGATGCCGAGAATCTCCTGCTCCGCCGCCACGAAACTGCAGTTTTCCCGGGTCACCTTTTCCACGATCTGCTCAAAGTCATCGGCGACAAAGCCGCTGAGAAACCTTTTGCCGATATCATGGAGCAGGGCGGCGGTGAAGGCGCTGCCCTGATCAACCTCGCTGATGTGCCTGACCAACAGCTTGGCCATGATGCCGGTGGCAACCGAGTGACGCCACATGTCGCCCTGCTCCAGACCGTATCCAGCCCCCACCTTGCCCTGGTAAAAACGGGCGCTGCTGCTGGCGATGATGATATCCTTGAGGATGTCATGGCCGATGACCACCAGACCTTCATCCAGGGAATTGACCTTGCGGGGCAGGCCGAAGTAGGCCGCATTGCAGATCTTCAGCACATTGGCCGTGATGGCCTGGTCATACTGGATCACCTCGGCCAGCTGCCGGGCCGTCACCTCAGGATCCCTGAGCAACGTCATTACCCTTTCCGCCACCTTGGGAAAGGGCGGTACATGCCGGATCAAAGCCAGAATTTCGTCAACGCGGTTCATAGTTCGCATTCTCCCCTGCCGGAAACCTTTAAAAGCACCCTGCCCGTAGCAATTTCAAGACTGACTGTCCGATTGACCGACCCGCCGATGTCCTCAGCGGCAATGGTGATATGATTTTTGTCAAAGAGCTTGCGCAGGATCAGATAATTGCGTTTGCCGATGCTGAAAAGGCCGGTGGGATCGAGAATCTGCGAGCCGCCCACCACCTTGACGACCAGCCGGTTCTTGACCGCGCCCAGACTGTAGCATTCCTTGAACAGGGCCGGTATGCCGGTATCGGCAAACATGAAGGGTTTGTTTTTCGCCCGCTCCTTGTCAAGCCGCGAATCAGGCAGCATATAGTGCAGCAGCCCCCCCACTTTGGCCACCGGATCCCAGATCAGTACGCCGATGCAGGAGCCGAGGGAATAGGTGATCAGCGTCTCCTTGACGTTGCTGCTGACCTTCATATCCGAGATGCCGACAATGACTTTCATAACGGGCTATTTGACTTTCTGATAAACGGTGGTGGCGGTCTGCTGGAAGCGGTGGCTGATGCTGGTCAGACTTTCCGAATGGCCGATAAACAGATAGCCGCCGGGAGAAAGGCAGTGATAGAATTTTTCCGCCAGCTCCATCTGGGTTTCCCGGGTAAAGTAGATCATGACATTGCGGCAGAAGATCACATCCATCTCCTCCTTCCAGGGAAAGCTTTCCATCAGATTGATGTGCCGGAAGGTCACCAGCCGCCGCAGCTCGTCCTTCACCTTGACAAACCCGCTGCACTTGCCCACCCCCTTCTGAAAAAAACTCTTGAGAAACTCGCCGGGTACCTTGTCCACCTTGTCCAGGGAATAAATGCCTTTTTCGGCAATGGCCAGCACCTTGGTGGAGATGTCGGTGGCCAGAATGGAGGCCGTAAATGACGGATTGCGGGCCATGAACATGGCTATGACCATGGCCAGGGTATAGGGCTCCTCACCGGAAGAACAGGCGGCGGACCAGACCTGGCATGGGCCCGCGGCGCTTCCCTTGGCGGCCAGCTGGGGAAGCGCCGTGGAGGTCAGATAGTCAAAATGGGATTTTTCCCGGAAAAAACTGGTAAAGTTGGTGGAAACGCAGTTGATGAGATGAACGAGTTCGTCGCCGCTCGCGTCGTGCATTACCCGCTCATAATAGTCCTTGAAGGAACCCAGCCGGCAGGCCCTGATCCTTTTGCCCAGCCGGGCATTGAGCAGCTCCTTCTTTTCAGGTTTCAGGTGGATGCCGGTCTTGGCAAAGATAAGCGCGCTGAAATTTTCAAAGTCTTTATCCGTCAAGCGAAACTGCTGGAAGATATGATCCACGGGAACTCCCTGAAACGACACGGCAGTTTTCGCCTTATGCAGCGGCCTGGCGGCCGAGACCGGTCTCGCCGATCACTTTGTCCGTATCCAGCAGAATCTTGACGCGCCCTTTGACTTTGGCCATGCCGAGGAAATTATCCGTCTCGACCGCATCCCCGCCGAAGGTTGGCGGCGGCTCTATTTCCGTCTCAGAGATGTTCAGCACCTCGGAAACCGAATCAACAATCATGCCGACCAGCACGGCCCCGGATTCACCCTGCACCTCGACCACGATGATACAGGTACGTTCCGTGTATTCCTTGGCCTCCATATCAAATTTCGTGCGCAGATCAAGCACCGGGATAACGCTGCCGCGCAGATTGATGACCCCCTTGATATAACGGGGCGTATGGGGCACAGCCGTGATCTCCAGCAGGCCGATGATCTCCCGCACCTTGAGGATGCCGATACAGTACTCCTCCTTGCCGAGATCAAAGGTCAGATACTTGCCGGCCAGGGCCTTGACGTTTTTCTTCTGCGCCTGTTCAATAGTAGCCATTCCATTACCTCATTGCTCAATAGCATTGCTGGGGTTTAAGCCTCCGGGTCCCATCTCCTCACTGGCACTGATCAGCCCGGCCAGATCAAGAATCAGACCGACCCTGCCATCACCAAGGATGGTGCCGCCGGCCACCCCCTTGATATCCTTCATATAGCCGCCGAGACTCTTGATCACCACCTCCTGTTTGCCGAGCAGCTCGTCAACCAGCAGGGCCCGCTGTCTGCCCTCATTTTCCACCACCACCACAATGCCCTGGCTGATATCCATACCGGCATCCGCCACCCCGAAAAGCTTGTACAGCCGGATAATAGGCAGCAGGGTGTCCCGGACCAGCAGGGTCTCGCCCCTGCCCTGCACCGTATTGTAATTGTCCATCTTGGGCCGCATGGACTCCCGGATGGCGATGGTGGGGATGATGTAGCGTTCGGAACCGACCCGCACGACAATGCCGTCGATGATGGCCAGGGTAAGGGGCAGATGCATGAGAAAAAGCGAGCCTTCTCCCGGGGTGCTCTGCAGCTCCACTTTGCCCCGCAGTTTCTCCACCCCTTTTTTCACCACATCCATGCCGACGCCGCGGCCGGAAACATCGGTGATCTTGTCGGCGGTGGAAAAGCCGGGCAGAAAGATGAGATTATTGATCTCATGCTCGGCGTAACTGCTGCCCGGCTGGATCAGGCCGCGCTGCAGGGCCTTCTCCCGTATCTTTTCCGTATTGACGCCTTCGCCGTCATCGGCGATCTCGATGATGATATTGCCGCCTTTCTGGTAGGCGCTGAGCCGCACCGTGCCAGCCTCAGGCTTGCCTCTTTTGCGCCGCTCGGACGGGGTCTGCACCCCGTGATCCACCGAGTTGCGGATCATATGCACCAGGGGGTCATAGATGGAATCAACCATGTTGCGGTCAATCTCGGTCTCTTCCCCCTCCATGACCAGATTCACCAGTTTGCCGGTCTTCTTGGAAAGATCCCGCACCAGCCTGGTCATCTTCTGGAAGGTCTGTCGGATGGGCACCATGCGCATGGACATGGCGGTTTTCTGCAGTTCCGTGGTGATGCGGGTCAGCTGGGAGAAATCCTTGTTCAGTTTCGGATCCGACAGCCCGGCAATGAGCGGATTGTGCCGCACCATGGCCTGCATGATGACCAGCTCTCCCACCGCATTGACCAGCCCGTCGAGTTTGTTGATGTCGACCTTGATGGCCGCCTCGATATTTTTTTTCTGGGCAGGCCCCGCGGCAGCCATGGCCGCCTCAACGGTTTTCCCGCCATTGGCCGGCGGTGCGGCGACAGGCGGATCCGCAGCCGGCCCGGCCGCTTCCGCTTCCCGGGCGGGCGGGACTGCCGCAAGCGGCTGCACCGGCTCTCCGGCCTCCCCGGCTTCGCCGCCCGCCTGGCAGGCCCTGATGCGCACCAGAAAGTCATTGATATCATACTGCTGGTAATATTGGGGCCCCTTGTCCAGCACGTCGCTCAGGTTCTGGATCATGGTGCGCAGAAAATCGCCCACCCCGAGCACGATGTCAATGATGCCCGAATTCATGGTCAGCCTGTCGTTGCGCACGTCATCGAGGAGATTTTCCGTGGCATGGGCAAGCCTGTTGATGGTCATCAGATTGAGGAAACCGGAAACGCCTTTGATGGTATGGAAGGGACGGAAGATGTTGTTGATGATTTCCGGATCGTTGGGGTTCTGTTCAAGCTCAAGGACGTTGAGCTCAATGGATTCCAGATGTTCAAAGGCCTCGGAGATGAAGCCGCTGAGCAGATCGCTGTCCTTCAGGAAATCCGGCACAGGGCCGCCGGCCGGAGCAGATGGAGGAGGCTGTTCCCCGGCAGCATCCTGGGCAGCGGCAGCCGCTTCTGCCGGCGCGGGCCGGCCGGCGCCGCATTTTTTCCCCAGCACACCGCTGATCAGGGCCAGCTGTCCGTCAATGGCCGCAGGCTGATAGGCAACCCCGTTTTCATAGACGTCCTGCACATGGGCCACCATGAGCTTCAGGCAGTCATCCACTGCCAGCACCAGCTCGATCACCTCGGCATCCATGCTGATGCGGTCGCTGCGGACCTCATCCAGCAGATTTTCGATCGCATGGGCCAGGCTGCTGATCTCCGGCAGGGAGACGCTGCCCGCGGTTCCCTTAATGGTATGAAAGGCCCGGAAAATGGCGTTGATGGCTTCACTGTTGCCCGGCGCCTTCTCAAGCTCCAGCACCTGGGCTTCAATGGCGCCGAGATATTCACCGGTCTCATCAATGAAACACTCAAGCAGTTCCTTATCCCGCAGGAACTCCGGCTCGTCCTTATCCTCCTGCCTGCCCTGCCGCTGACCGCCGCCACTCAACCGGGCAGGATCGATCCCGCAGCCGATGCTCTGCAGATGGCTGCAGAAGGCGGCCACGGCGCGCTGGTCCTCAGGGTTGCGGCGCACCTCCTGCATGCGCGAGATGCATTCGGCCAGCTGCTGATAACTCTCCGCCGTATCAGGCAGTTCCGCCATGATCAGTGCCTGGAGAGCCTCCTGGTAGACGCTGGCCATCTGCAGCAGGAGCGCCCGGGATGCCACTTCTTCATGGCCGGTCAGCCTTTCCAGCACCTCAAGGAGTTCACCGACCGCTGAGAGGTCTCCGGGCTCAATCATCATAATCTTGACTGCCATGTCATCGAGCAGTTCGTTCACACTCCGTTCGGCACCGACCATACCGCGACCTCAGGCTACACGTAATTTTTCTCCCGGCGGGGATCTTCTTTTCTCACCTCATTTATATTTGCGCAAATCAGGCGCAAATTTTCAAGTTATTAAAATGCATCCGGCCTTTTTCTCTTACTCAGCCAGCAGATTCGGATCCAGGGCCCGCAGCTGATCTTCGGTGGCTTTCTGGTTCTGCTTCACCTTGTCGATAATATCCGCCTGGGGATACTTCTGCTGCACCAGCAGCAGCAGACGCCGCGATTCGAGCAGCAGTGACTTTTTCTGCTCAATGTCCGTCGATTTCCGCGCCTTAATGAATAAATTCGCCGCCTCCTTGCGCAGTTCCGCGGCCGCCAGATTGACGGCCTCGGCAATTTTCAGCCTGGCCTGGTCCTGGTAGGAGGTGTCAAGCAGCTCCTCAAACAGGACGATGGACTGATCAAACTGCTGATGATCAAGCACTTCCATGGCCTTCTGCCATTTGGCGTCAAGGGCCTCCTTTTCCTGCAGTATCTGCAACTGCGCTTCCTGGGCCTGCTGGGCTCTGATCTCCTCTTCAAGGGCCTTGACCGGGGAAACAGTCTCCCCGGGCTGGGCCTCCCCGGACCAGGGGGCCAGCACCGCCAGGGCCTCGGCGAATTTCCGTTCAGCCGCCAGCTGTCTGGCCTGTGCCATGGCCGCATCGGCATTCTGCTGCAGCGGGGCGCCCCCGGTCTTATCCAGCAGCTCCCGCGCCATCCGCGCGTGGACCGTTCCCGGGAAAAGCTCTTCCAGGCGCTGCACGCTTTCCACCATATCCGGCGACGCCTGCGTCCCGTCATACTGCAGCCAGCCTTTCAGGACCCGCCGGTAAAGCTCCAACTCACTCCCATGTTCCGTCTCCCCGGCAAGCAGGGCCAGCTGGCTTTCCGCCTGCACCTCCCCCTGTTTCAGGCTGGCAAAGAGCCCGGCCACCCCTTCATATTCCTGGCGGGCCCGGGAAAATTTTCCTTCGGCAAAAAGCAGGTCCGCAGCCTGCAGGCGCAGCGGCCACGCCTGCAGAGCATCCTTGCCCCGGGCTGCGCCAAGCAGCACATCAGCCGCCTGCTCGAGCCTGCCGGTGGCCCGCAGGGAGCGGGCATACGCTTCCCTGGTTTCCGGCGCTATTCCCGCCTCAGCGCCTGAACCGAGCAAATTCTCATAGGACTCCACCACCTTGGCATGATCGCCCTGGGCGGCCCAGTAGCGGACCACCCCTTCCGCCTGGCCGGCCACCGTCTGCCGGTAGGTCTGCAGCTGTTCGGGAATCACCGCGGCGGCCGCGGTGAAAACCTGCTGGCAATCACTCTCCAGATAAACAATATCCTGCTGAAAGGCGGCGTAGGGCGAGCCGGTGCCGCCCAGCCCGCCGCTGCTTAAAGTGGACTGCAGTGCAAGATAGCCGTCAACAATGGTGTTGAGGGCATCCGTGCATTCCCGCCATTTTTCCGGCTGCGGCAGGGCAAGGTCATGCTGGGAAAAGCTCGCGGTCAGCCCCTGCCATTGCTCCTGCCTGTCACGATAGTGGCTGAGGCGGGTCGACACATAGTCTGCCATGCCGGCCAGCACCGCCGGATCAAGACGGCCGGCCGCCGGCAGGCCGGGGGCTGGTTCGCCCGCTTTTTCCGCTTCCAGAGCGGCAGGGACTGGCGGCACAGGGGCCGCAGCCTTTTCCACCTCCGCCGGCGCCTCTTTTTCCATCTCCACATACGGGGGCACTTTTTTCTTTGGCCCCAGCAATCCCCCGGCGGTCTGACACCCGCCGAGCAGCAAAAGCATCGCTGCCCCCACCACAAGCCTGCCTGCAAAAAGATTCTTGTCGATCATGATAGCGTTACACCTACCCCACGGTTATTGCTTTTCACTGTTGCGCCAGTAGGGAAGATAATAGCGCTCCAGTTCGATTTCTCCGCCGGCAAGAACCTTGCCGAAGGTGACCACCCGGCTCGTCTCCCCGGCGCCTGCCAGATCCGAGGCCAGCAGGCCGCCGCCGCTGACCGCAACCGGCGCCTCGATCTGGCCAAGGGCCGGATAAAACAGCGGCACCACGCTGCTGCCGGAAAAGGCCATATCAGCCATGTCAAGCGAGCCGGCATAATCCCTGGTAAAGATGATGCCTCGCGCCACCTTGGTCCAGACCGGCAGGGCCCCGCTGGAGCCGGCAATCCGGATGGAAGAGTGCACCATCGGCCGGTTGTCGTCAAAGCCCACATAGGCGGCCAGGGCAAAACTGCCCCCTTCAACGATCAGGCCATCTCTCTTGCCGCGTACGGCAGGCACCACCCCGGCAAAGGAGGAGTTGGTGAAACGATTGGCTGTGCCGGTTTTGCCGAGCACCGGCACCGTCATCTGCAGCTCGGCAAGCTGCGACTCCACAGCGGGATCGCTGCTTTGCAGCGGAATGCTGCTGGCAGAGCGGCCGGTGCCGAACCTGACCACATTGCGCAGGATATCGCTGACCGCCACTGCCGTCTTGCCGTCAATGACCCGTTTTTTCACCATCGTGCTTGTGTAAATCACATCCCCCTCCGCGGTCTCTATTCTGTCAATAAGCGCCAGTCCGGGGTTGCCGCTCTCCTCCGGGTTATAGGAGATGCCGCTGGTCAACGCCTCATAGACACGGACCAGCTCATACAGACTCATGACATTGGAGCCAAGGGGAAAGGAGAGCACGGGCTCCAGCTCACTGGTCACCCCCATGGCCCGGCTGAGATTGATGAGATAGCGCAGGCCGGCCAGCACCCGGAAATCGCGGATGGCATGCAGGACGTCATCGCCATAGGCAGGCTGAGACAACAGCTTCTGGTATTCCCGCTGGAAGTTTTCCTGCAGCAGGTCAAGGGTGGCCAGGCTCAGCAGGTTGTCAATGCGCACCTCCTGCCAGAAACGGGCCGCAGCCTCAGGGGTCATTTCGGCCAGCAGCCGCTGCAGGTCGGTTCTGCCGACCGGCAGCCCGCCGCCGCCTGGGTCGGCATCGCTGTAAATGAAACGATCTGCCGCAGTTAAGCCGCCGCCGACCTGCCCCTGGCCAGCTGTGGCCGTAGCAGGCTGAACGAAGAGGCCCGGCACCAGATAACCGCCTGCCGGGTCGGCAAGAGAGGCGGCTGCAGCCCGCAGCCGCTGCTGCAGATTGGTGTACCTGATAAAACTGCGGCTGATGATGTTTTGCCGCAGCTGCGCCTCCTCGGCCCTGACATCGTCGGTCAAATCATCCAGCTCTTTCTCAAATTGGTCACTGTAGTGAAAAAGATCGAGATTCTGCCACTCCTCCTGCCGGCCGTCAAAGATGAGATCCGCTTCGCTGGCTGCCACCGCCAGGTCAAAGGCGGCCCTCCGCAAGGCGCCGTCATCCACCAGCACCCCCATCTTGTCCCTCACCCGCCGGGTATACTGCTCATACGACTCGCCGTTCTCCCGGGCCATGCCGACCCCGGCCAGCAGGTCTTTGAACTGGGCCGGCGTCAGCCGGTCACAGAGATGGTACAGCAGCCAGACTGAGGCCACGTTTTCCGAGTGCACCCCTGCCCAGCTCATGGAGACCCTTTTATGGGGACTGATGTGATCGGGCCGCGGGATGTAGGCATTGCGCTGGTAGATGAACATGGCCCGTTCGTTGCTGAGCTGGTCCAGGGTGTTCCAGCCGAGCTGGATTGCCGCCGCATAGAGCAGCGGTTTGACCACCGAGCCCATCGCCCTTTTGGCGGCTATGGCCCGGTTATAAAAATAATTATCCATGCCGCCGGCCAGGGCCAGCATCCTCCCCTCCTGCAGCACCAGGGAGGCGCCCTGCAGCTCCGGATATTTTTCCAGGTTGAAAAGATACTGGCCCTCTTGGACACCCTTCTGCCGCACGGACAGATAAACCAGATCCCCGGCCTGCAGCTCTTTGAGCAGCAGGGGCAGATCCCTGCTGCTGCTGGTGCTCCAGCGATGCCCCTTGTACTGCACCAGCGAGGCGAGCAACGGCAGCAACCCCTCTTGATCGATCACGCCTGCCGGCTCCGCCTCCTGGCCGTCGGCTGCAAAGGAAATCAACACCCGTACCGGCGGGCCTTTTTCAATTTCCTGCACCCGGCCCATCAGAAACTGGCCTTCGGACAGATTGTTGCCGACCCCGAAGGGCAGCTCGGCATAACGCTGCTGGAGCTCGGCGCGGTCGTAGCCGCGCAGTTTGACATCGAGCTGGCTCAACTCGCTCTGCAGGGCAAAGAGATTACCGTCCTGCAGCTTATTGTCGATACTGGTAAATATCCGCACCCCGGAGGTGGCCACGTTCTCTATGCCGTATTCCAGCAGGCTCGCTTCAACCGCCGGATCATCCAGCCCGTCCTTGACCAGATCCATCAGGGTGTTCAGACGGAACTGCATTTTCCCCCGGTTGAAGGGAATCTCCCGGTTCAGGGACTGCTGATACACCTCGGCGGAGATCATCTCCAGCCGGTACATCTGCCCCAGCACGTAAGCCGTGCGCACTTTGGCATTGCGCCTGGCTTCCGCTGATCCGGCCTCATCCCTGCTGATAAAGGGATTGTAGTAATTCGGCCGCTTGACGCTGCCGGCGACAAAGGCAGCTTCCACCAGATCAAGCTGCTCCGGTTCCTTGTCAAAATAATAACGGGCCGCCACTCCCAGGCCCCGGCCGTTACCGCTTACATAGAACTGGTTGGCGTAGAATTCGAGGATCTTTTCCTTGGGATAGTGGTATTCAAGACGCAAGGCAAAAAGCAGCTCGGTCAATTTGGCCTTCACCGACCGCCCCTTACGTTCGAAGAGATTTTTGGCGGTCTGCTGGGTGATGGTGCTGCCGCCCTGGACAATCCTGCCGGCGCGCAGGTTGGCATACATGGCCCGGGCAAAGCCGGGCAGGTCAATGCCGTGATGCTGGAAAAACTGATGGTCTTCAGCCGCGATCAGGGCATTGACAAAATCCTGCGGCAGCTGGTCGTAGGAGACATACTGCCGATGGGCGTCCTGAAAGAAAACGCCGATCTTGGTTACCCCGTCGCGGCAGAAAACCGGACTTTCCCTGGCCAGGCTTTTTTCGATATTTTCCTGCCGGATGGCCTCTCCGGGGTGATAAACCACCAGCCACATGAAGGCAGCGATGGCAAAAATAATGACAAAAGTGGAGAGCGCAGCAAAAATTAATAGAAATTTTTTAAACATTCCCGTAACAATATTAAAAAATGAATCTAAATTCACCAGCAATTTTCAAAAAAAATCGGGGAATAGCAAAGTCTTCTCATAATGCTTTTCCGGTCTGTTCGCAAGAAATGCATGGGGAAGACGACAATTTAATTGCATTTGCCATCCATGTCATGTAAGAAATCAAAGACTCATGGTATAAATTTTGCCACTTTCTTGCATGATCTATCGACTTCTCCAGTCGACAGGCCCACAAATCATGAACGTTCAATCAGTCATGCCTGGTTGACCGTCCATGAATGCTTATCAACCCCAGCCCTTGTGGACTATTAAGAATGCGACATAAACCGAACTATCTTTTACTTTTTATCCTGCCCATTCTGCTGGCCTTCCTGTGGGGCTGTGCGGCAATCGAACCCGCTTCCCAGGCACCGGCTGACACCGCTTCCGTCTCGACGGAGCCGGAGGAGGGCGCAGAGGAGGCGCCTGAGGCAAAGCCCCCGCCAGAGACGCTTGAGGCGGAGCTGCCGGTCGATGAGGTAAGCCTGCCCGAGCCTGAGGCAACCGTTGCCGAGGAGCTGCAGGAGCTGGAAAACCTTGGTGCCTGGGTGCCCGGAAATCCTTACAAGCCTGAAGAGGTCAGTTATGATTTCCCGGTGACCATGAACAAACAGGTTGAGTTCTACCTGAACTTTTTCCAGAACAAGCAGCGGGACATCTTCACCCGCTGGCTTGAACGTTCCACCCGCTATCTGCCCCTGATCCAGCAAGAGTTGCGCGCGGCCGGACTTCCCGAGGACCTGGCCTATCTGCCGATGATTGAAAGCGGCTACAGCCTCACGGCCCGTTCAACGGCCAATGCCGTCGGTCCCTGGCAGTTCATGCACGGCACGGCCCTTGGTTACGGCCTGGAAATCAACCGCTATGTGGATGAGCGCCGCGATCCGGAGAAATCAACCAAAGCGGCCGTCACCTATCTCGCCGACCTGTATAAGATGTTCGGCGACTGGCAGCTGGCGGTGGCCGCCTATAATGCCGGTGAAGGCACGATCAGCAGAGTCATCAGGAACTCCAGTTCCAGCGACTTCTGGGAGCTGGCCCAGGAGCAGTACCTGCCCAGTGAGACCAAAAGATATGTCCCCAAGCTGATTGCCGCCATCATCATTGCCAAAAACCCGGAAAAATACGGCTTCACCGGCATTAACTACGAGCCTCCCCTGGCTTACGAAACCGTGGAGGTGCCGGCCCGGACCTCCCTGCGCGCCGTGGAGGTTGCCTGCAAAGCCAGCCTCGACGAACTGCGCAACCTGAACCGTGACCTGCCCCAGTTCGTCACCCCGCCAAACCAGGACACCTATGAGCTGAAAGTCCCGGTCGGCCAGAAGGAGCTGGTGGCGAAAAATCTCCCCAGAATCAGGGAAAACGTCACCATCGACTACAAGACGCATGTGGTGGCGGCGGGGGAAACCCTGACAAAAATATGCCAGCGCTACAACGTCAATAAAACAACCCTGCTCAAGGCAAATAATCTGCGTAAATCCAGGCTGACCAAAGGCCAGCGCCTGCGCATCCCCTATCAGCTCAGCACTTACGCCCTACTGGACCGGGAGGCCCCGCTGCAGCAGGCGGCGGCCGCGAAGCAGGCTGAAAGCAGCCTGGTGGTGCACAGGGTCAAGCGCGGCGAAACAATCGCGCACATCGCCAGCCGCTACCAGGTCACCCCCGAACTCATCGCCTCCTGGAATGGCCTGCGCAACATCAATAAAATCAAGGCAGGCCAGCGGCTTGCCATTCATGCCGCCAAGCCCGGTGCCGGCGCAACCGTCATCGCCGGCCGTGCCGGCGGCGTCAAGCGGGAAACAGTCGCGGCCGCCAAACCCATCTACTATGAGGTGCGAAACGGGGATACCCTGTGGACCATTGCCCGTCGCTTTGATCTCACCGCCGACCAGCTCAGGCAGTGGAACAAGCTGAACAACGACGTGATCCATCCCGGTACCCGTCTGCAGGTGGAGAAAAAGAGCGTCCTGTAGCCTCTTTCTGCCATGCACATACCGGGAAAAACAGCTCTGATCCTCGGCGCGGCAAAAGGCATCGGTAAACATCTGGGTCACGCCCTGGCCGCTGCCGGGGCAAGAGTCGTGCTCACCTACTACGACTGGCCGGAAGAAAGCAGCCGGATGCAGGACGAATTTGCCGCCCTGGGCTATGAACACCTGACGGTCAAGGTTGATCTGCGCAAGGCCGATGAGATCGCCGGCCTGTTTGAACGGATCGAAAACCGCTTTGGCGGGTTGGACATCCTGATCAACAATATCGAGCGGGGCGGCATGCCGGTGGTGCATGGTCACTACACCCCTGAGCAATGGGATCTTGAAATGGAAACCACCCTCAAGGCCAAATGGTTTGTCTTCAATCGCGCCCTCCCCCTGCTGAAGGCATCCGGCGACGGGACGGCAATCAACATCTCCTCCATCGCCGGGCTGGTGGGCCGCGCAGGCCCGGCCGGCCTCATCTTCAACGACGGTTACAGCGCCGCCAACCGGGCGGTCTCCTCCTTTACCGAGACCTGGGCCCGCCAGGGGGCGCCGGAGGTCAGGGTCAACGAATTGATGCTCGGCTTCTTTGCCAGCCGGCATGCGGAAGGCACCAGGGGCTGGCCCCTGCTGGCCGAGGCGGAGCGGCAGGCCATCATCAACCACACCCTGCTCGGCCGCACCGGCAGGATGGCCGACATCATCAAGGCGGTTTTCTTCCTGATTGAGGATGCGGCTTTCATGACCGGCAGCGTTATCAGACTTGACGGCGGCTATATCCTGGGGGCGGAAGGGGTGCCGCCCATGCCGGCCGGGGTGCTCTAGCGCCTCATCTCAACCTTCCTTTTTCTTCTCCCGCTTGGCCTGCTGCTCCGCTCTCCTGAGGACATCCTCCATGGCCCATACCGGGATCTGGTGCATGATCACCTCCACTGCCGCGGTTTTGAGCGAATCCTTATCCTTGGGGTTATCCGGCTTGGCCTCGGCAATAATCTCCTCGGCGTCATACCAGCAGAGCTCATGGCCCTGCTTGTCATAGACGGTCAGGATGCGCCTGTCCGGCTCATGGATATGCTCTTCCTCAATCACGTTGCCAACAATCTGCAACGCCAGCTCATAGGGCAGAAATTTTATTTCTTCAGACATGAAAAACTCCATCTGAGATGAATAATCATCCCTTGTTGCGATTTACCATTAAAAAACCAGAACAGTCCCATAAACAGCTCCACCTTATGCCAGGGCCCGTGGCCAGAAAATCCGCTGATACATATTCTGGGCATAACGGTCCGTCATACTGGCAATGAAATCAACCACCCGCCTCTCCGGTGAGGCACTTATCGCAAAGGAACCGATTTCCCGTTCCAGGAAATCCCGGTTGTCCAGCAGGTATGCATACAGCTCCCGCAGCATTTTGCAGGCCTTGACAAATTCCGTATGCACCTGGGGCGAACTGTAGACGTTAATGTATAAAAACTGACGGAGCAGCTGCATGACCTCGCCGACCTCCTGCTCGACCCCGAACAGCAGTTTGCCCTGGTGCGGCTCGGTGGCCGCCAGCACTGCCTGGATCATGGTGACGATGCGCTGGGAGTGTTTATTGCCCAGCACCTGCCGGCAGCGCGCCGGGATGTCCTCCTTGCGGATAACCAGACAACGGATGGCGTCATCCAGATCATGGCTCAGGTAGGCGATAATGTCGGCATAGCGCACCACGCATCCCTCCGCCGTCACCGGCAGATCCCGCTTATTGTCCGGCAATACCTCGCCGTAGCCCTTGGAGTGCTTGGCAATGCCGTCACGCACTTCATAGGTGAGATTCAAACCCTGCCCGTCGTTTTCCAGCACATCCACCACCCGCAGACTCTGCCGGAAATGGGAAAACCCGCCGGGGACCAGTTCATTGAGCACGCTCTCCCCGGCATGGCCGAAGGGGGTGTGGCCGAGATCATGGGCCAGGGCAATGGCCTCAACCAGATCTTCGTTCAGGGATAAGGCCCTGGCAATGGTGCGGGCAATTTCCGAGACCTCCAGGGTATGGGTCAACCTGGTGCGGCAGTGGTCCCCGGTGGGGGCAAGAAAAACCTGGGTCTTGTGCTTCAACCGGCGAAAGGCCTTGGAATAGACAATGCTGTCCCGGTCACACTGGAAGGCGCTGCGGATCGGGCAGACCTCACCCGGCACAAAACGGCCTTTGCTTTCCGCGCTAAGACAGGCGTAAGGCGAGAGATGCATTCTCTCTCTCTTTTCGATCTCCTCACGTATGGATAATCTGTTCTCGTTCGTCAAGCTGTTACGGATCTTCGCCAGCAGTACCGAGCCATGCCCGGCGCCATCTTCTCCTGCCTGCTGCAGGCCGGCGCGGGCAGGACCGGCACTTTTATCATTACCCGGCCTCATAGCGGTTGACGCGCTGTCTCCCTGCTATTAAGCTGAGATTTTCCCTTTTGTACGAGGCACACGATGACCGATCACCAATATTTCATGCAACAGGCCTTAGAGGAGGCCCGGCACGCCCTGGCGGAAAATGAATTCCCGGTGGGGTGCGTGCTGGTCTGCGACAAGCAGGTGGTGGCGCGGGGCAGGCGACTCAATTCCACAGCCCAGTCCAGAAACGAACTTGACCATGCGGAAATCGTCGCCCTGCGCAATCTCATCACCAGCAGGCCGGATATCAACCCCGGCCGGCTCACCGCCTACTGCACCATGGAGCCCTGCCTGATGTGCTATGCCGCCCTGCTGCTCAGCCAGATCCCGACCATCGTCTATGCCTACGAGGATGCCATGGGCGGCGGCACCGGCCTTTCCCGGCTGGGGCTCACGCCTCTCTACCGCCAGGTCAAGGTCGAGGTCATCCCCCACGTGCTGCGCAGCGAAAGCCTGGAGCTCTTCAAACAGTTTTTCGAGAATCCTGAGCACAGTTACTGGCAGGACAGCTATCTGGCCCAGTACACCCTCAGGCAGCCTTGAGCAAGCGGCATCAATAACCGCCTCTCCCTGATAAAAAAACCGGACATGACGCTGCGCAATGTCCGGTTTCACCGTAAGCCGTTTTCCCCGTCGCTGCTGCGGCAAGTCAGGACGACAGAGACAGAGTTAACGCCCCCCAGCAGCTTCCCTTACGAAACTCTGCTACAGGATGGCTATCAATACAATAACAGCAAAGGTACAAATAAGGAAAATACCAACCTTCATTGGAACAGTGGTGTCTTCTGCGTGGTGTCCATCTCCATGTCCATCTCCATGCCCATGTCCGTGCCCGCTCATGTTCTCTCCTCCATATTCGTTAGCTGAACCTGCCTTATTATCATTTCCTGGGGAAATTAATGTACTCGATTCAACGGAAATAGCAACTCGAATCCATGGCCAAAGAAGCGGCAAAGGCAAGCCTGGCCGCCGAAAGAAGCGAAAGGCAACTGCCCGGAGCGCCAACGGGCAGCAGCAGAGCCCCGTCCCGGCGCCGACCAGAACAATATGACTTGAAAAGATGTCTTATTATGAGTTTAATCCGGGGGAAAAATGCCTGGGGCATTCTCAGGGACTTCAAGAAGTGCAGAGGGGGCGGCCTCCACCCCATGCTCAGTTACCAGGAACAGCCATGACCAACTTCATTGCCAGAACCGTAGGCTTCAAGCCCGGGGAGCGGAATGTTTTTCTCCATATCCTCACCGCCTGCAATCTCTCCTGCCGCCACTGCTACATCAACCCGGAGCAGCATGGCACCGCCGCCCTCTCCCGGGAAACCATGGAGAACTGGCTGCGCCTCTTTGCTGCTCCGGACAGACAGTCCAACCTGATCTTTTTAGGCGGCGAGCCGACCCTGCACCCGGACCTGGCGGCAGGCATCAAAACAGCCAGACAGCTGGGCTACCAGAGCGTCACCGTGGACAGCAACGGTTTTTTATTCCATGACCTGCTGGACCATATCACCCCCGCTGACGCGGTCATCAGTTTCAGCCTGGACGGCCCGACCGCCGAGATCAATGATCCGATCCGGGGCCAGGGGGTGTTTGCCGCCTGCACCGCCAATATCCGCAAGGCGGTGCGCCTGGGCTTTGACGTCAGCCTCATCTACACGGTGAGCCGCATCAATATCGGGCAGCTGCACCGGATGCCGGCCCTGCTTAACGAGCTTGGCGTCAGGCGCTTCTTCATCCAGGTCATCGGCATCCGCGGCAAGTCGGCCGGTTTTACCAGGGACAATCTGCAGCTCACCCCGCAGCAATGGCTGTCCGTCATTCCTGCGGTGGCCAAGCAGGCCGCAGCCTCAGGCATCCATGTCATCTTTCCCAAGGTCTTCCTGGCCGAGGGAGAAGAATTCGCCTGTGCCGGGCGGGTGGCGGAAAACTATTTTATCTTTCCCAACGGCCGGGTTTACCAGTGCCCCCTGTGCGAGGATTTCCCGGTGCACGCCTTCAACATCACGGAAAACCGGCTGGTTAAAAACAGCGGACTTAGCGAGGATCGCTTCTTCAGCCTCGACATCGCCGAGGGCTGCGTGATGAACAAACTGCTGCAGCCGGGCAATATCGGCTATGACGAGCAGGGAAAACCGCTCTACCGCATCTCCTGCTGCCTCCTGAAACAGGAGATGGGCGGCTGACGCGCCTCACTCTTTTGCCCCGCGCGCCTTATGCCTCATGCCCTATGCCTCATGCCCTTTTGGCTGCCGGGCAAATATGCGCATCACCAGGATGCCGGTCTCATAGAGGGCGAAGAGGGGCAGGGCCAGCAGCAGGGTGGAGACCGGATCCCCCGCTGCCAGCAGAAAGGCGAGCACCACAATGGCCACATAAAAATATTTGCGCTGCCTGGAGAAATAGGCCCGTGCTACCAGCCCGGTTTTGCCGGCGGCAACCATGAGAAAGGGGATCTCAAAGGAGAGGCCGAAGGCCAGCGAGGCGCGGATAACAAAGGTCAGGTAGGAATCAAGTTTGGGCAGGGCCTGCAGCCGATCGCTGGCAAAACTCATGAGAAATTTGAGGGCCTGGGGCATGATGACGAAATAGGCAAAGCAGACGCCGAAGCCGAAGAGCAGGGTGGCCCAGAAAACCACGGCCAGGGCGATTTTCTTTTCATGTTTATGCAGCCCTGGAGAAACAAAGGCCCACGCCTCGTAGAGCATGACCGGAAAGGCGGCGGTCAGCCCGACCAGCACGGAAATCTTCAGGTAACTGATGAAGGCCTCGGTGAGATTGGTATAGACCAGGGTTGACAGCGCCGGGCTGGCCTGGAAGAGCGGCAGCACCAGGAACCCGGAAAGCTGGCGGGAAAAGTAATAGGCAATGACTGAGCAGACGGCCACCGCGGCAAAGGCGATGCTGACCCGGCGCCGCAGCTCCTTGAGATGATCAGCGAAATGGTCGGCCAGGGGGTTCATCAGCTCTTCTTTGCCGCCCCTGCCGCCGCCTCACCTGCCTCCGCAGCGCCGTCCCCGGCCGCCTCCCGGTAAACCTCCTCGACTGTGCGGGCCTCGACATCAATAACCGCGTCCTCACCTTTTTCCTGCCCGGCCTTTTCCCCCTCGGGCAAGGCGGCAACCTTGCCCTCCTCAGCCACCCGTTCCGTCTCCTTCATCTCTTCCTGCAACGAGTTTTTCAGGGCATTTGCCGTCTTTTTCAACTCCAGGAGCTGTTTGGCGAGAGTCTTGGCAAGATCCGGCAGTTTTTCCGGACCGACGACGATCAGGGCCAGGGCCATGATCAGAATAAATTCAGGGAGACCGATGCCAAACATTGCAGATGATCAAGGTTAAGATTGACGCGAAAGGCGTGGAAGCAGACGCGGGCCGCTGCTTTTGCCAGGAAAATGTGCGTATTCGAAGCACGTCCTCCGGCTGATTACCAGGCGGGACGACTTGTAATCTACGGTATTTGATTTTTAGTGTCAAGCAGCTTGGCGCATTGACTTTTCAGGACTCTTTGGCTAAAGTTCACCGTCACTTATAAACGAGGGAAAAAATTCTTACCATAGAGCCTCTTGCAAAATGAAGGTCGTAGCGAGATCGAGAGAAAAATATTCTGTGCAAGGATGAGTGGTGAAATCGCCCGGAAGCGTAGCAGTGCTCCGCCCCGGACGATTTCACCAGGATGGCCGCACAGGTTATTTTTAGCCGATCGGAGTAGATGTTCATTTTGCAAGAGGCTCCATATCAAGGAGCAAGATCAATGGCCAATGTTGTGGTGGTGGGCACCCAGTGGGGCGACGAGGGAAAAGGCAAGATTGTTGACCTGCTTACGCAGTATGCGGATTATATCGTCAGGTTTCAGGGCGGCAACAACGCAGGCCACACCCTGGTGGTTGACGGCAAAAAATTTATTTTCCACCTGATCCCGTCCGGCATACTGTACGAGGACAAACAGTGCTTCATCGGCAACGGCGTGGTGATCGATCCCGGCGTGCTGCTGGAAGAGATGGATAAACTGGCGGCAGGCGGCCGCACCGTCACCCCGGCGAGGCTGACCATCAGCGAACGGGCCCATCTGATCATGCCCTACCACAAGCTGCTCGACCTTGGCAGCGAGGCAACCAAGAAAAAGGGGGCGAAAATCGGCACCACCGGCCGCGGCATCGGCCCCTGTTACGGGGACAAGGTGCTGCGCTGCGGCATCAAGGCCGGCGACCTGCTCGACGCCGATCTCTTCCGCGACAAGCTGCTGGCCAATATCGAGGAAAAGAACCGCATCCTCACCGGCCACTATAACGGCGAGCCGGTTTCCTTTGAGGAAATCTATGCGCAGTTCCAGGTGTACACGGAAAAACTTGCCCCGTATATCGACAATGTTTCCGTCAAGCTTGATCAGGGCCGCAAGGCAGGTAAAAACATCCTCTTTGAGGGCGCCCAGGGCACCCAGCTCGACATCGACCACGGCACCTACCCCTTTGTCACCTCGTCCAACGTGGTGGCTGGCAACGCCTGCACCGGTTCGGGATTCGGGCCGACCCATATCGATGCGGTGGTCGGCATTCTCAAGGCCTACACCACCCGGGTGGGCGAAGGCCCCTTCCCCACCGAGCTTTTCGACGAAACCGGGGACGCCCTGCAGAAAAAGGGCGGCGAATTCGGGGCAACCACCGGCAGGAAAAGACGCTGCGGCTGGCTCGATGCGGTGGTGGCCAGCGAGGCGGTCCGCTTAAACGGCGTCACCGGCCTGGCCATCACCAAGCTTGACGTGCTGAGCGGCCAGCAGACCCTGAAAATCGCCACCTCCTATGAGGCGGCGGGCAGGACCTTCACCGCCATGCCCGGCAATATCCGCACGGCCCAGCAATTACAACCCGCCTATGAGGCGATGCCCGGCTGGCAGGAAAACATTTCCGCGGTGCGCGCGGTGGAGGACCTGCCGCAGAGCGCCAGGGATTATGTGAAGAGAATCGAGGATCTTACCGAAACGCCGGTGATGCTGGTTTCCGTTGGTCCTGACCGGGCGGAAACCCTGCTGCTGAAAAATCCTTTTGTGA
>QZKJ01000078.1 GCA_003605035.1 Desulfurivibrio sp.
CCCTCTGGCGGTAGGCGGCGAACTGCGGGATGGCGATGGCGGCCAGGATACCGATAATTGCCACAACAATCATCAACTCGACCAGGGTAAAACCTTTCTGGCTCGATTTCCTCATTTTGTGAATTAGGGTGAACATAAAAAGACCTCCTTTTGTTGACCTGCGGGTTATGATTTTTTTGTCATCCATGACATTCATTTTCTGGTTTTAGCTGATATAAAAGCCAGTTTCGTGCCACTGATCATTTTTCTTGCCTCAACAACCATAACCAGCCGTATTTAAAGTCAAAAATTATTAATTTTTCCTTCTCGAAACGTTTCAGAAACTTCATCGTTTCACATTGCTTCTTTTTCATTTATCCCTGTGACAATTTTTGTCACTTTGACGTGACATATTTTGTCAATCCACGCCTCAAAAACATCATGTTCAGGCCAATCCGAACCAGGCGGCTTTAGCGCTGCGCTGATTACCATTCAAGCCATTTGTACTTCCCGGGCTTTGTAGCAAAGGGAAGGTTCTGCTGCTGAATTTCCTTGATCTCACCGGTACTGGTCTGGACAAATACCTTGGGTCCGGCGCCGGCATCTCCTTCATCGCCGGAACCGACATAAAGACTGGGGGTCATGGCAAGGCCGCGCCCAAGCGACATCTTCGCCTCAACATTGCCAAGGATATCAATACCATAATCTCCAAAAATCCGCTGATGCCATGCGGTGCCGGTCTGATAATACACCCCATAGAGATAGGCCAGCCCCTCGGCGAGGCAGGTATCCTCATATGGTTGATAGGTGGTAAAGGTCAGAAGACCGCCAAGCAGCGTGCCCTGGCCAAGGTTACGCTCACGATTAGTGTACGGATAGAAATCCCTGTACCAGCCGTCGGCGTAACCATTGTATCCAGCTGCGGTACACGCATAAGCACCGGCGAAATAATCAATCAGGATATTATAGGTACCGCCAGCGGCAACAACACCCGCAGGAAGACAATCCGTTGTTCCGTCCACACAGGACAGCACAAAAGTAAACGGGGATGTTGATTCATGCACCTCGATCTCGTCAACCTTCAACAACCCCATCTCACCGGGCACAGCGCCCGAAGCAGTAAGCTCAATTTCATTCCAGGTAAACGTTCTCAGACTGTTCGTGCAATCCAGAGGATTAACAAAGGTCATGGGTTCTTTTATGCCATAATAACTCTGCTGGGTGTCATCCGTCTTATCATTGGCATCAAAAAACCGGCCGGTGCCAAAATAGACCCAGAAATTTTTCCCATCGGTGCCGACTGAAGGAGAAGCGGTAATCGGCTGGGCTGGATGCAACGGATTTCCATCGGCGTCGAGCACATCACTGCTCAAGTCAATCAATGTCTTGATTTGCCACTCATAGGGTTCCGTTGCCGGTTCAGATGCTCCAGTGCCATATTCTGATCGGCCAAAGAGATCGAGCTTTCTGGTCACCAGACGGTACATCTTGCCGCCGCCGTCCCAGTAAGAACTTGTCGCATCAAAATCCCCTTCGACCGTGCCGAAATATATGGCGTCTGATTTGTAGTTCTCCATGCTTGGGTTGATGTCAAAATCCACCGTTATCGGGTCTGAAACAAAACCATGCGGCGATCCCGCAAGCTGAAATGTGCCATCCGGAGAGCCGGCGACTGGAGCAGCAGCACTTATCCGCAAAGACTTTACGGGCAGGTTGTTGCCATCCACCAAATTGTTCAGCGCGACAATGGAAATTCTGGCATCCTGGTCACTCACCCCTTTCAAGGCGTCACTGCCATGAGGTCCGCTGCCGAGAATGAGATACCATTTATTGACCTCCGGAGCGACGGAGGCGTCTTTCATGATCGACATGGTTGAGACAACGGTGGAAAAACCAAGATCAACATAATTAGGAGAATCGGGGACAAGATTGCCATCGCTGTCAGACAGCGTCTGCGTCAACTCGCCAAGCAAAACAGGAGGTTTTTCGGGGTCCGTTATATCAAGAATAAAATAGGAAGAAATAAACTGCCTGTTGTCTGTGTTGGGTTGTCCCAGATCAGCCGCCGCGTCAACAGGTGCGCCTCCAAAACGCATGCCCCCGACAAGTATTGTCCCCCAGCCCTGGGGATGGGTACAGGCGGCATCATTATAATCAGCAGTACACGCGGCTTCTTCGCTGAAAATCTTGACATCGAAGAGCCGGGGTCTGAGATCAACATAATATTTATGTTTAGCGCCGGCATAATCTTTTTCAGTCAGACATTTCAGATGTGGCAGCAGATTATACGGGACATACCCCCACATCTCCGCCCCAAGCGCCGGAGCGGCGGCAGCGGCGTCGCTGCAGGTTCCATCGGCGTTTAAGGAAACGAGACAGAACTTATTGTCTTTTTCGCTGTAGAAACCTCCGTTTACAGCGTGCAGCATCCCGTCATTTGCCCCCATATAGATCATATGCCTTCTGTTTTTGTATCTGGAGACGAATTTGGCATACGATTTGTCATTATAAATGAGATGGAACCCTTCAGACGGAGCGGCAACCGTCATAGGAGTCGAGTGAATGATGTCACCAAGCCGCCAGGAGCTGAGCGTCCCGCTTCCTTCCGCAGCCGGGATCATTCTGTTTCTGACGGGAGATTCAAGCGACCCGTCGCCATCCACATCCTCCCCTGCATCGAGTATTCCATTGCCATTGACGTCTTCAAACACATCAAGATGTCCATCGCCATCAAGGTCTTCCCCTGCATCGAGAATCCCATCCCCGTCAATATCCTCCGTGGTCCAGTCAGCCCCCCGGACCCAGCGGATGATCTGCCGGACTTCATCATTATCTGCGGCACTAAAATCCTTTGCCACCAAACCACGGTTACTCACGCCTAAGCCGGCCCAATTGATCGCATTTCCTGATCCGTCACGGTCAACAAAGGGCAGAACTTCCGTGGCGTAATCAACATCACCGTCGTTATTGAGATCAACCCAGGTAAAAATATAACGACGCTGCTCACTGGACAGATATGTGTTTCTATTATAAAAAACATCATTGGCGCCATAGGGAACCGAGGCATCGGCTGAAAGAACCACGTTGGAGATTCTGGACAGCCAATCGTTGGCAGACCACAGATATTTTATTGCTGATAATTCCTTTGAATTCGTGCATGCTCCTGTATAGAAAATTGATGTGTTATAGCAACCCTTTGAACGGTTGGCGCTGGTATCAAAATAGATGATAACACGCTTATCGTCTCCATCTATAACGCCATCACTGTCCTTGTCCTCATAAACATCAAGATGCCCGTCACTATCGGTGTCCTCCCCGGCATCCATGATACCGTTTGCATTCACATCCTCATCATTATCGAGTTTTCCATCACCGTCTACGTCTTCCGAGGGATTCATCATCCGATCGGAATTGGAATCTTCATACATTCTGCCATACTGATCGATGAAAAGGGAATGCACGTCACCAACCCAGTCAACGGCCCATTCTACCCCTGTGTTGTCCTGTCTTTTCAACTCAGGCCAGAAAATAGCCTGATAAATGGCGCCCTCACCGCCACGGGCCGATGAAATTACCGAAGCGGCGGAACCGGCCGAGGCTCTCTGGCGCAACTCATTGAATTTCTCCAGCAGATTTGATTCAAGCTCAGACGGATTGGCACTGACCAGGAGTTCGGTGCCGCCATTGGTTGCAGCCGCCTCAATAATTTCATCAGGACTGCATTCGGTGTCACCGACATCTCTTAACGTACCAGTCACCACTATATGGGTGGTGATATTCTTTTTATCGTACATGGTGCCATCGTCAGAAGGGAGCTGGCTGTTTCCGGCAGGATAAAGAACGCTCGCATCCGCATGCTGGGCAAAATACGTCAGGTCGTCAAGGTAGGTGCTGCCGTCCAGGCCATCCGTGCATTTCGTATCACTCACCTGGTCACCATCATCAATAGGGGCACTGTTGACAAAATCAATGACATCCTGATTGATATCAGCAGTGGATGCGCCTTCAGTGATGATCAGCACATGATTTTCCTGACACCAGTTGGTAATGGGGTTTACCGTCGTATCGAAATCATCGACGCTCAGACGCATGGCCGTATTCTGGGTGTAGTAGCCTATGGCGTTGTACATGGCTTCGGCCAGCGGCGTCCAGGAGGTGGCCTGAATGCTGTTCACCTGTTGAACGACATAATCGATATGACTGCCTGGACCGCTTGCCGCCACATCGGTTCCGAGCCTGATGCCGGCCAGGATTTTCGCGCCGTCCTTGTTGTCCGTCGGACAATATTCCTGGATCGCGTCACTGGGGTCAACAGTCGTGCACTCGGTAAGGGCGCCCACGGCATTAAAGGCCATGACGCCGATGCGAAGATCCGCAGCAGTTCCCTGCAGCACCCCTTCAGGCTGCGTGGTCTGTTTCTTGTAACCTTTCATGACGATCAACGACCTGTCACCGCCGAAAAAGGAGGCAACGCCGGAGTCGATCAGCACCGCGGGCATACTCCAGAACTCGCCGGTGTCAAAGATCTGATCCGAAGGATCAATGACTTCCGGAATCTCCATATAGCCGCAGTAATCCTCTACAGCCTGCTGGATACAGGCATCAGCCGTGTTCGGGTTAAGATCATCCGTCCAATGGGCAGGAGCAGCCGCGGCAATATCAGCAGCGGTACAGGTGCCCGGACCAGCTCCATCAGCATCGACGAGCACAAGGACCCAGGCCTTGTTACACTCGTCCTTGTTGCTGTTATAGTTTCCACTGCATTCATAAAGGTATCCATCCGTTCCACATCGCGGGTCGCCGATGGTCCCGACCGGCGGACCGCAGGAAACCGGCGCACACCCGGCCGGGATGGTGGCCGGCTCCCAGCAGCGCCCGATATAGCCGTCACGCAGATCATCCGGGATGCCAATGATATAGTCACCCGTGCAGATATAACCACTGCTTTCCGTCGTAATGGTTGCAGGGGGGATGTCGTGATCATAGATATGTTCGCAGGAGGTTTTCACATCCGTTATGCCAACAGGAAAGGAGCCATGCTTCGAGTAATACCAGCAGTCATGCAGGGCATGGTTATAGGCGGCGTTTGACTCGGCCATGATATTGTTGGTCCCGCCGTAGTCAAGACAGTCGGTAATGTCCTGCTTGAGCGCACCCTGATTGACCACATCCTGCTGCAGCTCCGTAAGAGCGTCCTGGCAGGCTTGATATTGATCGCTGGCAATAAAACTACTGGCACTCAAGGCCAGGATGGAAATTCTGGTTGTGTCGTCTGTGCTGTCGATCCAGTTCTCTTCACTCGCCCCCTGGATGGACAGAGTCAAAACCTTTCCATCAGACATGGTCACTTCCTTGAAGAAACCATGATCGGCGCAACCACGGTTCTGAGAAATAAGCCGCTGGGCGTCCTCATCAAATTTACCGCCGGTAAGAATTTTCTTCTGGATGTCAAATTTGGAAGAGGAGGCCCAGTTCAGAAAATTTCCTTTTGCTGCAAAAGCCGAAACCCGCGATTGGACATCTGAAGTACCGTCATTTACACTGACAATCTTCACGAAAAGATCGGTATGGCTTGAGGCAGCTCCCGGTTGAGCAGCAAAAGCAGTCGCGGCGTCGGCACTTGACGCATAAGCGGTTTCTTCGAAATAGCCTTCATCCAACCTGACCCAGTTCACGCCGGCATCATCCCAGACGCCGGTGCCGTTTGATGTTCCGGAACTCGTTGCCTTGAAAAGCATGCCGCCATCACTGACAATGTCATTAACACTGTAGGCAGTGGTATTACGCCAGGTTGAGTCAACAGAGACCCATGTCACTCCGGTATCTTCATAAATACTAAGACCGTTTGTCAGATCCGAATCACTGGCCGTGCCGCCGGCGACCGTATAAAAGAGTTGACCATCAAACTGGACGAAACTTTTGGCGGGATACACCTCACTGTGACGCCAGACATCAATGGTATAAACTGATGTCCACGTCACTTCGCTGTCAAAACCGATCTCAACGCCGGTGGAAGGACTGCCCGTGGCAGCAGTCGCTTTGTAGAAGACCCCCTCTGTATAGACAATATCCCCAACCGCATAAGTCGCTCCGCTCTTCCATGGCTGAACCCCTTCTGTCCATTTATACCATTTATCTGCCGTGTAATTTCCCGCATACTGGGTTCCTGATGCGTAACTGTTATCAACGCACTCACCGGTGTTTGCAACATAAGCCATGTCGAGCATGGAGCCGGAATTATCAATCATCAGCAAAAGATTCGAGCGGACGCCGAAGGAAAGGAACGGTGGCTCGCCAAGTCCGATGCCACAGGTATCCGCGTAGGATAAAGTCGGCGGAAGTACATGAATAACCAGTCCGAAGATCAGTAAATCAATGACAAGATATCGTAGGAAAAGCCTCATATCTTCACCCTATTGCAAGTAATGGATGGTAATAAACCTGAGAAAATAATTGACGATTTCGCCTAAAGCCACTTACCCGCAGTGCACCAGTCTAACTTCTTGATATTTCGTCAGGAGATGGTCAGTTTTCGAGCCTTTGCTGATAAAATTCTGCAAAACTAATAACTCAAGCTTCTGATTTGTGGTAACATGTTGAAATTAAGCAAATATTTTCAGTCTGCCTGAAGATTATTTCCAGAGAATTCAGAAGCCTGAATAAAACGATATAAAATCAAACATTCTGGATTCTGCCTCCTATCTTCGGAATTCCCATGACGGAGTTCAGAGCAGCAACTATGTCACAAAATACCGTGATAAAATAGATCAAGTCAGAAAGTTGAGCTAATAATTACAATCACCAGTCCAACCGACGGGAAAACGCCAGCCAAGCTGGATAATTGACCGGCTATCCACTCGTCCCTGATGAAGAGCGGTTACCTCATACAGTTTCAACACGCCGCCGCCGGCAGCGGATTTACCCTTCCCTTCATAGCCAGCGGCCATCTGTAACGCACCACCCGCCGCCATTTCAGTCCGACCGCCGATGTAAATATAAGAGACCCTCTGCGACCCGGCGGCATCCAGATCATCAAGATTTAACGTCGGGTCAACGGGCAAGGTGAACGAAACATCATTGAGAGCGTGGGCGTTGATATCGGCCTCGATAACGTTTTCGGCAAGGGAGGGATTTTGATACAACGCCAGTTCATTGCCATTGCGCTCGTAAACACGCACGACACCTTCCAGATCGGCAACCGAGATACCACCGTCATCTGCCCCTGTTGATGAAAAACCCGTCGGGCAGTACAGATTCTGTTCAAGAACCTCCACGCCAACTGAAAGGCTGCCTTCCGCATTGTAAAAAGTCTCTTTGTGGACTTTCTCATTGCCCGCTATCTGCACCTCAATCGTCGTATTGGTTGTTGCCGCGACTCCGATAATCACCAGAATCAGGAGAATAAGCAAGGAGGCGATCAGGACGAAGCCTCGCTCATTTTTTGCTATATTTTTCAGATGTATCATCGGGAATTTATATGGAATTTGATTTCATATAGGCCATGGTGACGGTACGTATCGTTCCGCCATCCTGCCTTTCAATAATTACATTAACCGTCTTGATATCAGGGAAAGGATAGTTCACCGCAACATTCCAGTTAATTGTGTAATTACCGTCCGGAGAGGCTGATGTCCCATCCGCATTCGCACCGGTATCATCAAGACCGAAGTTGCCCCCGTCATCATCTGTGCCGTCATTATTCGCATCCTCCCCAGTACCATCGCCGTCATCGTCATCAAGATCGGCGTCAGAATAGTTGAGCCCGATGAGCGTTTCGATGCGGTCGGATGCCCAAGACGATGACTCCGTTATCCTGTTCGCCGATGAATTGCCTTTTATGGCTGCTGTCTGCATGGCATTGACCGCCAGAATGCCGATGGTAAAAATAGCAACGGCAATCAAGACCTCGATGAGGGTAAAACCTGATTGACGGGAAGTCGCTATGGCCTGGGAAAAATTTCTCATGATCACAAACCCATATTTCTGCAGTTGACCCTTTGGATCAACAGACGACGGCGAAGATAATCATTATAAGGCCCCCAAATTGTTCCTGAAAATGAAGCATATTGTTTCGAATTAAGAAAATTGGCATCAGAACCGCCAGCCCGGGCCAGAATCGAGATGACCACACTGCGAACTTCCTCAACGTCCGCGGTAACCGCATCGTCTTCATCAAGATATACAAATTCAAGTTCTTCAATGTTCTGGGCGATGGGTTGAGTATTTCTTGTAATTTCCTTTTCTACAGTATCCAGAGCATAGGTAATATTTTCTCCAGAGTCGACGACATCATCATCCTCATTGAGATCCATGCTAAAATTAATACTGGACGCAGTGATGGCAAGCAAAGCGGCTCCGGCTTTTCCTGTTGAATCATATCCTGCCATTTTTATCTCCCTGGTCATCATATCAAGTCCGGCACGGATATTCTGCTGCATTTCCGCAACCTGATCCTGAGCGGTATAACTGTTCTGCTGGGACTGAAACGCTGAATAAATTGAGGCTATAACAATACCGGAAATCAGCATGGTGATCAGTAATTCAATGAGGGTAAAACCCCTCTGCATATCTTCAACATGGGTTCTCATCTTTTAACATTTAACCCCGGTCTTATGAGATTCACGGTTGTCAACCTTATAACCTTTCCAAGGTCAAACCACCTGCAAGGGAAAGTGAAATCTGGTAACGTACATTATCATCGTTCCTCACTTGCACGTTACCAATTCGACTGCTCAACGGCAGCCCCCGCGCAGTAAAACCAGGAGTAGTGCTGCCTAAAGAAAAATTTACGCTATCCAGATCAACACTGGCAGGCATAGTGACATTGGCCAGAATTCTTTCATCCCCATTTTGCGTATCATCATCCGCGGTTCCGGTTGTTCCTCCATTATCAACAAAAACCTGATACGTTTCCGCACCGGCGTTAAAAGAGAGCACCACATTGCTGTTGGTTTTAATGGCCTCAATCCGGGCTTTCTGAAAATTCGTATAAATCTCGCGGGCTGCTGCCTTGAGGCGATAATTGGCGATCCACTGAGAATAATTAGGTATCGCAATGGCCATCAGAACACCCATTATGGCCATGACCACAATAAGCTCGACTGTCGTGAAGCCCTGACTGTTTCGATGCAATTTTGTTACTCGCTGGCGATATTTCATGTTAAATTTTTTTTGTGGATTGCATACCGCGTTTTCAAAATGCACAAATCGTACCTCCATGCAGCACACATAATTAGATGAAACAGCTTTTCCCATTTGATTGTCAAGCAAAAAGAAATACTTGCAAAATCAATGAGTCAGCCTGAATTTTCAAGAAAATTTCCTTTCCAATCGCCTCACCAGGGCGCAACTATAAAAAAAGTTTATCACGGTTGCCTGGCAAGCTACTAACAAAAAATTTTACCAGAGTAAGGGGTTGAAAAAGATTCACGGTCACGAGTACTTGACAAAAAACTGAGTGAGGGATGGCTATAATTCTTCAGAAAAACTACTGAAATTGCATGCAATTCCAAACAAAAGAATTTTCTGCTGGAAATGCTTTTTGCGTCTTCATGAGAAAAATGGACCCAACAATTTCCGTCTAAAAAATCTGCTCGAGTTATAATGAGTTACTGCAGTTCCTTGAAAGCTGTTGCTAGATTTTTTTAACGTCAACCCGGCCACAATGCTAAAAAAAATTAACAGTTTTTTTTGATGAAACAAATACAAATAAATGAAGGAAAAGCGGATACAGCAATCTGACAATAACAGGTAACGAATATTCAAGTTTCCATCTGCACCTCATCACTGCATCCGCAGCTGACGCTTTCCGCCTGGCACATGGGACACAAAAACGTTCCCTCCTCCTCATCCAGGCTCAGCACAGACCAATCATAATATTTGCCGCATCTGCCGCAGTCCACAGCATGATTATCCGCCCGCAGATCTTCGTCTTCCATACTCTCCCTGATTTCACTTCACGCGCCCGACAAGCACCTGAATTCACATGAGACTGAAATATTATTTTACAGGGCTGCATCAGGGTCGCACCGCCCGGACAAATCCTTGTTTCGCTTTGACATACTTAAATTCATTTCCTCCGCAGAGAGGATATGATTCCCACCTGCCGGCATTTACCTCCTGTGATGGACTGACGCTCCAGTAATTATAATTATTGCCAAGCTTCATCATACAGTCGTTGTCCCCCAGCGCAGCAAGATAATGCAGCATATAAAGCTCTTTTCTTGTCGGCAACCGCCAATCGCCATACCCACCCAGGTTCAACCTTTCCGCATACTCCCTTGCTTCCTGCCAGGTGGAATACCTGGGGCTTTTATCAATCTGCCACAGCAGACCGTTATTGCTCTGCCGGCAGACCCCGTTGCCGAGATCAACCAACCCGGCTTGACGCTCTGCCGCAGGGGATGACCGATTTTGACCTGCGCCGGCACAAGCTGCCAGAATTGACAGCAGGAGAATCAACACAATGGATTTCGTTGCAGGCATATGCTCCCCTGTACACCGGCCAACCACTTCACTTTCCAACAATCAGGCCACATTGTAATGATTGTAGCACACTTCAACCTGCAGAGGGAAATCCCCATATCTTTCCCCGCAAATTTTCCCATTAATCACATAAACAACCCCGGCCTGGTTATCCATTACCTTGAAATGACGCAGATATTCCTGGATGGAGACCATGCCCTGATCATAAAAATAAGTGGAAGCCAGAAAAAAGGCCGGGATGACCACACTGGCATTGTGCCGTAAAGTGACGGAGATGCTGACCATGCGACTCCGCATATTGCCGATCAGTTCATTGCCGCTGAAGAGCAATATCTTCCAGGAGGAATTATTGGTGAGCTGCACATGGGGCACACCAGCAAAATGATCCACCTGGACAACCTCGACCAATCCCTGAGCAAAAGCCTCGTCATATGGCAGCAATGCCTTATCGTCGTTAAGGATTATCGTGTTTTCAGCACTGTTAAAAAAACTGATTACCGGCAGCAGTTCCGGTGTTTCTGTCCATGCCTGCATGATTCTTCCCATGATACCCTCCACTTTTTTATTTTTCTTGCATTCCTTCACCTTTTCTCTCACCATACAGACAGAGGTAGGACAGATAGTGTCCGACCAGCTCAATGAAAGAAAAAAAAATGCAAAAATTCAAACCGCAACACAGCCGTCTGCTCTTTATCGACAAGAAGATCAGGGACAGAACCTATCCGAACTGCACATCACTGGCCGAGGAATGGGAAGTCAGCGCAAAAACGATCCAGCGTGATCTGGATTACATGCGGGCCATGCTTGACGCCCCCATGGCCTATGACGCCGGAAAGCGCGGCTACTACTATACGGAAGAGAGCTTTCACCTGCCGGCAATCGTCTTGACCGACAGCGATCTCTTTGCCGTGTTCATTGCGGAAAAGGTCCTCCAGCAGTATGAAAACACGCCGATTTACCCCAGACTGCAATCTCTTTTCGCCAGGATTGCCGAATCCCTGCCGGACAAAATCACCATTGACCCGGCCCAGTTACATGACAGATTCTCCTTTTTCAGCAGCCCCCACAGCATGATAGCGACACAGGTATGGGAAACCGTCTTCACTGCCCTGCGCACCTCGCAATCCCTGCACATCAGCCATGCCAAACCGGGCGCAACCGATCTCGCGCAACGCACGATCGATCCCTACCATGTGGTCAATTACCAGGGGGAATGGTATGTGATTGCTTTCTGCCAGGCACGCCACGATATCCGCACCTTTGCCCTCTCCCGCATTGACAAGGCGCAGTTAGCCGGCGAGCATTTCACGGTTCCCGCGGATTTTGATTTTCAACAAACAACCCGGGATCGTTTTGGTATACAATGGAGTGATAAGCAGTATGCTGTCAGGATATGGTTTTCACCGGCGGCAGCGCCCTACATCCGGGAAAGGCAATGGCACCAGGGCCAGCAGATTCAGGAAAACAGCGATAAAAGCATTATGATGACGTTTACCGCGAGCCATCTGCTGGAGATTAAAAAATGGGTGCTCTCCTGGGGCTGTATGGCCCGGGTTCTCGCGCCCCGTACCCTGGCAGACGACATACGAAGAGAGCTTGCCTCAGCAATGGGAAATTATGGAGGAAATGATGAAGAAAGAGCTCATCAAACTGGTTGAGACAGACATTACCACCCTGGCAGTTGATGC
Source organism: Desulfurivibrio sp. (assembly GCA_003605035.1). Lineage (GTDB taxonomy): Bacteria > Desulfobacterota > Desulfobulbia > Desulfobulbales > SURF-16 > SURF-16. Next base: position 12,153 of record QZKJ01000078.1, read on the forward strand.
CATTGTCAATGCCGCCAACTCTTCCCTGCTGGGAGGAGGCGGGGTCGACGGCGCGATCCACCGGGCCGCCGGGCCGGAACTGCTGGCCGAATGCCGCACCTTAGACGGCTGCCCCACCGGCGAGGCAAAGATCACCAAGGGCTACAGGCTGCCTGCCCGTTTTGTCATTCATACAGTGGGCCCGATCTGGCGGGGGGGCAAGCATGAGGAACCACAGCTTCTGGCCGCATGCTATCGCAGCACCTTCAAGATTGTCCAGGCCAGACACCTTGAGACCATAGCCTTCCCGGCCATCAGCACCGGCGCCTACGGCTTTCCGGGCAAGGAGGCGGCAAGGATTGCGGTGCGGGAAACCCTGATGGCGGCCGAGCAGCTCCCCTTTCTGCAACAGGTCATCTTCGTCTGTTTCAACCCGGACACCAGAGAAGCCTATGAGGAAGCCCTGCAATGACTAACCCGCTCAGCCCTGACGAGCAACTGCTGGCCTGGATGACGGATATCCGCAGGACTCTTCATCAGCATCCGGAACTTGCCCTGCAGGAATTCCGCACCGCGGAATATGTGTCCGCTAAACTTGCTGAACTCGGCATCGCCCATCAAAATGGGATAGCCGGCACCGGCATCGCGGCCTTTATCGGCGAAAAGAAAAACGGCGCCAGATCTGTGGCGCTGCGCGCCGATATGGACGCCCTGCCGATCACCGAAAAAACCGGGCTGCCTTTTGCCTCGCAGCATGATGGCGTCATGCACGCCTGCGGCCATGACGGCCATATGGCCATGCTGCTGGGCGCCGCGGCACTCTTAAAAAAACAGGCCCGGCTGCCTGGCCGGGTCGTGCTGCTCTTTCAGCCGGCCGAAGAGGATGAGGGCGGGGCGGAAAAAATGATTGCCGCCGGAGTGCTCATGGGAGTGGACGCCATCTTCGGCGGCCATATTGAGCGTCATTACGCGGTTGGCGAGATTGCCGTGCAGCCCGGCCTCATCTGCGCCTTTACCGATGAATTCCGGATCAACATCCGCGGCCCGGGAGGACATGCGGCCAAACCCCATGAAAGCGCTGACTGTATTGTGGCCGCAGCCTTTCTGGTGACCAGCCTGCAGACCCTGGTCGCCAGGGAAACCAACCCGGTTTACCCGGCGGTGGTCACGGTGGGCAAAATCCATGGCGGCACCGCCTCCAATGTCATTGCCGACCAGGTCGTGCTGGAGGGCACCATCCGCACCACCCATATCGCAGCCCGGGAGAATATTTTCGAGAGCCTGCGCAGAATGGCGCTGGCGGTCCGGGATCTGTACAGGACGGAAACGGAATTAACCCTGACCCCGGGCTACCCGCCGGTGATCAATGACCAGAAGATCGCCGAGGTGGCGCGACAGGCCGCCCGGCAGACGGTGGGAGAAAACGGGGTAAAAAGCCAGCCATACCCGAGTCTGGGCGGCGAGGATTTCTCTTTTTACCTCAAGCACATTCCAGGCTGTTTTGTCCGGTTTGGTGCCAGACGCGACGACCTTCCCCATGCCAATGCCCACAGCCCTGTCTTTGATTTTGATGAACGGGTACTGCCGGTCGGCGCCGAATTTCTGGCCCGCTGCGCCCTGCTCTTTCTGCAGCAGGCAGCCCGGGATTAACAACGACACAGAGAAACAATGGTCTCCAGATGATGGGTCTGGGGAAACATATCCACCATCTGCATCTTTTCCACCCCATACCCTTCCCTTTCAAGGATGACCAGATCCCGGCACAAGGTGGCCGGGTCGCAGGAGATATAGATGATCCGCGTGACCCCGAGTTCAGACAGGTAAGGGATGACTTCAGCACATCCCTGCCGTGGCGGATCAAGCAGGGCCAGAGCAAACCTCTCCCCGCCTGCGGCAAGGCTCTTTGCCCCTGCCAGCGCTGAAGCCTGGGTGAAGATGCTGTTCTCAATGCCGTTTATCCCGGCATTGCGCCTGGCGCTGCGGATGGCTGAGCGCTGCAGGTCCATGCCGACAACGGATAGCGCCTGCCGGGCAAGAGGCAGGGAAAAATTCCCCATGCCGCAGAAGAGATCAAGAACCTTATGCCCGTCAGCAAGCTTTGCCCATTCCAGCACCAGGGCAATAAGCTGCTCATTCTGCTCGGCATTGACCTGGCAGAATCCCCCCGGCTCAATGCTCATCCTGAGGTGGTCACCAGCAGGCATGGCATGGGAGAAAGAGAGCAGAGACTGCTCATCACCGACCTGGCCGCCTGGAAAAACCTCAGCAATGGCTGAGTCCGCCGTCTTGGCGATCACCTGTTTGATGCTGCTGTGACCGGCAGCCAGCTCTTCAAGCACTTTCCGTTCAGCCGGCCTCGCTTTTCTGGACAGATGCAGGCAAATGACCACGAGTTCATCGGCCGCACTCAGTAACAGTTCGACCGAGGTGGTCAAAGCGGCAATGGCGGCAAGGGGAGACTGATTGATCAGGTAAGCCAGCACGTTATTCAGCGGCGGTCTGGCCAGCAGGCAGGCGCTGACTGGTATCACCTCATGGGATTGACTGCGGTGAAAGCCGGGTTTTCCATCTTTTCCCACATGCAGCCTGATACGCTGCCGGTAATGAAATGCCTGCGGGGCAAGCAAGGGAGGAAGAAGAAATGCACTGCTGTCTTGTTGCAGGCCTGACCGCTCAAGCTGCTCACGCAGAATCCGGTTTTTCAGATCCGCCTGGTTTTCGGAAAGGACGTGCTGGAAATCGCAGCCGCCGCATTGGGGGAAATAAGGACAGGGAGGCTCGGTGCGATCTGCTGATGCCTGCAGAATTTTGACGGCACGCGCCTCGATGTAGTTCTTTTTTCTGCTGACCGGTCGAATTTCCACCTCCTCGCCGGGCAGGACATAAGGCACCAGCACCACCTTGCCGTCCGGCAGCCGGCCCAGGCCGCTGCCGCCGATCACCAGTTTTTCAATGTGTACGGTTAATGCCATTTACGGTATTTTGTCGCAAGAGAGCAAAAGTGTGAATACAACCATATAATATTATTGCGTTTAAAGCAAAAATCCCGTCAAACGCGACGTCCGACGGGATAGGTATTTATCTGTTTACAAAAGGTATATCAGCGGGTTTTCCGTCTTAAGACAACCAGGCCGGCTAAACCAGAAGCGAGGAGCCATACTGTGCCAGGGAGAGGAACACTTGCACTGTAAGCATATGCCTTGCCCTCATCTCCAAAATTCATCGCTCTGACCCGAAAACCTCCCGGATAGTAGCCATCTAGCTGCTCATCGCAAAACAAGGAAAAATTCACCAGAGAAAAGGGTGAATTGCCCGCCAACTTTAAAATAACGCCTGCGGATAGATCTTCAGTTCCCCAGTTATTATATCCATACACACCACTCGAGGTTTTTACTATTTCCCACGAGTCAGCAGGGACAACCCCGGGAAACCCCGCCCCGTCGACATCCGCGACAGATGAGTATTGAACCACCAAATCCAGATCATCAATAACAACGTCATTGGCGACATCTAACTGGAACCCATCAATAAGGGAATAATCAGAAAATGTATGATCAATACCTACATAAACAGTATAAGCAAAAACAGGAACGGAACTAAACAGCACGATGACCAATGAAGCAAATATCATTTTTAAATTTTTCATTTGTTTCTCCTTTTAATCATACATCCTGATGCTTCAAAAAATTATCAATGAGTGATTTTATAAACGATGCAACTTCGATCAGCACCATTAACTATGCCGTCGGCATTACAATCCATCCAGGGGTAAGCAACTCCACCATTTACCATATAATAGACAACGGCGCTTCTATCTGCTCCATTGATTACCCCATCACCATTCGCATCCCCGCGTTCATAAATTTTCACACCAGGGAAAGCCACACCTGTCAAATCAAGCACGGCTTCACTGGTGGAAACAAAATTTGCATACACATCAGGCGCAGGCCGCACAACACCGAGCCCGAGGGAAACGCCAAAATAGCCGCTTGCATTGCCGGTTGCTGCATCCTTGTCAGGGGTACTGTTTTCAGAACGGGCAAACGTAACCTTACCAAGCAGCTTCCGTGCCCCGGTGACCCCGGCAGTCGGGGCATTCTCATCAATTTTCCCGTTGATAAAAACCACTTCTCCCACATCGGTGTTGATCTGAGGGTCCTGATAGGGGTATTTGGCGCCATCGGGTGTACCGAAATACCAGTCAGCTTCATTTTTGATTGCGGTGGGGGCAGAACCGGCAGGATCAGTTGCCGGATCAACGGGATAAAATCTGCTTTTATCATAAGCCAGTTTTACTCCGGCGCTGACCAGAGGATCGGCATTGATGTCAACGTAGAGGTAAATAACCAGATTCGTCTCCGTATATGCCCCTTCTGCGTAGACATCAACATCTGCGGCCATTGCCGTGCCGCCTGACCCAATGATGACAGCGGAAAGGATTGCCGCAATACCGAATGTTGTTTTCTTCTTCACCTCAGCCCCTCCAGAATTATGCTCCCTCTCCGTAATCCAGGTGTCGGTGGAACCTGAACCTATCCAATTACTGACAGCAAATCAGGTGCCATTTGCTTCATTTGCACACCATCAAAAAATGTCTTTTATTTCAATGGGTAAATTAACCTGCAACGAAAATGGGCCAGGAAAAGTCATAAAAAGCGGACAGTCTCATTCGTTTTTCTGGAATTAGTGGCGGTAATTCCGGGAAAAAGGAAACACCGTGACGCTAGGCCAGACTGAAAGGTCTGACAAGCAACTTGCCGGAAAATCTGATAAAAAAGACAAACCCTGCAGGTCCGACATTTTTTAATATTTCTTGTCGGCGTAGGCCAGCCAGCCGCCAGCCAGCACCAGGTCCTTGTCAAAGGAATTGAGCGTGAATTTACAGGTGAATTCCTTTGTTCCTCGGGCAATAAGGGTTTCCTTGTCCATGTCAATCGAAACGGTTACCTCAGGCCCGACAGCAAAAAGGGCGTCAATGTCTTTCTTGGGCAACTCAATGGCCAGCATGCCGCAGTTGAACATATTCTGCCGGAAAATCCTGGCAAAACTCTCGGCAATGACCACATTGATGTTATTCACCTCAAAGACCCAGACCGCGTGTTCCCGGGAGGAGCCGCAACCGAAATTGGCGCGGGTGACGATGACTCCGGCCCCTCTGGTATTGACCGCCGGATCAAAGCCAGGCAGTTTCAGATCCTCCAGGATAAAGGGTTTGAGGTCCTCCTTGGTGTTTTCCGTCAGATATTTCGCCGGAATAATCTCATCTGTATTGATATTGCTTCTGTCCAGAAAAAGGACCGGACCGCCGAATGTCTTCATAACAACCTCGTAGGGTTTGTTGGGTTCGTTGGGTTTATTGAGTTTGTTGAGTTTGTTGAGTTTGTTGAGTTTGTTGGGTTTGTTGGGTTTGTTGGGTTGAGGCCGTTTCACAGCATCTCCCGGGGATCGGTGATGCAGCCTTTCACCGCCGCGGCGGCTGCGGCAAGCGGGCTCATCAGGTGAACCATGCCGCCCTTGCCCATGCGTCCGTTGAAATTGCGGTTGGTGGTGGAGGCACAGACCTCGCCCGGGGCCAGCACCCCGTTGCTCATGCCCAGACAGGCGCCGCAGGTGGGGTTGGTCACACAGAAGCCGGCCTCCATGAAAATCCTGATCAACCCCTCGTCCAGGGCCTGGCTGTAAACCTTGGGGGTGGCCGGCGAAAGGATGGCCCGTACATGGTCGGCGATTTTCCGGCCCTTGAGTATTTCCGCGGCCACCCGCAGATCTTCAATGCGGCCGTTGGTGCAGGAACCCATGTAAACCTGGTCGATTCTGGCCCCGGCCATGTCGGTGATGTCCTTGACCTCATCGGGCTTGTAGCCGTAAGTCACCTGCGGCGCCAGTCCGGTTACGTCAAAGGTCTTTTCCGCCGCATAGCCGGCATCGGCATCGGAATGCCATTTGCGGAAATCAGCCACCGCCGCCTCGACATCTTGATACTGATCCTGGATAAAGGGCCAGAGGTACTCGGCGGTAACCCGGTCTGGCAGACACACCCCGCAGGTGGCGCCGGCCTCGATGGCCATGTTGCACACCGTCATGCGGCTCTCCATGCTCATGCCATCCACCACCGGGCCGCGGAACTCCATCACCTTGTCGGTGGCGCCGTTTACGGTCAGTTCCTTGATGACCCTGAGGATGACATCCTTGGCATAAACCCCTTTGCCAAGTTTTCCGGCAATGGTGATCTTCATGGTTTCCGGCAGACGGAAGGAACAGACCCCCTTGAGAATGCCGACCTCCAGATCCGTGGTGCCGACGCCCGCGGCAAAGGCACCGAAGGCCCCGTGGGTGCAGGTGTGCGAGTCGCCCATGATCACCGTGTAACCGGGGCGGATAAATCCTTTTTCCGGAAACAGGGCATGGCAGATCCCGTTGGCGCCGATATCAAAAAAATCATTGATATGATTGCGCCTGGCCCAATCCCGCAGAATCTTGGCCTGGATGGCTGTCTTGGTATCCTTGGACGGCGTGACATGGTCAATCACCACTTTAATCTTTGCCGGATCAAATACCCTGTCCATGCCTCTCGCCTTCAGATCATTGACGGCGATCGGGGTGGTAATTTCGTGGCACATGACCACATCTATATCAAGCACGACGTTATGAGCCGAGGGAACGTCCCGTTGGTGGGCCTCAAAAATCTTCTCCGTGATGGTTTTACCCATTGTTTCTTAACCTCCAGATTTACAGTAAAAAAATCCCAGCCGTGACGACCGGGATATACAGGAGTGTAACATTAATAGATACTGCAAAGTTAATCAATTTTTTTATCGTTTGTATCCTGCCAATAATATGCTATAAAAATCAATATATTGTCATTTAATACTCAATGTCATTAACTTAAGACCGGGAGACGGATTTAATTTTCCTCCCACCTGAGGGGACAGCACCTGAGGGGACAGAATTTTTTTTCGCATTTGTTTTGCGAAATCATTCTGTCCCCGGCTTCATAAGTTAATGGCATTGATTTAATACTCTTTGCTCCGCATATTTAAAGCCAAATTTCCGCATGCTAAAAAAGAAGCAGCAGCAGCCCTTACCCGCAAATCTGCCGCCTGAACAATCGGATTCATCCCCACAGACCATGATTGAGCAGATTTATGCCATTTACCGAACCCAGTACGGCGGTCGGATTGCCCCGAAACTGCAACAGCTCTTTGCCGATGTGACCGCCCTGTACGCCGGTCAGTGGCCGGAGTTCGAGGCCTGCCAGGTGGGCTATCACAATCTGCAGCACGGTCTGGCGGTTGCCCTGGCCACGGCCCGCATGACTGGCGGATGGAACAAAATCCATGGGGAGCGGCCCATTTCCAGGCCTGTATTTCTCGCCGGCATCGCCGCCTCGCTGCTGCATGACGCAGGCTACCTGAAGAATAAAAATGACCGTCAGGGCAAGGGCGGCAAGTATACCTTCACCCATGTCGGCCGCAGCAGAGAACTGGCCAGCCGTTATCTTAGCACAAAGAGATGGAGCAAAAAAGACATCATCTTCATCAGCCGGATGATCGGGGCCACGGATTTCGGCGAACCGCCCGACATGTCCGTTTTCGCAAACGATGAGCAACTGGTCATGGCCCGGATGGTGGCCTCGGCCGATCTTATTGCCCAGATGGCGGATATCAACTATATCAGGCGGCTGCATGATCTCCATGATGAGTTCCTGGAGGCATACGAAAGGGAAGGCAGGGATAATCTGCGCAAGCGGGCGGTTCATGTCTACGATTCCTTCCAGGAAATGCTCAACACCACCCCGGAATTCTATGAGAATTTCATTCTGCCCAGACTGAAACTCTTCAACCGCATGGACAACTACCTGGTCTCCTTTTTTGCCGACGGCAGAAATCCTTATTTTGAAAGCATCACCGCCAATATTTCCGGGCAGCTGCTCAGCAACCGGTTGCAATGGCAGCGGCTCGGGGACATTCTGCAGGCGCTTGGCCTGGTAGATGCCGATGTTCTCGTTGAGGCCCTGGCCAGGCAGCAGCAGGGCAAGGCGGCCAGGACCATTGCCGCGCAACCGCCCCAGGCGGAGCAGGACATCGGCGCCCAGCTGCTGGACTGGCTGCAGGCAAGGGGCACGGAACGGACCCGCCTGGGGGATATTCTCATGGAGATGAATGCGGTGGAGCCGCGCGCCCTCCGCACCGGACTGCTTTCCCAGCTGCTTCCGCCGCAGCTGACCGGCAAGCTGACCCGCGATGAACTGCTCACCCTGCTGCAGATATCGCTGCTGGCGCAGAACCTCTATGATGATCCCTGGGTGTTTGCTCAGATCATTGAGATGGCGATCAAGCTGCTGGGTGGAGAATCAGGCTCACTCATGCTGGCCCGCCGCGAAAAAAACGAAATGATCATCGCCATTCACTGCGGCCCCGATAAGGAGCAGCTTGAAGGCAGAGCCATTCCTGTTGACAAGGGGCTGGCCGGCTGGGTATATCGTCATGCCAAGGCCGCCTTTGTCATCCGATCCTCCATGGGGGATCCGGCCTGGGAAAATTCCTTGCCCGGCGGCGAGGAGATTCGCGCCATCCTTGCCGTTCCCCTGCATATCAATGGTGAAATCATCGGCGTTGCCGAGGTGATCAACAAAAAACAGGGCAATTTCAACGAACATGACGCCGACATTCTCACCCTGCTCGCCAATGTCATGACCTGTTCCCTGTCCCTGGTCAAAAAATTACAGCTGAGCAAAAGATGATAAAACGTGCTGAAAGGTTTGCCAAAATGAAAAACTGCTCCCATACCCTTCTTGCCTTGGTGCTCCTCAGCTGCTGGTCCTGCCTGCTTTTCCCCGGCACGGCCATGGCCGCCCACGGGGAAAGCATTGACGGCAAATTGAAATACCCTGCCGGTTTTAACCGCTTTGCCTACACCTCCGACAAGGCGGTCAAGGGCGGGGATGTCATCCTGCACGCCCTGGGCAGCTTTGATAAAATGAATCCCTTCACCCTGAAAGGCAACCCACCCGAGGGCATTGCCGAACTGGTCTTTGAAACGCTGGCCTCCTCCAGCCTGGATGAACCCTTTGCCGAATACGGTCTGCTGGCCAGAGATATCGAGCTTGCCCCGGACCGGCTGTCCGTCACCTTTACCCTGCATGACCAGGCGCGCTTTTCCGACGGTTCCCCGGTTACCGCCGAAGACGTCAAGTTTTCCCTGGAAACCCTGAAAAGCCAGGATGCCCACCCTTTTTTCGCCTCCTATTACCAGGACATCAGCCGGGCCGAGATCATCAGTCCCAATCAGATCCGTTTTCATTTCGCCCGGCCCAACCGGGAAATCCATATGATTGCCGGCCAATTGCCGGTGTTTTCCAAGGCGTTTTACCAGAAACATCCCTTTGCCTCAGCGGGCATGACTCCGCCGGTGGGCAGCGGACCTTACACGATCAGCGATTTCAAACAGGGGAAATCCATCACCTTCAAGAGAAACCCCACCTACTGGGGCAAGGATATCGCCTGCCGCCGGGGCATGTTCAATTTCGACACCATCACCTTCAAGTATTTCCAGGATCAGGTCGTGGCGGTGGAGGCCTTCAAGGCCGGCGAGTTTGACTTCATGCATGTCAACATCGCCAAGCAGTGGGCCCGGGATCTGGAGGGGTCGCAATTCGACAGCGGCAGGATCAAGAAGCAGCTCTTCCCCCACAAAAACAACCAGGGCATGCAGGCCTTTGTCTTCAATATCCGCCGGCCGCTTTTCCAGGACGTCCGCGTCCGCCGGGCCCTGGGTATGGCCTTTGACTTTGCCCGCACCAACACCACCCTCTTTTTTGATCAGTACACCCAGACGCAGAGCTATTTCAGTAACTCCGACCTGGCTGCCACCGGCCTGCCCCAGGGCCTTGAGCTGGAAATGCTGCAGCCCTTCAAGGATCAGCTGCCGCCCGAGGTGTTTACCACCCCGCCCACCCCGGTTAGAACCGGCTCTCCCCAGGCCCTGCGCAATAATCTGCGCACGGCGCTGCAACTGCTGGCCGAGGCCGGCTGGACCGTGCAGAACGGCAAACTGACCAACCAGGAGGACAAACCCTTTGCCTTTGAGATCCTGCTCTCTTCCCCTTCCTTTGAACGGGTCATGGCGGATTTTGCCAAGAATCTGCAGACCCTGGGCATCGACGCCTCCTACCGGACCATTGATCAGGCCCTCTATGTCCAGCGCCTGCAGGACTTCGACTTTGACATGACCGTCGAGGTCTTCGGCCAGTCCCAGTCGCCTGGCAACGAACAGCGCGACTACTGGACCTCGGCGGCGGCGGACCGCAAGGGCTCCCGCAACATCATCGGCATCAGGAACCCGGTGGTGGACCAGCTGGTGGACCGCATCATCTACGCCACCACCCAGGAGGAGCTGACCGCCGCCTGCAGGGCCCTGGACCGGGTGCTCTGGTACAATTATTACCTGATCCCCAACTGGTATCTGGCCACCTACCGCATCGCCTTCTGGGACAAATTCGCCCGGCCGGAGACCCTGCCGGTCTATTACAACCCCTTTCAACTGCTGATGACCTGGTGGGTGAAGGGTAAATGAAGTGCCTAAAGTTTGATGGCGTCGCAAAAAGTCGCCAACTGCTTCGTTGCTGCAAATTATCTCGTCATTGCGGCGTACCCAAGTACGCCTCACTCCTCGAAATTTGCGCGCCTCGCATTTGACGGTTTTTGCTTAGCCATCCCCGAAAATTGCTTTTTTACGAAATCATCAAGTTTAAAATGCATAAAGTTATGGTACCTTTTGATTTGAGAAAACCCTTTTCACTCAAGGCAGTTGCAACTTCAGCGCACTTCAGGCACTTCAGGCACTCTAGCGCACTCTAGGCACTTCAGGCACTTACCTATGTTTTCCTACATCCTCCGCCGCCTCCTGCTGATGATCCCCACCCTGTTCGGCATCATGCTGATCACCTTCACCGTCACCCAGTTCGTGCCGGGCGGGCCGGTGGAGAAAATGATCGCCGACATGCAGCGCTCCTCCCGGGGCGGGGCCGAGGTGAGCGGCGGCGGCTCGAATATCTACCAGGGCAACAAGGGCCTTGATCCGGAACGCATCCAGGAGATCCGGGCCATGTACGGCTTTGACCGGCCGCCGGTGGAACGCTTTGTTACCATGATGGGTAACTACCTGGTCTTTGACTTCGGCAGATCCTACTACCATCATCAGTCCGTGGTGGATCTGGTCATCGCCAAACTGCCGGTCTCCATGTCCCTGGGCCTCTGGTCCTTTCTCATCGTCTATGGGGTGTGCATCCCGCTGGGCATCAAGAAGGCGGTGCGCGACGGCTCCCGCTTCGATGTCTTTTCCAGCACCATGATCCTTATCGGCTATGCCATCCCCGGTTTTGTGCTGGCCATCCTGCTCATCGTCCTTTTCGGCGGCGGCAGTTTCTGGAATATCTTTCCCCTGCGCGGACTGGTGTCGGACAACTGGTCTCAGCTGAGCATGCTTGACAAGGTGCTCGACTACCTGTGGCACATGGTGCTGCCCATCACCTCGAGCGCGGTGGGCAGCCTGGCCGTCATGACCCTGCTCACCAAAAACAGCTTCCTGGAGGAGATCCGCAAACAGTACGTGCTCACCGCCCGGGCCAAGGGACTCAGCGAAAACCGGGTGCTCTACCGCCATGTGTTCAGAAACGCCATTATCCCGATCATCACCGGTTTCCCAGGTTCGTTTATCACCGCCTTTTTCACCGGCAGTCTCTTGATCGAGACCATCTTTTCCCTGGACGGCATGGGCCTGCTGGCCTATCAATCGATTTTAAACCGCGATTATCCGGTGGTGCTGGGCACCCTCTACTTTTTCACCATTATCGGGCTGATCTCCCGGCTGCTGTCCGACCTCAGCTATGTGGCGGTTGACCCGCGCATTACCTTTGAAAGCGTGGAGCAGTAAGGAAAATATGACGGCACCGGCACCACGCAAAAACACCATCTTCCGGCGGCGCTGGCGGAAATTCAAAAATAACCGGCGCGGCTACTGGAGCCTGGTCATCTTTTCGGTGCTTTTTGTCCTCAGCCTGGGCGCCGAGGTGATCAGCAACGACCGGCCCTTTCTCATCATCTACAACGGTTCCTTTTATTTTCCCCTGGTCAGATCCTATGCGGAAACCACCTTTGGCGGGGATTTCCCCACCGAAGCCGACTACCGGGATCCCTATATCCTGGAAAAGATCAGCACGGGCGGCAACCAGGCCTTTTTCCCGCCAAACCCGCACAGCTACTCCTCCATCAACCCCAACCTGGACGTGCCGGTCCCCTCTCCGCCCACCCGCGACAACCTGCTCGGCACCGATGACCGGGGCCGCGACGTGCTGGCCCGGCTGATCTACGGCTTCCGCCTTTCCGTCATCTTCGGCCTGCTGCTTACCGCGGTGGGCACCCTGCTGGGCATCGCGGCCGGGGCCATCCAGGGCTATTTCGGCGGCAGGACCGACCTCTTCTGCCAGCGTTTCATCGAGATCTGGGGCTCCATGCCCGAACTCTATCTGCTGATCATCTTCTCCTCCATCTTCAAGCCGAGTCTCTTGCTGCTGCTCATCCTGCTCTCCATGTTCGGCTGGATGGGCCTGTCCGACTACGTGCGGGCGGAATTTCTCAAAAGCCGCAACCTCGATTACGTCACCGCGGCCCGGGCCATGGGGGTGGGCAACGTAACCATCATGATCCGCCACCTGCTGCCCAACGGCATGACCCCGGTCATCACCTTTCTGCCCTTTCGCATGTCAGGCGCGATCCTGGCCCTGACCAGCCTCGATTTCCTCGGCCTCGGCGTGCCGCCGCCCACCCCCAGCCTCGGAGAACTGCTGGCCCAGGGCAAGGCCAATATCGATGCCTGGTGGCTGTCGCTCAGCACCTTTGTTGTCCTGGTGGGCACCCTGATCCTGCTGATCTTCATCGGCGAGGCGCTGCGGGAAACCTTTGACCCGAGGAAGGTATGAACACCCCGCTGCTCGCCATTCATGCGCTTAATGCCGGCTTTCACAGCCAGGACGGTTTTGTCCCGGTCCTCCATGATGTCTCCTTGACCATCCGCCAGGGAGAGACCGTGGCCCTGGTGGGCGAATCCGGTTCGGGCAAATCCGTCACCGCCTTCTCCATCCTGCAACTGCTTGACCGCCACAGCTTCAGCTGCCGGGGAGAAATCCTGTTTAACGGCCAGGACCTGCTGAGCAGAAGCGAGGCCGAGCTGCAGCGGATCAGGGGCAATGATATCGCCATGATTTTTCAGGAGCCCATGACCTCGCTCAATCCGGTCTACCCCATCGGCCACCAGCTCATTGAACCGCTGATGCTCCACCAGCATCTCGACCCGGAGCAGGCCAGAAGCAAGGCGGTGCAACTGCTTGCCAAGACCGGCATTGCCGACCCGGAAAGCCGGATGCACAGCTTTCCCCACCAGCTCTCCGGCGGCCAGCGGCAAAGGGTGATGATCGCCATGGCCCTGGCCTGCCGCCCCAAGCTGCTGATCGCCGATGAGCCGACCACGGCCCTTGACGTGACCATTCAGGCCCAGATCCTGGTCCTGCTGCAGGAGCTGCAGAAAGAGCTGGGCATGTCCGTGCTGCTCATCACCCATGATCTGCACATGGTGAGAAAGATCGCTGACACGGTCTGCATCATGCACCAGGGCCGCATCGTCGAGCGTGGCCCCTGTGCGGCCATCTTTGCCGCACCACAAGATCCCTACACCATCAAACTGCTTGACAGTGTGCCCAAAGGGGAACCCGACCGCAAGCCGGGCGGCAGGCCGCTGCTCACCATTGCCGATCTCCATTGCCATTTCAGCATCAGAAGAGGTTTTTTCAAACGCAAGGTGGGCGAGATCAAAGCGGTCAACGGCGTCAGCCTGATGGTCCGGGAAGGGACCACCTATGGCATTGTCGGCGAATCAGGCTCCGGCAAAAGCACCTTGGGCCTGGGCATCCTGCGGCTCATTGAGGGCAGCGGCCGCATCACTTACGGCGAGACGGATCTGCTGGCCAGAAAGCGTGGCGAGATGCGCAGCCTGCGCCGGGAACTGCAGGTCGTTTTCCAGGACCCTTTTTCCTCGCTGTCCCCGCGCCTGACGATTTTTCAGATCATCGAGGAAGGGCTCAAGGTGCACCGCATCGGCCGGGATAAACAGCAGCGGCGGGAAATCGTCGAACGGGTTCTCCAGGAGGTGGGGTTGACCCGCGACATGCTGGACCGTTATCCCCACGAGTTCTCCGGCGGCCAGCGGCAGCGGATCGCCATCGCCCGGGCCATTGCCCTGCAGCCGAAATTCATCGTGCTCGACGAGCCCACCAGCGCCCTCGACATGACCATCCAGGCCCAGATCATCGAGCTGCTGCGCTCCCTGCAGGCAAAGTACGCCATCACCTATCTGTTCATCTCCCACGATCTGCGCGTGGTGCGGGCCCTGGCCGACGAGGTGGCGGTGATGAAGGACGGCGTGATCGTGGAAAGCGGGCCGGCGGCGGAAATTTTTGCCAACCCGGCCCACCCTTATACCCGCAGGCTTTTCAGCGCTGCTTTTGAGCTCAAGGCGTAATTTTCACTTGTTATCAACATTCCATAACGATATGATCATGATAAAAAGACTGCTTAACAAACAATAACAGTCACAGGACAAGAGCGGCTTGCTCCCTGCCGCCCTGGGACCGCTGATAACCAACTACTAAAATGATCCGGTGCCGACTATGAAAACACGATTCACCCTGTTTCCGTTCTGCCTCTTTTTCAGCCTTATCCTCTGCACCAGCGCCTCTGCGGCAACACATCCCTGGGACATGAAACTGCCCTTCCAGGCGGCAACCATCCAGTACAGCATCTCAGGCCTCGAGACAGGCGCGGAGACCCTGTATATCCGCGATTATGGCAAAGAAAGAGCAAGCCACCGCAAATCAACGACCAAAATGATGATGATGTCCACGGTGACGGATCAGATCGAGATCACCAATCCGGACTGGGTGTATACCATCGACCTGCAGGCCGGCACCGGCACCAGGGTAACCAACCCGCTGAAATTCATGATGGAGGAATACAACCGGCTCTCATCTGCGGAAAAGGAGATGGTCAATAAAAACGTTCAGGAAATGGGCGCTTCCTTCATGCAGGGCATGCAGGGCAGCGTCCAGCAGAATGCCGGGGACATCCTGGGTTACAGCTGTGATCGCGCCTCCGTGGCCGGCACCACCTCTTACTCCATCCACGGCACGGATATCGCGCTGAAATCAGAGGGAAACATGATGGGCATGCATTTCTCCACCGTGGCCACCGGCATCACCGAGGGCTCAGTGCCCGGCGACGTCTTTAACCCGCCTGCCGGCATCCAGATCACCCATGACCAGGAGGCTGATAACGCCGCCAGGACCATGGCCAGATCAACCATCGACACCTTGAAATCACCGGACGCCTCCAGTAAAATGCAGCAACAGGCGGAAGGTGCCATGAACGAGGCCCAGTCCGCCGACCCGCAGGCTCCCCCGGCAAACCAGGGATCAGGCCAGGAAATGCAGCAGGCCATGGATGCCCTGAAAGGTCTTTTTGGTAAATAAGCCCTTGTAAAAAAACAACATGGTCAGAGAAATGCGCGGAACGGCACTCTTTTCAGTACCCCCTTGAGGGTTATAAGGAGTCGTACCGAAATTGAGAAAATGGCCATGTTATTTCGTAACGGCTTCTAACCTTAACTGAGAGAACCCCATGACGGAAGATATCTACGCCTTCAAATACGGCGAGTTCGGCAACACCGAGGCGATTATTGCCAGAAAACCGGGCCTGGCCCTGCAATACTTCAATTTCGTCAACAAAGGCACGGCCTTCACCGGGGAGGAACGGCGCAGGCTGGGTCTGGACGGCGCCCTGCCGCCCTCGCCCCGCTCCCTGGCCAACCAGGTGATCAACAGCGCCGAAAAGGTGAAGAACAAGGAAGATGACATTGAGCGCTTCATCTATATCCGCGCCCTGTTCGATCGCAACGTCACCCTGGCCCACGCCCTGATCCGCAGCGATATCAAAAACTACATGGGCATCATCTATACCCCCACCGTGGGGCTCGCCTGTCAGCGCTATTCGTCGATCTTCCGCAATGCCAACGGCATTCACTTCTATCCCGGCAACATCGAGCGGGCTGAAGAGATCCTGCGCCGCTATGTACACCAGGGCATCAGGGTGGCGGTGGTGACGGACAACCAGGGCATCCTGGGCATCGGCGACCAGGGGGCCGGCGGCATCGCCATCTGCCTCGGCAAACTGATGCTCTACACCCAGGGGGCTGGCATCGCCCCCTGGCACTGCCTGCCCATCTCCCTGGACGTGGGCACCAACAACAAGGCCCTGCTTGCCGATGATTTCTACCTGGGCTGGCGGCATGAAAGGCTCTCCGGCAGCGAATATCTGCGTTTCGTACAGCGCTTTGCCAAGGCCTTCCGGGCGGTTTTCCCCAACGCCCTCTGCCAGTGGGAGGACTTTTCCAAACAGAACGCCTTTGCCATCCGGGACTCTTACCTGCACGACCTGATTTCCTTCAATGATGATATCCAGGGCACCGGGGCGGTCACCCTGGCCGGCATCCTCACCGCCATGCGCATCAAAAAGGAGAGACTGGAGGATCAGGTCTACCTGATCCACGGGGCCGGGGCCGGCGGGGTGGGCGTTGCCGAACAGATCGAAACCGCCCTGATTGAAAACGGGTTAAGCACGGAAGCGGCGCGCAGCCGCATCTATACCCTGGACAGCCAGGGGCTGGTCACCTCGGACCGCAAACTCGAACCCTACAAGGAAAAATTCGCCAAGGACCCCTCCCGGCTGCCCTGGCTGAAAAAGGCCGGCGACGGCAGCCTGGAAAACGTGGTTAAGCACGAGAAGGTGACGGTGCTGATCGGCACCTCAGGCCAGGCGGGCTGCTTCACGAAAGAGGTGGTGCAGGCAGCGGCGGCCAATACCCCGCGGCCGGTCATCCTGCCGCTCAGCAACCCCACCTCCATGACCGAGGCCCTGCCGGAGGATATCTACAAATGGACCGAAGGCCGGGCCCTGGTGGCCACCGGCAGCCCGTTTGCGCCGGTAAACCACAACGGCAGGACCTACACCATCGGTCAGTGCAACAATGTTTTTGTTTTTCCCGGGGTGGGCCTTGGCATCATTGCCTCAGGGGCCAAGGAGGTGCTGCCCTCCTTTTTCACCGCGGCGGCCCATGCGGTTTCCCAGTGCGTCCAGCCCGACGCCATGGACAGGGGCGAGCTGCTGCCGCCGGTGGCGGAGCTGCAGAACGTCAGCCTCAAGGTGGCCCAGGCCGTGGGGCTCACCGCCATCCGGGCCAATGTCGGTCATCTCTGCGCCTTCAGCGACTTCCAGCATGACAATGATGAGGAAAAACTGGACAAACTGATCACCGGCATGCGCTGGCAGCCGGAGTATCTGCCCATCGAGCTGGCCTCGCCGTAAGCGCAGGAGACAGGAGACGGGAGACAGAAGGAGAGACTGCTGTATTCTGACTCCCGGCTTCCTCTCCGCCCTCACTCCTTGCCGTGCCGGCGTAAAAACGGCACCCGGTCAATGTCCGCCACCCGGGAACTGCCGTTGGCCCTGATCAGCCAGTAGCGTTGCGGGTTTGCGCCGATCTCCTGCAGCAGGAGGTCGGACACCCAGTGCGAGTCGTCAATCAGGTTATAGAAGGTCGAATCTATCCCGAAAAAACCGTCCAGCAGATGGGCGATCTCATGGACGGTTTTGCTGGGATAACCCTGGGGCATGGTCGTCCAGTTGCCCAGATCGCCGAAGCCCTCCTGCCGCAGTTCCGCGAGCAACTGCTCCACCCGCTGACGGTTTTGCGCCACCCCGTCCGCCAGTCTGGCCCTGAACTCATCCTGCAGAGCGGACAGCGATTCTTCGGCAATAACGCTCACCCGGTCATATTTGACCAGAATGGTATTGGCAAAAAAACGCAGCGCATTGTCGCGGCAACCCGCAAAATCCTCTCCGGCCACCAGCAGCAGATGCGAGCTTATCAATTCCGAATCCATGTCTCCTGCCTCCTGTTTCCTGTCTCCTGACTCCTGTCTCCTGACTCCTGTCTCCTGACTCCTGACTCCTGTCTCGAGCAACTCACTGCAGCTTTCTGCCGGCCAGCAGGGCCTCGTTGGCCGGCCGGTAAACGATCAGCAAAGGCTTGCGGATCCTCCGGGAAACCGTCTCCACCAGCGAGCCGAAAAACAGTTTTTTCAGCATATTCTTTTTCGATGTGCCCATGACCACCAGATCATGCTTTCCCGACTCCTTGAGAATGGTTTCCTGCCTGGCCTCGGTCTTTTCGATCTGAAAGGTGATCCGGGCGGTGATTTTCAGCCTTTTCAGCCAGTCTGCAAGCTGCCGCTTCTTGAATTCCACTCTCTCATCAGATTCATCAGCGGACAGCAGGTAGAGGATGGTCAGCTGATGCTCACCCACCCGTGACAGGGCGTGGACCACCGGGGCTACATCACCCAGTTCCTCCAGACTGCGCACCGGCACCAGGATTTTCTCCGTGTGCAGCTCACCATAGAACCTGACCAGCACCACCGGGCAGGCGACGTTTTTGGCCACCTTCTCCAGGATCTCCTGGAAGCTCTGAAAGGTTCCTTCAATGGGATAACCGAGCACCACCGCCCGGGCATCGTTGAATTCCACCGCCGCCACCAGACCGGAGGCGACATCCTCGTCCGGCACCAGTTCGGTCTGCAGTTCGTAGCCGAGCTGCTCCACCTCGTCCCGCTCCAGGTAGAAAAGGGCACCCGCGGTCCCGGGCAGGACATACTCCATGCCGGAGGGGGGCACCACCCGGACCGACATGGGCAGAGCGTTATAATGATGGGCCAGGATGGTCGCCATGCGGGCCAGCCCCTTGACCTTGGCCGACTGCTTGGCCCCGAAGGCCACCACCCCCTCCGGGATGGGGTGAGGGATCAGTTTTTCCCAGCTCCATGGGGTGAGGGCAAAGGCCTCCTGCCCCCTGATGCCGTTGTTCCCTCCTTTTTCTACCCTGCCGGAGGGGGCCTGGTCCCGGTCCTCGCCGGACTCCCCGGCCCTGGCCACCGCCAGCCGGGCGCAGACCGGGCCGCTCAGCTCGGAGAGCACCACCCCGGCCAGCACCACCGGGGTGATGATGGCGGAAAAGGCGACCAGGTCCTGGTCGCTGCTGATCAGAAAGATGAGACCGATGGCCACCCCGGCCTGGGGGATGAGGGCCAGGCCCAGATAATTGCGCACCGCAGGCGAAGCGCCGGTGAAAAACGCCCCGGCATAGGCCCCGCCGTATTTGCCGATGATCCTGCACAGGAAATAGACCAGGCCGAGCCAGCCCGCGCTGCCCAGCGAAGAGAGATCGAGGTGGCTGCCGGCCAGGGTGAAGAAGAGCACGTAAATGGGGGGCTCGAAGGCGTTCAGGGCCCGGAAGAGCCGGACGTCCCTGGTCACCCGGTTGATCACGGTAAAGCCGGCAGCCATGCCGGCCAGCAGCGGGGAAAGATGAAAATAGCGGCACCCTTCGCCGGAGAGCAGCAGCAGGGCCAGACCGGCGGTCAGCATCTCGTCCTGGCGCTTGAGATGATGCAGCACAAAGGAGAGGGCCAGACCGGTGAGCAATCCGGCCGAGAGCGAAAAAGAGATCTCCAGCAGGCTGCCGAGCATGGCGGAGGCCACGGAACCGCTGCCGCTGGCGGCAATCTGTCCGGCAAAAGACATGGCCAGACCAAAAAAGATGATGGCCAGCCCGTTGTTAATGGCCACCACGGCCATCAGGGTTGAGGTCAGCGGCCCCTTTGCCTTCAGCTCCCGCATGACGTGCAGGGTGGTGGCGGGGGCGGTGGCCACGGAAACCGCCCCCAGCAGCAGGGCCAGAGCCAGGTATTCGTCCGTGCTCCAACCGGCCTGCAGACCGCCCAGGCGGGCCGCGAAAAAGGAGGCGAACGCCACGAAAATCAAGGCGCCGGCAGCCTCGGCCACCCCGATCACCCCGATGCTCCTGGCTGACTGGCGCAGCCGTTTGACCTCGATCTGTTCGCCGATGCCGAAGGCAATCAGCATGAGGGCAATCTGGGTAAAATGGTGCAGCTTATCGCCCACCGACTCCATGGTGACGATGCCGAAGCCGGAGGGGCCAAGCAGCAGACCGGCCAGGATGTAGCCGGTGACCGATGGCAGCTTCAGCAACTGTCCAACCTTGGCCGTCAGCATGCCGGCAGCCAGCAGTACGGCCAGGGCCAGGGTAACGTTTTCCATTTACAGGTATCCCGGTTGCGCGCAGGTGAGTTCGTCGGAAAAATACTTTACCCATTGTAATGGCAATGGCGGAAATTCACCATAATTAGATGAATATGCAGGCAAACTTCTTCTTTCGCTCACCAATCTTTCTGTGCTAGTATCAGCCAATACTTTACGGATATTCGCGTAGTTTTACCCTTTTTACCAGGTGTGTCCAGAATGAATGAGCTGATGCAGAAGATCAAGGAGCGGGACCCGGCCGAGAAGGAATTTCACCAGGCGGTCTTCGAGGTGCTGGAGACCGTCAAACCGGTGCTGGACCGTTATCCCCAGTACCGCCAGAGCGCGGTGCTGGAGCGGATCACCGAACCGGAGCGGGTGATCATGTTCCGGGTGCCCTGGATGGATGACCGGAACCAGGTCCAGGTCAACCGCGGTTTCCGGGTGGAGATGAACAGCGCCCGGGGCCCCTATAAGGGCGGGCTGCGCTTTCATCCCTCGGTCAATCTCGGCATCGTCAAATTCCTGGCCTTTGAACAGGTCTTCAAAAACAGCCTGACCACCCTGGCCATGGGCGGCGGCAAGGGCGGCTCGGATTTCAATCCCAAGGGCAGATCGGACAACGAGGTGATGCGCTTCTGCCAGAGTTTCATGGCCGAGCTCTTCCGCCATATCGGCGCAAGCACCGATATCCCGGCCGGCGACATCGGCGTCGGCGCCAGGGAGATCGGCTTTCTCTTCGGCATGTATAAAAAGCTGCGCAATGAATTCACCGGCGTGCTTACCGGCAAGGGCCTCAACTGGGGCGGCAGCCTGATCCGGCCGGAGGCCACCGGCTACGGCAACGTCTATTTTGCCGCGGAAATGCTGGCCACCAGAAACCAGACCTTTGCCGGCAAAAGCTGTCTGATATCCGGGGCCGGCAACGTGGCTCAGTTTACCGCGGAAAAAGTGCTGGAGCTGGGCGGCAAAGTGCTGACCCTGTCCGACTCATCCGGCTACATCCATGATGAGCAGGGCATTGATGCGGAGAAACTCGCCTTTGTGAAAACCTTGAAGAATATCCGGCGGGGCCGGATCCGGGAATATGCCGAGCAATACCCGGAGGCGGTGTATACGGAAAGAGATCCTGGCGCAGACTTTAATCCCCTGTGGAACCACCGGGCGGACTGCGCCCTGCCCTGCGCCACGGAAAACGAGATCAGCCGGCAGGATGCCCGGAACCTGGTGCGCAACGGCGTCAGCCTGGTCAGCGAAGGGGCCAATATGCCGTCCACCCCGGAGGCCATCGACATCTTTCTGGAACACAAGCTCCTCTATGCCCCGAGCAAGGCGGCCAATGCCGGCGGGGTGGCGGTTTCCGGCCTGGAGATGGCCCAGAATTCCATGCGCATCAACTGGCCCCGGCAGGAGGTGGACGAGCGGCTGAAGATCATCATGAAATCCATCCACAAAACCTGTCTCGAGGCGGCGGCGGAATATAATGAACCCGGCAATTACCTGGCCGGGGCCAATATCGCCGGCTTTGTCAAGGTGGTGGACGCCATGCTCGATCAGGGCCTGGTGTAAGGGACTCGGAAAATACTAATATACCTGGATCGCGCCCGGATTTGGGTTGGATTTGGCTGCACCGATTGAGCACCCCAAGGGTATTTGCTTCGCGGCACAAAACCGCAGGTGTAGCAGGGCTACGGTGAGGATTTTGCGATTGAGGCGCAGCCAAAGACGGCCCGAAGACGGGATGCGTTATGCTAAATTGGTATTTTCCGAGTCCCTAAGACTTTTCACCACGGAAAGCACGGAAGGTACAGAATTTTTTTCTCGCCGCCACCAACTTCGTGCAGAGAAATTCAGGTTTGGCCGGCAATGCCGGGAACGTCACGGCCTCAGGGCGATTTGGGGAACAACTGCATCCAGAAGGGATTGACTCCCTGCCTGGCCAGCAGATACCAGGCGGTTGCCCCGATATGCAGCCGCCGGGGATAGGTCCACTGCCCTGACCACTCACCGATCTCTTTCATAAAACCCGTCTCGGCCTTATCCGGGCAGGAGGCCTGGATGCCCGTGCCCCGGCCGCTGCCCGGCTGGATCTCAGCGGCAAAAACCGGACCGGCCAGAGAGCTGAGGATCTGCTCGGCCGGCTCCCTGCTGCCGAGAAAGTTGTAGACCGCCGCCACCTGGGCCGTGCCCTCAGCCCAGATCCCGCTGCCCTCCCGGCTGAACCGGTAACCACGGGAGCCGGCGCAGGCGGGGTGGGGCTGCACTTCCCGCACATTATCTTCAAGCCAGCGGATGGGGGCCGGCAGCGCGGCATCATCCTGCCAGCCGATGACCCGGCGAAACTCGGGGTCATGGCCCATGGCCAGCAGGCTCCAGGTCTGCACATCCAGCGGGACCACCTCCCGGTTGACCGTGCCTTCGAGATCAATGGCGCCTGCCAGAAAATGCCCCTGCTCAGGGTCATACATCTTCAGGACAAAGCTGCGGGCGTGCCTGGCCCGCTCAAGCCAGACCGGATCATTGGTGAGATCGGCCAACTGCATGAAGGCAACAAAGAGATCGATGTTATGCTCGGTGCTGCGCCACAGTAAACGCTGCGGCCCGCTGCCGCTGGCGTCGTTCCCCCAGCCGTCAAAGCCGCCGCTGTAGCCGCCGCCTTTGCCTGTCAGGACATCAGGACTGGCGGCCATCTCCTCAATCCGGCAATTGCGCTCAATCCACTCCGCCCCCTGCAGGGCTGCATGCAGGTAATGATGCTCCCGGCCCGGCAGCGAATACTTGCGATGGGCGGCCAGCAGGGAGATGACGGCCCAGGCCATATTGCCCGTATCCGTACTGACCTGGTAGCGGTCCTCCACCCAGGCGGCCACGGCGCTGCCTGACCCGTCACCGGCCGGAACCTGCCACCAGCCGGGCAAACGGGCCGGGTCCGCGGCAAGCAGATCGATCGGCACGGCCAGGTAGGCGTTGCGCCACCTGCCGTCCCGGTAATAGCGGTCATGATTCTGCAGCCAGACCAGGGTATCGGCCAGGATTTTCCCCCGCCTGGCGCTGTCCGGGTCCCCTTTGGCCAGATAGGCCAGCAGAGCCAGGGCATTGTCATAAAGAAAGGCGGCATTGCGCAGTGATTTGTCCTCGTCGGCCATGGTTGCCCGGTATGATCTGACCAGCCGCAGCATGTTCGGGTCCGCGTTGTTGTATCTGACATCATCAAGATAAACGGTGGCGCCCTGACGATTTTTGCCGGCATCAAAGTAGATGGAAAACCCGCCGATTACCCCGGTGAGGTTTGAGCCTGGCGGGATAACAAGCTTAAACGGCTGCCAGCTGGTGGTCAGCTTCAACAGTTTCGGTTCGTATTTCAACAGGGTCAGGGTATCACGGTGCGGCAGGCCGGCATCGCCCTCCTCATTCACCCCGCCGGCCTCGATCCTGACCAGCTCACCGCCGACCTTGCCGCGGATCCAGCCGGTCAGCTCGGTGGCCCCCACCAGGACCCGGCCATGCCGTTCCCCCCAGTTACCGCCGCTTACATTGGGATAGACCCAGGTCACTCCGGCCCAGCCTCTTTTTTTCGCCGGCTGATAGGTGATACGCAGGCAGGTTTTGCCGGCAAAGGGGCTATCCCAGCTGTCAGGGGCCAGGGTAAGATCCTTCACATCACCCGACCAGTTGACGGGATAAAAACCGGCGGCCCCGCTGTCATACTCGTCATAAACCACCGTGCCATCGGTCAGGCGGTCCATCTCCCGGGCCAGATAGCCATAGAGGGCGTCAAGCTGGACCGGCGGGACGGTGCTCGGGGTCGCGACTGTTTCGCTGGTTGGAGCTGGGGAAAGGATTGTTTCCTGCTGCCCGGCTTCCTGGGCAAGCAGGCTGCCGCCCAGGCCGGCCAGAGGCGGAGAAAAAAGGCAGAGGATGATGAGGGCCTGCAGGAGGCGGGTTGGCGACGGTAAAAGGAGTCGAAACGCAGCGGATAATTTTTTCATTTTTTTATTCTCGGTGCGGGATATTGGGCAATAGGCCAGGAGTGGCAAGGGTCGGAGCGAATTGAGGCATGATTTCCGGTTCGAGATTTTTTCATCAATGATTGAAACGAAATTTGTCTGGTTCCCCTGCATTCCTGGTGCTCAACTAACAATCATATGGTTTCCAGATAACTATCACATCCTAAAAAGATTGCCAAACGATATTGTCAGAGCTGCTGTTTTTCTGCCTCTTGCTACCTCCCAATCAATGTCATTAACTTTAGCTTTTTCTAATGGCAGAAGCCTCGGGATGTCATTCCGGCGAAGGCCGGAATCCAGAGATTTGAAGAAGTTCTGGACCCCGGCCTTCGCCGGGGTGACGGCGGGAAACTTCGAATACTCTTAAGTTAATGACATTGCCCTCCGATATACACCATAAAAAAGGATTCTCGCATTACCCCATATCAGAATTGTCTTGACACAATTCAAGACCCTCTCTATTATTAAACACGTTTAACCAACAAACACATTTAACTCTGTTTACCCCATGAGCCGCCGCGAAACCACCAAACTTGAGACCCGGCAACTGATCCTGGAGGCTGCCCGCAAACTTTTTCACCGCAGGGGGCCCGAGTTGTGCACCATGCGGGACATTGCCAGGGAGGCCGGGGTGTCGCCGGCCTCGGTGGTGGTCCACTTCAAAAACAAGACCGCCCTGCTGGAAGTGGCCCTGTATGAAGACATTGAACAGACCATTGCCAAGGCAGTTGCCACCATGCCGCAGGCGGGGGCCTCCCTGCATGGGCGGCTCATGCACATCGCCCGCTGCATGTATGGTTTTTATGATAACGACCGCGAGCTCTACCGGGTGCTGATTCGCGATACGACATTTGAGAAGGCAGGGGAAAACCCCTATCTGACCAGGCAACTGCAGGAGTATCTGCAGTTTTTCGGGGCCCTCATCGAACAGGAAAAGGAACGGGGCAAGGTACGGCCTGGTGCGGATGCCCGAATTGCCGCCTCCTCGCTTTTTTCCCTCTATTTCAGTGTACTCATGGAGTTTCTGCGCAGTCCCGACCTGACCCCGGACATGGCGCTCGGCTGGCTTTCGGAAGCAGTACGCCAGCATTTGACCGGCATTGTGCCGCCGGAAGGAGACAAGGGTAAATGACCGCGGTCCATAAAAAATTCGAAAACTGGTTCGCCCGGCTCGCGGCCCTGGTTTACCGGCACCCCTATGCAGCCCTGCTCTTTATTTTTCTGTTGACCGCCGCCCTGGCCGGCCAGATGGCAAAACTCACCATCGATACCCGAGATGAAAGTTTTTTCGGCGAAGATGACCCGGCCCTGATCGCCTACAACGGTTTCCGGGACACCTTCGGCCAGGATGACATGTTCATCATCTCCATGCGCCCCCACCATGGCCTGACCCGGGATTTTCTTGCCACGCTGACTGAACTGCACCACCAACTGGAGGCAAAGGTCCCCTATCTTGCCGACATCACCAGTCTGGTCAACGGCCGCATCGTCTACGGCCAGGGCGACACCCTGGTGGTCGACGAACTGATGACAGAGCCGCCCCGGACAGAGGCGGAACGAGAGCTGCTGCTTGCCCAGATCGACCGTTATCCGCTCTATGAAAAGCTGCTGGTCTCCACAGACAGGTCCATGACCTCAATCCTCATCAAGGCCCAGGCGATCAAGCCGGTGGCGGAAAAGGATCTGCTGGCCGGCTTTGCCGATGATGCCCCGTCCCCAGCCCCGGCAGCGCACCGCTACCTCAGCAATGAGGAGAGCATCGAAATCTCCCGGGCGATCAGCCAGGTGGTGGCCGGCTTCCAGGGCCGGGGCATCGACTTTCATCTGAGCGGCACCCCTTTGGTGGTGGCCGAACTGACCAGCACTATTAATGATGATCTGCGCACCATGGTGCCGCTCTCCTTTCTGCTCATCGTCCTGTTTCTTGCCGTGTTGTTCCGCCGCATCTCCGGGGTGCTCTATCCCCTGCTGATCGTGTTGCTGTCGCTGATTGCCACCCTGGGACTCATGGGCCTGTGCCGCATCCCCATCACCATGGTCATGCAGATCCTGCCCTCCTTTCTGGTGGTAGTTGGCATCGGCGACAGCGTGCACATTCTGACCATTTTCTACCGCCTGTATCGCCGGAGCGGCGACAAGGAGCAGGCCATTGTCCAGGCCATGGGCTTTGCCGGCCTGCCGGTGCTGATGACCAGCGTTACCACCGCCTGCGGTCTGCTCTCCTTTGCCTGGGCTGATCTGAACAATGTGGCCCAGCTCGGTTACATGGCGCCGGCAGGGGTGATGCTGGCCCTGCTCTATACCGTGATGCTGCTGCCGGCGCTGATCGCCATCTTCCCGATCAGCCCGGGCCGCGATGCCGCAGCCGCACGGCTGCCCCTGGCCGACCGGATTTTTACCTGGATCGCCGCGGTCACCACCCGGCGGCCGCTGCTGATATGCCTTATCTCTGCCATCATGGTCAGTCTCGCCCTGTGGAGCGCGCTTTCCGTCAGGTTTGCCCATAACGCCCTCACCTGGTTCCCCCGGGACTCTCCCACCCGGGTGGCCACTGAACTGCTGGATCGGGTCAACGGCGGTACAGTCATGCTTGAGGCGCTGGTGGATACGGGCCGGGAAACCGGACTGCATGAACCTGACCTGCAGCGCCGCCTGAGCGAGGCGGCCCAGACCATCCCGACCCTGGAGGCCCATGGCATCCGGGCGGCCAAGGCCTGGTCCCTGGCCGATGTGCTGAAAGAAACCAACCGGGCCCTGCATGAGGGCCGGGATGAGGCTTACCGGGTGCCCGAGAGCCGTGAGCTGATCGCCCAGGAACTCATTCTCTTTGAATCGGGCGGCAGCGACGACCTGGAGGATGTCGCGGACAGCACCTATCAGACCGGACGCCTCTCCATCCTGGCCCCGTGGACCGATGCGGTTCTGTACAAGGATTACATTGACCGGGTCTCAGAGTATCTGGCCAGCCAGTTTCCCCATGAGCAGGTGCGGCTCACCGGCCACATCGTCCTGTTCATGCAGATCATTAAAAAGGTCATCACCAGCATGGCCAAGAGCTATGCCTTTGCCCTGGTGGTGATCTCGCTGCTCATGGTGCTGCTGGTGGGCCGGGTGCGCATCGGCCTGCTCAGCATGATTCCCAATGTGGTGCCGATCATTTTTATCCTGGGGCTGATGGGCCGGCTCGCTATCCCCCTGGACCTGAGCACCATGCTGATCGGCAGCATTGTCCTGGGTCTGGTGGTGGATGACACCATCCACTTTCTGCACCATTTCCGCCGGGCCTTTGAGGAGAGCGGCGAGGTGGAAACCGCAGTGCGCGAGACCATGCTCACCACCGGCCGGGCCATGGTGATCACCAGCATCGTGCTGTGCGGCGGTTTCTTCATCTACACCACCGCTTATCTGGCCAGCAGCGTGCGTTACGGCCTGCTCACCGGCAGCGCGGTGCTCTTTGCCCTGGCCGCCGATTTCTTCCTGGTGCCGGCCCTGCTCAGTCTGGTCAGTCTGAATAGCCCTACTGGTCCGACCAGTCGGACCAGCAAGACCGTTCCCATCATCTTTTTATTATGCCTGCTGCCGATACTGGCCCACGCCGGAAACGATGCTAACCGGGCCAGATCCATCATGCAACAGGTGGACGCCCGGGACGACGGGGACCACTCCATTGCCGACATGCAGATGCTTCTCATCGACCGACACGGCAGGAAACGCAGCCGCACCATCCGTTCCTTCGGCCTGGACCGGGGCAAGGACCGCTGCAATCTGATGTTCTTCCTCGCCCCGGCCGATGTCAAGGATACCGGCTTTCTCACCTATGACTACGATGAGGGGGGTAAAGACGATGACCAGTGGCTCTATCTGCCGGCCCTGAAAAAAACCAAACGCATTGCGGCAAGCGACCGGAGCGGCAGTTTCATGGGTTCTGATTTCAGCTATGCCGATCTGACCAAACGGCGGCTCGACGATTACACCTACTCATTCAACCAGGAACAGCGGGAGGCCAGGGTGTACGGGCAACAGACCTGGGTTATCGATTCCCTGCCGGCCAATACCAGAGTGCTTGAGGAAACCGGCTACAGCCGTTCGATCCTCTTTGTCAGGCAGGACAACTTCATGGTGGTGCGCGCCATCCACTTTGCCACGGAGGGCGGTTTGCGCAAGTATTTTGATGTGAAGCGGATGGAGCTGGTGGACAATATCTGGACCAGCCTGGAGATCCATATGAGCGCGAGAAAGGGGGATGAGCTGGTGCACCGGACCATTCTCACCCTAGACAATGTCCGCTATAACCAGGAAGCGGTGGATGACCAGCTGTTCACGGTCCGTACCCTTGAAAAAGGGCTGTAAGAAGGCCGCTCTGGCCTGCCTGCCGGGGCTCCTGCTTCTGCAGGCGGTTGCGGCGGCGGGCGAGGCTGAGCTGTTCAGCGGCTTTGAGGATGGGGCAGCATTCGGCCCGGAAACGGTCAGCGAAGGCAGGGATGCCCTTCTTTTCAGCGGCTATGCCAAGCTGGGCGCCACCTGGAATATCGCCCACCACGCCCCGGCGGCGGGCGAGACCGACTGGCGCGGCCTGTCACGACTGCGGACCGAGCTGCAGCTGGAGGCGGATTACCGGCATCAGCAGTGGCGACTTTTTGCCTCGGCCAAGGGGTTCTATGATTATGCCTATGCCATCAACGGCCGCAGCGACTATACGGCTGCCGTGCTGGATGAGTATGAATGGGAGGCCCAACTGCGCGAGGCCTTTGTGCAGGGGGCGCTCAGCGACAGCCTCGACCTGAAGCTCGGCCGCCAGACCGTGGTCTGGGGCCGCTCCGACAACTTCCGGGTCACCGATCTGCTCAACCCCCTGGACAACCGGGAGCCGGGACTCACCGATCTCGAGGACCTGCGGCTGCCCACCACCATGAGCAAAATCGATTACTTTCGCGGCAACTGGCAGCTTGCCCTGATCGGCATCCACGAACATCGTTTTGACAAGCTGCCGCCCTTCGGCTCTGATTTCTACCCCGCCCCCCTGCCAGCCCCGTCCGAGGAGAAACCGGCCGCCACTCTGGGCAACACAGGCCTGGCCCTTGAGGTGCAGGGCATCTTTTCCGGCTGGGACATCTCCTTTTACGGGGCGGATGTCTATAACGACCAGGCTACTATCGTTCCTTCCGCCCCCCTGACCCGGGAGCATCGCCGCATCAAGATGGCCGGCGCAGCCATCAACCTGGCCAGGGGAAATTTCCTCTACCTTTTTGAAGCTGCCCATCGCCGCGGCCTGCGCTTCCTGAGCGATTACCAGACGGATTACCGCCGCACCGACCTGCTGGCCGGCATCGAATACCGCGGCTTTACCGACACCGCGGTCAGCGTGGATCTGGTCAACCGCCATCTGCACCACTATCAGTCAGAGCTGAACGACTCTCCGGAATTTCCGCAACGAGACGCGCCCCAGGCAGCGCTGCGCCTCAGCCGCGAGCTGTTTCACCAGAGGCTTGACCTCACCGCCCTGCTGATCGTCCTGGGTGAACGGGCCCGGGACGGTGCCTTGGCGCGTTTCACCGCCACCTATGATCTGGCCGACAACTGGAGCCTGACCGGCGGCCTGATCTTTTATCAATCCGGCAGCGGGACAATGGCCACTGCCGGTGAGAATGACCGGCTCCTCCTGGAAATCCGCCGCGATTTCTGAGCAGAGGCCGCCGCTCTAACCCTCTTCTTCGCCGGACCTGTCCTGTTCTGCCCCGCCTGGCTGTTTTGCCGGGTCAATCTGCCCCGCATCTCTTGCCGCCTTTCCCGCCGCCATCCTGACCTGATCCAGTGAGCAGACTGCCGCTGCTGATGGCTGCCTGCCCCAGCTTTTCCAGGACAGAAAGCCCCAGTGCACCGAAAACCTTCCGCCAGGAGCATCACGGCGACAACATAAATAACTATCTGACATTACTCATATAAGCTCATAGGCGAAAATTATTATCACGCCTGGCACACCGCCTGCTATACAGAGGGCCAACCTAAGAGTCTGTCGGACTTAGACATAAATCTACTGCAAACCCGAGAAATCGGCCCATATTTCCATGGTTTTTCGTTAAATAGCCCAACTATTCGCCTCAAACCCATGAAAATCTGGTCTCGATTTCTCGATTTTTCGCTACGATTCTCTAAGTCCGACAGACTCATAGGGGTTTCATCGATGAATTTGAACTTGCCGCTCACATTGAACTATGGAAAAAGGAGAAAAGCATGAAAAATCCGGGAACACAGTCACTGCTCCTGGCAGGCTCCCTCATACTGGCGTTTCATACCCCGGTGCTGGCTGATAACGACGCCCGGGATTACATCCCCCTGGAACCCGGCACCACCTTGATCGCCGCCTATTACAATTACATCAGCGCCACCGATTTTTACGCGGATGGCGACAAAATCAACAGTGACACAAATCTAAGTGCCAATATCGGCATATTAAGGCCTGTTTATTATACCAAGCTGGGTCCCTTTGTCATCGACCCCCAGATGCTGATCCCCTTTGGTGAGCAATCACTGGATGGCGACGGAGTGGGCGGAGTGGAAATCAGCTCATCAGGCCTGGCTGACCCCATTGTCACTGCCACCATCTGGCTGGTCAACGATCCCGCATCAAAGACCTGGCTTGGCTTCACCCCCTTCATCACCGTGCCGCTGGGTGAATATGACGAGGATAAGGCATTGAATATGGGGGCAAACCGCTGGGCCTTCAAACCGGAGGTCGGTTTTGTCAAAGGCTTTGGCAACTATTTTTTTGAACTCACCGGCAACTGCGAATTTTATACGGACAACGATGACTTTTCCGCGCAGTCACTCACCCTGGAACAGGATCCCGTCTATACCCTGGAAAGTCATCTGAGTTATAATTTCAGCGATGCTTTTTATATCTCCGGCGATTACTTCTACCACAACGGCGGCGAGACCACCCTTGCCGGCATTGATCAACATGATGAGAAAGATGATCATGCCGTGCAGCTTACCCTGGGTTTCCTGCTTAATCCCTCCTATCAGCTGCTTCTGAAATACAAAACTGATATCGAAGTGGAAAACGGCCTGAAAACCAACACCGTCGGGCTGCGTTTCGCCCATTTCTTTTAAGCTGTACCCTGTCGCAACGATCTCGCTCATCGGACAGGTTTCATAATCCCCCTGCAGGAAACACCGTTTTCCTGCAGGGGGACCCTTCCCGCTTCCTTTTCCCTCTCCCTCCTTCTTCTCCCCTGCTGGAAATTGTCCTGATCCGGGCCGGCAAACCTGACAGATAAATAAATTTAAAATCCCGCTTCTTTTTTCCATTACATTTCCCCGTTTAATGAGTATTTTTTATAAAAATGGCATACCATGGGAGAAGGATTTACATGAAACAGCAGCAGGTGCAGGAACATTTTGGCCGCCAGGCGGATGAATACGAAGAACTGATGGTGAGGCTTGTCCCGCAATATCTGTTTCAGCACCAGATCATCGAGGATCTGCTGCCGGATGAGGACAGAGCGTACCGGGTTCTTGACCTGGGCTGCGGCAACGGCGTTCTCTCGGAACTGGTTTTCCGCAGGCTTCCCCGGGCCCAGGTCGTCGGCTTTGATCTGACGGAAAAGATGCTTGCGGCCTACCGGAAAAAACTGGCCGGCTTTACTGACAGGTTTACCCTGCAGGCCGGGGATTTCCGGGTTGATCCCCTCGGCAGCGATTATGATCTCATCCTGGCCGGGCTTACCCTGCACCATCTCACCTGGCCGGAAAGAGAGGCATTTTACCGGCGCCTTTACGCGGCCCTGCGGAGCGGCGGCAGATTCATCGCCCGGGACATCATCATCGATGAGGAGCCTGAGGTGACCGGGGATCATTACCTGCTGTGGAAGAAATTCATGCAGTCCCGGGGAGAGGATCCGGAATTCTGGTACGCCAGACATGTGGAAAAAGACCACCCCATGACCCTGACGGACCATTTTTCCTGGCTGAGGGAGGCGGGATTCACCAAAACAGCCTGCCACTGGCGGCTGTATAATTTTGCCGTCACCTCGGCCGAAAAACCATAAACAGAAGCAGATCCGGCCGACGTTCTCGCGAAAGCGGCCGGCCATTGTGCAATTGAAAAAATCGAAAGGAGGCCATCATGACTCAGGAAAAAAATACCAGCATATGCCCCACCTGCGAGGGGAAAAAAGTGATCGCCGGCACCTGCGAATGCAACATGGAATGGCGCGGCACTCAGAAAGGCGACAACTGGGAGGACTGCCAGTGCACCCCGGAGGTCGAGTGTCCGACCTGTCACGGTACCGGCCTTATCAAGTCCGGCAAGTGATCCCGGTTGCGGCAGTTTTCCGCCAATGCAATGATGATGAATGTCCGGCAGTCAGATAGAATGGTGAAATGATGAGAGCCCAGCTGAAAAAAGGCTCATCGGTCAAGGAATGCATGACCGATGAGCGCTGCTTTATTGCCGAGATCGCCAACGATGCGGACGATGAGCAGGTTTCCATCGCCCGCGCCCGGGTAAGACCAGGCATTGCCACGGCCTGGCATCGGGTGCGCGGCACCTGTGAGCGTTACCTCATTGTTGCCGGCCAGGGCCGGGCCGAGGTTGAAGGGCTGGAACCGCTGGAGGTGAGCGCCGGCGATGTGGTGCGAATACCCGCTCGCTGCGCCCAGCGGATCATCAATACCGGCGACAGCGATCTCATCTTCTACTGTGTCTGTTCACCACGCTTCCGGCAGGAAAATTATGAAAGTCTTGAGTAACTCCTTCCTGCCCGCTGCCTGCGGGCGGGGCAAATCCACCGCTGGCAAGCGCCCGGCCGCCAGACTCTGTCCCGCACGGACAGACACCCGATCCCCCATCCCTGTTGCAGGTCGCCCATGACCATCCCTGCGTACTCCGTCCTCTCCGTGCCCCAGGACCTTGAACTGCAGCAGGAGTGGGACAGCCCGGTCTGGCGGCAGGTCCCTGCCTTGACCATTGCCGCCTTCCGGCCGGAAAGCAGCGGCCATCGTCCGCTGACCGAAGTCAAGCTGCTCGCCGGGCCTCTGTCCCTGCATGGTTTTTTCCGGGTCAGGGACCGCTATGTCCGCTGCGTCCACGACCGCTTTCAGCAACCGGTCTACCAGGACAGCTGCGTGGAGTTTTTCGTCCAACCCAAGGCAGACGCCGGCTACTTTAATTTTGAGTTCAACTGCGGCGGGACCCTGCTTGCCTCCTACATCGTCGATCCCACCCGGGTGGAAAACGGCTTCAGGGATTTTAGCCGCCTGACCGGGGAGCAGGGCAGCCAGCTCGACATTTATCATTCCCTGCCGGCTCCGGTCGAGCCGGAGATCAGCCGCGACATCACCTGGTTCATTGAGTTTCGCCTACCCTTCAGCCTGCTGGAACAGTATGTTGGATCGCTGGGAGAGATCAGGGGGCAGGTCTGGCGGGCCAATTTTTACAAATGCGGGGATGCGACCTCCCACCCGCACTGGGCAGCCTGGTCGCCGGTTGATGCGTTGAATTTCCACCTGCCGCGCTGTTTCGGCAGGATATGTTTTTAAGGGACTCGGCCAGGAAGAAAAACGTATCTCGCCACTGTTTTCAGCAGTTTACCTCTTGCCTTTTGCCATGCAAAACTACTAGTGTTTGACAAGGAGCAACGAAGCGAATCCCAAAAAATATAATGATGAGAGAGGTGCCCCATGACATTTCCGCTAAAATGTTTTCAGAAATCAGCAGTTGTAATCGCCATATCAGGTTGCCTGACCATTCCCCTCTTCTCCCCCGCGGACCAGGTGCAGGCCCAGGGCAGCTGGCTTGAGCAGGGATCAAAAATTCTCGGCACCGTACAGTCGAAAAAAGGGGGAAGCAGCCTTTCCAATGCAGAAATCGGCGGGGCATTCAAGGATGCGCTGCACATCGGCACGGCAAACGTGGTGAGCAGACTGGGCAGTCTTGACGGTTTCAATGCCGACCCCGCCATCCATATTCCCTTGCCCTCGCAACTCGATACGGCCAAAAAAATGCTGTCCCAGGTCGGCATGTCCCATCTGCTCGACGATCTCGAACTGAAACTGAACCGGGCGGCCGAGGCTGCTACGCCCAAGGCCAAGGAACTCTTCTGGCAGGCCATCAATGACATGACCTTTGATGATGTCATGAAAATCTATAAAGGCCCGAAAGATTCGGCCACCCAATATTTTCAGCGCAAGATGACCCCTGCCCTGACCAGGGAGATGCAGCCCATCGTCCAACAGAGCCTGTCCGAGGTCGGGGCGGTGCAATCCTATGACAATGTCATGGCAAAATACAAGACCCTGCCATTCGTGCCGGATGTCAACGCCGATCTGACCAGCTACACAGTAGAAAAAGGGCTGAACGGCATTTTCCATTATGTGGCCAGCGAGGAGGCCGCCATCCGTGAAAATCCCGCCAGACAGACCACGGATCTGCTGAAAAAGGTGTTCGGAGGCAAATAGCTGCAGGCAGCAGGGGATGGCCTGATCTTACTTACAACGCCTCGCCCATAGCGATGTCGCAGGTGGAAAGGTCCACTGTACCGCCTGCTTCCAGCCCCTGGTAGATGGTCCAGAACCTGTCATCAATCCGTTTCTCCCGGGAGGAACCGCCCTTCAGGAAACGCCGGGCCGCGCGGGGCCCGGCGTTGTAAGCCGAATAGGTGGCGCGGGCCGCGTACTTGATCTCATGATTTTTGTCCGCAACCGTGATGCCGTATTGCGTGAGATAAAGCATGAGAATCTGGGCCCCCGCCCGGACATTGTAAGGGACCTCCCAGCGCAGCCGTTCCAGATTATAGAAGCCGCGCCAGACATGCTGATTAATCTGCATGAGGCCGATACTGCCGGCAGGTGAACGTAGGAAGGTGACCTGATCGCCCTCTGCCACGAACTGCCGCCAGCAGCTTTCAATCAGGGCGGTGGCCGGCACCAGATGCTGGAAAATCTCGACATAGCGGGGGTCGAGCTTGCTGCGCTTTATCTCCTCATCAGCAGCGGACTGCAGCAGCTGGCCGATCTGCTGCCGGTAGGCATCCAACTCCTCGGGGCGGGGAATCCAGCGGTCCAGCGACCGGCTGATCCGCACCTCATCAGCATAAACCATTGGCAGGAGAAAGTCCCAGAGAAGCTGGCTGAGCGGCGGCAGTGACTGCGGGGCTGTCTCCGGCACAGGTTCAGGCGCCGATTCGAGTACGGGTTCAGGTGCGGATGCAGGCGTCTGTTCGAGTGCGGGTTCAGGTGCCGATTCAGGCAACGGTTCAGGTGCTGTCTCCGGCACCGGTTCAGGCGCCGGTTCCGGGGCAAAATGAAAAAGCTCTCGCAGGGCGGGGTCAACCTCCCAGTCAAAGTACAGCGGATCGGTCGTGGCTGTCGGCTCCAGGGTCCGGGCCAGGCGGCGCAGACCATCGGTGGTGATCTGCATGCCGAGTCGCGGCGCTGCCGCATCCAGGGCGAGCAGGGCATCGCCGGCGTTGACGAATGTCATGTAGCGAAGCGGCTGGGCCTGGATCAGACCACGCTCTTCGGCCTCTTCAATGATCACTCGCAGCTGATGCCAGGCATCGACAAACAGGGTCCGCAGCGGATCACCCGGCTCCGGGGTCGTCTCGCCGGAGAGGATCGGCAGCAGCTGATAACGGCTGGATATCAGCAGATCAAAGAGCTGCTCGCGCATTTTCGTATCGACCAGATCGGCGCCGGCGCTCTTGATGACAAAGACCATAAATGCATCCCAGGGCTCCAGCACCTTCTGAAAATTCTCCATTTCAACAGCATCAAGCGGCGCTTCGGCAGGCAGAGCCATCTCGGCAGCAGGCGCACTGTCCGGCACGGCAAGCATCAGCGGCACCACTATGCCGTTGGCGTCAACCCGCAGCCGGCCGGCAAGCATCGAACGTAAGGCAGACTCGACCTGATTTATCTCATCCGGTGAGGCACAGGCCTTGAGGAAGGCGATAATCTCCTGCTGCGGGGGCTTGAGATCAAGAGAGAAATTCTCCAGCCGTGGGTGGAGATAGCGTTTTACCAGGTTCCAGACCAGGCTCGACATCATCGGCTTGGTACCGTCTTTATCGTAAATGATCGAATCAACAATATGATAACGCAACTGCCACTTTTCATCCACATACGGGGTAAGACTCATGTCGATGGAACCGACCCACTTCAGACCCACCGGCCATTTGCCCAGCAGGCTGAAGCCGAGACTGGCGTAAATACGTGACGAGAAGTGCGGCTGTCCGCCGCGGATAGAGAGACGGGGCTGGTCTGAATGCAGAAAACGGTAAGGCCCTTCCTGATAAAGAACCGCGGGCTGGTCGAGCTGCGGATTCAGATACCTGGCAATAGAGTGCTGCAGCAACGCCGTGCGCAGCGTCAGCGGCAGTTCGATGGAATCGGCTGCCGCAGCCCTGGCAGGTGCCGCAAGCAGGCAGATCATGGTGCAGATCAGCGCCAGGCCCCGGCCCATCATGGTCAGTTGCGCAGCCCTCTTGTATGATGATGATTGTTGCATATAGGTTACGGGGAAATGGGTTTACAGAGAAGATTGAGAGACAGGTGCAGATTTACCTGTTCACAGGCAGGACGGCAGCGGGAGCAGATCAGCCCCCAACCTGTCTGCCCTCCCCTCAATCAAGGCGATTTATAGACCCTGGGAATCATCTTGATCACCATTGCCCCCTTCACGGTCTGAATATCAGCCGGCATCAGCTTGACCGGGATAGTGCGGTCACCCACCCTGAAAAGAAAAGGCTCGATGGAATCAAGGGCAATCGGGTATTCCCTGCCGCCAAGTGAGTGCAGCAACGGCAGCAGGATGTCCGCGGAGTCGGCAGACGCATCTTTTTCCGCTTCAGGGAAAACCGGGGTGACGAACAGGATCTTCTGCTGTTTATCGAAGCGCAGGAAAAGCTCGCATCGCACCGGCAGCTTGACGCTGCCCAGCTTCATCTTGACGTCCTGGCCGGCGATCCTGGTTTTCATGGCAATATCCCGGCCCAGCACAACCCCCTGCAGAAAGATCGATTTGCCGTTTATCTGCAGTTTCTCCAGGGAATCAACGACAATACTCCCTTCCATGTAATGGTTCTGCGGTTCGATGGGCAGGGGCAGGGAGTCGCTGATCGTCTGCCGCAGAACTTCGGCAGGCATGGTGATGGATACTACCTGCTCGCTGGAAACAGCCGGCCTGCTGCCGGCCAGAACAAGCAAAAATACCAGAACAGCAAAGTGGAAAAATCCGGTTCCCGTTGGTTTCATGAGAGATATCCCTTTATCGCAAGCGATGGCAAGTTGATAGAAAACGCAACCCGCTGACCTGCTGTATTTTCCTTTGATGACATTTTACAACTTTTTTCATACACTTCCTGTTTACTGCTGCGGACGGCGGGAGTCAAGCATTCTGCGGCCGCCTTGTCTGTCGCCGGGAATTGCGGCTGTCAGGGATCAAGCCTTGCCAGCGCCACATTATAGCCGATGACCATCAGCGTATCGTCTGTTTCAAGGATAAGATCCGCCTTGGGAATAAATGAAAACTTGCGATCCCCCTTTTTTTTGATGGATATGACCTGCACATTGAAGCGGTTGGTCAGGTCGATCTGGCGCAGGGTTTTACCGGCCCAGCGCGCGACGGTCAGCTCCTTGATCGACATGTCGGGGGCAAACGGCAGCTCGCTGATAAAGCCTGGCATGGCCACCCGGTTGGCGAGCTGCCGGGCGGCCAGATGCTCGGGGATAAAAACCTCGTCAACCCCGATTTTCAGCAGCAGTTTCTGGTGATCGCCGTTGATCGCCTTCACCCAGACCTGGGGCACCCCCAGTTCCTTGAGATACATGGAGATCATCGAACTGGCAGCAATGGAATCCCCCACGCTGACCAGCACATGACTCATGTCGCCGAAGCCGAGCTGCTGCAGGGCTTCCTTGTCCGTGGCATCGGTCTGATAGACATAGGGAATGACATGTTGCGCCTTCTTGATATTTTCCGGGTTGGAATCAACGCCGATGACCTTCCTGCCAAGTTCGACCAGGGTCTGGCCGAACTGAAAGCCGAACTTGCCCAGCCCTATTATCCCGATATCTGATACGTTCACTTTCATTTCTGACCTGTCCTCACGGCATCACGGCCCGGCATTACCTGCATTTCCAGCAATACCCGCCACCGGCCTCATCAGCCGATCATCATTTTTTCTTCGGGATGGGTGTAATAACGCTCCCGGTAAAGACTGTTCATGGCATCCAGAAAGATGAGCGGCCCGAGGCGGCCGATAAACATCAGCAGGATGACAATACATTTCCCTGCCAGGGAAAGTTTGGGCGTCAGACCGGTGGTCAACCCCACCGTCCCGAAAGCCGAGGTCGCCTCAAAAAGGGCATCAAGAAACAAGCCGCCGATGTCCTGGTGGGAAGCCCCGCCCCCCTCGGTGATGTTGAGCAGAATTGTAGCGCAAAAAATAATAGTTACCGCAAAAATCAGCAAGGTGAAGGCCTTGTTCATCGTTTCCTCTTCAATGCCGTACCCCTGCACCACAGACTGCCTGCGCCTGAGGATCTGCGCCCAGGCGAAGGCCGCCAGGACCCGGAAAGTGGTCACCTTGATGCCGCCGGCACAGGAACCGGGAGCGCCGCCGATGAACA
The DNA here is from genome assembly GCA_003605035.1 of Desulfurivibrio sp. Taxonomy (GTDB): domain Bacteria; phylum Desulfobacterota; class Desulfobulbia; order Desulfobulbales; family SURF-16; genus SURF-16. The sequence continues at coordinate 51,034 of QZKJ01000078.1, forward strand.
TGAGAATCAGCATGATGAGCAGCGACACATTGGTCATGCCAGCGATGTCCAGGGTGTTGAACCCGGCGGTGCGGCAGGTGACGGATTGGAAAAGGGACGACAGTACGGCCTCTACCAGGGGCAGCGGCCGGCTGGGGATATACTCGGCCAGGCAGATGCAGAACCCGCCGGTTACGATGAGAAACATGGATGTTTTCATGACCACCCGGCAATACCAGCTAACCGGTCTGACCGGCTTGTTCCGCAAACGTTTGCCGGTCCAGCTGCCCAGTTCCACCAGAACTGAAAAACCGATGCCGCCGGAAATAATCAGCGCCATGATGAGGGTGTTGACGACAAAATCACCCCGCCAGCCCATGAGATTATCGGGGAAAAGGCCAAAGCCGGCGTTGCAGAAGGCGGAAACGGCATGAAAAAGGGCGGAGAAAGGATGGAAAGCGATGGGACTGCGCAGATAGAGCAGAAACGCCCCGGCAATTTCGATGGAAAAGGTCCAGAGCATGATCTGCACGAGAAAATGGCCGAGATGAAAACTCCTGTCATGCAGCAATCCCTGGCCGATGATGATTCTGTCAGTCATGGAAACCTTGTGGCGCCAGAGATAAAAGGCCAGGGCGCTGAAGGTCATGATACCCAGACCGCCAAGCTGAATGAGCAGCAGAATCACGCTTTGCCCCAGCAGATTGTAACTCGTGCCGGTATCGACCACCGTAAGGCCGGTGACGCAGGTTGCCGAGGTGGCGGTGAACAGGGCATCGATGAAAGATACCTCCCTGCCCGGCTGGCAGCACTGCGGCTGATGCAGAGCAGTGGCGCCGGTCAGGATAACCAGACCGAAAAAAATGATCGGCAGCCAGATTACCGGCAGCAGAAAGCGTTTTTTCATAGCAGTTGACCTGCTCCAGGGCAATCCCGCCGGCGGCGCCGGCGGGATGCCCGTTTGGTTTCGGGAGTCAGTTTCTTTCCCTCCTACTGCAACAGCGGCATCATCAGCGTGGCCAGGCTGAGGAAAACGAAAAAGCCGCTGACATCGGTGGCTGCCGTGATGAAAACGCTGGAACCGAGGGCCGGATCAAGCTTTAAGGCCTTGAGAGCCAGCGGAATGGCGGAACCGATCAGACCGGCGATGATGAGATTGCAGACCATGGCCAGCAGCATGATCAGCCCCAGCCACGGCTTATGAAAACCGAACATGGCAATGGCGCCGACCAGCAGGCCGATTAAGGCGCCATTGAGCAGGCCCACCCCTGCCTCCCGCATGATGACCTTGCGGCCGAAACCCAGCGGCACCTTGCCCAGGGCGATGCCGCGCACGGTGACCGCCAGGGTCTGGGTGCCGGCGTTGCCGCCGAGACCGGCGATGATCGGCATGAGGGCGGCCAGAATGACGTAATGGGAGATGGTATCCTGAAAACGGCTGACCGTATACGATGAGAGCATGGCGGTGGCAAGATTCAAGGTCAGCCACGGGCTGCGCAGGCGGATACTCTGCAGAATGGAGGTATTTTCATATTCCTCCGAGTCGGTGCTGGCCATGCGCAGCATGTCCTCGGTGGCCTCTTCGGTGACCACGTCCAGGGCATCGTCATGGGTGATGATGCCGACCAGGGCGGCCCCGCCGTTGACCACGGGCAGGGCGATCAGATCATACTTGGCGATCAGTTCCGCCGCCTTTTCGCGGGGATCAACGGCGCGGACGTAAATCACCTCAGCCTTCATGATGTCCCCCACATAGGCGGACGGTTTGGACAGAATGAGTTTGCGCAGGGAGACAAAGCCGAGCAGCCGTCTGCCTTCTCCGATGACATAGGCGTAATAGATGGTCTCCTTGCCGGGCCATTGGCGGCGGAGCTTTGCCAGGGCCTCGGTTGCGGTGATATCGGGGGTCAGGGTGACATATTCCGAGGTCATGACCGAACCGGCCATGTTTTCCTCATAGGAACTGAGTTTGCGGATATCCTCCCGCTCAGCCTTGGCCAGCAGGGGGAACACCGACTCCTTGGCCTCATCCGGCAGACGCTTGAACAGATCGACCCGCTCGTCGGCCGACATCTCGGTGAGCAGGTCGGCCAGCTCGTCTCTGTTGATATTCTCGGTAAGATAGACCTGAAAATCGAGATTGAAGTAGCCGAATACCGCAGCCCGCTTCCACGGCCGCATCAGGGAAAGCAACTCCCAGACAGCCTGGGGGGACTCGCCGGTCAGCATCTCGGCAAGGGTAGCCTCGGGAAGCTCACTGCAGAGATCGCGGCGGGCTTCGGCCTCGCCGCTGAGAAGAAGGATGCGCAGATCCTGCGCGTATTCAGGAGTGGTCATTGTTCACCTCCAGTCTGGACAGCAACAAAAAGACTGACTGGAGGAGGAGCGGGTAAAAACGAGCGGGTCAGGGAATCATGCTTGAGACCCCGCCACCTTTCGCATGCCGCCACTGCAGTCGGTCAGCTTCCGGGCTTGCTGCCAGCAATTTATGCCTACCAGGGCTAGGGTCGTCCATTGAGAAACCTTTTTACACATTTAAAAAAAAATCCAGGAAGGGGCTGGCCTGAGCGGCACTCCATGTCCTGGGTTTCATCGCACGCAAAAACGTGGTCATTATAGCTCGTAAGATCAGAATGTCAAAAGAATTTTAACCGGAAAATAATCAACAATACGTGGAGGCGATCCCCCGTGCACAGGCCGATTTCAGCCGTTATGCCCGCAAACGCCGTAAGTGCCGGCCGTGCGCAAAAAAACGTGAGGCGCGCTTAAGCTTATTGCCCGCCGAAATGATAAGCGATCAGTTTTTTTGAGGGTTTCTGCCAGGCAAAAGATTCTTCCGCCAAACCCGGCTGCAGACCGGCAAGCTGCGGCAGAGTTGCGACCAGCGATTCCATGGTCTTGCGCCTGATCACCAGAATATACTCATCCCGGCTCTTTTCCATGAAATCCCGCAGCTGCTCAGGATTTTCGATGAGCGTGGCCGGCCGTGGCAGACCAAGATAAAACAGCACGTTCGGTTCGGGTTTCTCGTAAAAGACGAGACGCTCAGGCGGCAGATCGCCCAGCCTGCTTTTCAGCTGCAGGGCAAAGGGGCGCTCGGTGCGGTAGATTTCCAGGGGCCTGGTTTGCCAGCAGAAATAACCGCCGAGAATGATGGAGACCGCCACCAGCAGCCCGCCGATGCCTGCCGGGGTTCCGGTCAGGCGGGCCAGCCAGTCCGGCCTCCGCCAGTCAAGCAGCAACACGCCAAGCGTGGCTGTGCCGGTGAGCAGGGTGGCCAGCGGCAGACCGGCAGGAACAACAAACCCGGTTTTCTCCGCAACCAGCGGCAGGAGCAGCGGGCTGGCAAGTTCGAGCAGGGCCAGCAGGTAGATCAGCAGCTGCTGCAGCCAGCGCAGCAGACGACCGATGGCCTGACTGGACAGGGCCCCGCAGCCGCCGGCATTGCCGACATAAACGGCCAGCCAGAGAGCGATAAACGGTACAATGGGCAGGATATAGTAGCTGCGGCGGGAGCCGGAGGCGCTGAAGAAAAGAAAGATCATGGCCACGGCCTTGATCAGCCAGCGGGTCTGGCTATCCAGCTGCCGCCAGCGGGGCAGCCCGGCAAGCAGGGCCCCGGCGAACAGGGGTACCCACGGCAGCAGCAGAATGGGCACCTCGTAAAAATAGATATAAAAGGGCTCCACATGATCAATGGGGTCGAAGTAACGCTGGATGTTCTCCTGGAAAACCAGGGCCAGGCCGCTTGACTGGTAATCCGGCCTGGTCATGGAGGCATAGAAAAACGGCGCCAGGTAACAGAGACTGCCAAGAAGCAGGGCAAGAACATGGGAAAAGCTCAGATAGCTCCGCCAACGCCTCTCGCGCACCACATCGGGCAGCAAAGCGGCAATGGGCACCACCACGGCGGTCAACCCCTTCAGCTGGGCGCCGATGAAGAGGATCAGATAAAAAACCAGAAAAGAGAGGAAATTCGGCCGGTCGCGCCAGGCCCAGTACCAGGCCACGGCCAGCAGGATGACGGCAAGATTTTCCACATCGGCGACACCGGTGCGGGACCAGAACAGGATGCTGTAGGTGCTCAGCAGAAACCAGCCGGCGGTCAGGCCAACCTGACGGGACCATAATTTCAGGCCCAGCCAGACCGTGATCGCCACGGCAACCAGCAGCGAGAGGGCGCTGGGGAGGCGGACGGCCCATTCATTGAGCTGGCCGGTGACCAGGGAGGCGGCGGCCACCAGCCAGTAGGTCAGCAGCGGCTTGTCAAAATAGGGCTGGCCGTTGATGTTGGGGTGGAAGAAATCCCCGCTCTGCAGCATCTCACGGGTCACCTCGGCCCAGCGCCCCTCGGAAGCCCACAGCCCCCGATACCCCAGGGACCACAGCGACAGCAGCACTGCCGCCAGGCCCAGCACAATATATGCGCCATAGCCAGCTTGTTTTTTCTGCATGACATCATCCATATCGATCTCTTCTCCCACAGCGAAAACCGGCCAGCCTGAGCGCGGAACTGCCATCAGCGCTGGTGGCCGGCGAAAATAACATACAAATTCCGCAAACACAAGCAAACATCGGAGCCGGCTTGCCGGCAGGCAAGCCGCCGGTTACCTGACATTTTCGTAAAAACAGGTCCTGCCGCAGTAATTGGTAAAGACCAGCCGGTCGCCATCCTCGCTTACATAATCCGGCAGCAGGGGGATTTTGCCCCCGCCGCCCGGCGCATCCAGGGCATACATCGGCACCGCCAGCCCCGAGGTGAAGCCGATCAGGGAGCGCATGATCTGCCGGCCGGTGGCAATGGAGGTGCGGAAATGATTGGTGCCGCGGGTCATGTCCCCCTGGAACAGATAATAGGGCCGCACCCTGATGCGCAGCAGCCGGTGCATGAGTTCCCGCATGGTTTGCGGGTCGTCGTTGATGCCGCGCAGCAGCACGGTCTGGCAGCTCAGCGGAATACCGGCGTCGGCCAGCCGGCCGCAGGCCCGCGCCGCCTCCGCGGTGATCTCCGCCGGATGGTTGAAATGGGTGTTGATGTACAGGGGATGAAATTTCTTCAGCAGCCTGGCCAGCCTCAGCGTAACCCGCATGGGCAGGGTGCAGGGCACCCTGGTGCCGATGCGGATGATTTCCACCGAGGGGATGGCCCGCACCGCGGTCAGAATTTCCGCAAGCCGCTCATCGGCCAGCAGCAGCGGATCGCCGCCGGAGATCAGCACGTCCCTGATTTCCGGATGCGTTTTGATATAATCAATACCCGCGGCAAGCGTCTCCCTGCTGATCACCATCCGTTCGGTGCCCACCTTGCGCTTGCGGGTGCAGAAACGGCAGTACATGGCACACTGGGAGCAGACCAGAAAGAGCACCCGGTCCGGATACTTGTGGATCAGATTGGGCACCGGGCTGAGATTTTCCTCATCCAGGGGGTCCGCCACGCAGACCTCGTCCTGCAGCTCTTCAGGCGAGGGTACCGCCTGTTTCCACAGGGGGTCGTCTTTCTCCCGGATGAGTCCCAGATAGTAGGGATTGATCCGCATGGGGAAGACCGCGGCCGCCCGGGCAATGCCATCGACATCCGGGGCGAAGTGTTCCGGAATATCGCCGGCCCTGGTGATGCTTTTTTTCAGTATTTCTTGCCATCCCGGCATGGACAGGTTCCCTTCATTCCTGTTAAGATTGTCTCCAATACAACATCAGCAACGGAAAGCCACACTAGCATTTTTGCCGTGTCCATGAAATGACAAAAAACAAAAAAACAGCAGGCTATCTCGCCCTGCAGCAGGCAGGCGAGCTGGGTAAACGAATCGAACAGCTTAGCACAATTCTTGCCGATTGTACACTCTGCCCGCGTCGCTGCCAGGTGAACAGGCCGGCCGGCGAGCTGGGTTTCTGCCGTACCGGCAAGGAGGCGGTGGTGGCGAGTTACTGCCCCCATTTCGGCGAGGAATCCTGTCTGGTAGGGGTCAGCGGCTCCGGGACGATTTTTTTTACCAACTGCAATCTTGGCTGCGTCTTCTGCCAGAATTACAGCATCAGCCACCAGGGTGAAGGGATCGAGGTGGACAGCGGCCAGCTGGCGGCCATCATGCTCAGCCTGCAGAAACAGGGCTGCCACAACATCAACCTGGTCACCCCCAGCCATGTGGTGCCGCAGATTGTCGCGGCCCTGCCCGCGGCCATTGACAAGGGGCTCACCCTGCCCCTGGTTTACAACAGCAGCGGCTACGACACGGTGGATACCCTGCGGCTGCTGGAAGGCATTGTCGACATCTACATGCCGGACTTCAAGTTCTGGAACAGCGAGTCAGCCAGACGTTTTGCCAATGCCCCTGATTACCCGGACAGGGCCAGAGAGGCCATCAGCGAAATGCACCGGCAGGTCGGCAATCTCCAGCTGGATGACCAGGGCCTTGCCGTCAGGGGTCTACTGGTCCGCCATCTGGTCATGCCCGGCGGCCTTGCCGAAACGGCGGAAATCATGCATTTCCTGGCAAAACTCTCCAGCCAGACCTTTGTCAATGTCATGGAACAGTACCGCCCCCTGTACAAGGTAAACAAATACCCGCCCATCGACAAGCCGCTGGCCCATGCCGAGTACGCGCAGGCCGTCAGCCTGGCATGCCAGGCCGGGCTCACAAGACTTGAACAGAACGGCCTGCTCTATCTCCTGAAAAAAATGATGCCCCGCTGAAGGGCCCGCACGTCTTCCACCTGCGTGCCACGGCTGCAACCCCTGCCGCTGCGGCCCTTTGCCTTACTCATAAATTTTGTCAAAAATATTGCCAGGAATCCCTGTAATTTTATATAACAATTCCGGCACAGACTGCACAACCCTGTTTCATCGCCTTGCAGGCTCGCCAACAAAATAGGTAAATCTACTGGTTTTTTATGACCCGATGCTATATATAGTAAACTAACTCGTATTTCCAGCAGCCCTTAGCCGACCCCTTTTTTTTGATAACAACTTTCAGTCATGACGCTCAGCCAGACATTACGGTCATCGGTAGGCCAGAAGATTCTCATGGCAGTCAGCGGGGCAATACTCAGCCTGTTCCTGGTGGCCCACGGCATAGGCAACTCCATGACATTCTTCGGCAGCGAAGCCTTCAACTCCTATGCCGAAAAACTGCATTCCCTCGGCTTCCTGGTCCCCCTGTTTGAGCTCGGCCTGCTTGCCGCTTTTCTGCTGCACATTTTTCTCGGCCTCACCCTTTTTCTGCAGAACAATCAGGCCAGACCCGTCCGCTACCAGGTGGAAAAATCCTCCGGCGGCCGCACCCCGGGCTCACGCACCATGCCCTATACCGGGGTGGTTATCCTGATCTTTCTGGCGGTGCACCTGGTGAACTTTCACTTCACGGATCGCGCCATTCCCATTTCTGAAATTGTCAGAAACGTACTGCGCCAGCCTCTCTACGCGCTGTTCTATATCTCCGCCATGGCTGTACTCGCCCTGCATATCAGCCACGGCTTCTGGAGCCTGTTCCAGAGCCTGGGCATCAACCATCCGAAATATAATGCAGCGCTGCGCCACGGCAGCCTGGGGGCGGCAGTGGTGCTCTCCGCCGTCTTCATGTTCATTCCGCTCTGCACCTTGCTGATCAAAGAGTTTCTGCGCTAAAGGGTGAGACCAGATGACACTTGATGCCAGAATACCGGACGGCCCCCTGGCGGAAAAATGGGACAGACACCGTTTTGCCGGCAGGCTGATCAATCCGGCCAACAAGAGAAAGTACAGCATTATTGTGGTCGGCTCCGGTCTGGCCGGCGCTTCCGCCGCCGCCACCCTGGCCGAACTCGGCTACCGGGTGCGGGTTTTCACCATGCATGACAGCCCCCGCCGGGCCCACAGCATCGCGGCCCAGGGCGGCATCAATGCCGCCAAGAACTACCAGAACGACGGCGACAGCATCTTCCGTCTCTTCTATGACACCATCAAGGGCGGCGACTTCCGGGCCCGGGAGGCCAATGTCTACCGGCTGGCCCAGCTCAGCAACAACATCATTGATCAATGCGTGGCCCAGGGGGTGCCTTTTGCCAGGGAATACGGCGGTTCGCTGGCCAACCGCTCCTTCGGCGGGGCCCAGGTCTCCCGCACCTTCTACGCCAGAGGGCAGACCGGCCAGCAACTTCTCCTTGGCGCTTACGGCGCCCTGATGCGCCAGGTGCAGCTGGGCAAGGTGAGCATCCACAGCCGCCAGGAGATGATGGATCTGGCGGTGGAGGACGGCAGGGCAAAAGGCATTGTCACCCGGGACATGCGGACCGGCGCCATCGCCTCCCATGCGGCCCATGCCGTGGTGCTGGCCACCGGCGGCTACGGCAACGTCTACTATCTTTCCACCAACGCCATGGCCTCCAACGTCACCGCGGTCTGGCGAGCCTATAAGCGGGGGGCGTTTTTCGCCAATCCCTGTTTCGTGCAGATCCACCCCACCTGCATCCCGGTGCATGGCGACTACCAGTCCAAGCTGACCCTGATGAGCGAAAGCCTGCGCAACGACGGCCGGGTCTGGGTGCCGAAAAAATCAGGAGACAAAAGACCGGCCGGCGAGATCCCGGAAGCGGAGCGCGATTACTACCTGGAGAACAGATACCCCGCTTTCGGCAATCTGGTGCCGCGGGACGTGGCCTCCCGCAATGCCAAGGAGGTGTGCGACCGCGGCCGGGGGGTGGGCGAGACCGGCCTGGCCGTCTATCTGGACTTTGCCGATGCCGTCAGACGGGACGGCATGGAGACCATTTACCGCAAGTACGGCAACCTCTTCCAGATGTATGAAAAGATCACGGCCCGGAACCCGCTCAAACAGCCCATGATGATCTACCCTGCCGTACACTATACCATGGGCGGCCTGTGGGTTGATTATGATCTGATGAGCACCGTCCCCGGCCTCTTTGTGCTCGGTGAAGCGAATTTTTCCGACCACGGCGCCAATCGTCTCGGGGCAAGCGCGCTGATGCAGGGGCTGGCCGACGGTTACTTCATCCTGCCCAACACCATCGGCACGTATCTCTCCTGCTGCGCGCCCGGTGAACCGGACGGATCGGCCAGCCTCTTTGCCGATACCGAAAAAGAGGTCGAGGCACACCTGGCCAGACTGCTGGCAGTGCAGGGGAAACGGACCGTGGACGATATCCACCGGGAACTCGGCAGGCTGCTGTGGGACCATTGCGGCATGGCCCGCAATAGCGCCGGCCTGCAGCAGGCCCAGGCCCGCATCCCGCAGATCCGCGAGGAATTCTGGCACAATGTGCTGATCCCCGGCAGCGGCCGACAGCTCAATCAGTCCCTGGAGCGGGCGGGCAGACTGGCTGATTTTCTTGAATTTGCCGAACTGCTGGTCATGGACGCCCTGCACCGGCAGGAATCCTGCGGCTGCCATCTGCGGGAGGAAAGCCAGACCGAAGAACACGAGGCCAGGCGGGATGATGAAAGGTATGCCTATGTGGCCGCCTGGCAGTACCGGGGTACAACTGAGAGGCCCATGCTGCACCAGGAACCGCTCACCTTTGAGAATGTCACGCCCAGCCAGCGCAGTTATAAATAGATGCAGAGCAGAAAAATAAACATAAGCCTGGAAATCTGGCGGCAGGAAAACCCGGAGGCCCCGGGAAGCTTTCAACGTTACAGCCTTGCCGGCCTGTCAGCCGACATGTCTTTTCTGGAGATGCTTGATGTGCTCAATGAAAGGCTGACCCTGGAAGGACAGGAACCGGTGGCCTTTGACCATGACTGCCGGGAGGGGATCTGCGGCATGTGCGGGGCGGTGGTCAACGGCCAGCCCCACGGGCCGGAACCGGGCACCACCCTCTGCCAGCTGCACCTGCGCCACTTCAAAGACGGCGATCATCTGGTGATCGAACCGTTCCGCGCCAGGGCCTTCCGCATCGAAAAGGACCTGGTGGTGGACCGTAGCAGCCTGGATCAGATCATCCAGGCCGGCGGCTATGTCTCGGTCAACACCGGAGGGGCGCCGGACGCCAACACCATTGCCATCCCCCAGCAGACCGCGGAACAGGCCATGGACGCCGCCGCCTGCATCGGTTGCGGCGCCTGCGTGGCGGCCTGCCCCAATGCCTCTGCCATGCTCTTTGTCAGCGCCAGGGTTTCCCAGCTGGCCCTGCTGCCCCAGGGACAGCCGGAACGCAGGCTGCGGGCCCTGAACATGGTCGGCAGCATGGACGAACTCGGTTTCGGCAACTGCAGCAACGAGCGGGAATGCGAGGCCGCCTGCCCGAAAGGCATATCCATCCGGCATATTGCCCGGTTGAACAGAGAATTTCTCAAGGCGGCCCTTTTTTAATCAGCAGACAGGAGACCGAAAGGAACCCTTACCGCATTTACTTAACGCGCATAACTGAGAACCATGAAGAATCTTTTCCTGAAATACCTGGCCAGAACAGGCGCCCTGCTGGCGCTTTTCCTGACTTGCTGCCCTGCCGCCCTGGCCGGGGACATCTATATTTTCGGCGGCGGCCCGGCCGGCGGCACCTTCCAGTTCATGGCCGCCGGCATCGCCGCCTACGAGACGGTCAGACAGATCCCGGATTTCAAGGTGCAGGCCAGGGCCTCGGCCGGCTCGGTGGAAAATCTGCACAAGGTCCATGCAGGCGCCTATGCCATGGCCGTGGTCTACTCCGGCGAGCTGTACATGGGACGCAACGGCCTGCTGAAAGACGACCCGAATCGCTATGAAAATGTGCTGGCGGTCGGCTACTTCTATGGCGCTCCGGCCCAGCTCATTGTCCGCAAGGATTCGGGGATAACCAGACTCAGCCAGCTTGCCGGCCTCGATGTGGGGGTAGGCAATCAGGGCTCCGGCGCCTACGCCAACTGTGAACGTCTCTTCAGCCACCTGGGCCTGTGGAACGCTATCCACCGACACCCCATGGGCTATAACGATGCGGCATTCTCCTTCGGCCACAAGCAGCTCGACGCCTTCTGGCTGTTTGTCGGTTTTCCCAGCGACGCGGCGGTCATGGCCGCCGACAACAACGACATTGATCTGGTCGATCTCTACCAGACCGCGGAGACCAACGGCTTTTTCAAGAAATACCCGTTTTTCTCCAAGGTCGTCATCCCGGCCGGCACTTACCGGGGGGTGAACCGGGATGTTGAATCATACCAGGATTCCGCGCTGTGGGTAGCCAACCGGGACGTACCGGCGGAGGTTGTCTATACCCTGCTCTCCCTGATCTATACCGATGAGGGACTGGCCTACATGCGCAGCCTGAAAAAGACCGCGGGGGCAATGTCCGTCAAGGACGGCATCAAGGGCATCGTCACCCCTCTCCATCCCGGCGCCATCAGATTCTGGCAGGAAAAAGGCATCCTGTAAGCCCGGCCCTGCCAGGCCGCCCTGCCTCCCCTTTCCCTGCTATTCCTCTTCCTGGTAAGTATTGACCACCAGCACCGGACAGGGAGCCATTTTGAGGACCTTTTCCGCTACGCTGCCGAAAATCATCCGATCAAGCCCGGTAAAACCGTGGGTGCCGATGATAATCAGATCGATCTTTTCCCGCGCCGCAAAGTTGATGATTTCCCGGGCAGGATGACCGGTGAGTACGACGCTTTCATATTCCCCCGTGACATGTCCTCGATTTTCCTCGAAAAAATTTTTCATACTGCGCCGGGCGAAGGCCTCAACGTTCTCATCAAACGGATCGAGCCGGATTTCAACGGGAACCCCCGTATAACTGAAAGGGTCTTCCGCCACGAAAAGAAAAACCAGTCCCGCCGCAAATTTCTCGGCAAAGGCATTGGCATATTGCAGAAGCACGGTAGAAGCGCGGGACAAATCCACGGGCACCAGAATTCTTTTCACATCATCCACAGTCTGCTCCTTTCTATTTATTCCCTGTTGTCATCATGACCCTGCCTTAGAAAAATGCTAACAAACAGTACGGCTGAAAATAAAGAAAAAATACAAAAAAACAAAGAAATTCGCTTGGTAATGAATTTTTAATTAACTCCTAACACAAATCTATCCCCCTCTTTATCAAAATCTCATACTCCCCTTTTACCATGACGGCAACCCACAGGCACAGGGGAATCAGCGTGTCATTCTGCCGGCAAAACCGGCGCGAGCCAGAACCCAACCGGAATTTCCGGATGAACATTGATAAGAAAAACTGACATGGATGAGGAGGTGACCCCAGACAGCTTGACCAAGGAGGAGAGGAGTATTCAAGGAGTGTTTCATCATCAAATTATGCACTAAAAGGAATAAAGCAATGAAGAGATCTCTGAAAGCAATTGCCTTGACGGCAACCCTGGCTGTACCGTTCATGATGTCCGCCACCGCCTTTAGCGGTGACCATGACTACGACAAGCGCCATGACCACAAAAAAGGGGTGAGCAACTGGCTGGCCGGCGATTTTCATCAGCACACCTTCTACACGGACGGCAAAACCGCCTTTGATTACGTCATGGGGAAAAACAACGAGTTCGGTCTTGACTGGTGGGCCAACTCCGAGCATGGCGGAGCGCGGCCTACCGACGGCGAGGGCGTGAAATGGCTTGACACCAGCAAATATCCGGTCAACCCGATCCTGGGCGACTTCCCGGAAAAGGGTTTGATGTACCGCTGGCAGTCCCTGCGGGATTTCGTCTATCCGGATATCGAGCGCAATCGCGACCTCTATGCGGACAGAAAGATCGCTTCGGGGGTGGAATGGAACGTCCCCGGCCATGAGCATTGCAGCACCGGCATCGTTGCCGAGGATGCCGGCGCCATCAGCGCCTTCGAGTTCATCTTCGACAAATCCGACGACGACACCAGCCGGGTGGGCGAAGAGACCCCCTACGGCGTGCTGGCCAAGCAAAACGGCAAGATCTATGAGTGGGTTGACGGCAGCAAGATCATCACCAGCAAATCAGTGGAGGAGCAGCACGCCGATGCGGTGGCCGGCTGCGCCTGGATGCAGCAGCAGCTCGATGCGGACAGAATCGACAACGGCTGGATCATTTTCGCCCATATAGAAAGAAACGGCGCCTGGAGCACCGGCGGCTACGACATCAATAATTTCCGGGATCTGAACAACGCCGGACCCGACGTCTGTTTCGGCTTTGAAGGCGCACCGGGCCATCAGGTCAACAGCGACCGCGGCGGCTTCGACACCGCCGAGGCCTTCGGCGGCACCTACGGCGGAACCGGCTTTTACACCGCCACCGTTGGCGGCCTGTGGGACGCCCTGCTGGGTGAGGGACGTCACTGGTACAACTTTGCCAGCTCCGATTACCATCGGCATTATACCGCCGGGGGTGACGACTTCTTTCCCGGCGAATACCAGAAGACCTGGACCAGGGCGGTTGACGCAAACCGCGACGGCGACATCTCTCTGGCTGAAATCGCCGACGGCCTGCGCTCCGGCAATTCCTTCCATGTCATGGGAGACCTGATCAACGCCCTGGAATTCACCGCCAGACAGAACTCCCTGGTGGCGGCGATGGGCGGCGACCTGCAGCTCAGCAAACATAAGTCCGCCAAGGACCCGCTGGTGATCAAGATCAAATTCATGAGCCCGGCGACCAACCACAACGGCGATACCCCGGTGGTTGATCACATCGACCTGATCGCCGGCGAGATCACCGGCCCGGTTTCCCCGGACAGCCCGGATT